>NZ_SRUN01000002.1:499509-681699 GCF_004791595.1 Mesorhizobium sp. M8A.F.Ca.ET.202.01.1.1 | reverse complement strand
GCGCCGAGAAGAAGATCTTCCGCCACAATGACGTCGCGCATCTGGAAAGCCTTTTGCAGACGGCCGGGCGCGAACGTGCCAAGCTGATCGTCTTCGAAAGCGTCTATTCGATGGATGGCGACATCGCGCCGATCAAGGAGATCGTCGAGTTGGCCGAGCGCTACAACGCCATGACCTATATCGACGAGGTCCATGCGGTGGGCATGTACGGGCCGCGCGGCGGCGGCATCACCGAGCGCGAGGGCCTCGCCGAACGCATCGACATCATCGAGGGCACGCTGGCCAAGGCCTTCGGCACGCTGGGCGGCTACATCACCGGCACCAGCGCGGTGATCGACGCGGTGCGCTCCTATGCGCCGGGCTTCATCTTCACCACCGCGCTGCCGCCGGCCATCGCCGCCGCGGCCACCACGTCGATCCGTCACCTGAAGCGCTCACAGGCCGAGCGCGACGCCCAGCAGCAGCAGGCGACCCGGACCAAGCAGATCCTGTCCGCCGCCGGCCTGCCGGTGATGGAATCGCCGACCCACATCGTGCCGGTTCTGGTCGGCGACCCGGAGCTGTGCAAGATGGCCAGCGACCGGCTGCTTGGCGTGCACGGCCTCTATATCCAGCCGATCAACTACCCGACCGTGCCGCGCGGCACCGAGCGGCTGCGCATCACGCCGACGCCCTTCCATTCGGACGCGCTGATCGCCGAGCTGCAGGACGCGCTGGTCGAAACCTGGGACGCGCTCGGCATCCCCTACGGTTCGGCGGGACGGCCGGCCGTCGCGAAAAGCGACCGGATCATTCCGCTGCTGGTGCAAAAATCCGGCGGCTGAAACCCGCCGCTTGCGCAAACGGTGTTCGTCCCCTTTGCCAGCTGGTGCGCGGCCCCCTCGAACTGGTCGAGGCGGCTGTAGAAAACAATCGGGGCGATGCACTTTTGAACGATTTGATCCTGCTCAATGCTCAAAGCCTTTCGATGCCTGAGAATGGAGTTCAAATCTTCGAGGAGCATCCGCCATGGGTCATATTTCCCACACGTCCTTTGCTGACTTCACGCACGCTGGCCAGCAGGCGCAACAATGGGTCAAGGAGCTCGCCAAGGACCTCTGCTGGAGCGAACCGAGCGCGTGCCGTCTCCTGAGATCCGTTCTACACACGGTGCGGGATTGGCTTTCGCCAGCAGAAATGGCCGATCTCTCGGCGCAACTGCCTGTTTTGGTCCGCGGCATCTATTTCGAAGGCTGGAACCCCGCGGTGCCTGCGCATGAGCGCACCAAGCGCGACTTTATTATCAGCGTCAGAAACAGTTTCGGCTACGATGAGGAGATCGATTTCGATGTCGCGATCAGTGCCGTTTTCAAGCTTCTCGACCGTCACATTTCGCATGGCGAGATCGTACAGGTCAGAAACTCGATGAAGAAGTCGCTGCGAAAACTGTGGCCGGTGGATTGACCGATGTTCCGCGACCGGGAAGACGCTGGAGCGAAGCTTGGCCTGGAACTGAGCAGGCTTCAATTGCATCACCCGATCGTACTGGCATTACCGCGCGGCGGCGTGCCCGTCGCAGTGGAAGTGGCCAAAGCCCTCCACGCTCCTCTTGATCTGCTTATCATCCGCAAGGTGGGCGCCCCGGGCAATCCCGAGCTGGCTGTTGCCGCAATCGTCGATGGCGACCCTGGGGAGGTCGTGCTGAACCGTGAGATTGTCGAGACCTATGCACTCGACGAAAGCGAGCTACGTGTCTTGATTGCAAATGAGCGGCCAGAACTCGAACGCCGGCGCGCTGCCTATCGCTGGAAGACCAGACCGATCTCGATTGCGGGAAAGACCGCGATCATCGTCGATGACGGGGCCGCGACCGGTACGACCATGAAAATCGCGATCCGCGCCCTCAAGCGCCGGTCACCGAGGGAAATCGTCGTGGCAATTCCTGTTTCACCGCAAGAGACGGTCGTTGAACTGGAACAGGAAGCGGACCGTGTGGTTTGCCTTAGTCAGCCAGGACAGTTCCGGGCCTTGGGCCACCACTATCTGCGGTTCCCGCGGCTCTCTGACAACGATGTTGTCTTCGCTATGGACGAGGCTGCCCAACTGTACAAAACTGGCCAGCGGCACGTTTCCGGCCTAGCTGTAAAGAACAGGAGATCGCACTAATGCAGATCCGCACGCTTTCGGCTTTGGAATGTACCAAATTGCTGACGGCCAATCGCGTGGGTCGCCTGGCATGCGCAAAGAATGGGCAGCCCTACGTCGTGCCCTTCCACTACGCCTATTCGGATGCTCATCTTTACGCGTTTTCCATGCCGGGCAAAAAAATCGAATGGATGCGCGCCAATCCGCTAGTTTCCGTCCAGGTGGACGAACATGGCCAGGGCCGAGGATGGAGAAGTGTCATTGTCGATGGCCGATATGAAGAGCTGCCCGACCGAATCGGCCACAAGCTTCAAAGGGACCATGCCTGGTCGGTGTTGAGCAAGCACACCGACTGGTGGGAGCCCGGCGCACTCAAGCCGGTCACTCCTCCCGCGGCCGACAATGCACCGCATGTCTTCTTCCGGATTCTGATCGAGCAGGTGTCCGGTCGAGAGGCGAGCGAGTAAGTCCGCAACCCTTCGCTACAGGAACGAGAGCGGGCCGGCGCAAACTGCGCCGGCCCGCTCTTCCCTGTGAATTGCTATCGCGCCATGAAGACCGGCAACGATTGACCTTCAAGCATCGACTTGGTGACCCCACCGAAAATCCGTTCGCGCAACCGGGAATGACCGTAGGCGCCCATGACCATCAGCTCAGCCGCAACGTCGCCGGCATGCTGGCGAAGCACATCGGCAACCGAATGGTTCGCGCTCGGCAGCCGGTCGACCGTAACCTTCACGCCATGCCGGGCAAGATAGGCCGCGGCATCTGCACCCGGCTCCTCGCCATGATGGAACTCATCTTCAATGGGATCGACGATGACAAGGCGCACATCTTCGGCGCCCTTCAGCATATCGAGGGACTCGCGGACGGCGCGCGATGACTCAAGGCGGGCGTCCCATGCAACGAGGACGCGTTTCGGCTTCAGCGTCGGCCGCGTGCCCTCGGGAACGAGCAGAATAGGCTTTCCCGACGAGAACAGCGTGCCCTCGATGACTTTATCCTTCAGCGTATGGCTTGCCAGCAAATCTGGCCCAAGAATGGTCAGATCGGCGTAGCGGGCACGCCTTCCGATGACGTCGTCCGCCCACCCCGTGTCGGGATAGTCTTCGCTCAGATCGGCCGATACGGCGCTCTGGGAGAGAAAGCCGGCGACATCCGAAATTCTCTTCTCGAGCCTTTTCAGCTCGGCCTGGCGTTCCTCCAGCCAGGCAGGCGAAACGACAGCGGCATACTCGCCGCCTGAGGGCGGCGCGGCAAGCTCGAGAACGAGCACGGAGAGATGGGCGCCGACCTGTTCGCACAGCGAGGCGGCTAGCTTTAGATCACCTTCACCCTGGTTCGGCCCGGTAACCGTAAGCAATGTCCTGAAAGTCACGGCGGCAACTCCTGATTTCGATTGAAGGATCAGTCGTGGTTTCAGTCATTAGCGAGGCTGCCCGATGCGTTCATTGCGCTGAATCAAATACCGTGACCGCGGCGGCATTTGATCCGCATCAACGCACTAGCAAACCAGGGCTGTAGGTTTCAGTCGATCAATCGGGGAAACGCAGATGAAATTCCTGATCGCGGCGATTTTGGCGGGATTGGCCCTCAACGCAGCTGGCGCCCAGGAACTCGGCAACGGCAAGGCGGAATACATGAACTCATGCGCCGTCTGCCATGGCCTTGAAGGCAAGGGGGACGGCCCGTTGGGCGACGAGTTGTTGAAGCGGCCAAGCGACCTGACGCGCCTCTCCAGGCGCAATGGCGGCGAATTCCCTTATTGGCGCGTCTTTGCCGTCATCGACGGCCGCGGCATGGTGCCGGCGCATGGCAATCGCGACATGCCGGTCTGGGGTCGGCAATTCCTTCCTGGTGACGTGAAGAAATATGGGCCGAATGCCGGGGAAATCGTCACCAGGGAACGGATCCATGATCTGGCCGGTTATGTCGAGACGTTGCAGCAATGAAAACAGAGGGCGCAAACAGTCTCCGCACGACACAGGCATCGATGAGGCCGGACATGGTCGTTGACGAGCAGCAATCCGCTACGGCGTTCCTGCTTGATCCCGCCTCCTATGGCATGGCCGGACAGGTCGAAGCGATCGAGACTCATATCTCGCGAATTTTCTTGATCGATGGACGTGCCTTTAAGATGAAACGGGCGGTCAAGCTGCCCTATGTCGATTTCTCGACGCCAGCACTAAGGCTGGCCGCTTGCGAAAAAGAGGTGGAACTCAACGCCAGGACCGCACCCGGCCTCTATCTGGGCGTGCGGCGCATTACCCGCGAAGTCGACGGCAAACTCGTTTTCGATGGCGCTGGCCAAATGGTCGATGCGGTGATCGAGATGGTCCGGTTTGATCAGTCGAGGCTCCTTGATCGGATGGCGACCGCGGGAGAACTGACGCCAGCGCTGATGACGGCGGTCGCACGCATGATCGTGGGACATCACCGTGCGGCGCCGAAGATCCACAACGGAACCGGCTCATTCAATTTGATGGGCGTGCTCGACATCAACGAGGCCGGCTTTGGCACCAGTCACGTTTTTACAAAACAGGAGATCGAGACGTTTGCCCGGGCTTTCCGCACCGCACTCGCGCGCCATTCCGGATTGCTGGATCGCCGGGAGGCCGCGGGCAAGATCCGCCAGTGTCATGGCGATCTGCACCTGCGCAACATCTGCCTTTTCGATGGCGAGCCTCGCCTCTTCGATTGCATCGAATTCAATGACCAGATCGCCAGCATCGATGTTCTGTACGACCTTGCCTTCTTGCTGATGGACCTTTGGCATCGCCGTTTCCCAGAGCTCGCCAATCTCGTGATGAACCGCTACCTCGACGAGGCCGATGACGAGGATGGCTTTGTCCTGCTGCCTTTCTTCATGGCGGTGCGGGCGGCTGTGCGCGCGCATGTCACCGCCACCCAAGTCGAGGAAGGCAGCGCCGATTCCGGCAAATTGACTGCCGAGGCCCGATCCTATTTCGAACTGGCCCGAACATTTCTGCAGCAAACGCCGCCCAGGCTCGTTGCCATCGGCGGTCTCAGTGGTTCAGGCAAGACGACCATTGCCGAGGCGCTCGCCGCCCATATCGGTGCGCCGCCCGGTGCGCGCATAGTCGAAAGCGACCGCATCCGCAAAGCGATGCACGGCGTGCCCGCCGAGGCCAGGCTGCCGGACAAGGCCTATCGTCCTGATGTGTCCGATCGCGTCTACAACGAAATGGCATGGCGCGCCGGCTTGATTCTCTCCGAGGGTGGCTCGGTTGTAGCTGATGCGGTTTTCGACAGACCGGCCGATCGTGAGCGGATCGAGAAGGCGGCGCGAGACCGGGGTATTCCATTCTTCGGTTTCTGGCTGGAGGCGGATCCACTCGTCCTTTGGCGACGGGTCAGCGAACGCAAGGGCGGTCCCTCGGATGCAACGGTCGATATCCTTTCGCGTCAATTGCAGCGAAAAGCCGGCCAGGCCAGCTGGCGCAGGACCGATTCCGATCGAAAGCCCGTCGACATTGCCGCGGAACTGAGGAGATGTTGGCAGCGCGATGCTTCCGAAACCCTGTGCACGGCCTCCTGACTGTTGCGGATGATTGACCTCAACCGAGTTCGAGCTTGGCCTCGACAAGCCCTGGCTCGTTCGGAAAATGCATCAAGGAGAAGCCGAATTCACGGCACATTGCCAGCATCTTGCTGTTTTCACTGAGCACGATACCTCCGATGCGGCGGATCCCATCGGCCTTTGCATAATCGACGATCTGGCTGAGCAACTCCCAACCTAGGCCATGACCCTGCAAGTCCGTCCGCACCAGCAATGCGTATTCGGCGCTGACGTGGTCGGGATCGCAGGACAACCGGCTGATGCCCGCCAGCGCGCCAGTGCTCTTGTCCAATGCTACGAAAGCCATATTGCGGTCGTAGTCGAGCTGGGTGAGCCGCTTCAACACCTGATCGGAGAAGCTTTTTCGCGGCGAAAGGAAACGCAGGCGCAAATCGTCAGACGAAATTTTGGCCAGGAATTCGGGATAGAGCGCGATGTCGGTCGGCTTGATCGGCCGGACGTGATAATGCGCGCCACCTGCCGACGTTTCCTTCTCCCAACCTGACGGGTAGGGCCGGATGCACAGTGCAGGATTCGGCCCAGGTTCCTCCACCCGCTTCGGTTCGATCTCGATGCGTGCATCGAGCGCGATCACGCCGGCGGTGTCCGCGAGCAACGGATTGATGTCCATTGATACGAGGCACGGAAAGTCGACAACCATCTGCGATAGGCCGTTGAGCGCCGCAACGATCGCCTGCTGATCCGCGGGTTTGCGATCGCGGAATCCGTCGAGCAGCCGACCGATCCGCGTTTGCCCGATCAGGTCACCGGCAAGAACTTCGTCGAGCGGAGGCAACGCGATCGCGGTATCGTCCATCACCTCAACGGCGACGCCACCCGCCCCGAACAGGAGAACCGGACCGAAAATCGAATCATGGCTGACACCAAGGATCAGTTCCTGAGCCTGTTTTCGCACCACCATCGGCTGTACGGCATACCCCTCGATATCGGCCTGAGGATCGTGCTTATGCAACCGGGCCTCGATTGCGCGTGCTGCCTCCTCGGCTGCCGCCGCGGCTGCAATGCCGAGCACCACCCCGCCAATGTCCGACTTGTGCGAGATCGCCTTTGAGAGCAGCTTGACGACGACCTGCTCGGATGTCTTGAGAAGCCGGCCGGCCGCCTGCCCTACTTTGGCAGGGGATCTGGCGATGATCGTTTCGGGCACAGGGATGCCGTAGGCGGAAATCGCCGCCTTGGCCTCGGGCTCGGTCAGCATGCGCCGGCCTTCCCTGGCGACCTGCCTGAATAGGGCAAGCACCGCTTCTCGACCGCTTGTGGCGGCCTCGCCGTGGCTCGACGGCGTACGTAGCAGGGCCCGCTGGGCTCGCGACCAGTCGGCGAGGTAGGATACGGCCGTCGCGGCATCGGCGGGTGTCTCGAGGCTGGCAATCCCCGCGTCCTGAAGGATACGTCGCCCTTCGCGCGCCGTGTGTTCGCCAAGCCAGCAGGTCAGGACCGGTTTGCCGCCGATCTTACCGTCCTGCGCGAGCGTTGCCACCGCGCTTGCCGCGGCGAGCGGCGAGCCGAGCCCGGTCGGGCAGTTCATGACCAGGACAACGTCGGTCCCGGCATCGGCCGCGATGGCCTCGACCGCGACCCGGTAGCGCTCAGGCGGAGCGTCGCCGATGATGTCGACCGGATTGGCATGCGACCATGTGGCCGGCAGGACGGCATCCAGGCGGGCAATCGTTCCCGGCGCGAGTTCGGCCAACTCCCCGTTGCAGTCGATAAGTTGGTCGACGGCAAGCACGCCGGCGCCACCGCCATTGGTGACGATGCCGACGCGGGCTCGCTCCAGCGGAGCAAAGCGGGCGGTCGTTTCAACCGCGTCGAACAACTCGGCCAGGCCTTCGACGCGCAGGATGCCCGCGCGCCGCAATGCGGCATCGACGACACGATCCGCGCCCGACAGCGCGCCGGTATGGGTCGCGGCCGCTTTGGCCGCCTGCTCGTGCCGGCCCGACTTGATGACGATCACCGGCTTGAGGCGCGCGGCGGCGCGCGCCGCCGACATGAACTTGCGCGGATTGGGAATGGTTTCGAGATACATCACGATGGCGTGGGTGTGCATGTCGCCCGCCAGCATGTCGAGGCAGTCCCCCACATCGACATCGGCCATGTCGCCAAGGGAGACGATCTGCGAGAAGCCGACATTGTTGTCGGCCGCCCAGTCGATCAGCGATGTGGCAATGGCGCCGGATTGCGACAGCAGTGCGATGTTGCCGGACTTCGCGGCCATATGCGCAAATCCGGCATTTAGCTTCATCGGCGGGATCATCAGCCCGACCGTGTTCGGCCCGATGATGCGGAAGAGCGTGGGCTTGGCAGCGTCCAGCATCGCCTGACGCAGGCCATTCTCGCGCGTAAGCCCGGCAGTGATCACAACCGCCGTCCGCGTGCCCTTTTCAGCAAGGTCGCGCACGATGCCGGGAACTGTCTCAGGCGGTGTAACGATGACACCAAGGTCTGGGACGTCAGGCAAATCCGCCGCTTCAGCATAGCATTGCCGATCGGCGATCTGCGAATATTTCGGGTTGACCGGCCAGATGTCGCCCTCGAAGCCACCGCTGACGATGTTGTCGAAAACGACATGGCCGACGGAGCCTTCGCGCACCGACGCACCGAAGACAGCAACGGACTTCGGGGCGAACGCATGTTCGAGATTTCGGATCGTCACCCCTTGTGTCTCCTGTTAGCGGCGATAATCGTCGGTCGATCTTGCCCGTTCGTTGCGTTGGATCAAAGCGTTCTGTGGTTCTCGCGACTAGCTGTTGCCCGAGTTCGACGCGCTCGTCAGCGCTGACGAAAATTGGCGAGCATCGATCAGATCGGAAGGCATCGCATGCACGAGTCCATCCTGCGACGCGCATTGCTGGTGATTGCCATCCTGGGTCTCGCCGTTGGGATCGGAGCGTGGCGAACCGGGCTCGGGCCCCTTGAGGCCGACACGATCTGGACGGTGGCGACGTTGCCCGTGGTAGCGGCTCTCGCCATCTCCATCCTGCGCGATTTCTGGATCGGCCGCTTCGGTGTCGATGCTATTGCGCTGGTGTCGATGTCCGCCGCGCTGTTTCTTGGCCAACCCTTGGCGGCAGTGGTGGTCGCGATTATGTATGCGGGCGGCACGGTGCTTGAGGATTTCGCTCGCGGCCGCGCGGAACGGAACCTCAAGGCATTGACCGACCGATCGCCGCGTGTCGCCCACCGAACGTCAACGCTGGGGACAGAAACCATCTCCGTCGAGGACGTTGATGTCGGCGACGAGATTCTGGTCCGGGCCGGCGAACTGCTGCCCGTCGATGGCATCCTGCTTGATGCTTCGGCCTCTCTCGACGAGTCCGCAGTGAGCGGAGAACCCCTGCCGGAACGGCGCAGCGCGGGGGATGTGCTGCGCAGCGGCACCGTCAATGCGGGCGAGACCTTCAGCATGCGGGCTTCTGCCCTCGCGGAGCAGAGCACTTATGCCGCGATCGTACGCATGGTCGCTGCAGCGCAGACCGCGAAATCTCCATTCATTCGCATGGCCGACCGGTTTGCCCTGTTCCTTCTGCCAGCCACTCTGCTGGTTTCCGGCGCCGCCTGGTATGTTTCCGGCGACCCAATCAGAGCGCTTGCGGTGCTGGTCGTCGCAACGCCCTGCCCGCTCATCCTTGCTGCCCCCGTTGCATTCATCGGCGGCGTCTCGCGTGCCGCGCGTGCCGGCATCCTTATGAAAGGCAGCACGGCGCTGGAGGCTCTAGCGCAAGTCCGAACCGCGATCTTCGACAAGACGGGGACCTTGACCATCGGTGGCGCCGAGCTCATCGAAATCGAAGCCGCACCCGGCCGTGACGCGAACCATCTGCTGCAGCTGTTGGCATCCCTGGAACAGGCCTCACACCATGTGCTCGCCGACTCGATCATCCGGGAGGCGCGCGGCAGACAGCTGATGCTTTCGCATCCGCGTGATGTCCGCGAGCATCGCGGCGCAGGCCTGAAGGGCCGGGTCGAGAACATTGCGATCGCCTCCGGATCGCGGGCTCTTGTGCTCGCCGACAGTCCCCTGCCCAACTGGGCGAAAGGGGGCGAAGAAAAATACCGGGACGAGGCGGTGCTCAGGGTCTTTGTAGCACTCGGCGGGCAGCTTGCCGGTGTTTTCACGTTCGGCGACGCCCTGCGTGTTGATGCGCATGACGCACTCGGCAAGCTGCGCTCCGCTGGCATTGATCGCATGATCATGCTCACAGGCGACGACGGCGTGGCGGCCAAGCGCATCTCCGCCCGGCTCGACCTCGACGCCCTGGTCGCCGATGCGACCCCTGCCGAAAAAGTCGCGACGGTCACAGCCGAGAAAGCCTTGGCGCCGACGATGATGGTCGGCGACGGCATCAACGATGCACCCGCTCTTGCCGCCGCGACGGTCGGCGTCGCCATGGGCGCGCGTGGGGCGACGGCCTCTTCCGAGGCGGCGGACGTCATCGTGCTGACCGACAGGCTGCTGCCTGTCGCCGATGCCGTCCGGATTGCACGGCGAACGCGATCGATCGCCTTGCAAAGCATCATTGCCGGACTGGCGCTGTCGGGGCTGGCAATGATCGCAGCGGCCATGGGGCAGATCACGCCCGTTGCCGGAGCGCTACTTCAGGAAGGGATTGACGTGGCGGTTATCCTGAACGCTTTGCGGACCCTTGGCGATGGACATCTGTGGCGCGCATAGTGGTCGAGAACAAGTTCGGTGAATGGCCATGGCACAGCAAAATCTGGTGGTTTGCAGCAAATGCGGCGGAGTCAATCGCCTGCCGCCGTCACGAAATGCCAGTGAGGCAAAATGTGGAAAGTGCCGGACCAGACTGTTTTCAGGTCACCCCCCGGACGTCGACGCCAAGACGTTCGATCACCAGATTACGCGAAGCAGTATTCCCGTTGTCGTCGACATCTGGGCACCTTGGTGCGGCCCCTGCAAGATGATGGCGCCGGCCTATGAAGCGGCGGCAATCGAACTGGAGCCACATGTTCGCCTGATCAAACTCAATTCCGAAAATGAGCAATCTGTCGCGGCAAGGCTCGGCATTCGCGGCATCCCGACCATGATTCTGTTCCATGGCGGACGCGAACTCGCGCGCACATCTGGCGCAATGACGGCAGGCCAGATCGTCAGGTGGGTTCGCGACCGCCTGCCGACGGTGACCGCCTGAAGTCGTCGCGCCAATGGATCCGCTCATCGCCCGGCTTGGACTGGCCCTCGCAATAGGTCTCCTTGTCGGCTTGGAGCGTGGTTGGCAAGAGCGGGATGCGCCCGACCGCAGTCGCACAGCTGGCATCCGGACATTCGGCATATCCGGGCTGCTTGGTGGCGTGCTCGCGGCGCTGGCCAGTGCACTAGGCTCCGTATCGGTGCTCGTCGGAGGCTTCATCGCCTTTGCGGCAATCTTTGCCTGGTACAAGGCGCGTGAGGCTGCCCATGACGAGGATTTCAGCGTCACGAGCGTGATCGCAGGCCTGGGCGTTTTCGCCCTTGGCGCGCTTTCCGTAGCCGGCGATTATCGGGCTGCTGCTGCGGGCGGGGCGGCACTGGCGGCAATCCTGGCCAGCCGAGAAGTCCTGCACGGTCTTTTGAAGCGACTGACCTGGGTCGAACTGCGTTCGGCGCTGATCCTGGCAGTGATGACGGCGATCGTCTTACCCCTGTTGCCAAACCGGACGATGGACCCGTGGGGCGGTTTCAATCCTTGGGAAGTTTGGTTCCTGACGGTGCTGATGGCCTCGATATCGTTCGCCGGCTACGTGGCTGTTCGCATTCTGGGAAATACGCGTGGGCTGCTGGTCAGTTCGCTCGTCGGTGCGATCGTCTCTTCCACAGCGGTGACCTTGGCGCTTGCCCGCAATGCCGCGTCGGGCGGCAATCCACTGCCGCTCGCCGGGGCGGCATCCCTGGCTGCAATGGTTTCGGTGCTCCGCGTCTGCGCCGTGATTCTGATCATAGAGCCAGGCGTGTTCGCTTCGGTCGCTATAGCGGCGATGGCAGCCGCGCTCGCCTTCGCTGTCTGCGGCGCATTGCTGATGACTCGCGACAGCGGGAATGAGGAACGCAGCGCTATTGCGCGCAATCCATTCGAGCTGGGTCCGCTGTTGCTGTTCGCGCTGCTCTTCGCGCTTGTCGCGACCGCAAGCGCTGGATTGGCAGCTCAATTCGGCAGCCGCGGCTTGCTGGTTACCTCAGCGCTGGCAGGCACGTTCGATGTCGACGTCTCGGTGCTCAGTGCCTTGCGGCTGGTCAAGTATTCGGTCCCCGTCGAGACTGTCGGTCAGGCTGTGCTGGCGGCACTGGCGGCAAATGCGATCGGCCGCCTGTCACTGGCGGTATTTGCCGGTCCGATCAGGTTCTGGGTGCCGCTGGCCGGCGCAACCCTGACCGCTGCGACCGCCGGCTATGGCGCCATGTTGTTGCCTGGCCCGGGATAGAAGCGCGGTTCTTGAGCCATCTTTGATGCGGATCAAGGGGCAGGCCCAGCTACGGCTCTATGGAACTCCTTAAAAGGAGTTCGCCATGACCAGTTTGAAGGACCTTACCCCGAAATTCCGCCATGTCCGGCTGCTGCTAGCCCGCGAGAAGGATCACCCGGAAGGAGATCGTGAAGAGGGTTACGACGTGCTGGCTCCGCTGAACGGCGAAGGGCGTATCGATGCCGAAGAATGGAAATCGCACAGGGCCTCATGTCGAGTTCGCCGCTTTCGGACTGGCGAGGAGGATCTGATCGGCCGGCTGAGACGCAAGCCCGGCGGGCAGTGGTATTTCGACTACGCCGAAGGCGACCGCGATGACGAAATCGGCTTTCATCTCGGCGACGAACGGTTCGTGACCGGTGAATATGTGTCGATCGAGCGCAACGGCACCATGCACACCTACCAGGTGGCAAGGGTCGAGCGGCCATGACGCGGCAACGCCTGGCTCCCTGGGAGTAGACCATGTCGCGACGCATCCTGATAGTGGTCGGCCATCCAGACCCGTCCCCGGATCGGCTCTGCCGCGGTCTTGCCGACGCCTATGGCGAGGGCGCGGGAAAGGCAGGGCATGGTGTCCGCCGGGTCGATCTGGGGGCAATCGATTTTCCGATGCTTCGGACGATGCAGGAGTTCGAGCATGGTGCGGTTCCCGATGAGTTGAAAGAAGCAGCCGAGGCGATCGTGTGGGCTGAGCATGTCGTCTTTGTCTTTCCGCTGTGGCTTGGAACCATGCCGGCCATACTCAAGGCATTTCTGGAACAGGTCATGCGGCCGGGAACGGCCTTTGCCTATCCGGACAAGGGCGGCGGCTTCACCAAGACATTGCTTCGTGGCCGCTCGGCGCGCGTCCTGGTGACGATGGGCATGCCTTCCGTCGTGTATCGGCTATGGTTCCTCGGACACGGCATCGCCGGCCTGAAGCGAAGCATTCTGCAATTTGTCGGCATCAGTCCGGTACGCGAGACCTTGTTCGGCATGGTCGCTGGAGCCAGCGATGCGACCCGTGCGAAGTGGATCCGGCATATGCGCGAACTGGGTGGACGGGCCAGATAACGCTCCCACATAACGCTCGTTGAATGCCGATCACGGCACCAGGACGGCGGCGCCGCTCAATCTGCCTTGCCTCACATCGTCCAATGCCTGATTGGCCTGTTCCAGCGGGTAGACCTTGGTGTACGTGTGCACCCGAGCGCGCCTGGCAATGGGAAAGAACTCTTCGGCGTCGCGGCGCGTCAGGTTTGCAACCGACACCAGTTCACGCTCTTCCCAGAGCAACTCGTAGGCCATCGCCGGAATGTCGCTCATGTGGATGCCGCCGCAAACCACCCGGCCGCCCTTGCGCACGGCACCAAGTGCGATCGGCACCAGGTCACCCACAGGAGCGAAGATGATCGCGGCATCGAGCTGCCTGGGCGGAAGCTCCTCCGACCCGCCCGCCCACGTCGCGCCGAGCGAGCGGGCGAATTCCCGTGCTTCACTGTCGCCGGGCCGGGTGAAAGCGAAGATGTCACGACCCTGCCAGATTGCGATCTGCGCAACGATATGTGCAGCGGCACCGAAGCCGTAGATCCCGAGCCGCTTGCCGTCACCGGCCTTCTTCAGGCATCGCCAGCCGATCAGGCCAGCGCAAAGCAACGGCGCCTGCGATACGGGGTCGGCATCCGTGTCCAGATCGAAGGCGAATTGCGCGTCGGCAATGACATGGCTGGCGAAGCCGCCATCGCGTGTATAACCCGTGAAATCTGGCTGATCGCAGAGATTTTCATTCTCCGCGACACAGTAGGGACAATGCCCGCAAGTGTGCCCAAGCCAAGGCACGCCAACCCTGCGCCCGATCCTGGAACGCGCCACGCCCTTGCCGACGGAATCGATAGTGCCGACGATTTCGTGACCCGGAACGAGCGGCAGTTTTGGATGACGCAGATCGCCATCAATGACATGCAGATCGGTCCGGCAGACAGCGCATGCCTCGATCCTCAACCTGATCTCACCGGGTCTCGCTATGGGATCAGGCCTGTCGACCAGCTTCAATGGCACGCCGATGTTTTCGAGCACCATCGCTCTCATGACGTGCTCCATGTTGCCCCGGAAAAACAAATGCCGTGACTGCCCAGCCTCCGCCGTGGCGCGGCCAAACCGACAAGGCCGGCGATCCCGGCAGGCTTTCGAAAACTGCGGCAGTCACAGGTTCCGGCCAGGCGGCTGCCTGCTTCATTATCTATGGCTCGACGGTGAATTCGGCCCACATGCCGGCTCCATAGTGACCTGGCACGTTGCAGATAAGCAGGTATTTTCCAGCCTTCAGCTCGACGGTCAACGTGCCTGATTTTCCCGGATCAAGCTCCGAAACTTCGCCCTTGTCGCCAGCCTTGTCTTCGTCGACGCGGTTCTCGGCTTCAAGGTAAGGAAGCGGCTTGCCGGGATCGGCAAGGTGCATCACGATCATTTCGTGGACGGTGTCCTTGGAGTCATTCTTCACATTGAATGTGACCTCTCCGGCCTTTGCCACACTTGGCAAAGCCTTGATGCCCATGGTCGCCTTGGCGAGATCGAGGCCCGGCGCTGCATACGCAAGACCCATCGGCATCTCCGTGCTCGCGCCCTTGTCCCAGAGCGAGACTTTGACAAGCGAAGCAGCCTGGACGACGCCGGCATGGCTAGCCATGAGCATTGCAGCAGCAAGCCCAAATGTTGCTTTCCTCAATACGGTTTTCATGGCGATCCTCTTTCCGGGTGGGCAGCAGAAGTGCTCTACATCCGGCCGTCATCCTGCTCACGACGTCACCCGCCGTCCTTGCGCCAGATCAAATTGATCAGCGCGGCCCCGATCGGTGCCGATGATACAATTGTCAGCCAGTTGTCAGCTTGAATTGATTATTTCGCTCCAATGGCGGTGAGAATCGCCGTCTGGACGATCGAAGATCCACCTGCGGGCGCAACATCGGCGCCCAACCTTCCGAATGGAGTCATCATGTATCGCACACTCGTTTTCACCGCTTTGGCAGGCATGATCGCGGGACCGGCGCTCGCCGCCGGCGGCAGCTGCAGCACCGCCCCAAAATCGCAATTCAAGCCCAAGGCAACACTGGAAGCACAATTGACTGGCGAAGGCCTCACCGTGCGGCAGATCAAGGTCGAGAAGGGCTGCTATGAGGTCTACGCGGTCGACAAGGCGGGCAAAAAGGTCAATCTGGCCTACAATGCCGAGACCCTTGAAAAGCTCGACAATGCCGAAGCCGGCGAAAATTGATCAGAACGTTCCGGCAGCAGCAGGCGCGCACCCATCGCCGCCGATGGTGCGCGTCTGGGATCGGGCCGTGCGGAGTTTCCATTGGGCATTGGTGCTCAGCTTCGTCACGGCCTGGCTCACCTCCCATTCCTCGGAGGGTATCCACCACTGGGCCGGATACGCCGCCGCCGCCCTCATCGGCATAAGGCTTCTGTGGGGTGTTCTTGGTACCCGCTATGCGCGGTTCTCCCAATTCGTGCGTGATCCGGCGACTGTCGCGCGTTATCTCTCGGCAATACTGAGCGGCCGCGAGGCCCGATATATCGGCCACAATCCGGCTGGCGGCGCGATGGTGATCGTCTTGATCGCGGCGATGGCTTCAACCGCTCTTACCGGCTGGCTGATGACGACCGACGCCTATTTCGGTGTGCCCTGGGTCGAAGCCGCACATAGCCTGGCGGCGCACGGCCTGTTGCTCCTCGTCTTGCTTCATATTGGCGGTGTCGCCCTGGCAAGCTTTCGCCACCGCGAAAACCTGGTCCGAGCCATGATCACCGGACGAAAACGCAGCGCCGAACCGGCGGACATCGCTTGACGATCGGCCAATCATCAATCGGGCGCAAGCGGTAGCGGTCTCGATCGGGGAAGCAATGAACAGCAACCCGCCGCGCCTTTTGGCGGGCGGGTTGCAGCGTTGGATCACCGTCTACTTGACCAGGATCGTTGCCCACATTCCATTCATGAAATGACCGGGGATATTGCAAAAAACGGCATAGCTGCCCGGCTTGAGGTCCAGGGTCAGCGATCCGGTTTTGCCTGGATCGAGTTCGGAAACCTCGCCGAGATGGCCGGCCGCATCCTCGTTGACGCGATTTTCATTTTTCACATACGGCAATGCGGTCTTTTTCGCATCCGCGGCCGGCACGACGATCATTTCGTGAACCGTGTCCTTGGACGTATTGCTGACTTTGAAGGTAACCTCGCCCGCGGGTACGACGGTCTTGTCCAGCTTGATGGCCATCGTCGCCATGCTCATGTTTGCCGGCATGCCCATCCCCATCTTGGCGTCCGGGTTCACGGCACCGTCCTTGTCCCAAAGCTTTACGTTGACGGTCGTGTTGGCGAAGGCTGGCACCGACGCCGTCAAGAGGACCAAGACCAGTCCGGACTTGAAAAACTGCATGTTAGAATTGCTCCTGATCGCGTGCGGCGACCCCGCAGCCGATGGTTTTGAAGAATCATTTCCGGTCGCAGCGCCGGCCTAGCGCGGCCAAGCTGACAACAGGCTGACAATGGAGACAGGGCCGGAAGAGGCGACACCCTCCGGCCAAGCCGGCGCATCGAATCTGCTCTGGACATGAGCGGGCCGGCGCGTGCCTAGGTAGTTTCCCGTAGGGACAAAACCGAATTTCGCGACCCGCGGATTCGCGCGATTGCTGTGTCGCGAAACAACCTGGACAACAGCCATGCACGCTTACACCGCCTCCAGAATTTCATTGCCGTCGCATTCTGCTCAGCCAAGCCTGCCAGTGGCCCTCGACTCGGAAACGCAACAGCCGGTCAGCTTCTTTCCCGCCGGTTCGGAGATTTATGCTCAAGGCGAGAAGGCTGGCGCTTTCTACCAGGTCGAATTCGGCGCCGTACGCATCTATCGCCTGCTCGCGGACGGCCGCCGGCAGATTAGCGCCTTCCACCTCGCCGGAGAGACGTTCGGCTTCGAAGGCGACACGACGCATCATTTCTTCGCCGAAGCGATCAATGCCACCGGGGTACGCGCCTTCCGCTTCAGCGCTGGAGCGGACATGTCCCATCAGTTGCTTCCCCTGGCACTCAAGGGCCTGACGAGGGCGCAGGAGCACCTCCTTGTCCTCGGTCGTCAGAACGCCATCGAACGTGTCGCCGCCTTCCTGGTCGACATGATGGAGCGGCAAGGTGGATTGCGGCAGGTGGAGCTGCCGATGTCGCGCATGGACATCGGCGACTATCTCGGACTCACTATCGAGACCGTGTCGCGGGTTTTCACCCGGCTGAAGGATAAGGGCGTGATCCGCCTGCTCAACCTGCGCAGCGTCGAAATCCTCAAGCAGGATGTGTTGCAGACCATGGGCGTATGAGCCCTCCCAAGCAGACAGCGTAACGTCAGCCTCAGATCAGGACCCTGTTGTCATGCACCATACACTTACCACCCACACCGGATTTCGCTTCGAAGTGCGCCGCGCGTACCCTGAGGATGAGCCAACGCTGGCCGAGTTCTTCACCCATGTGACCCCGGACGACCTGCGCTTTCGCTTTCTCGGCGCGGTGAAGGAGGTCTCGCATGAACGGCTGGTCGCGATGACGCGTTCAGACGACGCCCACATCCATAATTTTCTAGCCTTCTCCACCGACGGAATGCTGATCGCGGTTGCAACGCTGGCAAGCGATGCCGCCGATCGAAACGGTGAGGTCGCGATCTGCATTCGTGCGGATCGCAAGCATCTGGGCGTTGGTTGGGAGTTGCTCGCTTATATCGCGAACTATGCCGAAGACCTCGGCCTGGAAGCGATCGAGTCGATCGAGAGCCGCGAGAACCGTGCCGCGATCGAGGTCGAGCGCGACATGGGCTTCACCGTCACGACCGATCCCGACGATGCGACGCTGGTCCTGGTTCGACGGGAGCTGGGGGCGCGATCAGCCGCTTAGCTGCCTTGGCCCCTTGCGGGCCGTTGTGGGCGCGGCAGGTCAAAAGACGAGCATCTCCGCGGCCACAGCGCATTCTTCATCCGCAGGAATGACAAGGACATCGACGCGGGAAGTCGCGTTGCTGGCCAGTTCCTCGCCCTCTCGGTTTCGCTTCTCGTCGAGATCGACTCCAAGCCAGGCAGCGGCACCGCAAATCCTCTCCCGGACCAACGGCGCGTTTTCGCCGATGCCAGCCGTGAACACCAGCGTGTCCAGTCCTCCCATGGCAGCGGCCAGCGATCCAATCTCACGTCCGATCCGATAAACGAAGAGCGCGACAGCCTCGGCGGCGGCGGGATCGTCCGAGGCGATCAACGTCCGCATATCACCCGATATTCCAGACACTCCGAGCAGGCCCGATTGCTCGTAGAGAAGCGTGACCATTTCGTCTCCAGACAGTCGCCGTTCCTGCAGCAAGTGAAGGATAATCCCCGGGTCGAGCGCGCCACAGCGCGTGCTCATCACCAGGCCGTCGAGCGTCGAAAACCCCATCGTCGTGGCGATGCTTCGTCCGGCGGCCATCGCGCACAGGCTGGCGCCACTGCCGAGATGGGCAACGATCGCCCGACCGCCGGCGTGCGCGCCGTATCGGTCACGCAGCTTCGCAGCGATGTGACTGTAGGACAGCCCATGAAAGCCGTAGGAAACGATGCCCGCGTCAGTCATCGCGCACGGCAGCCCGTAGATTTTGGCGAGCTCCGGTCTGGTCGAATGAAACGCCGTGTCAAAGCAACCGACCTGGAGGGCCTGCGGCAAGATTTCAGCGGCCAGCGCGACAATCTCGAGATTGATCCGCTGGTGGATGGGCGCCAGCGGCTCTAGCAGGCGCAGTGCTTTGAGCGTGCGTTCGTCGAGCAGCATCGCTTCGGTGAAGTCACGCCCACCGTGAACGATCCTGTGTCCTACCCTGTCGATGCGGCGCAGGAGATCGTTTTCGGCGAGCACGAATGCAACCGCCGCGAACGCCTTGCCCATACCGATCGGAGCTTCGCCCAAGCTCTTGTCGATCTTTGACCTGCCGGCCGCAGCCTCGACTCGCAGCCGCGGTTGTTGACCGAGAGAGGAGACATTGCCGCGCAGCAGCAGCGGGAGCTCACCGCGTCGCTCGAAAACGGCGAACTTCAGGCTCGAAGAACCGCCGTTCAGGACAAGGATCGCATCGGTCATGAAGCCATCCTATATGTTGCCGTTTCCTTGCGCTTGCGAACGGGCATCCGCTCAATCTGGACGCCTCGGCCCCGCATCGGCATCCTGTTCCCACTTCCACTCAAGGATTTCCGGCATATCCTGCCCTTGGGCGCGAATATAGGCTCGATGTTCAAGCAGCTTGCTGTCCATCGCCTGCTTAACCCCGACCCGCATGCTCTTCAGTCGTGGAACCCAATCTACGACGCTTTGGACGATATGAAAGCGGTCAAGGCCGTTCAGCACCGTCATGTCGAAGGGCGTCGTGGTCGTGCCCTCCTCATTGTAGCCGCGCACATGGATGTTGTCGTGGTTGGTGCGTCGATAGGTCAGGCGATGGATGGTCCAGGGATAGCCGTGATAGGCGAAGATCACCGGCTTGTCGGCGGTGAACAGCGAATCGAACTCGCGGTCCGACAGGCCGTGCGGATGATATTCCTTAGGCTGAAGGGTCATCAGGTCGACAACATTGACCACCCTGATCCTGAGATCAGGAGCCTGTTGCCTAAGGATCTGCACTGCGGCCAGCGTTTCGAGGGTCGGGACGTCGCCAGCGCAAGCCATCACGACGTCGGGCTCAGCTCCATCGTCCGTTGACGCCCAGTCCCAGACGCCGATCCCCGCCCTGCAGTGAACGATTGCCTTGTCCATCGACAGCCACTGCCAAGATGGCGGCTTGCCGGCGACGATGATGTTGATGCGGTTCCAGGTCTGCAGCACATGGTCGGTCACGCACAGCAAAGTGTTGGCGTCCGGTGGCAGGTAGACGCGCACGATGTCCGCCTTCTTGTTGAGGGCGACGTCGATGAATCCGGGATCCTGATGGCTGAAACCGTTGTGTTCCTGATGCCAGACATGGCTCGACAGCAGATAGTTCAGTGATGCGACCGGCCGCCGCCATGGGATATCGCGGCAGGCATCGAGCCATTTCGCATGCTGGTTGAACATGGAATCGACGATGTGGATAAACGCCTCGTAGCAGGAAAACAGGCCATGGCGCCCGGTAAGCAGGTAGCCTTCCAGCCAACCTTGGCAGGTGTGCTCAGAGAGGATTTCGAGAACCCGGCCATCGCGTCCCAGATGAACGTCTTCGCGCAGGATCTTTTCCATCCAGCCACGTTCGGTCACCTCAAACACGTCCTGAAGGCGGTTCGAGGCAGTCTCGTCAGGGCCGACGATCCGGAAGTTCTTCGAAGCCTCGTTCAACTGCATGACATCTCGCAAGAAACTGCCCATGGCCCGCGTCGACTCGGCCTTGATGGCGCCGGGGCGCTCGAGCGCAATGGCGTGGTCATGCAACCCGGGCAGTTCGAGAGACCTGCGCAGCAGGCCGCCATTGGCGTGCGGGTTTGCACTCATTCGTTTCGTTGCCTGGGGTGCCGTGGCACGGATCGCGGCGACAGGAGCGCCGGCAGCGTCGAACAGCTCCTCGGGCCGGTAGCTTTTCAGCCATTCCTCGAGCAGCTTGAGATGCGCGGGGTTTTCCGCAAGGCCTGACAAGGGAACCTGATGCGAGCGCCAGAAGCCCTCGGTCTTCAGGCCGTCGACCTCTTTCGGGCCGGTCCAGCCCTTGGGGCTGCGCAACACGATCATCGGCCATTTTGGTCGTGACGCGGTCGCCGCAGGTCCGTTGCGTGCGGCATGCTGGATAGCCTGGATCTGATCAAACGCATCGTCGAGAACGCTCGCCATCCGCTCATGCATCAGAGCCGGCTCGTCGCCTTCCACGAACAGCGGCTCATAGCCGTAGCCAGCAAACAGCGCGCGCAATTCGTCTTCGGGAATGCGAGCCAGAATGGTTGGATTGGCGATCTTGTAGCCGTTCAGATGCAGGATCGGCAGCACCGCCCCGTCGCGCGCAGGGTTGAGGAATTTGTTGGAATGCCACGCGGCTGCCAGTGGTCCGGTTTCAGCCTCGCCGTCACCGACGATACAGGCGACCACAAGATCCGGATTGTCGAAAGCCGCGCCATAGGCATGCGAGAGCGAATAGCCCAACTCGCCGCCCTCATGGATCGAGCCGGGCACATCTGGTGCTGCATGGCTCGGGATACCGCCGGGAAACGAAAACTGCCGGAACAGCTTGCGCATCCCCTGCTCGTCCATTGCGATGTCGGGATTGAGCTCGCTGTAGGTGCCCTCCAGATAGGTATTCGCCACCATTGCCGGGCCGCCATGGCCGGGGCCGCAGACATAGATGACATTCGCGTCCCTGAGCCGGATCGCGCGATTGAGGTGCGCATAGATGAAGCTTAAGCCGGGCGACGTTCCCCAGTGGCCGAGGAGACGCGGCTTGACGTGCTCCAGCCGCAACGGCTCGCGCAGCAGCGGATTGTCGAGCAGGTAGATCTGGCCAATCGTCAGATAGTTGGCAGCGCGCCAATAGGCATCGATGTCCTGCAATTCATGCTCGGAAGGCTGGCTCGATTGGGCGAGAGAGGTGTGTTGGGTCATGTCTGGCTCCATTGCCTCTTGGTGCATCTCGCCGTACCGCGACATGCGCCTGTGCCATCGATCTGCAGTGAATGGACACAAACGCTTCCCGCGCTGTTTGGTTCACGGTCAACCGGCCACCGGCACCTAAGGACTTGCGATAACTGCTGTTCGTGACATCAGTAGTAGCGCTGGATCGCGCACGCTTTGATCCACCGCAAAAAAGGCGAGAGAGCGGGGTCGGCCGGTTCGACGCAACCCACAGCCAAAATCTGCGCTGTCACGACATCTGCCTAAGATTGTCCAGGTGTCTGTTGGCGGCCCAGGATCGAACGACGTCCAGCCCCGCGGCGCGATGCCGCCAATCTTCATTCTGCGGCCTGGATCGGCGGCTCTCGGCCGGGTTATGCCAGAACGATTGATCGCGTCGCCCGCTCGGCTGTGGACGAGACCCGCGACCTTTACGACAATGCCTGCGTGCTATTAGCGCTCGCCGCCCTTTTCGCAGCCACGGACCGCATCGCCTATCGCAAGCAGATCGAAATTTTGCTCACGGCCATCGACACCACTCTCGCCGATCCGGCGGGCGGCTGGGCCGAGGACGAGCATGGGACGTTGCCCCGGCGGCAAAATCCACATATGCATCTGTTCGAAGCCTGCCTGGTGCTTGCAACGAAAACGCGGGACGCTTCGCATCGCCGCCGCCTGGACGGGCTCTATACGCTGTTCCTCGAACAGTTTTACAATCGGGGCGCGGGTCCCTTGTGTGAATTCTTCGGGCCGGCTTGGGAAAGAGGCCCAAAACTCCAATCCGAAAGGCTGGATCCCGGCCATATGTGCGAGTGGACCTGGCTATTGCATCGATATTCCGACGCTTTCGATCCAGGCACAGATCACCGCGCTGCTGAAACGCATCTGCCGCGACAGGGGAACCGCCGTGATGCTGGTTACCCACGACATGGGCGTGATCGCGGAAACCGCCGACCGCGTGGCGGTAATGTATGCCGGGCGCATCGTCGAAATCGGGCCGGTCGATGACATCATCCGCCGGCCGCAACATCCCTACACGCGCGGATTGATCGGCTCGATCCCGAGCCTGGTGACGCGTCACGAGCGTCTCGTCCAGATTGACGGCGCGATGCCGCGTCTGAATTCCATGCCGCCCGGCTGTGCTTTCCATCCGCGCTGCGTTCTGGCGGATACGCGCTGCCGTACCGCTCTGCCGCCCTTGCAGAAAAACGTTTCCGGTATGGCTGCGTGTTGGACCCTTGCCGCCGGCAATGCCGTGGAGGCGGCATGACAAACGCGCTCACCAAGCCGACGCTGCGGGTCGACGACGTCGCTTGCTTCTTCAATGTCTCGCCCTCCTGGTTCGACCGCACGGTGATGCGCAAGCCGCAACGCACGCTCAAGGCGGTCGACGGCCTGAGTTTTGTGATCCCGCGCGGCACCACGTTTTCGATCGTCGGCGAATCCGGCTGTGGGAAATCGACATTGGCGCGCCTGGTGGTCGGACTGTATCAGCCGACGCGCGGCAGGCTTTCGTTTGCGAACGGCAGCGGTCGCGATGGTTTGGTGCGCACCCAGATGATCTTCCAGGACCCCTTCGCCAGCCTCAATCCGCGTTGGCGCGTCGGCGCCATCATCGCCGAGCCAATCAAACAAATGGGTTTGCGCCCCTCGGGCGCGGAGACGCAGACACGCGTCAGACAATTGCTGGAGACGGTCGGCCTTTCCGGTCAGGATTCCAACCGCTATCCGCACGAATTCTCCGGTGGCCAGCGCCAGCGCATCTCTATCGCCCGGGCATTGGCTGCCGAACCGGAGTTTCTGGTCTGTGACGAGCCGACCTCGGCTCTCGATGTGTCGGTGCAGGCGCAGATCCTCAATCTGCTCAAAGACCTGCAGCGTGAACTCGGCCTCACCTATTTGTTCATCAGCCACAATCTGGCGGCCGTGAGGCACGTGTCGGATCGTGTCGCCGTCATGTATCTCGGCCGGATCGTGGAGGAAGCCGCAACCGATGAAATCTTCGAACGGCCGCAACATCCCTATACGCGCTTCCTGCTCGATACCGTGCCCAATCTAGATCGCCCAAACCGCGATCGCGTGCCGGCGACAGTCGACCTGCCGAGCCCGATCGATCCGCCGCCTGGCTGCGCCTACAATCCGCGCTGTCCGCTGGCCACCGATACCTGCCGGACTGACGCACCCGAATCCCGCCCTGTCGGCGGCACGTTGGTGCGCTGCCATCATGCGACCCTCTAGCGCGATGCGCGTTGAGCAGGATCAAAGCAGTCGGGATCATCGCCGCATGGAAGTGAGGTAACGCCTTGCGTATTCTCATCGTCAATCCCAACACAACCGCCAGCATGACCGCGACGATCGCCAGGGCTGCATCCGCGGTGGCGGCGAGCTCGACTGAGATACTCGCCGCCACATCCGGCATGGGCCCAGCTTCGATCGAAGGTTATTACGACGAGGCACTGGCGGTACCGGGTCTGCTTGATGAAATCGCAGGCGGCGAGCGCAATGGGGCTGACGCTGCGGTGATCGCCTGTTTCGACGATACCGGCCTTGATGCTGCACGAGCACTCGCCACCATTCCCGTTATCGGCATCTGCGAAGCCGCCTTGGTGACCGCAGCTTTCATCGCCCAGCGTTTTACCGTGGTGACAACCATGGATCGCTCCCGGGTACCGCTAGAAGCGCTGGTGCAGCGCTACGGGATGCAAAGCAAGGCGAAGGCGCGCGCGGCCGACATTCCGGTACTGTCGCTTGAGGATCCAGCATCGGACGCAAAATCAAAACTCAGGAGCGAGATCGCCCGCGCACTCTCTGAGGATCGCGCTGAGGCGATCGTACTCGGCTGCGCCGGCATGGCCGACCTTATGGATGAGCTGCGCCGCGAATACGGCGTGCCCGTGATCGACGGCGTGGCGGCTGCGGTGAAACAGGCCGAGGCGCTAGTGGCGCAAGGGTTAAGCACGTCAAAACGGGGGGCATATGCCTATCCCTTGGCGAAACCCTATGCTGGCGCGCTTGCATCCTTTGCTCCGGCAGTTTTGGCACCTGCGAACACTGACCACGTCCTCAACAGTGTGACGGGCTTTTACCCCAAGGGAAACGCTTCCGGTTGATTCAGAATCGGTTTGCCGTCGACCAACCGTGCAACCATTCGGTGGCATAAAGCAGGCGATACATTGCCTCCTCGATACTCTTGACCGGCCCTGGACATATCGTGCGATACGGACTGCCAGCGCTCCCGTGTTACCTGGCATCATCCCGTCGAATGCGGCCTCGCCGAGCTCAAGCGGTTCCACGGGTGATGACCCGCTTCGAGAAATAGGTCAAGCCGCGTCGATAGACGCGGGATGCCTGAACGTCCGTTTCTGACATTCCGAGCCTCGAAGCCGCAAGTCTGCTTACGGGAAGAGTTTCGGGCGCCGGCAGGCGTACGAAAGTCCCCGAGGAAGGAACCCGCGGGCCACAAGTCGATGGCTATGGGGATTTCGATCTGCGGCTGATGTCGGCGATGGCGCGACCGCCGCTTGGAAGCGCAGGGGTGGATGCGGACAGGCCGCTTCGTTGCGCCTCCGCGCGGTATTGCCGACCCGAGATGCGGTTGGGTGTGGCCCTGTCGACATCGATAGTCACCGTGGGCGCGCGGGTCCGTTGCCGGAGGCGAAGCGCCTGCGGCTGAAGGCTCGACCATTCCATGCCGGGTCATGGCGTGCTGCTCCCGCTCGACCGGGAACCGTGTCAATTTTTTGAAGTGTCCGTGATAATTTCCAGCTTGAGATCAAGCAAATGAAGGACGCCCGCCGTTGCCAGTCTGAATGGTGGTTCTCGCTTGGAAGGACCGCGCTGCATTACAGTCACAGACACGAACCAATGAAGGGCGCACGGCGAACGCCCGCTGACTGAAACCGCCAGAAATACGTCAGTCGAAGCAGCCATCCGCGTGATCATTTGCAAGAAGGACTAGCGTGCGAAATCCGGAGGCGAATCGGGCCACATAATGCTGATGGAACAGGATCATGGCCAAGCGTAGAGGGTGACGATTTTGGTCAGCCTAACCAAGTGCCCAGGGACTAAGCTGCCCTTGAACGACGGTCTCTGAGCGCAAAGGAACCCGCCTATTTGCACGCCGTTGCACGCCGCAACTCTCCGACGCGCCGACTGCACTTACAATCGTTCCCAACTTCGTTCAGATCAATCCTGTGTTTTGCCAGGAGATCGAAAGGGGTCTATCTAAACCAAACAGCGAAAGAGGCGATCGCGCCGGAAATGGTTCGGCAAACCACGCTATTGCCGCCTAACCCCTATTCCCACTCGATTGTTTGTAACCCGGCTAGGCCATTGATCTAGCTTGGTTTTTTCTTGCTTGCGAAGCAAGAAACCCGACGCATGGCCCGTCAAAAAGTTACGCTTTTGATTTTAAAAGGAAAATTGCCGCAAAAAATATTTGGAAGTTTCACCAACTATCGGGACCAATCGGGCGATTTTTCTCACCCTACGGCACTCGACTGCGTACCAAAGCCATCCCGAAAAGTACCGTCACCGCCCTAAGTAGCGCATTTTCAGATCGCAAGCGCAATACTTTTGGTAGGCTCGGAGGATGTCTTGCACGATTCGACAATTGGAACCTGGGTCAGCGAGGGGCGGAGCGCCGATTGACGAGTTTAATCGCCCCCCTGTCAGTGATAGTAAATATCCAGGCGATTGCAGTCTCTGACCGACATAGCGATATCCCAGGCGACTTTCGCTCGCGTTCCCGCAGAGCGTCGCGCCACCGCCTGGGCACGCGCCTGAGCCTTCGCAGAACCCCATTTGTCTACCAAGCGCGTCGCTATCGCCTGCACTTTGGTCTCATACAAAAGACGTTGCTGTAGGTCGCGTAGCTTGATGCGAGGCCTCACACGGGCTCCAGTTCAGTGATGGTTTTCAGGCTCCGTGCCTGGCTTTGATAAAACAGTCAGGGAAACACCGGCTGCTGGTCCTTCCTAGAAATCTCCCCGTTGGTGTTGTTCCCCAAAGAAGGAATTGATCTGCGGGCCACGAATAGCAGCGCCGACCAGTCCCTTCGTTATCCCTTGATCGAACCGGCCATCAGACCTCGCAGGAAATACCTGCCAGCGAACACATATATCGCCAGAGTGGGCAGCGCGGTCATGATCACCGAAGCCATATCGACATTGTAGGCTTTGACGCCCGTCGTCGTGTTCACGACATTGTTTAGCGCCACGGTGACCGGAACATTTTCGCCCGACGTAAAGGTCGTGCCGAAGATGAAATCGTTCCAGATGTTGGTGAACTGCCAGATGATCGACACGACGAAACAGGGAACCGAAATCGGCAGGATGATGCGCCAAAGAGTCTGGTAGAAACCGGCGCCGTCAACCCGAGCCGCCTTAACCAGATCCGACGGCAGCGACAGGAAAAAATTCCGGAAGAACAACGTGGTGAACGGAATGCCGTAAACCACATGGACCACTATGAGTCCGGCCATGGTGTTGGCGACGCCGATAGCGCCCAGGGTCCGCGCCATTGGAATCAGGATGATCTGGAATGGAATGAACACGCCGAACAGCAGGATCGCGAAAATCAGATCCGCACCGCGGAATTTCCACTGTGTCAGTGCGTAGCCATTGATCGCCCCAACCGCCGTGGAAATCGCGACGGAGGGCACGATCATCACCACGGAGTTGATGAAGAAATCCCTGAGGCCGGCGCAGCGCAATCCTATGCAAGCCTCGGACCACGCCTGGCGCCAAGGCTCAAAGGTAACACGCCGCGGAAGCGAAAGGATCGATCCGTTGCGGATATCGTCAAGGTCCTTCACGGAAGTCAGGACCACGACCAGCAGCGGCATAAGATACACGGCTGCGAAGAGGATAAGGCAAACATAGATAAAGATGCGGGCGACTTGATGCGACGCGCCTCGCTGCAGGATGATGGCATCAGCGCTCATTGCGGTTGTTCCTGATGTCGATATAAAGATAGGGAACGACGATCGCAGCCACCGTCATGAGGATCATGATGGCGCTGGCCGCACCCACCGCCATCTGATCGCGCCCGAAGGTCTGGGTGTACATGAAGGTTGCTGGCAGATTGGTGCTGTTTCCGGGGCCGCCTGACGTCAGGGCGACGACGAGGTCGAAGCTCTTTACGGCCTGTTGCATCAGGATGACGCCGACGGTCATGAAGGTCGGCCCAAGCTGAGGTATGATGATGCGCCGATAGATTTCCCTCGCCCCTGCCCCGTCGAGCCTTGCAGCTTTGACGAGATCCTCATCGATGCCCCGCAACGCCGCCAGGAACAGGGCCATTACAAAGCCCGAAGACTGCCACACGCCGGCGATGACCAAGGTGTAAATCGCGTATTCGGTGTTGACCAGCCAGTCGAACCTGAAGCTTTCCCAGCCCCATAAATGGAGCATACGCTCCAATCCGAGACCCGGATTGAGGATCCACTTCCACGCCGTCCCGGTGACGATGAAGGACAGCGCCATCGGGTAGAGATAGACGGTCCTGAGGAAGCCTTCCGCGCGGATCTTCTGGTCGATCAGGATCGCCAGAGCGAGACCGATTGCCGTCGAGAAACCAATGAACAGAAAGCCAAATATAAAGATGTTGGACACGGCGATCTGCCATATCGGATTTGACCAGAGACGACCGTACTGGGCTAATCCGACAAAGCTGTAGTTCGGCAGCATTTTGGAAGCAGTAAGCGAGATCACGCCGGTCCAGACCATGAAGCCGTAGATGACAACCAGCACGATGACCACCGACGGAGCGAGCGCCAGTTGAGAGGCGTTCTTGGCCAGCCACAGCCGAAGATCGGACTTTGGCGCGCTACGGTCGGCGAAAGCGCCTGCATCGGGAAAACTCATCGCCACAGTATGGCCTTTCTGCATGCTCCGGATAACGGCCCCTGCATGCGGCGAGGGGCGGTTGCGGCGCGATATGCGAAGTAGTTGAGGCAACGCCTCCGAAACTCCGGTTCGGGGGCGTTGCTTCGGCTCGATTGCTGCTACTCGGCCGACTTCAACCCGGCCACGAGTTGATCGATGGCCTGCTGAGAGGTCATCGTGGGCGTTTCGAAGAAGGTCGAGACCACGTCGAGGAAGACGCCGGTCTTGGTAGCTCCTGTCGCAGCATTGTGCGTAAGCGACGGAAGCGACGTGTTGGTCTTCTGCGCTTCGGCGCGATCGGCATAAGCCGCCTTGCCGCAGAAATCGAACTTGTCCATCGAAACGTCCACACGCGACGGGATCGACCCTTTCTTGATGTTGAAGGCCTCCTGGAAATCCTTGTCGAGAATGGCGGACGCCATCTCCATCTGGCCCTTGACGCGGTTTTCGTCCTTCGTCGTGAAGAAACCGAAATTGTCGGTAAGCCAGACGTAATTGCCCTTGGTGCCGGGCGCCGGCGAACAGCCATAGTCGACATTCGGCTCCATCTTGGCGAGCGACAATTCGCCCTTTGCCCAGTCGCCCATAATCTGCATGCCGGCTTCGCCCTTGATCACCATCTGGGTCGCCAGGTTCCAGTCGCGGCCGGGGTAGTTCTTGTCGACGAATTTGTTCATGACGCGAAGCTGGTCGAACACCTTGACCATCGTTTCGCTCTTGATCGCGTCCTGATCCTGCTCGATCAGCGCCTTGCGGTAGAAGTCAGGACCGCCCAGGCCAAGCACAACGTTCTCGAACAGATCAGCTTCCTGCCAGGGCTGACCGCCAAGGGCCAGTGGCGTCACACCCGCGGCCAGCAGCTTTTCGGAGACCTGATTGAATTCGTCCCAGGTGGTCGGCGGCTGGACGCCGGCCTTGTCGAACACCTTCTTGTTGTACCAGAGCCAGTTCGACCGATGGACATTGACCGGCACGGCGACGGTCTTGCCGTTGTACGATATAAGCGGCACCAGTTCCGGAGCGATAATCTTGGCCCAGTCCTCTTTTTTGGCCAGATCGCTGAGATCGGTGAGCACGCCCTCGGCAGCCCAGGCCTGAACCTGCTGTGCGTGCATCTGCGCAGCCGAAGGCGCGGTATCGGATGCGATGCGCGCACGAAGGACCTGTACCATGTTCATTCCGGTGCCCCCGGCAACCGGAGAATCCGCCCATGTGACGCCACGCTTTTCGAGCAGCTGTTTCAAAACGTCCAGACCTGCCGCCTCACTGCCGCTGGTCCAGTAGTGCATGACTTCAACGTTTTCTCCCCCGGCAAACGACATCGTTGACGATGCCGACAACATGATGGAAGCAATGACAAGACTACGTGTGATCATCTGAATTCCCCTGTTTAGTTTTCTGACAATTTTCGATCTCGATCATCAATTCAAAGCCTGCAGCCGACGACATTGTGTTTCGTCGACACAGGCATTGCTTGATCGGGACGTTTCCCGTTCTGGCCTGACTTCTATCGGCTCGGTCAATGTGCTCGCATTGCACCCGCGAGCCGCACCCTCCAGTTGGCAACAAATGTCTGACCATCATGTTTATATATTACATATCTGTCAACAATTATGGCTCACTAAAATGGCCTCAGCCGCAAATTTTCGGAGGGCTACAGAGCCAAAATCCCGTTAAAATGCTGAATTTATGAGATAATTCAGAAAATATTGATTTCCTCAGCCCGCCTGCCTTTCTACAAGGCTTGTTGACAAACTAGCATGATGTCAGACAATTGCGCAATCGTGCCGCGACACTGAGCTGAGCGTCCGCGGAAACCAACAGGGAAGGAAACAGGATGGTCGATACCGTTGTCTGGGGTCTGATCGGCGCAAGCACGATCGCACGCGAGTGGATGGTGGATTCCATCCGCAAACATCCGTCCGGGAAGGTAAAGGCGATCGTCAGTTCGGATTCGGACAGAGCCAAGGCCTTCGCCAGCGACAAGGCTATTGCCGCCAGCTATGCGTCAGTCGAATCCATGCTTGCGGACCCTGAAATTACCGCCGTCTATATAAGCACGACCAACGACCGGCACGTGCCGGACGCCTTGGCCGCAATCGAGGCCGGCAAGCACGTGCTGTGCGAGAAACCCTTGGCACTGGAGATCGCGGACGCCCAGAAGATCGTCGATGCGGCCCGAAACAAGGGCGTCGTTCTGGCGACCAACCACCATCTTCGGAACATGGAGAGCCACCGCGCCATCAAGAGCCTGATCGACCAGGGCGCGATCGGAAAGGTGAATTCGATCCGCGTCTTCCACGCCGGGGAACTTCCAGACAGCCTGAAGACCTGGCGGCTGCACGACAAGGCTGCCGGCGGCGGCGTGATCTATGACATTACCGTTCACAATGGCGACCTTCTTCGTTTTTACCTTAACGCCAACCCGATCAGGATATCGGCCATCGCCGCGACCTCCGGAACAGGCTCGAAACGTATCGAGGACAGCGTGATGTCGGTCTGGGAATTTCCAGGCAACATCCTGGTTCAATGCCATGACAGCTTTGTTGTCGGTCACGGACCGCGTGGCGTCGAAGTGCATGGCAGCGAGGGCAGCATCCTGGGTATCGACGTCATGTCCCAAGCACCCGGCGGCCGCGTGATCCTGCGCACGAAGGACGGCGACCGCGAAATTCCACTGGAACTGAAAGTGACCTATGACAGGGGCATCTCCGATTTCATCGCGGCCATCCAAAACAGGGGCAAGCCCTCCTCGTCTGGCGACGATGGCGTCTGGAGCCTGAAGCTGGCAAAGGCGGTTGCCGAATCGGCAGCGACAGGGCGAACGATTTCGATAGAACAGACCTGAATCTGGGTGACCGCATCATGCTGACCATTCCTACACTGGGCCACGCCGACGCGGAGCGCGCGATCAGGGTTATCGCTGATTCAATCCTGGCCGATGGAAAATGCGCAGTCATCGCCGTGGTGGATCAACAGGGCGAATTGATCGCCCTGTCTCGCCTCGATGGCGCACCCTATCCATCCATCCTGATCGCAGCCAATAAGGCATGGACGGCCGCACGCGAGCGCCGGCCCTCGATGGATGTAGGGCAGGCAGCAAGAGCGCCAGGCGCGGGCTTTGACATGGGCTCCTATGGCGACAGCCGCTACACCGGCTTTGGCGGCGGGCTTCCTGTCATTGTCGATGGAAAGGTGGTCGGGGCCGTCGCGGTCAGCGGCCTTTCCACGCAGGAAGACATCGATCTGGCAAAAAAGGGGGTGGACGCGATCTTGCAGGGCTGACTTAGCCGCGAGCTGCAGCCATCGTATCCCTACGGCTTTCCAAAGACCGTCCCCAGTTCCTCGACCTGGGCGTCGGTAAGATAGCGTAACTTCATCGATCGCAGCAGGATGAGCAGTTTGGCAGTCTCTTCGAGTTCCTCGGCGGCGAACACTGCGGATTCCAGATCCCTGCCCGCGACGACAGGTCCATGATTGGCGAGCAGGACCGCGGCAAATCTCCCGCCCAGATCATCGATCAACTTGCCCGCCTTTTGGTCTCCAGGCCTGACATAGGGAAGAATCGGAACCTGCCCGACCCTCATGATGACGTAGGGCGTCAGCGGAGGAATGCAATCGTCAGGGTCGACGTCGGCCAGGCATGAGAGCGCGGTGCAGTAGGTCGAATGGAGATGGACGACTGCGCCAGTCGACGGCCGGCTTTCGTAAAAGGCGCGATGCAGGAAGACCTCCTTTGACGGTTTGTCACCGGATATGTGGCGCCCATCCCGGCCGATCTTGGAAATCCTGTCCGGGTTGAGCGATCCTAGGGAGGAATTGGTAGGAGTGATGAGAATGCCGTCTTCCACCGCACAGGAAATGTTCCCCGCCGACCCGACGGAAAAACCGCGGTCGAAAAGCGACTTTGCCAGCCTGACAATGCTGGCCCGAACCTGTTCTTCGCTAGTCATCGTCCCGCCATTCGTTGAAGTGCCTTGGAAAAGAAGTCGAGCGATCCGAAGTTGCCGGATTTCAGCGCAAGTGCCATGGGAACCGGTGCTGCCACTGAAAGTACAGGCACGCCTGGATCGATTTCCATGCCAATCGCGACGCTATCGACTGCCAGCGCGCTGACGACCGCGCCGGAGGTTTCACCGCCAGCGACGACCAGCCGCCGAACCCCGGCATCGACGAGGTCGCGGGCAGCATCGGCAAACAATCGATCCAGTCTATCGGCGACCGCCTGCCGGCTGTACCGGGCTTGCGCCGCTTCCACGTCGGCCGGCGTGGCGGATGAGTAGGCAATGGGCTCGCGCCCTATGTTTGCCAAGGCGAATGCCACGATGTCACGCCTGGTCATCGTCCCGGCCATCACGTCGTCGACCGCCACCGCGAGGCCGGGATGTGACTGAAGGTGGAAGTCGATCTGCCCGCGCGTCGCACTGGAGCAACTGCCGGCAAGGATCGCCTCGGGACCGTCGACGTTCGATTTCTCGGGCAGCGCACCCGAAGCCTTTTCCTGCGCTATGAAATTGGCGGGCAGGCCGAGAGCGATACCCGATCCGCCGGTTACAAACAGGCTGTCCCGGACGGCGGCGCCTATCGCAAGCAAATCCGCATCGTCGATGGCGTCGACAATCGCCAGCACCTCGCCGCTTGCAGCCGACGCCCTGAGCGCATTCGCGATCGCGTCGCTGCCCGCCTTGACCGTAGGCCAGGCGATATGACCGACCGGAGTTGCGCACTGCTGCTGGAGCCAACGCCTCAGGTCCGGGTCGGTCATCGGGTTCAGGGGATGATGCTGCATGCCCGATTCATGAAGAAGCCGACGTCCGACAAACAGATGGCCCTGATAGACGGTTCTGCCCGCTGTCGGGAACGCAGGACAGGCGACGACGCCCCTGACCGAAAGCGCCTCTGCGATCGCCTCTGCGACCGGCCCTATATTGCCCTCCGGCGTGGAATCGAAGGTCGAGCAGTATTTGAACACGAACTGCTCACATCCCTGTTTCCGCAACCATGCAAGGGCTGCCAACGACTGGTCGATTGCCTCCTCGGCCGGAACAGACCTGGTCTTCAGCGAAATGACGCCGGCCTCGATGTCGGGCTTGGCATCTCGCACCGGAACGCCGAGAAACTGGGACGTCTTGAGCCCGCCCTGGCCGGGAAGGCCCTTGGCGATCGTGTTGGCGATATCGCTCGCGCCGGTAAAATCGTCGGCGATGACACCCAGAAGCATGAGGTACTCCGCGAGACCAAAATTCGTGAAATGAAGGCAGCGACGCCCGCTTCTAGTAAATCGCGTCGACGCCGGCCTTGTTCACGTCAGACGGCTGTCGACCTCGCGCCGCGGCGCAAGACTTTGCGATGAGGTCAGAGGCCAATAGAGCCTCGCGTTGCGTAACCTCCCGGTGGGTCAGGAGGCGCAAGCGCCCTGCCTTCACCGGCGAGATGCGCACGCCGCTTTCGAGCAATTCGGAATGCAGGTAGTCCACGTCGAAGTCAGCTTGGGGCAGATTGACAAACACGATGTTGGTATCGACGGTGGATGGATCGACATCCAGGCCGGCGTCTCTCAATCGTGTGGCCAGAAGTTTTGCGTTCTGGTGATCTTCCGCGAGGCGATCGACCATAGTGCGTAGCGCGACCCGCCCGGCCGCGGCTATCACCCCGGCCTGACGCATGCCACCACCAAGAATCTGCCGCCACCGCCGGGTCTGCTCGATGATCTCGGAACTCGCAGCAACGACCGCACCGAGCGGGCAACTCAAGCCCTTGCACAGGCAGAACGTGGTCGTGTCCACAGGCTGAACGAAATCGCTGACCGATCTGCCAAGGGATATGGCGGCATTGAAGATGCGCGCGCCATCGAGATGGACATTGAGGCCGCTTTCATGGGCGATGCCAGCCAGAACGGAGAGATCCTCCGGGCTCATGACCCTGCCGCCGGCCGCATTGTGGGTGTTTTCAAGGCAGAGCAAGCTTGCAGGTGCGCTCAGCCGCGACTGCCCCACGGCGATGGCGTCCGCGAGCGCCGTCGGGGAGATCATGCCGCCTATTCCCTGGACGGGGCGTGGTGTCAGACCGGCGATCGTCGACGGCCAGCCGCTTTCCTTGATGTGGATATGCGCGGCCGCTTCGAGGATGATCGAGGTGCCGCGCGGCGCCAGCGCCATGGCTGATACGACATTTCCCATCGTGCCGCTGATCACCAGCATCGCACTTTCGACGCCAAGCAGATCCGCGACCTCCGCCTCGAAGTCGAGCACGGTCGGATCGTCGCGGAAGAAATCATCCCCGAGCTCGGCGCGCGACATCGCCTCGATCATTTCAGGGGTCGGAGTGGTGACCGTGTCGCTGCGCAAGTCGATCATTTTATTGGAAGCCTTCATGTTGTCTAAGCTCCCCATGCGCGGCCGGGCTGGAGATCCCGAAGCGCAGCGATGAACCCGATGCGGGGACTGGTCAGGATCGGAACCTCGGTCTTGCCGACGAGGGGCAATGCGGCAGCCATCGAGGCCTGTGCCAGCACAACCACGTCGGCGTCGAGAGTGGCTGCGGTGATGCCCTCCGCCACCGCTTGGAGATAAGCATCGATGTTGCCGCTCAGAAAAAGCTGTCTCGCTCTGTCGAGCACGACGGAATCGATATCGGGCTTGCGTCCTGCGGCCCTGGCTTCCGTCTCGATCAGCGCAGCGGTGGGGGCAATCGTGGTGCCGAGCGTAGCCAGGACCAGAATGCGGCTCGCAGTCCTGACGCTTTCGCGAGCCATGGGCCGGTCGATGCGCAACACAGGCCTGTCCGATGTCGAGTTGGCGACGTCGGCGGCTGCCCCGATCGTGGAGCAGGTGCAGATCACGGCATCCGTCCCCAGCCGGAACTCCGCCAGCATGGCTTCGGCGGCCGCGGCTATGATCTCGGGCGTGGCACTGCCGCACTCGATCGCCGACTTCAGCAGATCTTCCCGCACCGTGTGCTTCAGCGCTATGCCGGCACCGAGCTCCTTCGCAAGTCCGTCGAACACAGCAACCAGCGCAGGCGCCGTATGAAACATATGAAGGATCAAGGGGCGGGCTTGGCTCACAGTCACCCTCTCAATCCATGCTGACGGAGTACCTGGGCAGCGTGTCCGATTTCGATCGGCGGCTGTGTCGTCTGTTCCCGCCTTCCAAGGATGGCATCCGCGCCGCGCTCTCCGATCATGATGGAGGGGGCGTTGGTATTGCCGCTGACAAGCGTCGGCATGATCGATGCGTCGATGACCCGCAGGGCGTCGACGCCACGCACCTTCAGGTCCTTATCGACGACTGCCATATCGTCGCTTCCCATCTTGCAGGTACCTGCCGGATGGAAATCGGTCTTGGACCATTGCCTTATGTACTCGGTGATTTGCTGGTCCGAGCGCACATCTTTGCCGGGCAGATGCTCCGCCTTGTAAAGTCTGCTGAAACTTGGCTGCGACAAGATTTCACGCGCCAGCTTGAAGCCTTCGATGCTGTGTCGAAGATCATTCGGATTGGACAGGAAATCCGGGTCAATAAGAGGATCGTCCATGGGATCTGTCGATGCCAGCGTCACCTGGCCGCGGCTTTCCGGGCGAAGATAGGCGGTGTTCAATGTCATGCCATGCCCGGCAACGCGCACGCGGCCGTGATCGATTACATAGGCCGGCAGGAAATGCATCTGGATGTCGGGCCAGTCATGGTCGCCGGTTGTACTGACAAATGCGCCGCCCTCACACACATTGCTGGTGAGCGGACCGGTTCCAAACATCAGGAACTGCAGGCCGTGCCAGGCGGCCATCAGGCCCCGGTCATGGCCGTTGTAAGACGCGCGCTCCTTCAGGCTGACGCAGCAATATACATCCATGTGGTCCTGGAGGTTCTTGCCAACGCCTGGCAGGTCGACGACCGTATCCACGCCTGTTTGGCGCAGTTCCGAAGCTGGTCCGATTCCCGAAAGAAGCAGCAACTTCGGCGAATTGATCGCGCCGGCGGAAACGATGATCTCACTGCCCGCCCGAACAATCGCGGCGCGATTGGAACCTGGTGCGAGATAGGTGACCGACCGTGCCCGGCCATGTTCCATGCCAATCCTGGTGACCCGCGTTTCCGTCACCACGGTCAGGTTTGGCCGTGACAAGTTTGGGTAAATGAAGGCGGCAGCCGTGCTGCTGCGGCGAACGGCTCGCTGCGTCACCTGATAGTAGCCGACGCCATACTGCTCACGCCCATTGAAATCCGGGTTGTGATCGAACCCTGCCTCCTGGGCCGCGCGGACGAATTTCCGGGTCAGATCTATCGGCAGGCGCTGGTCCGAAACTCCCATCGGCCCATCGGTGCCGTGGAAAGCGTCGGCAAAGCGCTCATTGTCTTCCGAGCGGCGGAAATAGGGCAGCAGATCGTCATAGCCCCAGCCGTCGTTACCCTGCTCACGCCAGGAATCGTAGTCTTTCCGGTTGCCTCTGATGTACACCATCGAGTTGACCGAACTGCCGCCGCCGAGAAGCTTGCCTTGCGGGAACAGAAGCTTCCGGTTGTTGAGGTGCTTCTGCGGCACCGTCGACCATTCCCAGCGCACCTTGTTGCCTTGCAAGCGGGAATAGCCGGCCGGCCAGCGCACCAGCGGTGTATCGTTCCTGGCGCCGGCTTCCAACAGCAGCACCGTCACGTGAGGGTTCTCGCTCAGGCGGGAGGCGACCACACAGCCGGCTGAACCGCCGCCGACAACGATGTAGTCATATTCGGGCTTGATCGTCGTGTCAGGCATTGGGGGCCTCAATCGCCTGTCCAATCCAGCGACGGCCATAACCGCCGCTGCGTATCTGGACTGTTTTAATGTCTGTGAATTCCTCGACGCCAAGCCTGCCGACTTCACGACCGATGCCGCTTTCGCCCACGCCGCCGAAAGGAAGCTCGGCCGGGCCATCGAGATAGGTGTTGACCCATACAGTGCCAGCGTTGAGCGATTGCACCGCCTTCATCGCGTGCGACACATTTCCGGTCCAGATGCCAGCGGACAGGCCGTAGACGGACTCGTTTGCCAAAGCGATCGCGTCCTCCAGCGTCTCGAATTCGAGGATCGATACGACCGGACCAAAAATCTCTTCCCGCGCTATGCGCATATGCGGTCGCACGCCGGTGAAGACCGTAGGGTGGATGAAATACCCACCATTCTCTTCCCGGTGTGTGCCGCTCAGCGCCAGTGTCGCGCCCTCCGCCTTGCCGACGGCGATGTAATCGACGATCTTGTCGTACTGATCCTTGTTGATGATCGGTCCGAGCAGCATACCGTCAGCTTGGGTATCTCCCACCGTCACCCGCGCGGCGCAATCGACGAATTTCCGGATGAATTCCGCCGCGATGGAGGACTGGAGCAGAAGTCTGCTGCCCTGGTTGCAGGATTGACCTGCATTGAGAAATGCTCCGTGCAGAGCAGCGTCCAGCGCATTGTCCAGATCGGCATCCGCCATGACGATGTGCGCGTTCTTTCCACCCAATTCCAACGACACCTTCTTCATGCCGTCAGCGCCGACCCGCATGGCATGCTTGCCCACTCTGGTGGAGCCGGTAAACGAGATCATGTCGATGTCGGGATGACGCAGTAGCAGATCCCCACAGGTCGCCCCCGACCCGGCGACGATGTTGAGGACGCCGTCCGGCAGGCCCGCCTCTTGAAGGATTTCGCCGAGCAGCAAAGTCGTCGCGCTGGTCAGTTCGCTTGGCTTGACCACCGCAGCGCAGCCGGCGGCAAGCGCGAATGGCAATTTCTGGCTGATGATGAGAAACGGGAAGTTCCAAGGCGTGATGATGGCAGCGACACCGAGCGGCGCACGCACCGTCGCCGCGAAATAACAGTCGCCGAGTTGGCCAAAACTATCGCCAGTGACGGAGCGCGCTTGCGTTGCCGCATAGTCCCAAAGCATTGAAGAGCGTTCTATTTCGACGCGGGCCTGCTTTGCGGGCTTGCCGCTTTCGGCCATTTCGAAAAAAGCGAGTTCATCCGCACGACGTCGGATGATATCGGCCGCTCTCGCGAGAACCGCCGAACGCTCTGCTCCTGTCGCACCGGCCCATTTCGTCCTGAACGCTGTTTTTGCGGACAAAACAGCCATGTCGACGTCGGCTACCGTAGAATCGCGAAATCGCGAGACCAAGGCGCCATTGCTTGGATTGCGACGCTCGATTTCGCGCCCTGACGCCTGACGCCAGCTGCCATCTATCCAGTTGTCGAAATTTCTTGTCGTCGTAAATGTCATGTCAATTTCCGAAACAATTCTGAATTCCTTCCGGCCCTGCTGTCCCACGGCCTGAACTCCATAGGCGCGCTATCCGCCGGCTCCCAGCACGTCGACAATGCTGCCCATTGCAAAGCCGCATCTCCGGCGCCTTATCCCGCCCGCCCCAGCCACTGCGTCAAGAGCCGGTCACATCAACAGTCATTTGAATTTACATATTTGTCAATTGTGATTCTGTTTGTCATGCGAAATTCACCGAAAAATCGCCCGTCGAAATCAAAAAAATCTGACTGAAAACGTCGCGGCTTTCAAATAAACTCAATGTTTTCAATGCAATATTATAAAAATTCCAGAGCGATCGCTTTTTCACGGCGGCTTCCTCGCGAGCGGAGATACCGGATTGACATAGCTATATTAGTCAGACAATGTACCTTCAACTCCATTCCCAAGGTAGGCTATGAACGCGCAAATCAACCGTGTGTCCGTCGACATCGGCGGTACCTTCACAGATGTCGTGCTGGAAATAGCCGGCGAACGCTCTTCCACGAAAGTGCTGACGACGAAACGGGCACCCGAGGAAGCGGTGCTGGAAGGAGTCGAAAATCTCCTGGAGCAGAAAGGGCTGTCATTCGCCGACCTCGATCTGTTCCTGCACGGAACGACGCTGGCGACGAACGCCATCATCGAACGGCGCGGGGCGAACACAGCCCTTGTGACCACCGACGGTTTTCGCGACACGATCGAGATCGGCTCTGAAAGCCGTCACGACCAATACGATATTTTCATCAAGAAGCCTCAACCCCTTGTAGGCAGGAAACACCGGTTCGTCATAGGAGAGCGTGTCGCCGCCGATGGTTCGGTGCTGAAACCGTTGCCTGAGGACCAGGTGGCAGAACTCGGCAAAACGCTCAAAACGGCCGGCATCGAAAGTGTTGCCATCTCGTTCATCCACGCCTACGCGAACCCGGCACATGAGCTCAAGGTTCGGGAAGTTCTGTCGGCCGCCTTACCGGACGTGACGTTCTCACTGTCCTGCGAAGTCTGCCCGGAAGTTCGGGAGTATGAGCGTACGTCAACCACCGTGGCCAATGCCTATATCCGCCCGATCATGGCCGGCTATCTCGGCCGCCTGAAGACGGAACTTGCCCGTCGTGGGCTGCGCGCTCCCCTGCTGCTGATGACGTCGGGTGGTGGGCTGACGACCGTCGACCAAGCGGCAGCATTCCCGATACGACTTGTGGAATCAGGCCCGGCCGGCGGCGCCATTCTTGCTTCCAAGATCGCCGGCGACTGCGGTCTGAAGGAGATCGTGTCCTTCGACATGGGCGGCACCACTGCCAAGCTTTGCCTGATCGACAACGGCACGCCCCTGAAGTCCCGCAGCTTCGAGGTCGACCGCACCGAACGGTTCCTGAGAGGCAGCGGCCTTCCGGTTCGCATTCCGGTCATCGAAATGGTCGAGATCGGCGCCGGCGGCGGTTCCATTGCCCAAGTCGACAGCCTTGGTCGGCTGACCGTCGGGCCGGAAAGTGCGTCGTCGGAACCAGGTCCGGCGTGCTACAATCGCGGCGGCCATCGCCCCACGGTCACGGACGCCGATCTGGTTCTTGGCCGCATCGACGCCACGAACTTCGCCGGCGGCAAGGTCGGACTGCGCCGCGACCTTGCTGAAAAGGCGTTGGGCGATCATGTCGGTTCCCCGTTATCCCTAAAATCGGTGGTCGCTGCCTCGGCCGTGGCGGCCATCGTCGAAGAAAACATGTCGAACGCCAGCCGCGTCCATGCCGCGGAACACGGCAAGGACCTGCGCAAACGCGCCATGATCGCGTTCGGCGGCGCTGCGCCGATGCATGCGGCCCAGCTTGCCCGTAAACTCGGCCTGGAAAAGGTCATCGTGCCGATAGGCGCGGGCGTTGGCTCAGCCATCGGTTTCCTGGAAGCGCCGCTGGCCTACGAGATCGTGCGTAGCCGCCACAGCCGTCTTGCCGACGTGAACGACGGTGTCATCCACGACCTCATCTTGCAAATGCACGCCGAAGCCATTTCCGTGGTCGAGCCGGCGGCAAACGGGCGCCCCGTCGAAATGCGCACGTCGGCATTTCTGCGCTATGTCGGTCAGGGCCACGAACTGGAAGTCGACCTGCCGCTTGATAGATCGGCCAACATCGATCCCACCACGCTGCGCCAGCGTTTTGAAGAACACTACAGCGCAGTGTTTGGACGCTTCCTGGAGAACCACGCAATCGAGATCCTGACCTGGGCGGTCACCGCGACGGCGCACCAGCCCTTGCGCGAGACGCTGAAGGAAGTTCGACCACCGAGCGCCAAGCCAAAGCCGAGCGGCTGGACGGATTTTGTCGATTTCGACGGCAAATCCGTCAAGGCGCCGGTCTATCTGCGTGCCGATCTTGGCAGCGGCCATTCGATCGCCGGCCCCGCTGTCATTACCGAATCCGAGACCAACACGGTGGTGCCTGCGCATTTTGAAGTGGCGGTCGACCGGCTGGGCCATCTTGAACTCACCAATACCGCCATCGGCGTTGCGGCGGCCGCGGAATAATGGAGACTTCCATGCAACAGACTGACCGGCCGATCCCCGCTATCGACGAGATCGAATTCCAGATCATGTGGAATCGCTTGATCGCGGTCGTCGAAGAACAGGCCCAGGCGCTGCGGCGCACAGCCTTCAGCCCAATCGTGCGGGAGTCCGGAGATCTATCCGCCGGCTTCTTTCACCCGGATGGGCGGATGATCGCGCAGGCGGTGACCGGTACGCCAGGCCATGTCAACACCATGGCGGCATCGGTTCGTCACTTCCTGGCGCGGTTTCCCGCGTCGTCCATGAAGGATGGCGACGTCTACATCACCAACGATCCATGGCTTGGCACCGGCCATCTGCATGATTTCGTCGCCGTCACGCCAGCTTTTTTTGCCGAGTCGATGGTGGGACTCTTCGCTTCCACCTGCCACTTCATGGATGTGGGCGGCATCGGCTTCGGACCTGACGGCCGTGACGTCTTCGAGGAGGGTTTTTATGTTCCTCCCATGAAGATGATCGCCGAAGGCAAGCTCGATGGAACGCTGATAACGCTTGCGCGAAGCAATTCGCGCTATCCCGCCGAAATGGAAGGCGACCTCATGTCGCTTGCCGCCTGCAATGCGATCGGGGTGGGCCGTTTGCGCGAGATGTTAGGGGAATTTCCGCTGGGCGATCTCACACCGCTCTGCGACCAGATCGTCAGCCGCTCGCGCGAGGCGGCCATTGCTGCGATTGCGGGCCTGCCGACCGGAACGACCACCGCGGAAATGGTGATAGACGGTTACGACAAGCCGGTTGCCCTGGTTGCGACGACGACCATTTCAAGCGATTTGATCCAAGTCGACTTCACAGGCACGTCAGGCCTTTCGGCACGTGGCATAAACGTGCCGTTGAGCTACGCACAGGCCTATTCCACATACGCGATCGCTTGCGCGCTCTTTCCCCAGGTGCCCAACAATTCGGGGTCGCTGTCGGTGGTAGAGGTCACCGCGCCGGAAGACACGATCGTCAACGCGCAGCGCCCTGCCCCGGTCTCGTCACGGCATGTGATCGGCCAGATGCTTCCCGACGTCGTCTACGGCTGCCTGGCTCAGGTCGTACCTGACAAGGTGCTGGCCGAGGGTGCATCCTCGCTCTGGAATCTCATCCTCGAGGACGCGCATGATGCCTGTCTGACCCAAGGCATCGGGCAGACTCCGAGATTCTCGGCACTGTCCGTCCAGACGGGAGGAACCGGCGCCCGCTCCAATGACGACGGGCTCAACGCCACCGCCTTTCCGAGCGGCGTTTCGGGCGTGCCGATCGAGATATTGGAGACCATGACGCCGCTGGTCTTCTGGCGCAAGGAACTGCGCCCGGGAAGCGGCGGACAGGGCCGCTTCCGGGGCGGGCTCGGCCAGATCATCGAGATCGGCCATCGCGACAACCATCCGTTCTATATCTATGCCGCACTTGATCGCATCGAGCATACGGCGCAAGGACGGTTTGGCGGCGCGGAGGGCGGCGCCGGCTATGTTGGGCTGAAATCGGGACCGCGGCTGCGCGGCAAAGGCAAGCAACTCGTCCCAGCTGGCGATACGCTCGTTGTCCAGACGCCTGGCGGTGGTGGATATGGCCCGGTCGGGGAACGCGACGGCACCAGAATTGAGGCTGATCGCATCAACCAGCTCGACAACTGAAAAGCGGGGCAAGCCTTTCGTTTCATATTCCAAAGCCGGCAAGTCGTGCTGACCAAACCAGCAAACGGCGATAGCCAGGGCTATCTGCGAGACATTTCTTCTATTCTTTTCTCATTGAATGGGTGATGCGCGCCCGTGCCAAAATTCGACATGTAGGTGTCGTGGCGATAACCGCGCGCCTCAAGGACGACAGCGATCAGTGCGTAGAGCACGGCAAGAAGCGCCAGAACTACCCCTACGCCAGGCACCCAAAATTGTGAAAGCCCAGTGGCGACGGCGCCCAACGCGCAGGCAACCGTCAGCCAGCCGGCCGTCTTGTGATAGGCTTCAAACCAGCGCCGTCGTGCCGTCATCTCATAGTGATCGCCGTGCGGAACAGGAGGCTCATTAGTGGCTGAACCTGCCGGATTACGGACGCCGTGCGAGCCGCGGAACCAGGCGCTGACGATCTGCATTACGCCAAAGACCACTGTCGCGATGCCGAACACCGAATGAAGCGTGGCGCTGAAACCTCCACTGGCGGCAATGGCGATAGCCCCAGCGACAACGCTGGCCATGGCAAGCACCGACAAGCCGACCCGGTGCATGGTGAACCAGAACAGCTTACGACCGAGCTTAGGGCTTCCTTTCGGGATGCCGATCAGCGACGGCGCCGGTTTGCCAAAACGCGTCAGCAGCAGGACGGCCGGCACCAGCACGATCCAGATCGTGAACATCAGCCACGCATGATAAATCCAGTGCGGAGTCGTCCCAAATACCTCGTCATACAGCGATTGCGGCAGCTTCATCAGGGAAAGTCCTCAGGTTGGCCGTATGCGCCTCGAACAGACGTTGCCGTTGAGGCAGGACGAATTCGCCCGCCGGCCATTGCCTGGTCCCGGCTCAGGATTGCCCGGCATCGTGCACAGCCCGGTGCCCCGCGCCCTGCACAAATGCTGTGCCAAACGCAGATTCTCCAGGCGAGGCCTCTGGCAATGCGTGCCGGCGGGCGGTTTCCTGCAAGCTGGTGCAGAGGGAGGACTCACACCGAGCTCAGCATCGAACAAAATGACAATGTCTGACTTTTAAGCGCAAATCAAGCTTGAAATCTGACAAATGACGTGTAGATTTACAAATATGTAATGAGGCACTGGAATGGCTTACGCCCAAAGGACCAAACTTTCGGAAAAGCTCTACGAGACGATGAGGCAACTCGTCGACAGCGGGCAATGGTCCGAAGGGACGCGTATCCCCACCGAGATGGAGCTTGCCGAGCAGCATGGAGTGTCCCGGCCGGTGGTACGCGAAGCCCTTATCCGGCTGCGCAATGACGGCATCATCAACTCGAAGCGTGGTTCAGGCAGCTACGTCCTCAACGGCTCCGAAGCGCCTGCAAAGGGTTTCCGCCCCATCGAGAACATCGCCGATCTCATCCATGCATTCGAGTTCCGGCTCACCATCGAATGCGACGCGGCGGCCGTGGCCGCCCTGCGCCGCCGTGACGAAGACATGGATGTGATCATCGCGGCACACAATGCTTTCGAGGAAGGCATGAGCGATGAGGCCTTTGGCGATCTCGACCTGGATTTTCATATCGCTGTCGCGCAGGCCTCACAGAACTCCATGTACGCCAGCACAATGTCCATGCTGCACAAGCAGATCGTTTTCGGCATGCGGTTGATTGGTCAGTTCGCGACCACAGCGACCCAGACCCGGCTGGAGGTGGTTCGCGTCGAGCACGCACCGATCGTCGATGCTATCGCAGCCAAGGAGCCGCTTCTGGCTTACGAGGCGATGTTCAACCATTTGACCTTGTCCCGGCGCAGATTGCTGGGCTTCGATGCCGTTCTCGACTGGAAGAGATCCGGACCGACCGTTCTGATCAACAAGATGGGAGGGCCTGACAGCTAATCCCGCTCTCGGCCGCAAGCGTCACCCTCGAATTCTGGTCCAATCGGCTGCCATACCCGAACCGTGCTCGAAGCGGAGCGCGAAGCCTATGTTTTGTCGTTGCCACCCGTTCACAAGGCCAGTTGCCCTTACACAAGGTACGTCGATGTCATCCCTCGCCCTCAACCAGATCAACAAATTCTACGGCCCGAACCTCGCGGTGCTGAAGAACATCAACCTGGAAATAGATTCCGGCGAGTTTCTCGTCCTGCTTGGCCCTTCCGGCTGTGGCAAGTCCACATTGCTGCATGCGATAGCAGGCCTTCATGGAGTGACCTCGGGCGAGATCAAACTGAATGGTAGGGTGATCAACGATTTGCCATGCCAGCACCGCGACATCGCAATGGTGTTTCAGTCCTATGCGCTCTATCCATCAATGACTGTGCGCCAGAACATCTCGTTCCCGCTGGAAATGCGGAAAGTCTCCAGCGCGAAACGTGCGGATGCCGTGCAGGGTGTCGCCAAGCTTTTGCAAATCGAGCACCTGCTGGACCGCAAACCGTCGCAGTTGTCGGGCGGACAACGTCAGCGCGTTGCCATCGGGCGCGCCCTTGTCCGCGAACCCAGCATCTTCCTGTTCGATGAACCTCTTTCCAATCTCGACGCGCTGCTGCGGGTGGAGATGCGCACGGAATTGAAGAAGCTTCATCAGCGGATGGGCAAGACCACCGTCTACGTCACCCACGACCAGATCGAAGCGATGACGCTGGCAACGCGCATTGCAATTCTGGACAAAGGCGCGCTGCAGCAGGTCGGGACGCCTAACGAGGTCTATGACAGGCCGGCCAACACATTCGTCGCCACCTTTATCGGCGCGCCGCGCATAAACCTGATCGATGGCAGCGTGGTCAAGACCGGTAGCAGCCTGACGGCAAGGTTTGGCGACGCGCCGGATGTGATCCCCCTGCCTGCAGCGTTGGTCACGCATCTTTCGACAGCGGCCCCTGCCTGCACCTTTGGCATCCGCCCCGAGAATTTCTCCAACGTCTCGGGAAGCGCAGGTGAGAACGATCTCGATATCGACGTCGTCATCGAGTTGATCGAGCCCACTGGTTCAGACGACGTCATCATCTTCAAATTCGCCGGCGCCGAGCTGACGGCGCGGCTGCGTGCAGGTTCGATCATTGGACTTGGCCCGACCCGACTACGCCTGAACACAACGAAGCTGATCGCCTTCGACAAGCAAACCGGTAGCCGGATCAGCTGACCGCGACCGGAGTTTTCTCTCCATTCTGCAGTCCGGAGAACGCCCTCCCGGTGTCAGCTTGGATAAGATCCTCCCTCTATGACCATGAGTTCCAGTAGGAAGAAATCGATGAGCAAAATTTACAAATGGGGATTGATCGGCGCCAGCCGGATTGCCGAGGAATGGCTGATACCAGCTATCAACGGCGATCCGAACAGCGAGGTCGCCGCCGTCTTCTCCTCCGACACGGCCCGTGGACACGCCTACGCCGAGCGAAACGGCATTCCTCAGGTCTACGATACCATCGAAGCGCTGCTTCGCTCGGATGTCGATGCCGTCTACATAAGCAACACCAATGAAAAGCATGCCCCCGATGCGATTGCGGCAATCCTGGCTGGCAAACATGTGCTCGGGGAAAAGCCGATGGCAATGACAGTCGCCGAGGCCGAAGCCATGATTGCGGCCGCCGAAACGCACAATCGCGTTTTGGGCATCAACCACCACCTGCGGAACATGGCGACCCATATCAGGCTCCGCGATCTGGTGAAGAATGGGGAATTGGGTACGCTGGTCGCGGCCCGCATGACGTTCGGTGTGCTGCTTCCGGTCGCCAATCGCGGCTGGAGAACCGATTCCGTGACCGCCGGAGCCGGCGTGTTCTTCGACCTTACCGTGCATGACGCAGACCTTTTGCACTACATCCTGGGTACGGAAGCGCAGGAGGTCGTCGCGATGACCGCCAACAATGGAATAACGTCGAAGGAAGTCGAGGACACGGTTGCGATCGTCGCCCGAATGAAGACCGGGACGATTGTTCAGATCACCGAGAGCTTTGCCATCGATCACGCTAGAACGACGGTTGAGCTTTTTGGCACGAAGGCTTCGGTGTTTGCGGACGACGTTCTGCTCCAGCGTGGTGGTGGACGCGTGTTCGTGCGCAGGAATGGCGAACAGGTCGAAGAGCAGATCGACCATGTCAACGCCTACGACAAAGTCGTCAGCGACTTCAACGCAGCGATGGCTGGCAATGGGTCGCCAACGGTGACGGGTCGCGACGGCTTGAAATCCTTGAAATTTGCCGTGGCCGCACGCGAAGCGGCCAGGACTGGCCGCTCGGTGCAGGTTTGAGACACGCTATTTTCCGTAGATCGCAGCGACCGAACGCTCAAGCGCAAAGGCGAACCCTGCATCGGGATGCTCTTTGACAAGCACCGCCTTCAGTTCATCGGTCGATTTGCTCGTCAGCAAGGCCTTTTCCCAGCTGTCGAGATAGGCTCTCGTATAGGCGAATATGGAATTGTCCGAACGGCTTTCCGGCTTTCTATGTCCAGGAATGACCGTTTTTGCGCCGATCGCCTCCAGCTTCGTGGTGCTCTCGCGCCACTTGCCGATCTGGTCGGGAGTTATGTTTTCCTCCAACCAGAGATGCGTATCGGTGTACCCGACATCCGCTGCAATGAGGGTGTTCAGGGAAGGTATGTGAACCGGCGTTACGAACTCCGTGTCGCCATGCATCGGGTCCAGAATGTCGATGCGCTCGCCCTCCAGCAGCAGATGGTCGCGGGTCAAGACGTCGGGCACGATGAGCTTGTCGGTGAAGACGCCCTGCGGCGCATGTTCGCTCAACACCTTGAGTGTCGGAGCGGACGCCTTGTTGATCATCTCAAGGACCTTCGGATGGGTCAGGGGCTTCGCTTCCGGGAAACGCTCCAGCAGCACTGACAGGCCGAGCAAATGGTCTGGATGGTAGTGGGTGACCAGGATGGTCTCGACTTTCCTCCCCGTAGCCTGGATGACGTCGGCGAGCGCTTTGGCATTGGCGACCGTAAACTGGGCGTCGATGACGACGGCGGATTTCTCGCCGACAATCACCGTGCTATCGACCATCACGCCGGCTTCATCGGCTGTGAACACCTTGGTATCGGCGGCAGCGGCACGAGAAAGTCTACTTGCCATTGCCGTTGCCGCGCCGGCCGAACCGAGCGCCAGAAGATTTCGTCTGTCGAGAATGAACATGGACATAGCTCCGCGTTTTCTGGCGGCGTTGCTTCGCCCGCCAGTTAGGGTTTCGATAAGTTGGTTGTGTCGAATGAAAGTTCGGACGTTGCCCGTCGGAAGCCAACCGAGGCGCGGCACGGGCGTCAGCCCTGAAAGCGGGCGCTGCAGGCCCGCGAAATCAAGCTGCCATGCTGGCAACCAGCGGGGAAACGGCCTGAAGAGCACTGTTCATGGAGTTGGCGCGGGCATCGTCGCCGCGCGACATGTTCTCCGCCCGGATGAAATCGAGGTCCTTGATGCCCATGAAGCCAAAAGCCGTTCTGAGGTAGCTCTCCTGGAAATCCATGGAGGTCAGCGGGCCGGAAAGATAAGAACCTCCGCGCGTCGAAACGATCACCACCTTCTTGCCGCCGGCAAGGCCGATCGGGCCATTTTCGGTATAGCGGAAGGTCTTGCCGGGCTGGATGACGCGATCGAGCCACGCCTTGAGTTGGCTGGCCACGGAGAAATTGTACATAGGAGCCCCGACGACAATCACATCGCTTGCCATCAATTCTCCGACAAGCACGTCAGACCTGGCGTGTTCACGGCGTGTCGTCTCATCCGAAGCGTTGAAGGCGAGCGGGCGAAAACCTGCCCCGATCGGTCCATCGAGATGGGGGACCGCCTCTTCCACCAGATCGTGATAGGTCACCGCCGCGCCGGGATGTTGATCGAGCAGGTTCGCTACCACAGCTTTCGTCAGCGTCCGGGAAGCGGACGCCGCGCCCTGGATGCTTGAGTCGAGATGAAGAATTTGCATGGCATTTGGCTCCGTTGAAGTGTTGAGCCATAGCTATGCCGGCGCACCGGTGTTGCGCCAGTAAGCTAAATGGCACAGATTGTTCTACTGACGAGACAATCGAGAGCCGGAGCTTACCGTGGATGACCTCAACGAACTGACCATGTTTGCAGCCATCGCGCGTCACGGCAGCTTTTCGTCGGCGGCGCTTGCGCTCGGCATTCCCAAGTCGCGCGTCAGCCGACGCATAGCAGCCCTGGAGGCCCGTCTCGGCGTTCGGCTGCTGCAGCGATCGACCCGCTCAGTCAATCTCACTTCCGTGGGGCGGGAATTCCTCAAGCACTGCAATGAAATGATCGATGCCGCCCGCATGGCTTTCGAGATCGCCGAGCAAGCGGGTGAGGCGCCGGCGGGCCGCCTGCGGGTAAGTTGCCCGGTGGGACTCGCTCACGTTTTCGTCGCGCCCGTATTATGGAAATTCATGCGGGATCACCCGGCCGTGAGGCTGGAACTCGATCTGACAAACCGCCGGGTCGATCCTATCGGAGAAGGCTGCGACGTCGCATTGCGAGTCCGCTCGGCCATCGAGGATTCCCAGTTGATGATCAGGCGGTTGGGGATCAGCGAGCAGTGGCTCGTGGCGGGTCCTGAATACGTCTCATCCCACGGGCCCTTCGACGCGCCCAAGTCCATGCACCTGCAAAAAGGACTGGGTCCGGCTGGCGTGAGAGGCGAACGGAATCTATGGCACCTTACCACGCCGGACGGCCGGGCAACCGACATCGAATATGTCCCGGCGCTCGCCACCGATGATATCCATATGCTGGGCCAGGCAGCTCTTGCGGGAATGGGCATCGCTCAATTGCCACGTAACCTCTGCGGAGATGCCGTCCGCAAGGGCCGGCTGGTCCGGCTGCTGCCCGACCATGCTTTGCCGGCGCATCAGCTACACGCCATATTCCCCTCAAGGCGCGGCCTTGTGCCGGCCGTCCGCGCCTTTCTCGATTTCCTCGGCCACGAATTGCCTCTGTTGACCGCCAAAATCGAGGACGGCTACGCTACCGGTTCCAGAGATGACGGCTCGCTGACTTTGTAAGCTTGTCTTTCCGAGTAGCAGCTTCGAATTCAGGTTTTTGGCGGGATGTCTTTCATCCTTGCCACGCGCATCTTGGGTCATCTCCACTGCACAGCGGAGGCTGTGCCGGAAGATTATCGTGGGTTCCCCAGTCTTGCTCGGCATGGCGTTGCTCTAATCAGGCGAGCCAGGCCTACGATCTCACAAATCGTGCTTATGGATGTCGCCGTCCTTCAGGATCATCCTGAGCTTGGCCCGATCCTGCAGCAGTGACAGATCGTCGAGGGGGTTGCCGTCGACCACCAGCAGGTCGGCTCGTAGTCCGACAGCAACACGACCGATCTCGGCGGTCATGTTGAACAGTTCGGCCGCGGTGCTGGTTGCCGAGCGGATGACATCTATGGCAGGCAGGACCTCGCTGCGGATCGAGAATTCCAGCGACTGGTGCCGATGCAACGGACCGATCAGATCGGTGCCATAAACCATCTTCACCCCGCGTCGCTGAGCAATTTCGAGCGACCTGGAGCCGACGTCCAGGACGTATTTGATCTTGGCGTGCAGTTCGGCCGGCATGCCGATTTCGAGCCCTTCTTCCCACATGGTGATGTAGGCCGAAAGCGTCGGGACCAGGAAGGCGTCACGCTCGACCATCAGCTTGGCGGTCTCGTCCTCAAGGAAGTTGCCGTGTTCCACCGACCGGACGCCATTCGACACGGCATGATGGATGCAGCGATCGGTATAGGCATGCGCCATCACGTAGCGCTCAGCGTTTTCCGCCTCCTCGACGGCGGCACGAATCTCCTCTCCCGAAAATTGCGCAAACGTCACCGGGTCGGTGTAGGACGCAATACCGCCGCCCACCATCAGCTTGATCTGGTGGGCGCCACGGCGGATCTCGTCGCGCGCTGCCTTGCGGATCTCGCTGACACCGTCGACTATCCGGCCAAGGCTGGGAACATAATAATGGCTGTCGAATTCGGTTTCGCCGGGGCCTCTCATGTCGCCGTGACCGCCGGTCTGGGATAGCGCCTTGCCGCTGTAGAGGATACGCGGTCCGGGGATCAGTTTCTCGGCAACCGCGCGGGCGATGCCGAAATCCGCGCCGCCGGCGTCGCGCACGGTGGTGAAGCCGCGCTGCAGCATGCCCTCGAGGATCGGCATGGCCCGGATCGCCGTGTAGAAGGGTGACCAGCGCGTCAGTTGCGCGAAGCTGTTGATCGGCACGATTGCGTGGACATGGGCATCGCACAGCCCCGGCATCAGCACCTTGCCGCGCAGGTCGATCTCCCGATCGTGGCTTGCTTTGATCGGGTTGTCGCCAATCTCGGCGATGCGGCCGTCCGAGATCAGAACATCGCGCTCGCCAAGCAACGCGCCGGCATCAACGTCGAGAATGGCGCAGTTTTTCAAGAGCAGCGACGGCATGGCAATCCTATGACTTCGAATGATGAGAGACGGAACCGATCCGGTAGATGCGGACCGCATTGGCGGCAAAGACCTTGATGCGGTCGGCGTGCGAAAGCGCGTGGGTCGCTGCGAGGAAGACATCGAAGCTTCGGGCAAAATCACCGAACAGCTTGTCCACGGGGAAGTTCGAGCCGAACATCACCCGATCGGTGCCGAACACCTCGATGGCCTCTTCGATCAGCGGGCGCACATCGGCCAGGGTCCAGTCGGGGCGCAGCATGCCGAAGCCGGAGATCTTGAGCGCGACATTCGGGCTTTGCGCCATCAGGCGAATGCCACGCCGCCAAGGCTCGAAATCGCCGGTGACCAGACCGTCTGGCATGCCCGCCTGATTGAGGATCATCGGGATGTCGGGCGTGGACGCGGCAAGTTCAGCCGCATCAGCCATCTGTGACGGATAGATCTGCATGTCGCACGACAGTTCGTGCGCCGCGAGGCTGCGATACCCCGCCACCCATGACGCATCTGTCAAAAAGTCAGGCCGATCGGCATAACTCAGCCGCGGGATTTCGTGCCAGGCTACGATGTGGCGGATGCCGCGAAACAGGTGCGAGGCCTTGAGATGACCGTCAATTGTGTCGGCCAGGTCGGTTGCATCGAGCCGTACGCTCCCGACAATCGCGTTGGGAAAACCGTGCTTTTCGAACGCGGCATGAACCATGCGCGTTTCACCGACCGGGTTCGACGGATCAAACCCGCCATCCAGATGGACTGTCGCAACGACATTGAATGCGCTGGTGTCCGATCGATACGCGACCGGATCATAGCTTTGACGTATGGCCGTCGTGTCCCCAACGATCGAAGGCATGTCGGGATCGAGCCAGGGGTAGCGATGATTGGCCAGATCCCAAATGTGGTGATGGGCGTCGACAATCGGTATGTCATGACTGCTAGTCATCGTAGGGGCGCCGCCGGGGATTGTTCTATAACGATGGAATTCAAAGCCGGCCCACCTCGATCGACTGTCAGCAAAGGCCTTTTCCGCATTCTCTTGGCCGCAGTTTTGCGAAGTGCGGGCGCGATTGACAAGGAGTCGGCAGTTGTATCTTCATGACACAAAGTCATGGAGATGATGTCGTGCCCGAGAGCAGCGCCGGCGGACGCAAACCGGCCCATCGCGACGCCGTCGAGCGGGAAAGCAACCTGCCGACGATAGCCGCGCTTCGCGCCTTCGTGCTGTCGGCGCAATATCGCAACTTCTCCCGGGCCGCCGATGAACTAGAGATCACGCAAAGTGGCGTCAGTCGCGCCGTCCGGTCGATCGAAGATGCGACGGGCGCCCTGCTCTTCGAACGCACCGGCCATGGCCTGGTGCTTACGGAGCCCGGTGCCCTCTATCTCACCGAGGCCACCGAGATCCTGTCCAATCTGGGCGCTGCCACATTGAGGCTCAGCACTTTCCAGAGTGGTTCGGAGCGGCTGCATATCGCCACCTTGCCCAGCCTTGGAAGTCGGTGGCTCGCCCCGCGCATCGGCAGGTTTCTAAACGCCAATCCCACTATCGAGCTGACCGTCACGGCAAGCATCGGCCAGTTTTCGTTCGAAGCCAGCGATGTCGACGCCGCCATCCATTATGGCACCGACGCTTGGCCGGACTCGCAGTCCGAATTCCTGATGGACGAGGTTCTCATTCCCGTGTGCCGCCCCGACCTCATCGTTGGCGGCAAGGCAGATCCGAGCGCGCTCTTGGGTATGCGGCTGATCCAGCATTCGCACCGCCCGACGGCCTGGCGGGAATGGTTTCGAGAGATCGGCATGTCACACCCCAACCCGACCGCCGGCCCTGTCTTCGAGCAATATCAGATGGGAATCGAGGCAGCTCTGGCAGGCCTGGGCACAATCCTGATGCCGCCGTTCATGGTGCTGGAGGAATTGACGTCGGGCCGATTTGTGCCGCTGCACGACGTGCCGGTCCGCTCGCCGTGGAGCTACTTCCTGATTTATCCGCGCACCAAACGCAGCAAAGTCGCCGTTCAGAAAATGCGTTCATGGTTGCGCGCCGAGGCAAAACGCACCGTAGAACAGACGGCGCGCATTTTCGTGAAGTGAGCCAGTCAGCGAAGGTCCATTTCTTCGCTGGCCAAAACGTCGTCTCGTTGTCTTGACGCAATTCCGGGCGGAACCCGTTTCACGATTTTCCGCCCGGATGCTTTATCGGCGCGTCGCGCGCCGACTCAACAGTGCATCGAGAACAACCGCCAGCACCAGAATAGCGCCCTGCACCTCGAGCCGCGTCTGGGTCGTTGCATTGATAAGCAGCATGCCATTCGAAACACTGCCCATCACCAGCGCACCGGTGAGAGCTGCCCAGACGGATCCGCGTCCGCCAAACAGGCTGACGCCACCGATCACGGCAGCGGCAATCGCTTCAAGCAGCAAGGTGGTATCCGCCGAGTCCGGTGACACGCCGAGGACGCGGCCTGCCGCCATCATGCCCGCAAGTGCCGCGAACATGCCCGTCAGCACAAACGCGGTGATCTTGAGCCTGTTCACCGAGATGCCCGAGCGGCGGACGGCCTCTGCATTGGCGCCGACGGCGAATAGATGGAGGCCGAAACGCGTCTGCGTCGTGATATAGGCGAAGACGCCCAGCATGCAGAGCAGGAATGCGACCATGACCGGCACGCCCCGATAGGCGTCGAACACCCGCACGGTTGCCGCGCCAACGACCGCAAGCAGGACGACCCGTACGATGACGCTGGTTCCCAGGTTGGAGACAATCGAACGCGAGACCCGTGTCACGTGGGTCTGGAGGCACAGAATGGCGAAGATGACAACAACGCCGACTAGGATGGCATAGCTCGCCAGCGGCGGCATGTAGAGGGAGAAGATCGTGCCCATCGGCTGGCCGACCAGCGAGATCAGATTCGAACCTGGCGGCAGCAAATCGAGCAACACGCCCTGCAGGACCATGGACACGCCCAATGTCACGATGAATGCCGGCGCTCGAAAGATCGTGACGATTACACCTTGAACGCCTCCGATCAGACCTCCTGTCAGCAGACCGAGGGCGATGGCGAGCGTCGCATCCACACCCGAGTTCACCGCCAGACCCGCGGCGATCGCGGCCGAAACCGCACCAACGGCCGCGACCGACAGATCGATTTCTCCGATCACCAGCACGAACATCAGACCGAGAGCCAGCGTGCCGGTGACGACGATCTGCAGCGACAGGTTCGAGAGATTGCGTGGGCTCAGGAACAGCGGATTGGCCGAGTAGAAGTAGGCCCAGATGACGGCAAGCACGATGAGCACCGGCACCATGCGCCATTTTCCAGCGAGCGCTTCGAGGATGTACTGCGTGTTCATGACGTGCCGCACACTTGTCTTGGGACTGGCGACGATAGGACTATCGGCAGCGCTAGACATGGAGATCCCCCCTGAAATCGCGGGTGGATGCGAGAGTGGCGGCGTCCATCACGCCGGTTATCGCTCCGATAAGATCCTCGCGGGTGTAGCCACCACGAGAGACTTCGGCGACTTTCCTGCCAAGCCGAAGCACGACAACACGGTCGGCGACCTGCTGGACGTCGCCTAGGTCGTGAGACACCACCACGACGGCGCGCCCCTGCCCTCGCAACCGGTCGATCAACGCCAGAACCTGCTTGCGCTGGGCGACGCCCAATGCCGCTGTCGGCTCATCGAGCAAGACGATCCTGGGGTCACTGAGGATGGAGCGGCAGATGGCGACCGACTGGCGCTGACCGCCGGAGAGCGAACTTATGGGGTTGCTGACGTCGCGGATCTTGACGTCGAGGCTGGCCAGAATCTCTCTAGCTCGCGCTTCCATTGCGCCGCGCTGGAGACGCCGGCCGAGGTACCAAGGATTGTGCAGCTCACGCCCGAGGAAGAGGTTCTGAACGGTGTCGAGATTATCGCACAGCGCCAGGTCCTGGTAGACGGTCTGGATGCCGGCATGGCCCGCGTCGTGCGGCGATCGCAGCGCGACGCCGAGGCCGGCACAGAAAATCTCGCCCTCGCTGGGAGACTGGATGCCGGAGATGATCTTGACCAGCGTCGATTTGCCGGCGCCATTGTCGCCCACCAGTGCAACGACTTCGCCTGGCCAAACACTGAATGACACATCTGTCAGCGCGGATATGGCGCCGAAGTGTTTTGAAACATTGCGGATTTCGAGAATGGGTGGATCTGATCTGGTCATCGCATGCCTTCAAGACAAGCCGACAAGGCGCTACCGCGTGGGACGGCAGCGCCTGACGCTCTATTTGGTGCAGAAATCGGACTTGGCCGCAATGCCGGTGCAGAGCTGCTGCTTGGTGTAAAGCCCGGCATCGACCACGGTTTTCTGAACGTTGTCGGCGGTGATAAAAACGTTTGGGGCCAGGTGAGCCGGAACACCACCCTTGACGAACTTGTTGTCCCAGGTGCCATTGACCAAACCGGAAGGCGGCTGCTCGCCACGGGCAGCAGCCAGAACCAACGTCACGGCGGCGTCCGCCATCCCCGCATAGGGTGGCGACATGTCGGCCGCCTGCCATCCGGCCAGAACACGCTGGACGCCTTCGAGTGTGGCATCGTAGCCTCCGAACAGCTCGACTTTGCCAACCAGACCTTGGCCGGTCAGGGCGGCGATCACGCCGCCGCCGGTGTCGTCGTTCATCACCACGGCTCCGTCGACCTCGTTGTTGGTTTGGGTCAGGCATTGCTCCATGTTCTTCTGCGCGTTGGCCGCGAGGTAAAGCAGCGCGTCGGCCCGGCAGACAATCTGGATGGTGCCGTCCGCCACAAGCGGAGCGATGTAACGGTCGAAACCTTTCATCTGCTCGGTGTAGAAGGCGAACTTCGGATCGCCGAGCATGTATGCCAGGCGCACCGGCCTGTGTTGCGGCAGATGTTCGACCAGGTACTTGGCCTGCGCCTCGCCGATATCAGCGAACGGCACGGATACGTGATAGGCGACCGGGCCCTCGCCTGGATCGTGTGCATAGGTCACAACCGGGACGCCATCACCTGCCGCCTTGGCAAGAATGCTGGCCGAACGCAGGGGATCGACGGCGATCAGGACGATGCCGGCAGCGCCGCTGGCCAGCGCGGCGTCTGTCTGCGAGACCTGCTGCTGCATGTCGTCGTTCGCATTCAGCACGACCAGCTTGCTACCGGGCGCCTGCTTTTCCAGGGCTTTCGTGATGTTTGGTATATCGAACTGTGCAATGCGCGAAGTCGTGACGTTGTTGACCAGCAAGTAGATGGGGCCACTGAGGTCCTTGGCGAGCGCGCCGCTGCTGGCAAGCGCCGCGACGCCTGAAAGCAGCAGCCCCTTAAGCGATAGTTTCATGTGTTCCAATCTCCCCTGAAGTTGCGTGGAGCTGATCGGCTGTGCCGCCAAACCCGACAGGTACGAATGTGCGAGCTTGGCTGCTCCTCTTGCACTGTCTTTCCATGAACTCTGCTCATGGTGGCTATGACGCTATTGAGAGTAATGGCGGCCGCCAATAGGGCTGCACGCATTTCTCCATGACTTCAACTCATGGGCAAGCGATATGCGTCGAGGTTGATGTGCGGCTTGCGGGCTTCCTGGGGAAAGCCGAAAGCCTCCCATCTCGGCGCCAAAGGCGGGAAATGAAAGGCCGGATCGGACCATTGCCGACGAAGTCAGGCAGGAGCGCTAATTTCCGCGCAATAGCATCGAGGCCGCTTTCTCCGCAATCATGATCGTGGCGGCATTGGTGTTGCCGCTCACCATTGTCGGCATGATCGAGGCATCGGCCACCCTGAGGCCGTCGACGCCATGGACCTTCAACTGATCATCGACGACCGCCATCGCGTCGTGCCCCATCTTGGCCGTGCCGCATGTGTGATGGCCGATGCCGCACGTTGTGCGAATATAGCTGTCGAGCTCTTCATCCGAACGGATATCCGCGCCGGGCGCCAGTTCCGTGCCACGGTAGGGCGCCAAGGCTTCCTGCTGAAGGATCCTGCGGGTGGCGCGTATCGCATCGCGGGTGAGCGCAAGATCGTTTTCCGACGTGAGAAAGTGCGGATCGAAGATGGGAGCCTCCCGGGGATCTGACGACTTAAGCGTCAGCATCCCTCGGCTCTCCGGCCTGTTGGGCCAGACATGCACCACGAAAGAATGTCCGGCCATCCGGTCCGCCCAAGGCATCCACACCTTCAACCCCTGTCCGGGGTAATAGGGGATGAACACCGCTTGGCATTCCGGCGCCACGGCATCCTTCTTGATGTTGAAAAACCCGCCGGCTTCCAACGGGCTGCGCGTGATCTGTCCGCGGCGGAAAACCAGCGCATTGATCATTTCTGCCGTTAGCGTGTGCCAGCGCAATGTCCTGGCAAGTGAAACCGGTTGTGTGGCCTCATAGGCGACCGATGCATTGACATGATCCTGGAGATTCTTGCCGACGCCCCTGAGGTCGTTGACCACAGCTATCCCGTGCGATTGCAGATCCTCCGCGTCGCCGAGGCCCGACAGCATCAGCAATTTCGGCGAGTTGAACGAACCAGCCGACAGGACAATCTCGCGCGTGGCGGACGCTCGCCGGATCCCGCCGTTCTCGAAGAACTCGACGCCCGAGGCGCGCGCCTCGTCGATGACAATTCGGGAGACAAGCGCGTTGACAATGACCCGCAGATTGGGCCGCTTCATCGCCGGCCGCAGGAACGCCTTGGCCGTGGTGACACGGCGCCCGCCGCGGATGTTGAAATCATAAATACCAAAGCCTTCCTGCTCGGGCCCGTTGAAATCGTCGTTGAGGCGATATCCCGCCTGCCTGCAGGCCTCCAGATAGGGGGCCGTCAACGGCGAGACGGTCGGTGGCTTGCCCACCGGCAGGCCGCCGCAGTCATTGTGGTAGGCACTCTCGCCGCCCTCGTAACTCTCGCTCTTCGTGAAATAGGGCAGCACGTCGTCGTAGGACCAACCGGCGTTGCCGAGCTGACGCCAATGATCGAAATCCGATCTGTTGCCTCGAATGTACTGGGCGCCGTTGAAGATGAACGATCCACCCAGCATCTTGCCGCGGGGAAAGTACATGCTTCTGCCATTCAGATTTTTCTGCGGCTGACTCCGGAAAGCCCAGTTGTTGCGTTCGAACTCGAACAGCTTGCCCGCGATGAACGGCAGATCGTAGCTCGGATCGCGACCGCTGTTGCCTGCCTCGAGCAGTAGAACCCGGTTGGCTGGGTCGGCACTCAATCTGCTGGCCAGCACGCACCCCGCCGACCCGCCGCCTACGACGATGAAATCGAAGTTCAAATCAGCTTCGCGCATACTTCCTGAATGCTCCGATACTCTGTGAGGTGCCTAGATTGCCGAAATGACCGGCTTGAGCAACGGCAGTCCGGGAAAGCGTCTATGAGTCAGAGTCATGGCGAGATTGATCGGAGGGTTCGCCCTAACGAAGAAGTCAGATCATTTCGGGGCGCATCAGAAACGCGCGAAACCAACTATTTCCATTACGGACCGATCTGGGTGGAGGTGCATTTCGCCATGCTCGCATTGCCGTTGAAGGCGGCACGATGTCTCGCGACATCCCTCGAGCCTAAATTCTCGGACTGACGTTTCCCGCGCTTCAGATCGCGCATGCAAAGCTCTAGCTGCGAAATCGTGATGTGGCCACCCCGATGTAAATATAGGTGCGCTGAGCGGACCAGCACATGATGCATGCAGGCGTTCTCAGCGTGTATCCAAAGTCCACCTTCGTAGACGAGGCGGGCAGTCGGAACGCGTTGGCCGAGCCCGGCATCCCGTCGGGTCGCATTGACCGAGGCGCGAGGCGTCACTGGAGAACCAAACCGTGTTAGAAATTCCGAAGCGCTTCGCAGATCAACCTGCCTGGCCCTCAATAGACCACCGCAAGAGCCGCACGGCTATTTTCTCCATCTTCTTCCTGCATGGCTGCATCTTCGGCACCTGGTCCTCCCTTGTGCCGACAATCAAGGCGCGTCTCTCGATACCAGACAGTCAATTCGGCTGGTCGCTGTTCATGATTGTCGTGGGCTCACTCTTCGCCATGCTGGCGAGCCGGTCTCTCATCACGCGTTTCGGCAGCAAACAAGTGGTTCGAGTGTCGGCGCCCCTTCTCTTGGCGACAGTCGTGCTGGCCTCGTTCACGAATGTCCCAACCTTGTTCCCCTTGGTGCTGCTGATGCTGGGGCTTGCCGGCAATTTCATGGATGTCGCCATGAACGCGCAGGCGGTCGAGGCAGAGCGCTTATCCCAAAAAGCCCTAATGTCCACGTTCCACGCCATGTGGAGCCTTGGCGGGCTTACAGGTGCTGCCTCGGGAGGCCTGCTTGTCAAATTTGCGGGGAGTTCGATGGGCGCGCTGATAGCTGCGCTATTACTCTCGCTTCTCTTCGTGGCAAACCAGAGCAAGCTTCTTGCCGCAAGGCCAAGTGAGGGCGCTACGGGCGCTCGGCCAATCAGCCCAATGTGGCTGCTGGTTGTCGCGGGCCTGCTTGCCGGCGTGTGCATGTCGACAGACGCAGCGGTCCGTGACTGGAGCCCCCTCTACCTCACTGGCCATTTTGCGCTTGATTTCAGCTTCTCGGGACTAGGCTATGCGGCGTTCGCCAGTTCCATGGCAATCTGTCGGCTGGCTGGCGATCGCGTCAGAACGGTCGTGGGCGAGAAACAACTTCTTGCAATCTCGACAGGCTTGGTGATCGTCGGTCTCTCGATTGTCGCCTTCGCCAAGATCGTGCCTGTGGCGCTGTTCGGGTTTGTCCTGTTGGGCATCGGCGTATCGAATATTTTTCCCACACTGTTGAGCATGGCGGGGCGACGCGGCGACGCATCAAACATAGTGGTGGTCTTCGCGACGGGCTACATAGTTGCCCTGGCCACAGCGCCCAGCTTCGGGATCCTCGCCGAGGCAACCGCCTTGTCCAATATCTACTTGTTGCTGGCCGTGTTGTTCCTGCTTACCGGAACGGCTTTCGTCCGCGTCGCCAGTCGCTTCTGAATTGTGGAAATTCCTCTCCATCGCTGGCGGTTCTTGAGCAAGTGGCTGTCGCCTCTAAGGCAAAGGCATGTTTGATCGAGCCGACCCTATATCGTCCCAGACTCATTGACACGAATTTGTAAACGTTTACACTGTCCAAGCGACATTGTCGGCACCGGTCGGCTCATGATCGAGAGGCATTTAGTGGAAAAACCTCAAGGGCGCGCCATGCACCATCACAATCAAACGCGCAATGTGTTCCTGCAGCTAGCGAAGTTTTGCACCGCTCTTCTCGCGCTTTTTATGTTTGCAGAGCTTAGCCCGACGGCGATGGCGATACTTGCCGACCAATGTGTTCAGTGCGGCATGATCGCCCAGGCGCAGTCCAAGGCGGCGGAGCATTATCTGTCGATCCTGCTGAACTAAATCCAAGCGCGCTTCGATCCGGTGACGTGCCCCGTCGAACGCGATTGCCCTTAGTAGACGCAAGACCGGTGGCACGCCTTGGCAAACGCACGAGCTGCGGTACGCACCAACCAAATTTGGCGCGGTAGCCTTTGAGACGTGTAAACGTTTACTAGAACAAACCTGGAGGCGTGAGTGCATCTCGATACGATCGGAAGTCATCCCTCGTCCTTTCAAGGCGGAATTCAGGGTCTGATCAATCAGGCTGAGATGATCGTCGACCTAGAGGCAGTGCGGGAAAATTACAGGCGACTGAGCGCCATGGCGGGCGGAGCCGATTGCGCTGCCGTCGTGAAGGGCGACGCCTACGGCCATGGCATGATCCCGAGCGCGCTGGCACTGAGGCAAGCAGGCGCCAGGACGTTTTTCGTGGCAACGGCCAATGACGGCGTGGCGCTCCGAGCTGCTCTTCAAGAAGCAGAGATTTGCGTGCTCGGCGGCTTCCTGCCCGAGGAAAGAGGGGCATTCGTCGGCGCCAACCTGGTACCCGTCCTCAACAGTCGCAATCAGATCGAGGAATGGGAAAAGGTTGCCGTCGGGGTGGAGCGTCCTCTTGCCTCGATTATCCATTTCGACACGGGAATGAACCGGCTCGGACTGCTGGCCGATGATGTCGCGTGGCTTCGCCAGAACTTGCCGCTGCTGTCGCGTATCCCGCCTATCCTCTACATGTCGCACCTTTCGGCAGCCGACGACCTCGATTTCGACAGGTGCGAATTCCAGCGCGGGGCTTTCCTGAGCGCGGTGAGCGGGCTTCCCATCGCGAAAATGTCGCTGGCCAATTCGGCTGGCACCTATCTGGGCGCGGACCACGCGTTCGACATGGTCCGGCCCGGCAAGGCGACATTCGGGATAAACCCGCTGACAGGGCGCCCAAATCCCATGTTGCAGCCAGCTCGCGTCGTCGCGCCGATCATTCAGGTCAAGACGATGAAGCGCGGTGCCCCTGTCGGCTACAGCTCGACCTACCGCCTGACCGAGCAAGCCAAGATCGCGACGGTCGCGATCGGATACGCGAACGGCTATTCCCGGGCCGGCTCAAGCCGCGCACCCGTGTCCGTTGCGGGTTTTGCCGCCCAGGTTGTCGGACGCGTTTCCATGGATCTGCTGACCGTCGACGTATCGGGGGTCCCCGACTGGGCGCTAGTACCAGGCAGTCCGGTCGAAATCCTCGGCCCCCATGTTCGTGATCACGATCTGGCGAAGGCTTGCGGAACGATCGAGCATGAAGTCTTGATTTCACTAGGCCATGGCTGTGCGCGGCGTTACGTCAACGAATAGCACGTGCCATGGCGTTGAGTGCTGAAGCACAGGCCCGCCCCCAGCCTACGCAAGGCACTCTGCCGCCAACGGGCATTGCTATGCAGCCGTTGGCGGCCCCGATAGGCGAGTCACGCAGGGAGGCGCGTTGCTTTGTTGAAATGCGTGATTTGTCATGGCCCCATCGTTGTCGCATGAGCCAGCCATCTATTGCAGCCTGCCCGAGCTCATCGGCATGCTGGAAACTATCTTCGTGCGCAACGGAACGTCCGACAGCGTCGCCCGAGTGCTGGCGGCGAACTGCGCGAGCGCCGAACGCGACGGCTCGCGAAGCCATGGCTTGTTCCGGATGGCGGGCTATGTGAGCAATCTGAAGAGCGGCTTCGTCGACGGCCGCGCCATTCCACAAATCCAAGACGCTGGAGCCGCCTTCCTTCGCGCCGACGCCGGCAATGGCTATGCCAGACCGGCGCTGGAGGCGGCCATGCCACAAGCCATCGACAAGACGCGGTCGGCCGGCGCCTGTGTGCTCGCCATCGGCAATGCCCATCATAACGGTCCGCTCTGGCTGGATGTCGAGCCATTCGCGGAGGCGGGACTGATCGCCCTCAGTGTCGTCAACAGCGTCACTTATGTCGTCCCTCATGGCGGTCACAAGCGGCTCTACGGAACCAATCCGATGGCCTTCGCCGTACCGCGCGCCGATGGACAGGTTCTCCTGTTCGACCAAGCGACGGCAGCGATGGCTCATGGCGAAGTGAAGGCTGCAGCGCGTGAAAACAAGGTCCTTCCCGAAGGGATAGGCCTCGACGCCTCGGGGCTGCCAACCAGCAGCCCGCAGGCCATACTTGACGGGCGCGCGCTGCTGCCTTTCGGCGGACACAAGGGTTCCTCCATCGCCATGATGATCGACATCCTTGGCGGTGCGCTGACTGGCAGCAACTTCTCCCATCAAGTCAATTCGTCGGCCTATCCGGGGGCGGACTCCGCTCATACCGGTCAAACGATTATCCTGATCGACCCGACGAAAGGAAATGGTAGCCTGGGAATGTTCACAGGGCGGATCGAGGAATTGGTCGAGGCGATAGCCGAAGCCGGGCAGACGCGCCTTCCAGGTGAACGCAGGCTCGCCGCCCGCAAATTGGCGGCCGAGCGCGGCATCGCCATCGAGGCCGAGACATGGAAGCAATTACGCGCCCTTTGACACACGCAAAGCGCGAATGCGTGATTGGATTGAGGCGTCAACGGTGGGCGGCGACTCTTCTCTTCAACGGGTTACCCAGACCAGAAGGTACATGGCCGCTGTCGCGACCGCCATCCAAAACCAGCCCCAGAAACGGGCTCGTCGTTCGGCAGCGTTATCCTCGTCCTTTCGCTCGATCTCGTTCTTGCTGTCCATTCAAGATGTCTCGGCAGGGGTTCAGATGTCGTTGAGCATCCGCAGCGCAGCCTCATGCAGGATGGCGTTTGCCGAGGCCAGAACGTTGCCGCCCCGCTCCGGGCGACCGCCGTCGAAGCGAGTGACGACACCACCGGCGGCCTCGATGAGCGGAATAAGCGCAACGACGTCATAGGCCGTCAGGGCGAGCTCGACGCAAAGGTCGATCTGACCGGCGGCGAGCATGGCGAACGCGTAGCATTCGCCGCCGTAGCGGGTGAATTTGACCGACGACGCCAGCCGGGCAAACCCTCGACCCGGACGGCGAGCGAACGGTTCTGGAGAATTCGTGTGGCATATCACATCGGAAAGACGTTGGGTGCCGCTCGTCCTCAAGACGGTCTCGCCATGGGCTGAATGACAGATCGATTTCGTGCCATCGGACCAGAAGCACTCCCCGGTATGGGGCTGGTTCATCATTCCCAATACGGAGCGGCCATCGACGGTGAAGCCTATCAGGGTTCCCCAGACCGGAAGCCCGCACAGGTAGGGTTTCATCCCGTTGATCGGGTCGATCACCCATTTGAGAGGCCCGGATCCCGACGGGCTGAACGCCTCGCCCAATATCGCGTGCATCGGATACTCGCCCGAAATGATGTCGCGGATGGCCCTTTCAGCATTGCGGTCGGCCTCCGTGACCGGATCGTGTTGCAGGCCGGGTTTGACCTCGGCTTCGACGGCCAACCTGTTGCGAAACGTCGGCATAATCTCCGCAGCAGCCGCATCCGCTAGTTTGCGGAAAAACTCAAAGGTGGGCAGCAGGTCCCCGTCCCGTTGGGAGGCAACACTGAGCTTGCGGAGTGAGGCTTGCCTGGCCATCAGAAGGCGCCCTGCTGGAAGGTCCTGTGGCCACCGCCTAGCCCGAACGCCATCTGGGTCGTCTTCGGGAAGCCGAAATGGAGCCCGCCGTCGAACTCGAGACGAAGCAGGCGCGCGCCGATCTCGTCAAGGGCGAGATCGGTGATAGGGCCGATGCCGGAAAACGGATTAGCGGTTCGCCGCGGTCTGCCGGACGCGGTCAAACGCTGGGCGCTCAGCCGTTCTTCCCTAAGCACTGCAACGGATGTCATTGACTTCCCTCAAAACCAACAGGGCGCCTGCAAGCCCATGGACGCACCGATCCGCGAAGGGCTGGTGGCCGGCCAAGAGGGGCCGGGCCACCGCGTGCCGTCAACGCAGCTGGATCCAGACGGCCTTGGTCTCAGTGTATTGGTCGTGCGCAGCAAGGCCCTTGTCCTTGCCGCCGAAGCCGGATTCCTTGTAGCCACCGAAGGGCACGGCGAAGTCACCTTCCGAATAGCAGTTCACGGAAACCGTACCGGCGCGGATCGACTTGGCGACGCGATGCGCCGTGTTGAGATCGTCGGTGTAGAGGGACGCAGCAAGGCCGTAGTTGGTGTCGTTCGCGATGCGAACAGCTTCGGCCTCGTCCTTGAACGAGATCACCGACAGGACAGGCCCGAAGATCTCTTCACGGGCAATCTTCATGGTGTTGGAGACGCCGTCAAAGATCGTCGGCTCAACGAAGCTACCACCTGTTTCGGCCAGCACGCGATTTCCGCCCAATGCTACTTTGGCGCCTTCACTGCGTCCGGTCTCGATGTAGGACAAGACCTTGGCGAGATGATCCTCCTCGATCATCGCGCCGATGCGCGTCGAGCGCTCGAGCGGATCGCCGACCGTCCAGGATTCGAACACCGGCTTCAGCTCATCAAGGAGACGGTCCTTGATGCTCTCGTGGACGATGAGGCGGGAGCCGGCAGAGCAGTTCTCGCCCTGGCAAAACAGAATGCCCGTCGCGACATTTTCGACGATCGGGGCGAAGTTCTTGACGTCGCTCATGACGATTGCCGGGCTCTTGCCGCCGCACTCGAGGATGATCCTCTTCATGTTGGAATCGGCGGAATATTTCAGGAAGAGCCGACCGACCTCGCCAGAGCCCGTGAAGCTCACGCAGTCGATATCCCGGTGCAGGCCGATAGCCTGGCCGGCAGTCGGCCCCAGACCCGGGACGACATTGAAGACGCCGTCCGGAATGCCTGCCTCGGATGCCAGCGCTGCCAGCCTGATCAGCGACAAAGACGTCTGTTCGGCCGGCTTCAGCACGAGGGAATTTCCTCCCGCCAGGGCGGGCGCCAACTTCCACATCGCGACGAACAGAGGGAAGTTCCAGGGAATGACGCCCCCGACGACGCCGATCGGCTCGCGCACGATCATCGACACGACGTCGCGCGGGGCCGGCGACATCTGATCGTAGATCTTGTCCGTCGCCTCCGCATGCCAGCGCAGCGTCTCGACGGAGTCTGGCAGGTCGACACTGAGGGAATCGTTGATCGGCTTGCCGCAATCGAGCGTTTCGATGAGCGCGAGTTCGGCGCTGTGCTTCTCGATCAGATCGGCAAAGCGCAGCAAGACTTTCTTGCGCTCCCGCGGCGGCATGCCCGACCAACTGCCGGCCTCGAAACTGCGGCGTGCGGCACTGACCGCAAGGTCGACGTCCGCAGCGCCGCCGGCGGCGACATTAGCAAGGAGCTTGCCGGTGGCAGGATTGACGGTTTCGAACGTCTCCCCCGATTTTGCCGCCACATAGGCGCCGTCGATAAAGGCCCGCGTTTCGAATTTCAGCCTTTCGGCTTGGGCGTGGAAGTCTGCGTGCACGTTCATCTTGAACTCCTGCAAATGACAATGATGGATATTGGTCAGGCTCCGGGCCAGGTATCGGAAAGTGTGTAGCCCCTCGGAAACGGATCGCTCGGGTCGAGCACGAACTGATGGAAGCCGGTGATCCAGGCCCGTCCGGTGATGGCGACAGACACGGCGTCGAGACCTCCGACCTTGGACGTCTCGAATATCTCGCCGACGAATTTCGTGCCTATGATCGACTCATGGATGAATTGTTCGCCGGCAGCGATTTCACCACGCGCGTGCAGCAACGCCAATCGCGCGCAGGTGCCGGTCCCGCATGGCGAGCGGTCCAGTCTGCCTGGTGAGACGATGACCCCATTCCTGGATGTCTTGATCCCGTCGACTACCGCGAGCGGACCGGCAAAAAGCGTCTGGTTGATTGTGTGTATCTCTGGATTCTCGGGGTGGACGGATGGTAGTTGCTCGGCCGCCGCTCGCTTGATTTTTTCGCCAACGTCCGAAAGATCGCGCGCTTCGGACGGCTCGATCTCGAAGCCGCAGTCCTGAGCATCGACAATCACGTAGATCATCCCCCCGTAGGAAACGTCGACGCGGAGCGAGCCTATGCCTTCGACCTCGATCATCCGGTCCCGGTGCATGACAAAAGACGGCTGATTCCTGAACTTGACGCTTTCGCACTTTCCGTCCCGGCACCGTGCTTCGACCTCAATAAGGCCGGCCGGCGCCTCGAGCGTCAGCCTGGTGACGGGCTCCTGCATCGGGATAATTCCTGTCTCCAGGAGAACGGTCACCGTGCATATCGTGTTCGTGCCCGACATCGGCGGATAGGAGGCCGGTTCGATGATGACATAACCCATCTGGGCGTCAGGGTGAGACGAGGGCAGCACAAGGTTGGTGCAGAGCGTGACCTTCCCGCGGGGCTCATGCAGGAGAAAGGCTCGAAGGTCGTCACCTTTGGTTTCCAGCCATCGTGCCTTCTCGAACATGGTCTTGCCGGGAACATCTATAACACCGCCCGTAATGACGTCGTTCGGCTCGCCCTCGGCGTGGGCGCCCACAACGTTGATCATCCGCGACAATCTCATTCCTCAATCCTTTCTGCCTGGGCCGGCCCCGAAGTCGTGCAGCCGATGCTGGACAAGGAAAAACGAATGTCCAGGACCAGTTGCAGCAGCCGGATCCCCGGGGCGACGAAGCCCCGGGAACGACCGGATCGCGTCAGGCAGCTGCCGCTGCAAGCGCCTTGTCAACCAGTTTAACCTCCTCAGTGGTCAAGGGGAGAACCGGCAGGCGGCACTCGCCGACAGGGCGACCCGTCTTGGTGCTTGCTGACTTGGCGACTGGATTGAAGGGGGCGGTCCAGAGCAGCAGTGACAGGGGACGCAGCTTGAGCCACAGCGCGGTCGCTTCGGCCAGGTTCTTGTTCTGAACCAGATCATAGAGCCGCACGAGTTGCTGCGGAACAGCGTTGCCGGAGCCGGTAAAAACACCCGGCGCGCCGCTCAGCAGGCTGTAGAAATTCAGATAGTCGCAGCCGTTGAACACCTTCGCACCCTGTGCCGACAGCTGGTCGATGCGCATCATATTGGACGTGCTGTCCTTGATGTACTTGATGGTGTCGATCTCGCTGAAGCGCTTGTAGACGTCAGGCGTGATGTCGAAGCCGGTGTACTGAGGAATATTATAGACCATGATCGGGGTGTTCACGGCGCTGGATATCTGTTCGTAGTGATAGCGAACACCTGGCTCGCCCGGCCCCTCGAAGAAGGGCGGGAGTATGAGCAAAGCGTCGGCGCCAGCGTCGCTCGCATGTTTCGAGTTTTCGATGGCGTCTTCGGTGCGCAAGGCAGATGTCTGGACGATCAGCTTGGCGCGGCCGTTGATGCGCTTGCCGGCAACCTCCGCGATACGCCGCTTCTCGCTTTCAGTCAGAAACGGGAACTCACCCGTCCCGCCATTGACCGCGATGATGTGAATGCCCGCATCGATCAGCGAATCGATGTTTGCGCCCAGAGCCCCCTCATCGAGTGCCGCACCCTTGTCCTTGAATGGCGTGCAAATCGGCACGCAGATTCCTTTTAGTTCGCTCACGTCCATGCTCCTTTTTCGAGATCGGATTTGTTCAAGATTTCAACGAAGACCGCGGTCAGAAACGACGGCCCCAGCTGGCGCTCCAAACATAAATTCGTCGATATACTGCCCTTTGGCTGCAGTTTTTCTGCAGCAATATTTCTTTCCACGAGTTTTGATTTATGTAATCGTTTTCATAGTAGAAATCAAGCACCTCGACATTGCACCTCTCACTGTCTTCAGGCGGTGTGGTACGGCTGTGGATCCGCAGGCAACGTGACGCGGCCTCGGATGGCGTCCGCGACCTTCTCCGCCATCATGATAACCGGCGCATTGAGATTGCCGCTGACGATCTCGGGCATGATGGAGGCATCGACAACTCTGAGACCCTCGATGCCGTGCACTTTTGCGTCCTTGTCGACGACGGCGTCGTCGCCCTCGCCCATTCGGCAGGTGCAGCACGGGTGGTAGTTCGTGCCGGCAACGCCGCGCAGCCAATTGGCGATGTCATCGTCGGTCGCGACGGAGGGCCCTGGCATTTCTTCAACGCCCCGGAATTCGTCCCAGGCCTGCTGGCGGACCACGTTGCGAATTGCCTTTACGGCCTGGACCGCCTGCACCATGTCGTCGGGATGCTGCAGATAGTTGAAAACGAATTTTGGGGCGGCAGCCGGATCCGCCGAATCCACCCAGACGCGCCCTTCGCTCTTGGGACGCATGAGGCTGAGGAAGTACTGAAAGCCGTTCTCGAGCTTGACGTTGCCGTGCTGGAATTCACCCAGCATCGGGACGAACTCAAACTGCACATTGGGTATGGCCTCTTCGTTGCGCGTCCGCATGAACGTGCCAACCTCGAAGAAATTGGTCGCGCCGAGCCCTTTCTTGAACAGCAGCCACTGGAGGCCAATCTTGGCCTTGCCCAAGGTGGACAAGTCCTTTGCTGCCGAGACGTCCTTGGTCGCGCGATACATGACCGGCGCCGCGACGTGATCCTTCAGTCCGCGGCCGACACCCGGCAGATGATGCTTCACAGCTATGCCGGCATTTTTGAGATCCTCGGCCGGCCCGATGCCGGAAAGAAGCAAGAGTTGCGGCGAGTTCAGGGCGCCGCCGCACAGAATCGTCTCACGCTCCGGCTCGAACTGCTGAGCGCCGGATTTCGTAGAAACCGCAACCCGCACGACGCGCTTGTTGCTTGTCTCTATGCCCGTGACCCTTGCACCAGTCAGCACGGTAAGATTTGGTTTGCGCGGCTGCGCATGGATATAGCCCTGCGAGGTGCTCCAACGGATGCCGTCATGGACGTTGCGCTGGGTGATGTGCACACCTTCCTGCTGGTACGCATTGTGATCGGCAACATGCTTCAGCCCGCTTTCAACTCCGGCGTTGAGGAAGGCGTGATAGAGGGGATTTTCCGCCTTGCAGGTTTCGATCTGCATTGGCCCTGCCCCGCCGCGATAGGCGTTCGCTCCCTTGTCGAATGTCTCGGCTTTCTTGAAGTAAGGCAGGCATTCGGCATACGACCACCCGCCAGCTCCGATGCTCGCCCAATTGTCATAGTCCCATGGATTGCCACGGACCCAATTCATGCCATTGATGGAGGACGAGCCGCCCAGCACGCGCCCCCTCGCCTCATGAACGATCCGTCCCTGCAGATGTGGTTCCGGCTCCGAATTGTAGAACCAGTTGAAGCGGTCGTTCATCAACGGAAAGCCGAGAGCCGCCGGCATGCGGATGTAGATATGCTGATCCGAAGGCCCTGCTTCCAAAAGAAGGACAGTCGTGGAAGGGTCTTCGGCGAGGCGAGAAGCGATTACCGAACCTGCCGAGCCGGAGCCGATGACGATGTAATCGAACGTCTTCTTGTCTACCACCTGAAGGTCACTCCTTACTGTTTAGTTCGCCAAGGTGTGGGGCAAGGCGTGCGGGCGCTGCCCTAGCTTGATAAAGGTCGACTTTACCTCGGTGAACTCGAGCAATCCGTCCAGGCCGTTTTCGCGACCGATCCCGCTCTCCTTGAACCCTCCGAACGGCATCTGAACGGCAGTCTCGAGAAAGGTGTTGACGTAAACCGTCCCGCTGCGGAGTTCACGGGAAACGCGAATTGCCTTGTCGATATCCTTCGTCCAGACACCATTGCCGAGGCCATAGTTCGTGTCGTTGGCAAGGGCAATCGCCTGGTCCACGCTGGTGAAACGGGTGACAGCCAGAACCGGCCCGAAAATCTCTTCACGGAAGATCGTCATATCGGGGGTGACATCGGAAAAGATCGTGGGGGCAACATAAAAGCCCCTGCCCAGGCCGTTTTCCGTTACCCGACTGCCGCCGAGCAAAAGTGTAGCGCCCTCATCTATGCCGCTCTGGATGTAGGATAGCACCTGTTCCATGTGCTTTTCATGGATCAGCGCTCCGACATCCGCCTTTTCATCCGTCGGCAGGCCGAGCCGGATCTTCTTCGAGCGCTCGACCAACTTATCCAGGAAGGTATCCGCGACTCTGTCCTCGACCAGCAGCCTGGTCCCTTGAACGCATTCCTCGCCTTGGTTGAGGACATAGCCAAGCAGGATGCCATCCAGCGCGGCGTCGATATCGGCATCGGCAAAGACGATATTTGCCGCCTTGCCGCCCAGTTCGAGGCCAACGCGCTTGACCTGTTCGGCAGCGCGCTGTGCGATCCTGATGCCGACCGCGGTCGAGCCAGTAAACGAGATCATGTCGACCTTTCGATGCCCGGTCAGCATTTCGCCGACGGTGCGGCCTGAACCGGTGACCACATTGATAACACCGTCTGGAATGCCCGCTTCTTTTGCCAGCCTGGCGATTTCCAGCGTCGACCCTGAGGTCAGCTCGGATGGCTTGATCACAACCGTGCAGCCGGCCGCGAGCGCGAAGGGCAGCTTCTGGAACAGCGTGACCAAGGGGAAGTTCCAAGGCGTTATCATTCCGATCACGCCGCGTGGCTCGCGGGTCACAAGGCCCAGATTTGCGTCCCCGATATTGGAGACCAGGTCACCCGGGATTTGCCAGGCGAGCGCTGCAGCATAGCGCGCAAGCTCGATCGACCACTCGACCTCGGCCTTGGCGAAGCGGATCGGCTTGCCAACCTCCTCGGCTTCAATCAGGGCAAGCCTGTCGATCTCACCGGTCAGCAGATCCACCCAGCGCCCGAGAGCCTTGGCCCTTTCGGCGCCGGGAATGGCTGACCACACGGATCGATTATCGAAGGCTTTTCGGGCACCTTCGATCGCGGCGTTGACAGCGCTCTCGTCGCTCTGCGCGAACCGCGCAAGCAGTTCGCCATGGGCCGGTGACTTGCGTTCCACCTTGCGATCGGACTTCGCCCAGGCGCCATCGATCCAGTTCTCGTATTCGCGCACGTTCATCAGTTCACATTCCTTGTCAGTTGCGCGCGACTAGCCGGCTCTTGCCGGGTGTTACGGCTATACCGACAACATCGCCGATCTTGGCTTCGGTGCGATCTGTCACGACGATGAACTTGTGACCACCGCAGTCGACGTAGACATTGGTTGTCTGGCCCAGGGGCTCCACGAAGTCGACATTTGCCGAGGCTGCGCCTTCAATACCGTCGCGGACGATCATGAGATGCTCGGGGCGGACGCCGACATAGAATTGTCCCTGGGCGTCGGCAAAGCTGCTTGCCCTGTCGGCGACGTCGCCCGCCAGACTGTCGGCAAAAGGCTGCACGGAAGCGGCGATTCCCTTCTTGCCATCAAAGTGCGCAGGAAACAGGTTCATGGGAGGCGACCCGATGAAGTCGGCAACGAATTCGGTCTTCGGCCTGTCATAGATTTCGAGCGGGGTTGCGACCTGCACCATGTCGCCGCGGCGCATGACCGCGATCCTGTCAGCCATCGACATGGCTTCGATCTGATCGTGGGTCACGTAGACGGTGGTGATGCCGAGGCTAGTCACGAGTTTCTTGATCTCGGTGCGCATTGTGGCTCGCAGCTTGGCATCGAGATTCGAGAGAGGCTCGTCCATCAGGAAGACACGCGGGTTGCGGACCAGAGCGCGCGCCAAGGACACGCGCTGCCTTTGCCCACCGGAGATCTGCCCTGGCTTGCGGTCCAGGTACTCGGCAATTCCCAGTTTCTCCGCGGTCGCCTGCACCTTCTTTTTGCGCTCGCCCTCGGCAATCTTTCGCACCTTCAGCGGGAACTCGATGTTTTGGAATACCGACAGGTGCGGATAAAGCCCGTAGTCCTGGAAAGCCATCGCGATGTCGCGATGGCGAGGTTCCTCGTAGGTAACGTCACGGCCATTGATCTTTATCTGGCCGTCGCTGGGGAGCTCCAGTCCGGCGATCATCCGCAAGGTCGTGGTCTTGCCGCAGCCGGAGGGGCCAAGCATGACGAAGAACTCGCCGTCCTTGATGTCGACCGAGACGCCGTTGACGGCGGTAAAGGCGCCAAAGCGCTTGTATACGGATTTGACTTCGATACCCATTATCTCTTCCTCATCCCTTCACGGCGCCGAGGGTCAAACCCCTGACCAGGTATTTTTGCATCAACAGCACGAGCACGACGACCGGCAACGACATCAGCACGCCCGCGGCCGATCCCAACCCCCACGATATGGCCTTGGCCTTGATCGAACTGGCCGCGATCACAGGCAAGGTGCGCGCCTCCGAAGAGGTCAGGATGCTGGCGAGCAGGAATTCGTTCCAGGCGAACATGAAGATGATGACCATGGTCGCCGCGAGGCCCGGCAAAAGCAGCGGCAAGGTTACGCGCCAGAAACACTCGAAGCGGCTGCAACCGTCGATCAGCGCGGCCTCTTCGATCGACTGCGGAATCTCCTGGATGAAGACGCGCATGACCCAGACCACGAACGGCAAGCCGTTCAGCGTATAGACGGCGATCAACAGCCACGGTGTGTCGAAGATGCCGAGTTGCTTGGCGATGATGAACAGCGGGATGACGCTCACCATGGGCGGCAGCATGCGGATCGACAGCACCTCGAAGGCGATGAAGTTCTTGTTCTTCACGTCAAACCGGGCCAGCCCGTAGGCAGCGAGCGTGCCTGCGATCATTGCAAACAGCGTGGCGAGGCATACGATGAAGGTGCTGTTGATCAAGGCATCCATCGCATTCAGCTCGGTGAAAAGCTTGCGAAAGCTCTCCAGTGTCGGCGAAAAGATCCATTTCGGCGGATAGGCCGATATGTCGACATCCGACTTGAGCGAAGACAGCGTCATCCAGACGATGGGAAAGGCGAAGAAAGCAGTCGCGATCAGGGCCAGCAGATAGTAGCCGATGCCGCCGAAGAGGGATCCACGTGGCGCAGTCGAACTCGACATCAGCGTGCCTCCTTTTCGTTCACCATGCGCATGAAGCCGGTGTACTTCACGAAGATCAGAACCACGGCCAGGATTATCAGCAGCGTGAGCCAGGACAGTGCCGCGCCATATCCGAGATTGAAGAAACGGAAATTGACGCGCGCCAGATAGATGCTGAGCAGATCGGTGGCGAAGTCAGGCCCGCCTCGGGTGATGATGTAGACGGTATCGTAGGTTCGGATGGCGTCGACGATCCGCAGCAGACTGGCGATGACGATTACCGGCTTCAGCATCGGAAGCGTGACCATGAAGAAGGTCTGAACGGGCGAGGCGCCGTCAATTGCCGCTGCCTCAAACGGGCTCTTCGGCAGCGCCGACAGGCCGGCAAAGATGATGAGGAACATGAACGGCGTCCACTGCCAGACGTCGACCAGCACCATGGAAGCCATGGCGCTGATTTTCTCACCGGCCCACGGCTGCGGCGGGATACCTGCGAGGCTGAGCAAGTAGTTGAGCACCCCGAGGTCGGGCATCATCATGATGCGCCATGTGATGCCGACCGCGATCGGCGTGATCAGCATCGGCACGATGATGATGGTCCTTAGAACGGTGAAACCCCTGAGCCTGAGGTTGAAGAGCAGGGCCAGCAGAATCGCCAAGGTGAGGGACAGTCCGACCGAGAGCACCGTGAACAGCAACGTCAGCAGGATTGAATGCAGGAACTGGGCGTCGGTGAGCGCATCCGCATAGTTGCCGAGACCGACAAATCCCTGAAACTTGTCAGGATCCGCCGGCCTGTAGCCAGTGATGCTCATGTAGAGGGAGTGGAGGAGCGGAAACAGGCCGACGACAGTCATGATGATCATGGTCGGCGCAAGCAGGACCATGCCCGTGTAGCGCTCCCCGGCGCGCTGAGCGCGGTCGCTTGCGATTGGCAAACTCTCTAAGCTGGCTGTCATGTTTCCTTGGTCTCCAGGGCGCACGCGGGCATCCGCCCGCGGCGCTTTCCTGTTCAACGAACGTCGGGATATCCCGACGCACCGGTGCTGCGACTTCAGCCCTTGACGAGCTTAGCCGCTCGATCAACGGCATCGACCATGGCTGTCTTGGGCGTCTTTCGCCCGGTCACGCCGGCGAGGACTTCCTCGTAGATTGCCCGCTGCACTTCCACCGCGTTGGTGAGGCGATACGGCGGGATAGCGATCGGCTGCGTGCCACGGGTCTTGAAGTCCTCGAAGACATGGAGCCCGGGGATCTTCTTGATCATCTCGGGATTTTCCAGATCCGGCTTGTAGCAAATCGAGGTTTCGCCAGCCTCCGAGAAATATTTGTAGCCACCATCGGCAAGCCAAGCCAGGAACTTGTAGCCTTCGGCCTGCTTCTTGCTCGCGGCGTTCAACACCACGGTCCAGCCGCCAATCATCGACTGCTGGAACTTCTCCGTGGGCGCCACGGCGTAGCCGAACTTGCCAGCATGCGGACCACTTTCAATTCCGGAGAGCGCGTCCGACCAGGATATGATCATGGCTGCCGTGCCTTGGCCGATCGCCGACTGGCCTTCAGGATAGTCGAACCCGGACACGCCCTGCGGGCAATACTGCAAGACCTCCTTCAGCCGCTCGATGGCATGCTCGCCCTGCCCTTCCGAATTGAAGACGGGTTCATTGGCATCGTTGAAGCAACCGTCATCCGTGGGCGCCAGCTTCGTCATGCCCATGACACGGGTCATCCAGTCGCCGGACATGTGGGCGTCCTGCCCTCCCAGACACAGAGTGTTTCCGGCCACATCCGAACTGTGCAGCTTCTTGGCGGCCGCGACATACTCATCCCAGGTGACAGGCACCTTGTCGATGCCGGCCTTTTCGAACAGGTCCCGGCGATAGATGAACACAGGAATTGTCATGGCAAGCGGCAGGCCGTAGTGCTTGCCCTGATAGATCGAGTACTGGAGCGAGCCTTCGGTGACGTTCCCGTAGTTGATGTCGGGAAGACCCGGGGTTGCGGCCTTGATGTCTTCCATCGTCGGCGCCCACTTGTTGCGCTGCGGCTGGCGAACCCAGAGGCTGTCGGTGGTGATGATGTCGAACGTCTCCGACCCCTGCGAGAGTTCGATCAGCATTTTTTCGTAGTGGGACTCATATGGGTTGGACTCCCCCGTGATCTTTGCGGCCGTATAGGCCTTCGCCACCTGGTCGGTCAGGGCACCGGCCCACACCGAGTTGCTGTTGAGGATGTTGAGTGTCACCTCCTCCGCATAGGCGGATGAAGCGCGATACGCTGCCATCGCCGCGGCGAGACCGGCGGAAGCCTTCAAAAAGCTGCGACGGGAAAAGGGCAGTCTGATCGGGGCGGTCACTTGTTGCTCCTCCTGTTTTCATGCAAGGCGAAACGAGTACGCCTTAGCGTTCCCAAATCGTGTAAACGTTTTCATTTTTACGACCCTGCTACCCCTTGTCAAGCGCCATTCTTGAAATATGTAAACGATTTCACCAAAAGCGCTTTAAGACTTGTCAAGGCGGGCGAAGTCGAAGACAAAGGCTGAAGGTCGATGAAACCAACGATCACGGTGGCGGCGTATGCCCGGTAAAAAGACGAAACAGCCAAGGCTCAAGAAACGAGCTGGTGTGTTCGATGTTGCCCGGGAGGCAGGCGTATCCGTCGCGACAGTGTCGAGAGCCTTCAACCTGCCCGATGTAGTCAGCGAGGATGTGCGCCGGCGTGTGCTGGCGACCGCGCAACGCCTCGGCTACGCCGCCAATCCGGCCGCCAAGGCGCTTCGTTCGCGCAAGACACACATTGTCGGCGCTGCCATTCCCACGCTCGACTACGCCATCTTTGCAAAGATGATCAATCACTTCCAGGATACGTTCGCCCAGCATGGCTACATCACGATTGTCGCCACGACAGGTTTCGAGCACGCCAACGTGTTCGAGAAGGTCAAGACGCTGGTCGATCGCGGCGCCGAAGCGCTGCTGCTGGTTGGCGCGATAGAGGATCCGGCATTGGTGCGCTACCTGAAGGAGCCGCATATTCCGGTCGTCACGACCTACTCCTATATTCCAGAGGAGATCGTGCCCTGCATCGGCTTCGACAACTACGCCGCTACCCAGAGCGCGATGGAATATCTCGCGGATCTTGGTCATAGAAATTTTGCCATGATCGCCGGCAGTCCTAAGGGGAGCGATCGTCAGCGCACCCGAATTGCCGCCTACAGGGATTTCATCGCGGCGAGGCAACTGGAGGGTGAGGAGAACATTATTATTCGCGACTTTACCATTCGCGACGGCGCCGAAGCGATGCGCGCCCTGCTGGATAAATATCCCGACACAACCGCATTGGTTTGCAATACCGACGTGGTTGCCTTCGGTGCTCTCAGCGAAAGCCGCCGGCTTGGGATTCGCATTCCCCAGGATATCTCCGTCGTGGGGTTCGACGACGCAGAGTATGCTGCACAGTTGGACCCGCCGCTGACGACGATTGCCGTACCTGCCGAAGAGATGGGGCGCCTGAGCGCCGATATGCTTCACATGTCGCTCTCGACAGGGGAGTCTCCTCGCTTTGTGCGGCTGGACTCTCATCTAATCGTGAGAAAATCCGCCTGCCCACCACGAGGCCTGAAGCAACTGCGCCTCGCCAGCGCCGTGTAGACCATCGGCGCTGCTGCCCCGGAAACAGTGTGATCAAGAGGTAAGGCGTTGCCCCATAAGACACTTCTTCCGGCCCGCCCTGCGGCAATAATTTTCGATTTCGACGGCGTCATCTTGGATTCGGCCGAGATCAAGGCTCAGGCTTTTGCAGAAATCTATTCCGGGCACGGCGAAGAATGGGCTGCTTTCATCCTGGATTATCAGCGCATGCATGGAGGCGTATCGCGCCGGGAAAAGTTCAAACATTTTGACAAAACGATACTCGGCCAGGAGCCGACCGAGGAGAGGCTTTCTTTCCTATCCCAAAGGTTCACGGATATCGTCTTCAAGAAGGTACTTTCCGCACCTTTCATTCCGGGAGCCAAATCGCTGCTGGATGCGGCTCGCGATCACTCTCGGCTTTTTGTCGTCTCGGGTACGCCACAGGAAGAACTTGTCGAGATCGTCCGACAACGCGCCCTGGATTCCTATTTCGAAATCGTCATCGGCGCGCCTACCAAAAAGCATGAGGCTTTTACCCGGATCCTTGCCTTGGGCCTGGCCCGGGAAACGGTGGTGGCTGTCGGCGATTCCATCACCGAATGTTCGGCTGCGATAGAACTGGGAATACCGTTCCTGGGAATCCGCAACGGCCCATCGCCAACGAATTTCCCGGAAGAAGTCCTGCCCCTTCCCGACCTGACTGATGCTACCCGACTGCTTGGATTTTGAGTCCACGCATCGCGGATTTGCCGGAAGCGTCCTCGGCCCCCAGCTTTCAATCGCTATATCTTACAGCCTGCAAAGTGGGCGCGACCCGGGTTCTAGAACCGCGCCGTGAGCATCCAGACGCCTATTAATTACATCCCTGCCGGCTTACGACGTTGTTGAGCCCCGCGGAGCCAACCCGGGAATGAGTTTGCCGGGATTCATGATGCCGTTCGGGTCAAAAAGACTCTTGATAGCGCGCATGACGTCCAGGGCAGGCCCGTGTTCGGCTTCCATATATCTGAGTTTGCCCAATCCGATGCCATGTTCCCCGGAGCAGGTTCCTTCCATTGTCAAGGCACGATAGGCCAAGCGGGAACTGATGGCGCTCGCGATCTCGTATTCTTCATGGCTATCCGGATCGATGACCAGACCAAGGTGGAAGTTCCCGTCGCCCGCATGTCCGTTCAGACACACAAAGAACGGGGCCTTTTCGATGTCGGCCTTCGTTTCCACGACACATTCCGTCAGTCGGGAGATCGGCACGCAAGCATCCGTGGGCATCACCTTCGCGCCGGGACGGCTGGCCAACAACGCATTGTGCATGCGATGGCGCGCGCGCCACAGGGCCTCCCGGCTCTCCTGATCTTTTGCCCAGCGAAACTCGCCTCCCCCCATTTCGGCGGATATCGCCCCGACGGTAGCTATCTGTTCGGCAACAGCTTGGGGCGCGCCGGCGAATTCGAAAAACAAGGTAGGCCGTATTTCATAATCGAGCTTGAAGTAATCGACGCATGTCCGCATGGCGGGCTCGTCCATCAACTCCGCTCGCGCAATCGGCAGGCCCAGCTGAATTATTTGAGTGACAGTGTCGACCGCGGCCTTCAATGATGGATAGCCGCACACGGCTGCAACCGTCTCCTCTGGAACGCCATGCACGCGGATGGTTAGTTGTGTGATGATGCCGAGAGTGCCTTCCGAGCCGATGAAAAGCTTGGTCAGGTCGTAGCCTGTCGACGATTTTCGAGCCCGGCTCCCTGTCTTGATGACCCGGCCATCGGGCAATACCACTCGCAAGGACAGTACGTTCTCGCGGATCGTACCGTAGCGCACGGCATTGGTGCCGGACGCACGCGTAGCTGCCATCCCGCCGATCGTTGCCTCCGCGCCGGGATCGATGGGGAAAAACAGCCCCAGATCCTTCAGATGCCTATCAAGCGCCTGTCGCGTAACGCCAGGTTCGATGACCACGTCCAGATCGTCGGGATGCACAGCAAGTATTCGATTCATGCGGCTGACATCTAGGCTTACTCCGCCGTGGACGGCGCTCAAATGGCCTTCCAACGAAGTTCCGGCTCCGAAGGGAATGACCGCTACGCCATGGGCATTGGCGTTCTTGAGGATCGCCGCGACCTCCGCCTCGCTCTCGGCAAAGCAGACGGCGTCTGGTGCTTCAACCGCGTGGAACCCCTCTCCGCCGCAGTGCTGCTGCCTGAGCGCCGTGTTGGTGGTGAAGCGGTCGCCAAGCAGCTTTGCGATCTCTTGGACAAAGGCAGTCGGCAGCGGATGCTTCGACACTGATATTGGAAATCCCATCGACTGAGTATACCTGTGCTGGCTCATTTGACCGGGTGGAGATCGCAGGCTGGCTGTTGGCGGCGCGATTATCCTTTTACCGCGCCGGCCGTCAGGCCCCGGACGAAGTACCTTCCAGACAGGACATAGACGATCAGCGTCGGAAGCGCGGCTATCAGTGCCGCCGCCATGTCCACGTTATACTGCTTGCGCCCAAGGGTTACGTTCACGACGTTGTTCAATGCAACAGTGATCGGTGAACTTCCACCAGCGGAAAACGATACGCCAAACAGGAAATCGTTCCATATCGACGTGAACTGCCAGATGCAGCACACAACGGCGATAGGAATGGCCGTAGGCAGGGCAATGCTGAAGAATATCCTGAAGAAGCCAGCGCCGTCGACCAAAGCCGCCTTGGTCAACTCATCAGGGAACGAGACAAAGTAGTTCCTGAAAAACATTGTCGTGAATGCGATACCATAGACCGTGTGAACCAGTATGAGGCCCGCGGTGGACCCCGACAAATGCAACATGCCGAGCACTCGTGCAATAGGCAGGAGGACCGCTTGCAGCGGAAGGAAGCACCCAAACAACATGAAGGCGAAGAAAAGGTCTGACCCGCGGAATTTCCACTTGGCCAGCGTGTAGCCATTGATGGCGCCGATGGCCGTGGACACGAAAACCGCCGGGACAGTAATGATCAGCGAGTTCAGAAAGAAGGGCGAAAGGCCGACACAGTTGGTGCCGATACAAGCCGTGCTCCAGGCTTTCGACCACGCTTCGAACGTGAATTGCTTTGGGAGGCCGATAAGCGAGCCGGAATAGATTTCATCCAGTGGCTTGAACGACGTAATCAACATGACCCAGAGCGGCACCAGGTAGAGCGTAGCCAGGAAAGCCAGGCAGCCATAGACAAACAGCCTGCCGCCGTAGCGCTCGAATTTGCGCATCTTAATGATCATTGGCTGGCTTCCGAAGTTCGGTGTAAAGATACGGAACGATAATCGCCACCACCGCGGCCAGCATCATCATCGCGCTCGCCGCGCCGACTGCCATCTGGTTTCTTTCGAACGTCGCGGAAAACATGAACATCGACGGCATCTCGGTTGCCCCGCCCGGCCCGCCATTCGTCAGGGCGAATGTGAGGTCGAACGTCTTGATGGCGATCTGGCCAAGCAGGACGACGACGCTGAGAAACGCCGGTCGAAGCATCGGCACGACGACGCTGACATAGATGCGGACCTGAGAAGCGCCCTCCATCTGAGCGGCTTTTATGATCGAATTGTCGATCCCCCTCAGGCCGGCGAGAAAAATGGCCATCGCGAAGCCGGACGACTGCCATACCGCGGCAATGACGACGGTGTAGAGGGCGTAGTTGGGATTCACCAGCCAATCGAATGTGAAGGAGGTCCAGCCCCAGCTCCGAACCACATTCTGGATGCCGAGACCGGGGTTCAAGACCCATTTCCAGGCGACGCCGGAAACGATGAATGACAGCGCCATCGGATAGAGGAAGACGGTTCTGAGAAAGCCTTCCGCCCGAATCCGCTGATCGAGGAGAATGGCGATGAAAAGGCCAAAGAAAGTCGCGATCGACAGGTAGAGTGCCGAGAAGATAAACAAGTTCTTGACGGCTATGTACCACCGCGGGGTCGACCAAAGACGGATGAACTGCTCCAGACCCACAAAATCGTATATCGGCATCACCCTGGATGAACTAAGCGAAATACTTGCAGTCCACGCGATGAATCCGTACGTAATTACGAGTATAATCAATCCGCTCGGAGCCAGAACGATTTTTGGCAACTGGGCGGCGAAGTATCGCTTGATATCCGTCCTTCGAACCATGTCATTCCTCGAATTGCCCGGCCAATTCAGGTTCAAGCAGAACGCCAGCCGGAAGGCCATCGGCGGCCTTCCGGTCGTTGTCAATCACGCCTAACGAGCGTTATCGATTTCGTCCGCGAGAAGCGTCACCGCATCTTGCGCGCTCATGTCCGACACGAAGAACTTCCCTGCAACTTCCTTGAAAATCGCAGCGAATTGAGGTTCGGCGGCATAGCCGCCAGACAGGGTGCCGAGGAACGATCTGTTGTCGATCGCCGTCTTGAGGTCCGCTGCGGCCTGCTTGGCGCATTCGTCAAACTTCGACATGTCGACACCGAGCCGAGGCGGGATCGACCCCTTGATCAAGTTGAACTTTATCTGCACTTCCGGATCGAGGATCACCTTGACCAGTTCGTCCTGCGCGGCCCGAAGGTTCGGATCGGTGGTCTCGAACATGCTGAACGAGTCCATCGCCCAAAGGAAATTCGGCGTTGACGTGGGGGTCGGGAAACACAGGAAGTCCACGCCGGGCTTCAGGTTCTTTGCGAGAAACTCGCCCTTCGCCCAATCTCCCATGATCTGCATGCCGGCTTTACCGCTCGCCACCATTTCACTCGCAACAGCCCAGTCACGGCCGACAAAATTGTCGTCGACGAGACCCCTTACCTGGCGCAGCTTTTCGAAAACCTTGACCATTTCCGGGCTGCGAATGGCCTTGTCGTCAACCTTGAGCGCGACCCGCGTGTAAAACTCGGGTCCATTCAAATCGATGATAAGGCTGTCGAAGATTTTGGCGACCTGCCATGCCTCGTCGCTGGCTGCCAGAGGGATGATACCCGCCTTGCGCAACTTTTCGCCCGACGCGATGAGCTCGTCCCAGGTTTTCGGAATGCCTATACCCGCGGCGTCGAACGCCTTCTTGTTTGCCCAGATCCAGTTGGAACGATGCAGATTGATCGGCACCTCGACCCACTTGCCGTCGGGCGCCGCAAGACGCTTATAGTCGGGCGGGATCAAGTCAGCGCCGCCATTCGCGGTTTCCAAATCGGTCAGGTCCCGCAGAACGCCTTCCTTGGCCCAGGTCGAGGCGTCGTAGCCCAGCATCTGCATCGCGCCCGGTGGGTTGCCGGCGACGATTCGTGCGCGGAGCGATTGCTCCGCATTGACACCATTTGCTCCACCTATAGCGGCGTCCTTCCAGATGACACCGCGCTTTTCCAGCTCCTGCTTGATCGTATTGACCGCGGCCACTTCGCTGTCGGACACCCAATGGTGAATGACCTCAATGGACTTTTCTTCCGCTTGGGCCGTGGCAGACATCATGCCGCATATGGCGGCGGCCAGTAACAGAGTCCGACTACGCATTTCCTCTCCCCAACTATCTCCGAATTGCGATGAGTACAGAGCGCTTGCAACCTGCGTCCCGCGCCTGCCCCGGTAAGCTCGCCATGTAGGTTTTCCGCTCACCGGTATAGAGGTTCATACAACGGAACAGTGCCAGCAATTGCGCACTCGGCAGGAAACTGACGCTATGTGATGCACAAAGGCGCAGCCACTGCGATAGCCGAAAATTTCCGGCAGAATCACTCATCGAAATTCTTCTTGACAAAGGCTCCACGGCAGAGCGATTTTGCGCTAGTCAATATACAGTTTCATTGAATGAAACATTGGCGACCGCCCGAGCACATCATCGACGCCGGGGCCGAGCGGTCCTCTGGTTTCACAACGATCCCTCTCAGCAGGAAATGCAAATGGTTGAAGCACTAAGGCGCGAAGAAGTCAGAGGCGTTATTACACCGATCGTCACGCCGTTTAACCGCGATGAGACAATCGATTTCGATTGCTTTGAACGCGAACTTTCGTTCATGGAAGCATCCGGCATCAGGGTAATCATCATTGGCGGCAGCACCGGATCCGGCAACGAGCTGAACGCCGAGGAGCTGGCGACCTTGATCCGCACCGCGACGACCAAGAGCAATCTGCGCGTCATCGCCGGCATCATCCCCGATACGACCAAGGACGCCATTCACCGGTCTCTGCTTGCGAAAGAGGCAGGCGCCGCCGCGTTGCTACTCTGCCCACCGACTTACAACGGCATGACAGACGAATCGGCGCTTGCATTTATCACAGATGTGGCTGCCGCATCCGAGTTGCCAATCGTCTTTTACGACCACTTCAATTATTCCGTCGATCTCTTGAAGACGATTGCTCGCCTGCCTGAAGTCATTGCAATCAAGTGTGTATTCCAGAACATAGGGGAGCTTGTGCAGACTGTCGGCGATCACGTGACTATAGCTGCCGGCTATGACCCGATCACACTTGCCGGCTATGTGATGGGCGCGGAGGCTTCGATCTGCGGCGTTCACGCGGTATTGCCGAAGCAGAACGTCGATATCTATCGGGCGTTCAAGGACGGCAATATCGCAGAAGCGATGCAGTTGACCAAAGCCATCGGCCCGATTTGCCGCGAAGTCAGTCAGGCAACCAATTTTCCCACCCGCATAAAGTACGCGATCGGCATGCTTGGCCGGGATGTCGGGACGCCCATCCGTCCGCTGGACCGGATTGGCGAAACTGATAAAGCGGCCATCGACGACGCTCTCAGGGTCGCCGGACTGCGATAAGAAGATTTTCTGGGCGGGTCGTCTCACTCTCGAGGTAGACGATCCCGCCTCTCTACAGTACGCGATTTTTCCGCTAGCGATGGCGTCCGATTCTCAAGCGCCGACGCGGGAATCCCTTCTGCCGGGGAATCCAATTGCTCGCGACAGTTGCGCAGTAACCTCGACCAGATGGGCCCCCACGGACGGGATCGCATCGTCAACAACGCGGGTCGTCGGACCGGAGATGCTAATTGCTCCGATCGGTCGACCCGAGGCATCGAATATCGCTGCCCCGACACACCTGCTGCCTATCGTGGCCTCTTCATTGTCCACGGCGTAACCAAGTTCGACGATCTCCGGCAATTCGGCCAGGACCTTGGCTGCGCTGGTCAATGTCCGCGGCGTGTAACGGTCAAAACTGCACCGCTGAAGCAACCGGTTGGCCTCGCCGCGATCGAGCCACGCCAATATGCTTTTGGACAGGGATGACGCATGCCAGGGATTCACTGAACCAACCGCCCCGCCCTGCCTCAGCATCTGTGTTGTCTCGATACTGTCGACGACCACGACTTCCTGGCGGACTAGCAGTGCCAAGTTTATGGTTTCATTGAAGTGTTCATACAATTTCTGCAGATAAGGGCGAGCCACGGCGCGAATGTCACGGCGGTGCAACGCTTTCTGTCCCAGCATAAACAGGTCGATACCCAACGTGTAGCCATTTCCGTCGACGCGCTCGATGACCCCATGGCCGACCAAGCTTGCCAGATATCGCAACGTCGTTGGTTTACCGAGGTCAACCTCCCTGGCGATCGCGGATAGAGACAATGGCCCTTCCGCCTTCTCAAGGACGCGCAGGATCGCCATCGTCCGATCAACAGCGTCGAAACGGACTTTCTCGGTCAAATTTTGTGATGGTTCTGTCAACTAGCCAACTCCGAATGAGGCATGGGCAGACGCCAGCAAAATTGGCCGTTGCCTAAGTCAGCAAGCGCTCAATCAGAGATATTCAGTGCTGAAGCGGTCCCGCTGCCCCAATGCCCGAACGGGAAACCTCGACAATGGGTGAAGCGACTCGTATTTTACACCTGCCAAACAACGATATCACTCACCGAAACATCAGGCAACACAGTCGAACAAGAGTCGATGATTGTCTGACCGCCACCCGACGCGCAGGGCGCCGGCCTTTTCCTTCTCTATCGTTTATCGCAGCGAGGCCGATTGCGCTTCAAGCCGAGGCGGCGTTCGAGAGACCCGCGAACTCGGCACTGTTACCGAATATCTGCTCAATTTGTTCAGGCAGCAGAACACCCTCGTCTTCAACGACTTGGCGCAAATTTCTCTTGCCAGCCAAAGCGCGCTTCGACAATTCGGCAGCCTTGCTGTAGCCGATGAGCTTCGCCAACGGCGTGGCCAAAGCAAGGGATTGGTCCAGCAAGGCTTTGCAGCGATCCTCATCGACTTCGATCCCGTCGATGCAGCGCTCTTTGAAAATCCGCATTCCTTTGGTCAACAACCGCATGGACTGCAGGATATTCAAGACGATCACCGGCTCCATCGCATTCAACTGGAGCTGCCCGGCGCTCGCGGCGAGCGTTACGGCAAGATCATTCCCAATGACCTGGAAACTGAGCTGATTCATCATCTCCGGAATGACCGGGTTGATCTTGCCAGGCATGATGGAAGAGCCGGCCTGTACCGGCGGCAAACGAATCTCCCCAAGGCCGCCGAGCGGTCCGCTGCTCAGAAGACGGAGATCGTTGCAGATCTTGGTCAGCTTGACCGCAATGCGCTTCAGCATGCCTGAAAAGGAGACAAACCCGCCGGTGTCGGACGTTGCCTCGATAAAGTTGCGCGCGGCGATAAGCTGGATTCCGGATATCTGCGACAGATGACGGCAAACGATGCCGGGGAATTCGCGGGGCACGTTGATCGACGTGCCGATCGCCGATCCGCCGAGGTTGATTTCCAGCAACAACCTCGATGCCGATTGAAGCTGGATGATGTCCTCGTCGATCAGTTCGGCAAAGGCCCCGAACTCCTGCCCGACTGTCATCGGAACGGCATCCTGAAGCTGAGTTCTGCCGACCTTCAGAGCATTTGCGTGCTGCAGCGCTTTCGCGCGGAAGGCCTCACGCAAACCGACCTGTGCGGATACCAGCCCCTCGCAGGCTCGCAGCACAGTGAGGCGGATCGCGGTCGGATACACATCGTTGGTCGACTGGGAGAGGTTTACGTCGTCGTTGGGGTGGAGTCTTGTATAGTCGCCAACGGCTGCGCCGAGCTTGATCAAGGCCAGGTTCGTCACAACTTCGTTGACGTTCATGTTCGTGGACGTGCCGGCTCCGCCCTGCATCATGTCCACGGGGAAATTCTCTTCGATCGCACGGAGTCCGATCAGTTCGTCACAGGCGTCCGATATGGCCTCTGTCTTTTCGGGCGAAAGCAGGCCGAGTTCCATGTTCGCCAGGCCGGCGGCCTTTTTCACCATGGCCATCGACTGGATGAGCTCGGGGAAATCCCTCAGGCGCAGCCCGGATACATCAAAGTTCTGTTCCGCCCGACGGGTGTGCACGCCGTAGAGCACATTGCCAGGGATAGCGAGCGGTCCGATCAGATCGGATTCGATGCGTTCGACAAACATGATTGCTACCTCTCTCAGCACAAAATCCCGGCACGACGCACCGCCTCATCACTTGCCTCTGGACAGCAGATCGGCTTGACGACCGCAGGCGACGCCTTCACCTCTGCTTTATTGCGGCGCCAGCTTTGATGGCGAGGGCCGCGACGGTCAGTGCGGGATTCACAGCCGCCGATGTAGGCAGCACCGAAGCATCGGTTACATAGAGGTTTGAGATTTCGTGCGAACGGCAATCCGTGGACACGACCGACGTCTGCGGATCGTTTCCAAGTCTAGCGGTGCCGCACTGATGCGAGGTCGTCTTCCTGCCGAAGGTTCGGGTGAGCACGATGGGGAAGCCAGCCGTGCGCATGATGTGACGCGTTTTGCGGATGAGGGTCTCGTGCGCCCGCATGTTGCTGCGCACCCAATGCATGACGATGCGGCCGTTGCTGACCGTGACGCGGCTGTCGGGATTGGGCAGGTCCTCGCTGGTCAGGAACCAGCCATAGCAATTGCGGGCAATCAGTCCGGCCAGCCAGCGCGGCAGCAATGGTGCGTTGGCCTTCAGGATGTTTCCCGTAATGTGTCCAAGCAACTGGACGTTTCCCAGCGGAAATCCGGTCTCCGGATCGGCATTGTAGAAGTCGTTGAACGCAAGCGTCTTCTGATAAACCGATGTATTAGCGGATAGCGGATCGATCGCCAGCATGGCGGTGGTGTTGTGGTTCATGAAATTGCGGCCGAGTTGGTCGGAGCCGTTGGCCAGCCCGCGCCGGTGCGCGGCATTGGCAGACCGCAACAGCAGCGCCGCGGTCTGGACGGCGCCGGCCGCAACGGCGAAAACGCCAGCGCTGATGCGCTGCTCAACGCCATCCTTCACAAACACCGCGGCAATCACCTGCTGACCGGCCGGATCAGTCTCCAGGCGCAAGACATTGGCCCCAGTCAAGAGGCTGACATTGCCATGCTTGAGCGCCGCCGCCAGCGGGCCGGCCTCGGCATCGATCTTGCCGGATCCGGTATTGGGAAACGCATCCCATCCGGTCTTGGCGCGGCGAAGCCATTCATCGATGTCGATGGCCAGAGGAAGACTGGAGGGGTGCACTCCTGCCCCGTTCAGGCGAGCCCGCACAGCGGCGATGGCCGGCTCGTCCTGCACCGGGGGAAAGCGGTAGGGGCTTGAGCGCGGCGGCTCGGTCGGATCCTGTGAGGCATCGCCGCGCACCTTGAAGATCGTCTCGGCCCGCTCGTACCACGGCTCGAGTTCGTTATAGGTGATTGGCCACCCTGGCGAGGCGCCATCCATGTGAGGGCGAGGCGAGAAATCTTCCAGTCTGTAGCGGTACAAGACCGCGCCAAAGAACTTGGAATTACCGCCGACATAGTAATAATTGCCCGGAAGGAAGGCCTCGCCGTCGGTCCCAACCCACTCTTCGCTCGATCGGTAAAATCCCTTGAGGAATATCGCTTTGTCGTCGCGCGCCTCGGGGGTATCCCGAAGGTGCTCGCCACGTTCCAGGATTACGATGCGCCTGCCGCTATCGGCAAGGCTGTAGGCCAGGGACGCGCCTCCGATCCCTGACCCGATGATGACGATATCTGCTGTCTGATCCAAGTCGGCGCCTCAATCTATTCGTTGTTCGGTCTCAGCATCGAACAGCACGATCTTGGCAGTTTCGACAGCGAGGGTCGCGGGCGTGCGGGCTGCGACGGCCCGTGGTGGCACGCGCGCCGTGACCTCGACGCCGCCTGCCTGGAACAGGGCAAGCGTGTCGGGTCCGGTGGGCTCGACAACGTCGATGTTTACTGACAACTTTTCCGCAGACTGCGCGCCGGCGACGCTGAAAAGTTCAGGACGGATCCCGACAAGGACACTGCGCCCGGCGTATTTGGCGGCCGCCTGCGATGAGACCGGAATTCCGGCGAGTTGAGTTGGCGCCGCTCCAGGGATGTCGATCACAGCCACCGCGCGACCTTCTTTCACCTCGAGCTTCGCCGGAATGATGTTCATCGATGGCGAGCCAACGAACTTGGCCACGTACACGTTTGCCGGCCGGTCGTAGACCGACTGCGGATCGTCGAGGTGCTGGACCACGCCGTCCTTCATCACGGCGACGCGCGTTGCGAGCGTCATGGCCTCGATCTGGTCGTGGGTGACGTATACGATGGTTGTTCCCAATCGTGCGTGGAGACGCTTGATCTCCGTGCGCATGTCGACGCGTAACTTGGCGTCCAGGTTGGAGAGAGGTTCGTCGAACAAGAACAGCTTGGGTTGACGCACGATCGCGCGACCCATCGCTACACGCTGTCGCTGGCCACCGGACAGTTGCGACGGCTTCCTCTCCAAAAGATGTGTCATCTGGAGCAGGTCGGCCGCGGTCTTCACGGCTTTATCCCGCTCGGCCTGCGACACTCCGCGTATCTTCATGCCGAACTCGATGTTCTGGCGCACAGTCATGGTGGGGTACAGCGCGTAGGACTGGAACACCATCGCGATATCCCGGTCTTTCGGCGAGAGGTCGTTGACCACCTTGCCGGCGATACGGATTTCTCCGCCCGATATCTCTTCCAGGCCCGCGATCATGTTGAGCAGGGTGGACTTGCCGCAGCCCGAAGGGCCGAGCAGTACCAGGAAGTCACCGGTTCCGATGGAGATGCTGACCTCTTTCAGAACTTCGAGGTCACCATAGAGCTTGCGGGCACGATCGATTTCAAGAGTTGACATAGCATCAGCCTTTCACGGCGCCGGCGGTAAGGCCGCGCACGAAATATCGTCCAGCGACGACGTAGACAAAAAGGGTCGGCAGCGCGGCGATCATGGCGGCAGCCATGTCGACGTTGTATTCCTTGCGCCCCATCGAGACGTTGACGATGTTGTTGAGGGCTACGGTGATGGGGGCATTCTCACCGGCGGTGAATGAGGCACCAAACAGGTAGTCGTTCCAGATCTGGGTGAACTGCCAGATGCAGGACACGACGATGATCGGCAGGGCCGCCGGCAGCATGATCGATACGAAGATCCTGATGAAGCCGGCACCGTCGATCTTCGCCGCCCTGACAAGTTCATCGGGAATGCTGACGAAATAGTTGCGGAAGAAGAGTGTCGTGAACGCGATGCCGTAGACCGTGTGGACCAGAACGAGCCCCGGCAGAGACCCGGCGAGACCAAGGATTCCCAAAGTTTGCGCCATGGGAAGAATCACGGCTTGAAAAGGCAGGAAGCAACCGAACAACAGCAGCCCGAAAATCACGTTTGAGCCGGGAAACCGCCATTTGGTAATGACGTAGCCGTTGATCGCGCCGATGCCGGTCGACATAATCACGGCCGGGATCGTCAACAGCAGCGAGTTGATGAAATAGGGTTTCAGTCCTTTGCAGGCGGTCCCGTTGCAAGCCTCCGACCAGGCGGTGCGCCAGGCGTCGAAGGTGATTTGCTGCGGCAGACCGATAAAAGAGCCGGCATAGATCTCGTCCAGATGCTTCACCGAAGTGGTGATCATCACCCACAGCGGCATCAGGTAGAACGCGGCCATGAAGAACAGGCTGCCGTAGATGACGGCACGACCGATTCGATGCTGCCGACGGAAGGATGCGGCTTTAGTAGCCAAGGGCGCGGGATTGGTGGCCAAGGACGCGGTATTAGTGGCCATCGCGGGTCTCCTTCAGCTCTGAATAGAGATACGGAACGATGATCGCGGCGACGGTCATCAGCATCATCATCGCACTGGCTGCACCGACGCCCATCTGGTCACGCCGGAAGGTGGCGGAGTACATGAAGGTGGAAGGCATTTCGGTTGCGGAACCGGGGCCGGTGTTGGTTAGCGCCAGAATAAGATCGAAGCTCTTGATTGCGATATAGCTGAGCAGGACGATCACGCTCAGGAAGGCGGGGCGCAGCATCGGCACGACGATGGTCCGGTAGATCCGCGGCAGGCTTGCACCCTCGATCTGGGCGGCCTTGATGACCGAATTGTCGATGCCGCGCAGGCCCGCCAGAAAGATCGCCATGGCGAAGCCGGTCGATTGCCATACAGCGGCAATCACCACGCAATAGATCGCGAAGGTCGGCTGTGCGATCCAGTCAAACACGAAGCTGGTCCAGCCCAAATCATTGACCACTTTCTGCACGCCCAGAGCGGGGTTGAGAATCCACTTCCAGGCCGTGCCGGTGACGATGAAGGACAGCGCCATCGGATAGAGAAAAATCGCCCGCAATGTGCCTTCAACGCGGATCTTCTGATCGAGAAGGATTGCCATCAACAGTCCGAGGCCGGTTGTCAGTGCCAGGAACAGTGTTGAAAAGACGAACAGGTTGAACACCGCCGTGTGCCAGCGCGGCGTCGACCACAGACGGACATACTGGTTCAGGCCGACGAAATCGTATTTCGGCACGATCATGGAAGACGAGAGCGAAATCCAACCCGTCCAGCAGATGAACAGGTAGACCGCAACCAGCACAACCAAGAGGCTGGGCGCCAACACCAGCCGTGGCAACCAATTCTCGATACGGTTCGACAAAGGGGTGGATCTGCTCATCGGCTTGCCCTCAGGTTGGGTCAATGGAGCTGCGAGGAAGCGCTGCCGGGACCTCATGGGAGGCATTGCCCCGGCAGCGAACGCACGCCTCAGCGTGCGTTGTTGATCCCGTCGACCAGGGATTTGACCGCGTCTTCCGCGCTCATATCGGTGACGAAAAACTTTCCGACGACGTCCTGGAACACGCCGGAGAACCGGGGCTCGACGGCAAAGCCGTCGGTGAGCGATCCGTAGATGGCGTTGTTCTTTATGGCAGCGACGCGGTCCGAAAAGCTGCGCTTGGCGCAGTCGTCAAAATCGTCCATCGCCACATCGAGACGAGCCGGGATCGAGCCCTTGATCAGATTGAACTTCTTCTGAACCTCGGGGTCCATGATCGCTTCGGCGACCGCGTCCTGCCCTTTTTCGATATCGGCATTTTTGATCTTGAAGCCGCCGAAAGTATCGAACACGAACTTGTAGTTCGGCGTTGCGGTCGGTGTCGGGAAGCAGAGGAAATCGACACCCGGCTTCATCCCCTTGGCAAGGAATTCGCCCTTCGCCCAGTCGCCCATGATCTGCATGCCTGCCTGGCCGTTGGCGACCAGATTGGTCGCAGCCGCCCAGTCACGGCCGGTGAAGCCGGCGTCATGCAATCCACGCACCTTGCCCAGCAGTTCAAACGTCTTGATCATCTCCGGGCTGGACAGCGCCGTTTCATCGAGATCGATAGCGGCTTTCTTGTAGAAATCCGGGCCGTTCACGTCGATGAGCATGGACTCGAACAGCTCTTCGATCTGCCAGCTCTCGTCGCTCATTGCGATCGGCGTAACGCCAATCGCCTTCAGCTTTTCGGCACTGGCAATAAGCTCGTCCCAGCTTGTGGGAATGGCGATTCCGGCCTTGTCGAAGACGGCCTTGTTCGCCCAAACCCAGTTCTGGCGATGCATGTTGATTGGGGTCGAGAAGAAGGTGTCATCCTGCTGCAGGAATTGCAGCATCACCGGCGGAAGGGCGGCTTTCCAGTTGTTCTTGGCATACAGGGCATTCAGCGAACGCAGCACGCCTTCCTTGGCCCAGCCCAGTCCTTCGAAGCCGAGGAACTGCATCACCGCAGGCGGATTGCCGGCGGCGACACGAGTGCGCAGTGCCTGCTGGGCGTTGGCACCGTTGGCGCCGCCGACCGCGCTATCCTGCCATTCGAAGCCCATGGTCTTGAGCTTGTCGGTAATCACCTTCAGGGCCCCGACCTCGCTCGCCGACGTCCAGACATGCAGGCCTTCGATTTTGGTTTGTGCCATTGCCTGGCCCGCAAACGGCAGTCCGAGGGCGGCGGCGAGCAGCATTCTCTTGAGTTTGGTCATCGTTATTCCCCTGTTGAGGTTTGAAATGCCCGGTCGCATTTTCGCTGTTATCGGGCGGGTTGGAGTCAGCTTGGATCAGCCGGCATGGCGTAGCCGACGTTCTTTCTGCCGTAGCGGCGGACCCGGATGTTGGCTTGTTCGGCATGCCCCGCGAACCCTTCCATCAGGCACAGACGCGAGCCGTACTCACCGATCAGGGCCGAAGCCTCGTCGGTCAGGATGCGCTGATAGGTGCAGGTCTTGAGGAACTTGCCGACCCAGAGCCCGCCGGTGTAGCGCGCGGCCTTGTTGGTCGGCAGCGTATGGTTGGTGCCGATGACCTTGTCGCCAAACGACACGTTCGTGCGGGCACCCAGAAACAGAGCGCCGTAGTTCTTCATCTTCTCAAGGAAATAGTCCGGATCACGTGTCATGACCTGGACATGCTCCGAGGCGATGCGATCGGCCTCGGCCACCATCTCGTCGATCGTATCGCACAGGATGATCTCGCCGAAATCCTCCCAGGCCTTGGCCGCGACAGCCGCGGTCGGCAGGATTTTCAGCAAACGCTCGATTTCATCCAGCGTGTCGCGGGCAAGTTTTTCGGAATTGGTGATCAGCAAAGCAGGCGAGTTGACGCCATGCTCCGCCTGGCCAAGCAGATCCGTGGCCACGATCTCACCGTCGGCACTGTCGTCAGCAATCACCAGCGTCTCGGTCGGACCGGCGAAAAGGTCGATGCCGACCTTGCCGAACAGCAGCCGTTTGGCTTCTGCCACGTAGGCATTGCCCGGGCCGGCCAGAATATCGACGGGAGCGATCGTCTCGGTGCCGTAGGCCATGGCGGCGATCGCCTGGACGCCGCCTAGGCAGTAGATTTCGTCCGCACCGGCGAGGGCCTGGGCGGCGACAATCTTCTCGGCGATCTTGCCCTGAAACGGAGGGGCGCAAGTGATGACGCGCTCGCAGCCAGCCACTCGGGCGGTCAAGACGGTCATGTGGGCCGACGCAAGCAGCGGATATTTGCCGCCCGGGACATAGCATCCGACATTCTGGATCGGGACGTTCTTGTGACCCAGAACGACTCCCGGCAGCGTTTCGATCTCCAGATCGAGAAGGGTCGCGCGCTGGGCTTCGGCGAACCTGCGAACCTGGTCCTGCGCGAAATCGAGATCCTCGCGTTCGCGCTTGGTCAACGCGTTGATGCATCCGTCGATCTCGGCCTTGGTCAGGCGATAGTCATCCCTGTCAAACTTGTCGAAGCGGACGGATAATTCGCGCACCGCCTTGTCGCCGCCCTTCTCGACCTGGGCCAGCAAGGCCTGAACCGTCGCAGTGACTGCCGGCTGACCATCGTCTGCGACACTGCCTCGGGCGGACTTGACGGTGCGTATCATGACAATAACTCTTCGTTCGCGAGCGCGTGGGCGCCGCATCCTCAACGAGATGGGTGGTGAAGTGTGAGGACGGGGCCGGCCCGCCCTCAGGTCGATCCTGCTACAGGTGCTGCTCGCGGGCGCGCATCTCGGCGTAGCCGGCCTGTTCCTTTTCGTAGTAGGCCGGCGACGGGAAATCCCACCAGCCGGTCGCGAACGGTCCCGCCGCGTCGCGCGAGACAATGACCTCGACGAGAGCCGGGCCGCCGCATTCCAGAGCTGCCTTCAGGCTGCTTTCGAGATCTTCATCCTTCTCGACTTTCCAGGCTTCGAGCCCGAATGCGCGGGCGGAGGCCGTGATATCGGCAGAGTAAGGCTGGCCATTGCCGGAATGATGGGTAAATTCGGAAGCGATGTGACGGCCCATGAACTTGCGCTGGCCACCGCGGATCGACATGTAGCCCGAGTTGTTCAACACGAGGAACACCACATTGATGCCGTTCATCACGGCGGTGCCCATTTCGGGCAGCGACATCATGAAGTCGCCGTCGCCAACGATCGCCACGACCTGACGATCCGGGCATGCGAGCTTGGCGCCCAACGCCGCCGGCACCGCCCAGCCCATCGGCGAATAAGAGCCTGAAGTCAGATGAGTGCGAGGCTCGTAGACCGGGAAGCTTTGCTTCACCGAACCCTGGGTGTTGCCCGAACCGACAACCACAATGCCATTGCGGTCGAGGACCTTGCGCAAAGCGACCAGGGGGCGCTGCGACGTGAAGGGCGTTTCGCGGCTGTTTTCGCGCGGCGACACCTGGGCGATCCAGTCGGCCTTCGCCTTCTGGACGTCGGCCAGGAATTTCTCACGCTTCGCCAGGGCCTTCTTGGCATCGGCCTCGGACAGCAACGCCAGAATTGCCTCCAACGCCACCTTTGCGTCGGAAACGATGCCGACCTCGGTAGGATAGGTTTTGCCGATCTCGCGCGGGTCAAGATCGATGTGGATCAGCTTGCCCGGGGGGATCGAGAACGAAACGCCCTTGGCGTAGGAAGACGCCGACCAATCTGTAAAGCGGCAGCCTACCGAGATCACGACGTCCGCGGACGCGGTGATCTTGTTGCCGCAGGTCGTGCCGGTCTGGCCGACCGCGCCGATGAAGAGCTCGTGATCTTCCGAGATGGCGCCCTTGCCGTTCCAGGTGATCGAAACTGCCGCGCCGAGCCGCTCGGCCAAACGCGTCAATTCATTCGAAGCGTTGGCCGTGATGGCGCCGCCACCGGCGACGATGACCGGCCGTTCGGCGCTCAGGAGAACTTTTACCGCCGCCTCGATCGCGCTCGGATCCGGGTAGGCCACACCAATGGGCAGGCGCTTGTCCAGCGGATGAATGCTCACATCAGCCGCCTCGACCTGCACGTCCATCGGTACCTCGACGTGCACGGGGCCCGGACGGCCGGTGAGCATCTCGTTGAAGGCGCGATGCATGATGGTTGGCAGAACCTGGACGGATTGCGCCTGCCAGGCGCGCTTGGTCACCTGCTCGGTGATGCGCGCAAAGGCGTTGTCCTGCTGACGTTCGATCTCCTGCATGGTCCCGTGGCCATGCATGTAAGTCTGTGGCGAGCCCGAGACATAAAACAAGGAAGTCGAGTCGCAGTAGGCTGTCGCCAGGCCAATGATCGTGTTGGTAGCGCCCGGCCCGACCGACGTCGAACATGCCATGGGCTTACCGCTGGCGCGGAAATAGCCGTCGGCCATGTGAACGGCGCTCTGTTCATGCATGACCTGGATAAAGGGCAGTTGCGAGCCTTCCTCTAGAAAAGCATCGAACAGGGCCCAGATGCCATGTCCAGGTACGCCAGCCACATATTCGACGCCATATTCCTTGAGCGCTCTTGCGACGATCTGCCCACCGGTCAGTTTCATTGTTCGACCCTCTTATGTTTTGGCTTACGAGGCGTTGCGAGATATGCTCCTCGTCCATGCTTTCAATAAGCAGCCATGGAAGGCCTTGCGACAAGTTCGCAGGGTACGTTTATTTGAAGCAATGTGACGCGCTATCAGAGAAGACTTGCGACAGTACGCGTTGACCCGTTCCCGCCGCCGATTGGCGAATTATGCCGAGACTGGCTCGTGCCACGCGCAACACGCTTCCGGAATCCGCGAGATTTTCGACGCGATGTAATGCGATAAGTGCTGCATATCGCGCAAGAATTCGCGCCACCGCGAAATTCCGCTTGCACAAGGCGTATGGCTTGCTTGCTGGTATTGTCAACCACTTACGACGGTGGAACCCATGTCGAAGCGCAACCAGATTATCCTGCATGCCCTTGTGGCGCGATACGGCACGCTGGCACTTGATCTCGATATCGCACACCTGACCGGTTTCGACGGGCTGGAAGCATCCGGCGCCAAGATTCGCGCTTTCCTGGACGCTGGTTTCAATTCGCAGGATTTGCGGCGCCTTATCGGCGATACTTTCATCCCAGGAGTTGGATTTCTTCTCGACGTGGAACGCTACGGCGACGCTCGAAAGGACCTGCTGAAAGACGCGGAAGCGTTGACTGACCTTGCCGCGGCGGTTGGAGCAAGGGGCATTCAGGTCATTACGGGTCCAATCAGTCTCGAGGCGCTCGATCCCACCAGCGTTACGCGGCGACCTGATCTCTACCGAGGCGTTGTTGGCCTGCCGATAGAGGAGCAGATCGACATTACGGCGTCTGGATTGGCCTCGGTCGCCGACGTTGCCGCCCAGCGCAACTTGGTCATCTACCACGAAGCGCTGTCCTGGACGCCGCTCAACACCCTCGACAGGCAGCTTCGCACCATCAGGAAAGCAGCGCGCGACAACATACGTCTCGTCGTCGACTTCTGGCACTGTTACACCTCAGGCGACGGTCCCGAACAAATCTCGCGATTAGACAAGGATCTGATTTACGGCGTGCACATCTGCGACTCTCTCCCGTTTGCGGGCGGGGTTCCCAACGAGCCCGTACTGCGCGACGTGGAAACAGGCAAAGGCGCCCTAGATCTCAGAGAGTGGGTGACTGCCGTGAAGTCCACCGGCTACGATGGCTGGTGGAGCTGCGAGCTGTTCTGCAACAAGCAGCATCAGATGAACAGCTATGAGGTCGCACGCGATCTCAAAAATCTCATGCAGGATCTTGTTGAAGGTCCTTCGTAGTCGATCGTCGAGGCTTCAATTTGAACCGCCCTATGCGCGGTGGATCACCGTGCCCTGCTTGCTAAACAATTCGAGGGTCTCGGCAGTTAGGTGGCGCCCGACCACCAAATGGTCGATCTCTCCAGGTCCCGCAACCTGAAAGGGTGCAACCCTTGACACCCTGTCGATTGCTGCAAAAACCACCCGAACGGCGCTTCGCCTGCACATCACGCGTTTGATCTCTGCCTCGGCAAGGTCGAATGCGGTCAGGCCGACGGAAGCATCTATGGCACAATCGCCAGCGAAGAAGAGATCGGCATGGAACTGCTCCAACTGCGAGAGGCAGACGGGTCCAAAAGAGCACCCTTTATCGTGGTCGTATAAGCCGCCCAACAGAACAACGCGCGCTTGACGATGCCCTGCCAATGCCGTCGCGACAGACGGAGCGTTCGTCACAACCGTCAAGGCCATGTCACGGGGCAAAGCGCCAGCGCATGCCACGCTTAGGGCTGCGTGATCCATCAGGATCACTGCGCCGGGCTCCACGAGCCTTGTTGCGGCAGCAGCCAGCACCGCGAGATCGGTGGCGGAGATTTTCAACCGCTCGCCTCCGGTGCCGGCCGCCGATGCCTTGGCGAGCGCTCCGCCGTAGACCCTGCGGCAAATCCCGGCTTTGGCAAGGTCGCGAAGATCGCGGCGTACGGTGTCTTCCGACACACGGAACTCAAGCGCTAGCGCATTGGCCAGGACCTTGCCTTGCTCGGCCAATCTATCGCGTATGATCGCCTGACGCTCTTCCGAAAGCATCATCCAGACCTCCCAGGCAGATCATGGGCAGCTTCCAATTTCGTCTTCATCGCTAGAGGATATAACTCCCTACCGTCCCAAGCCACAATGTCATCATGAACCGGCGCTGCCTGTCGAGCCAAGGGCGCTGCTCATCGATCATGTGGTCGACAAGTCTCACTACCTGCCGCTCACCGACGCAATTTCGCACAGTCATCATTCCTGACGCATTTGGACGTCCATCTCCGACGCGGGAAAAGGGGGAACGGGTCGCGGAACATCGTATCCACCATACCAACCCGTGCTGTCCGACCGCTTACGGGGCGCGGATACCATCGCGGCTGAGCGGCGCTCAAATGGGAGTCTGGACTCGATGCACGATGGACAGCGATCTAGGCGCATCGCGTCACTGTGCGTCACAGATTGGAACCGTGCGAACTTGTCGCTTGATCTAGCGAGTGGAAGGGTACCCTGGGACTTTTCCTCGGCGCCGCCGCTGTCGAATTGGAAGAGTACAACATCCGTCTCCGACCGGTCCAGACAGTGGCCGAAATGCGCAATGGGTACCTATGAGCCTTCTAACGAATGACATCCCCCGCAAACGTCGTCTTCGCGCCGGAATGGTGGGAGGCGGTCGTGGTTCATTCTTTGCAAGTCGCCACCGAACTGCCATGCGGCTTACCAATCGTTTCGAACTTGTAGCTGGCGCTTTCTCGTCCGACCCGCAAACATGCGTTGAAGCGGGCGACGCGCTTGGGGTGGCTGCGGACCGCAATTACCTCAGCTTCCAAGACATGGCGGCCTCCGAAGCAGCACGCGACGATGCGATCGAAGTCGCGATCATCGTCACGCCCAATCATCTGCATTTCGAACCGTGCAAAGCGTTTCTCGACGCGGGCATTCCTGTCATCTGCGAAAAGCCGCTGGTCCACTCGTCGGAGCAGGCGCGCGAGCTTCAGCGGATAGCGGCGGCCAATGACACGTTCTTTGCCGTGACATACACCTATACAGGCTATCCCATGGTCCGAGACGCGCGCGCTCGTATTCGCGCGGGCGAGATCGGGCAGGTTCGCTTCATGCACGTTGAGTATCTGCTCGAATGGTTGGTCAACGACCCCTCGAAACTGGGCAAGGGCGGGATATGGCGCGGCGATCCGGCAAAGGCGGGACCGACGGGCGCGCTGGGGGATATCGGCACGCACGCTTTCAATATCCTCGAGTTTGTGTCCGGGCTCCGATGCACAGCACTCAGCGCCAACCTGATGCGAACCGTCGATTCCTTTGGGTTGGACGACACTGACTTGATCCAGCTGGAATTCGAGGGCAACGCCAACGGCGTCTTGTGGTCCTCCTTTGCCGCTCCTGGCCATCGCAACGGCCTGCGCTTCAAGATCGTCGGCTCCAAGGCCACCATGGAATGGCGGCAGGAGGCGCCGGAAACGCTTAGCGTCTTCCGTCTTGGCCAAGGCGACCTCACCTATCGTCGCGGAAACGGCGACCTGTCGGCCGACGCGAAACTGGCGACCAGCCTGCCGGCCGGCTCTCCCGAAGGCTACCTCGAAGCGCTCGCTGTCTTGTACAGCGACTATGCGACGGCGCTTGAGGCAGGCCGAAACTGGCGAAAAGCGCTGCAGGTGCCGGTTCCCGATATCTACGAAGGGCTAAGGGGCGTCCTGCTGTCCGAGATCAGCGTCACGTCGTCAGCGTCGAAATCCTGGGTCGCGTTCCCGGCTTCCTGACGTAGACAAACACCAAATAATTGGACCCTGTCCTCTCAAAGCAAAAACATCAGGACTGAAAAAATGGATGACCTCTCCCGCGACGCTTATGCAGTGCTCCTGCCCGCCTATGACAAGGTCGAGTTCACCGAAGGATCGACCTCTTTCTTCAGTGCCGGCGGCGTCGCTTCCCTTCTCGGATCGACGCGCGAGGAATATGTGGCACGTCGCATGTCGCCAGTTAGGCAGCAATCGGAAACGCAGCAGCTTCTCCTGGATTACCACGATCGCGCGCGGGCGCTTGCCGGCGACGTGCTGATCGCAATCGATTACGAACTGGGAGGGGTACACCGCCTCCACACCCTCGGACCCCAACTTCCTCATCCGCGCGAAGTTCTGGAGATGAAGGAGACCGAGATCGAGCACTTTGGTGTTGAGGCCGCTCGCGCCGCCAAATCCTGCGGCATCAACTTCTTCCTGGCCCCCGTCGTAGACCTGGTAACCGGAAGCAATCCCTGGCTGCTTGACCGCACCTTTTCCGTGGATAGCGACATAGTCAGTAGCGCCGCGTCGGCATTCATTAGAGGCGTACAGAGCCAGGGGGTGGCGGCAACAGCAAAGCACTTTCCCGGCCATCCCCATGTGCCTGAAGACCCGCACGACAGCGCGACTGTGTCGGTCACTGCCTCGCTGGACGAGCTCAAACCCAATCTGAAATGCTTCGACGCGGCCATTGCGGCGGGTGTGCGCGCCATCATGACCGGGCCCATACCGGTCGATGCAATCGATCCGACCGAGCCTTCGTCGACTTCCGCGAAGGTGGTCGCGATGCTTCGCGGTGCCCACAGGTTCCGTGGCCTGATTGTTTCGGACGATCTCGATCTGCCTGGAACGTTGCGCGGCCGCACGGTTCCGGAAGCCGCGATGGCGTCGCTCAAAGCCGGCGTCGACCTTCTTCTGTTGGCGGGCGGGCCCCAGGTCGATGAGGTGGCAAACACTATCATCGCCAGTGTCCGCGCCGGCAAACTCGAACGAGGTGTCGTTGCCCGTGCGGCGAGCGCGGTGCGTCTGCTGGCTGGGGATTCTGCTCTGTCCTTGCAGGCGGCCTGAGGACCGACCGGTCGCGCAAGCCTGCGCTGGATGAAATTGCCCGGTGCTTGTTCTAGACAGACAAGAGGGCGCACCTCAAAATTGAAACTCGATCCAGCGTTTGACCCAAGGCGGCAGCCGCATTCGACTAGTTGGAGATGGAACCCATGTCAAAGCTCCCGGACTCGTCCTTCCTGCACCATCTGGCTGATTTGGCGGACGCCGAGACCCTGCCCCGCTATCTGGTCGACCTCGCCGTAGAGACAAAGGTGAAGGCTGGATACAGGTTCGATCCGGTGACCGAGGCAGATCGCGAGGCCGAAATCGCGTTGCGTGCCGCCATAGTGAAAGAGTTCCCGGACCACGCGGTACTCGGCGAGGAATTCGGCGAGACGGGCGGCGGCAGCGACTGGCGATGGGTCCTCGATCCCGTTGACGGAACGCGACCTTTCATCTGCGGCATTCCGGTCTGGGGGACGCTCATCGGTCTAACCAATCGCGGCCACGCCGAGATGGGGATGCTCAGCCAGCCCTATATCGGCGAACGGTTTTGGGCCGACGCAACGGGCGCATGGCGCCAGCGCGCCGGCGAGCGAAAAGCACTCAAGACGCGCAACATCGACAATCTCTCCGACGCCATTCTCCACACCAACTCGCCCGAACATTTTCATGGCGATCTGAAGGCTGGATTCGAACGGCTGAACAGCGCGGTGAAGATGACCCGGTATGGCGGGGAATGCTACGCTTTTGCAATGCTGGCCGCGGGTCGGATCGATCTATCGCTTGAGCCGTCCCTGCAGCCCTACGACATCGTGGCCCTGATACCGATTATTGAAAAGGCAGGCGGTGTCGTCACCCGTATCGACGGTGGCCGCGCCGAAGAGGGAGGGCCGGTCCTGGCCTCAGCAACGCCTGCGCTGCATCGGTTGGCGTTGAATGAGCTTGTCGGCACGGCATAGGCCGGCTTCGCGGTAGCGTTGGACTACAGCCTCGTGCCGTGAAGGCTCCGAGACTACATCTGGATCATGTCGGACCCGTCACCGAGGTACTGCAGCACTTCCCTGGGGATGCTCGGGTCGCCCCTGTCGATCACTGTAAGCTCCTTGAGGTGACGGCGCTGGAGCAGGCCTGGTCCTTTGTAGTGCAAAGCGACCTTCGTTGAGTAGGGTTGGCGAAAGGCATTGGCCGCGATGCCGCTAGCAATGCCGAACATGAAGCGCTTGGCGTTTCGTTTCACCTGGGCGTAGACGCCGAAGGTGAGCTCATTGCTCTGAATGCCTTCGAAATCGGCTGTGAATAGCCTGTCCGCCACCGGAAAACTAAAACCATAGTACTTAAAGACATATTCGGTTTTTCCCGGCTTGTCGAAGCTCGGAAACCGTTCAATATAGTAATGCTGCAGAAACTTATCCGATCTGTACAAGCAGAATGCCGATTTCAGGATGAAGCCTTTGTAGATCGAAGAAAACTGATACCGGTCATAAACACCCAGGATCTCGGAATCCTGAACGGTGCTGTCAAAAACAATGTTGGAGAGGAAATTCACAAACTCAGGCAAATGCCGGGCAGTCGACATTGCATGAAAAAAATTGCCGTCGATCAGCGTCCGAAATTCCTCCGGGTTGGAGAAAAGGATCGGGACGCTCAGCCCGAAGAAGTTCGCGATCGTGCGCAGGTTGGCGCTCGACGGTACGTGGGCGCCGGACAAATATTTGTTAAATTGTTGCCGGTTGACGTTTAATTTGCGACAAACGGCAGCCACAGACCCGTGACGGTCGCAGAGGGTTCTCAAATTCGCCGCCAGCGCGGCATTATCCCCTGCGAGGTGGTTCAATCTGGCGGCCTTCCCGGTGACGCGACTAGACGCTCTGTGTACGCCACATTAATGCAGAACTCAATCAGATGCGAAGTTGGCTCCGCGACGCGAATTCGCCCATACTTGGACCGAATAAGGAGCGCCCGGCATGGCAACTCACGGCAAGACGGGGTGGTCGGTTATGGGCACCGGCACCATCGCCTCGGAGCAGATGGTCGCCGGCATCAGGGCGCAAGGGCATACTCCCCTGTGGGTGGTCAGCCGGCGCAAACTGGACGCCGCGCATTTCGCCCAGGACCTGGATATCCCACAGTGGACAACCAACTTGTCGAATGCACTCGGCGACCCTGACGTCGAGTTCATCTATGTCAGCGCGCGGATAGGGCGCCGAGGGCACTATATCGCTGCCGCGGCGGAGGCCAGGAAGAACGTCCTTTGCGACGGTCCCATCTCTGAAAGCAGCAAGACGGCGGCCGCTTTGGTGCGAATGTGCGATACGGCCGGGATCGTGCTTGCCGTACATCACCCGTTCCGGGCTTCGGCGATCCACCAGACCATGCGCAGGCTGATCGTCGACGGCGAAATCGGCAAGGTTCAATCGACCCTTATAACACGCGAGGGACCATACAAGCCGACAGCCAAGCGCAGGATGGACGATCTCGAAAGCGACAGCGACATCTATCTCGACATGTCCGTCGACGACATCGACCTGGCTAGATTCCTCACGGGCGCGGAGCCTCAGGAAGTTTCCGCCCTCGGTGCGAATGAAGGCAATGGTCCTAACCAGATTTCCTATGCTTTCAAGCTCGACGATGGCAGCATATTCCAAACGTTCGAGAGTTTCGCGATCATGGACATGGAAAGCACGGTGGTGGTCGCCGGCGATCGCGGCACACTGATCGCCCATGGCACGCTGAACGGGAAGGCTTCGGGTACGCTCATGCGACGCCATGGCGCCAAGAATGAGCTCGTTCCGGTTCGCGACGGAGACTCCCATGTCGCGACCGTCGAGGATTTTGTCAGCGCCGGGGAGCGAAAAATGTCCTGGCTGGCGCGAGGCTCGGATAATGTCGCGGCCCTGCGGGCCGCCGAGGCGGTGGCCACGGCTGCGACAAAGCGCCGAACAATCGCAATTCGGCCGTAACCTGCAGAGCCTGGCTGTCGAAATGACAGCCGGGCAGGTTGCTCCGCCGATCACTCGCTGCGGGGGTCAGGCTGACATCTTCCCTTCATACCCCATGGCGCGCGATATCTGATCCGCGATCTCGGCAACGCGCCTGCCCGTCGAAGGGAGATCCTCGTCGGTGACGCGCGCGATCGGCCCGCTGATGCTGATCGCGCCGAGCGGGCGTCCGGCCTCATCGTAAACAGGTGCCCCGATACAGCGGCCACCTATCGCCGACTCCTCGTTGTCGACCGCAAAGCCCCGTTCCCGTATGAGCGGGAATTCGCCACGCAGTTGGTCCAGCGTGACGAGGGTATTCTGGGTGTAGCGGGGTAACCCCGATGAATTGATGAGCCTGTTAACTTCATGCGCATCCAGCCGGGCGAGTATGGACTTTCCCAAGGAGCTGGCATGCCACGGATTCGTCACGCCGACTGACGCCCCCTGACGCAAGGTTTGCATGGCCTCGATACAGTCCACGACAACGAGTTCATCGCGCAGCCAGAGAGCGAAGCTGACCGTCTCGTTGAACTGCTCGTGCAGGGTTTCGAGATAGGGACGGGCTACAGTTCGCACATCCCTTCTATGGAGGGATTTCTGCCCCAGAATATAGAGCCCGATGCCCAGGACATAGCGGTTGCCGTTTACCTTGGCGATAAGACCATGACCGACAAGACTGGAGACATAGCGCGACGTCGTTGGTTGGCCCAGCCCGACCTCGCGGGCAATCATTGACAGCGACATCGGCTGGTCAGCCCGTTCGAGAACGCGTAGAACGGCAACCGCCCGATCGACTGCGTCGAAACGGGCACTCTTCTGCTCATCGGTGGCAAGGTCGGTGGGCAAGATCGCTCCGGCGAATCTCCATGACAATCGCCCTCTTGGTGCTCCAAGAAGAGGTTGCCGTCAATTAAGGCGCGGCGCGGCTTCCAACAACATCCTCGTGTAGCGATGCTGCGGCGAATGGAGGACTTCGTTCGTTCGCCCGGCCTCAACGATGTCCCCGTCCTTCATGATTATGATGGACTGAGCGATTTCCGAGACCAGCGGCAGGTTGTGCGTTATGAACAACATTGCAAGACCATCCTTCTTCAGATCGAGCAGAAGCTCGACGACCGCTGCCTGCACAGACACGTCTAGAGCCGAGGTAATCTCATCGCAGACCAGGAGCTTCGGTTTCAACGCCAGCGCCCGGGCCACCGCGACGCGCTGACGCTCGCCTCCGGACAGATCCGCGGGATAGAGGTCGATTACTCTTTGCGGCAGTCGAACGCGGTCGAGCAGCGACCGGACCTCCGCACCAACCCTCGTCTTGTCTGTCATCCCGGTCAGGCGAACGGCGCGGGCAATGCTTTGAGCAATCGATTCCTTGGGGTTGAGTGAGCGGTCAGGGTTCTGAAACACGATCTGCATGGCACTCAGATCAGCTTTGGAGCGGCTCGACACGGCGAAGGGTATCGAATGGCCTTCAAACAACAAGCTGCCCGTGGCATTGCCATGCAAACCCGTCACGCAGCGGCCTGTCGTGGTCTTGCCGCTGCCGCTGCCGCCGACCAGCCCCACGCATTCGCCTTTGCCGACCGAGAATGAGATGCCGTGGACAACTTCGACGTGGCCATGCGACGCGCGCAGGTTCTTCACCTCGAGGACGTTCCGGAATGCAAGGAAGTTGACGGTCGTGTCATCCGCCGCAGGACCCGGGCTATCGGTCACCAGTCGCGGTATGGCGTCGAGCAGCATGCGCGTATAGTCGTCGCGCGGCTCCGCGAAAACCTGCTTGCGGCCACCTTGCTCAACAATCCTGCCGGACAGCATGACGGCCACCCGATCGGCCACGACGTTCACGACCGCAAGGTCGTGAGTTACATACACCACGCTGGCGTTGCTGGACTTCACCAGCCTGGCAATCAGTTCAAGGATCGTCTGCTGGGTAGAGACGTCAAGGCCCGTCGTTGGCTCATCCATCACGATCACTTGCGGTGACGTCATAAAGGCCATGGCAATGGCGATGCGTTGAAGTTGTCCGCCGCTCAACTCGAAGGGATAGCGCTTCAAAAACCGTTCATCATCGGGGAGGTCGACGTTGCGCAGAGCTTCGGCCAGCAACGGCTTCACGCCAGGCCCCGAATGGCCATGCGCGGTGAGAAGCTCGGCCATCTGCTTGCCGATGGACATTCGCGGACTGAAGCTGGTGGTCGGATTCTGTGGAACCAGCGAGACCTTACCGCCTTGAAAGGCACGCCTCTCGCGCCCTGAAAGCGAGAGGATGTCGGTGCCGCCAATCATGATCTTGCCCGACGAAATGCGCATTCCCGGTCGCGCAAAGCCAAGCAAGCTAAGCGCGACAGAGGTCTTTCCAGATCCCGACTCGCCGATGATGGCCAGAACCTCGCCGCGCTTGACGGCAATGGATACGTCGCTGACGATCTCGCGGCCGTTAAGATCGTGCATGAAAAGCGATTGCACGACGAGCGGAATTGCTTCGGCCATTTCAAATCTCTTTCGAGCGACCGACCGAGCGCGCAAAGCTGTCGGTCAGAACGTTTACGGCAACGGAGAAGACGGCAATCGCAAGCGCCGGCGCGATGGCGATCCATGGCGAGATGGTGATGCCGATCCGGTTTTCGCTGATCATCAGGCCCCAGTCGGCGGCCGGCGGCGGCAGGCCCAGACCCAGATAGCTGAGGGAGGCGTAAAGAATGATCGATCCGCAAAGCCGCACACCGAAGTCGGCGAGAACCGGCGTCAGCACGTTGGGAAGGATGTCGAGAAAACAAATCGCCGTCCAACTTTCTCCGCGGGCGAAGGCAGCCTCCACATATTCGTTCTTGGAGATATCCATCGTAATCAAACGCACGATGCGGAAGATGCGGGGAGAATGCAGGATCACGATGCCGACTATGACGGTTGGGAGGCTCGGCCCGGTCGAGGCGAGAAGCACCAAGAGGAAGATGGCCGGCGGCAAGGCATAGATGACATCGGAGATTGCGATCAGCAGGACATCGAGAGGCCCCCGCCGCAGCCCGGAATAGATGCCCAACGGCACGGCCACTATATAGGCCGCGACGGTCGCGCACAGTGCGACAACGAGCACCGTCCTGCCGCCGTAGAGGAAACGGCTGAAAGTGTCGCGGCCGAGGAAATCGGTTCCGAGCCAATGCTCGTGCGTTATGGGCGCGAACGGAGCGCCGACGATTTCATCAAAGGCGTATGGGCTGAAATAGGGTCCAAGCGTTGCAAGGGCGACGATGACCAGGACCAGGACCAGGGCGATGCGGGCGGCGGGCTTGGCCAGCGTAAGGCGCAGGACAGAGGTGGACATGGACCGATCTCCCTGGCTCAGTTCTTCCCGCGCGCTACGCGCAGTCTTGGGTTGAGGAAAAGGATCAGCGCTTCCGACACCAGGTTGATGAGCACGTAGGTAGCCGTGATGATCAGCGTGATGGCGAGCACTGTCGGCATGTCCCGGTTGATGACCGCGTCAGAAAGCGCGCTGCCGATTCCGGGCAGTTGAAAGACGGATTCTGTGACCACGACCCCACCCGCCAACCAGGCCGCATTCAACGCGATCGTCTGAATGGTCGGCGTGATGGTGTTTGGAAGGACATGCCATATCAATACCCGCGCCGGACTTATCCCTCTTAGCCGCACCATGTAGATGTACTCGGCGCTTAGCACTTCGAGGGCCACTGCCCGAACCATGCGCACGACCTGTGCGAGCGTCGTGCCGAGCAGCGTCAGCACCGGCAAGATGAAGAGGCTGGATTGGGATGAAAGGGGCAGGCTGTCGTTGATCAGCGAGACCGGCGGCAACCAGCGCAAATAGACTGCGAAAAGCACGATCAGCACGGTGCCAATGACGAACTCGGGCAAGGCAACCGTGACGATGGTCGGGACAGATATCAGGTGATCCGCCAACCTGTCTTTGTAGATCGCAGCGACAATGCCAAGTACGAACGAGAGCGGTATCAGCAAGAGCAGCGAGGTGACCGTCAGCACCATGGTGTTGACGGCCCTAGGCCCGATCGCTTCCCACACCGGCCGGCCTGAGGGGATTGATCGTCCGAAGTCGCCAGTGAGGGCGCCTTCGATCCAGCTGAAATACTGCACGACCGCAGGCCGATCCATGCCGAACTCGCGCCTGAGCGCCTCGACTGCGGAGGGGTCGGCCTTGGCGCCGAGAGCCGCACGGGCCGGATCTCCCGGCAGATATTGGGTCGCGGTGAAGACAACGACCGAGACGGCAAATAGCGTGACGAAAGCCAGGGCTATTCTTGTCAGCAAAAGCTGCAGCAACGGCTTGTTCAAGGGCTATCACTCTTCATAGGAGAGGAAGCCGCCGTGGCCTGATTGGCGACACGGCGGCCTTGCTGCTTACGCGAGATAGACACCTTCGAATTGATAGTAGCCGAGGTTTCTCTGGGTCGAGGGAACGATGTTCTTGACCTTGGCGCTGGAGGCGTCGAGGAGATCGCGGAAGCCCCAGATGATATAGGCTCCTTCGTTCCAGAGCACCTTCTGCGCCTCCACGTAATATTCGCGGCGTTTGGGGGCATCGAATGTGGCCCTTGCCTTGTTTACCCATTTGTCGAACGCGTCGCTGGTCCAATCCGGTTCGTTCCAGTAGGCGCCCCGCGCGTAGCCTTGGCCGAATTGGGATTCGAGGGTGTGCTGCCCCCAGTCCGAACTTCCCATCTGGGTCTTTTTGAAGTTCGGGCCGGAATAGTAGCTGTCTGGCGGGACGACCATGAGCTCGATGTTCACGCCAATTTTCTTCGCCTGGTTGGCGATGAGCGTGGCCGACGCCTGCATGCCTGGAGCGGCGTCGGAAGTGTAGAGGGTGATTGCCTGGCTGTTGTCGTAGCCCGCCTGCTTGAGCAGCGATTTGGCCTGATCCGGATCGTACGCACGCTGCGGGAGTTCGGCTGCATAGTCCGGGTCGGTGATGCAATGCAGATCGTTGCCGATCCTGCCATAGCCGGACAGCGCATTGTCGAGCAATTGCTGGCGATCGACCATCAGCCTGAACGCCTGCCGGACCTTCACGTCGGTAAATGGTTTCAGGTTTGTCATCATGAATTGATCGGTCGTGGCGCCGCTCTTGGAACGCAGGAGCACAAGCGCGGGGTTCGCTTCGATGAGCCGCGCGAGGCTTCCGTCGAGCTGTGCCACAGCGTCGACCTGGCCGGCCACAAGCGCATTCATGCGGGCGGTGGGGTCGTTTATCGCGATGAACTCGACCCCATCCAGATAGGGCTGACCTGCCGTGCGATAATTATCGCTGCGTGCCAGTGTCACCCGCTGGCCGCGCGACCACGACACGAACTTGAAGGGTCCGGTGCCGATCGGCTTTTCGAAGTCGGTCGTGCCGTCCTTGATGAGGAACATCACCTTGCTGCCCAACACCTGCGGCAACAGGGCATAAGGCTGCTTCAGTTCGATTTCGACGGTGCTTGCATCCAATGCGCGCACGCCTTTCGAATCCAGGAGCGGTGCCAGGTTGGGGTATGCATCGGCTTTGTTGTCGGGATTGAGGATGTACTGGATGGTGTAGGCGACGTCCTTGGCGGTGAAGGGCGCGCCGTCGTGCCATACGACACCATTCTTGAGCTTGATCTTCCAGATGTTGCCTTCACTGTTGTGGGTGAAGTCATCGGCCAGCTTGTTGTAGAGATTGCCATCCTTGTCGAAGTCGGTGAGCCGATCGAAGATCGACTGGGCGACGGCGAAATCCATATCGCCGGTCGAGATGAAAGGGTTGAGCGACGACTTCGCGCCGGCCGCTCCAAGGCCGACCCGCAGCGTCCCTCCCCGTTTCGGTTCGTCGGCAAGGGCCGGGCGAAGCCCGACCCCCGCCAGCACCATGCCCGTGCCCATCAACAAGCCTGTTTTCAATAGATCCCGGCGCCCGATAAGCGTCGGATCGGCGTAAGGGCGATTGATGTCCTTGCTCATTTCCACATTCCCTCTGTTTTGATTGTTTTGTTTGCCTGTTTAATCGACCAACGGACGGGCAGCTGCAGACGATCCCGGCTCAGGCAAGCAGCCCGGCATGCTTGAGAGCCTTGAGGATGTTGTCCTGATCCTCCTTCGCCAGGTTGCCATTCGGCAGGCGCGGTTCACCAACCTTGCGGCCCTGGGCATTGATCGCGAACTTGATGCGGGCGGGAAAATTGACGCCCTTGGTCATTTCGCGGGCGAGCGGCGCGATCTTGTCCGTAAGCCTGCGGCCGAGCGCATAGTCGCCCGCCGCATGCGCGTCATGGATTTCCAGATATTGCTTCGGGATCACGCTGTTGATGCCGGAAATCGATGCCTTTGCCCCAAACAGGAAGCTAGCAATGTTCACGCTGTCGGCACCCGCGGCGATGACAACACGGTCTCCGACGGTCTGGACCAGCTCCGTCACGGGCTCCAGCGCCACTTCCTTCAGGCAGATGACCTCAGGCAGCTCGGCAATGCGCTGCATGACGGCCGGCGGGTTGAAGAAATGATTGTAGTAGATGATGGGAAGCGAGGTCGCCGTCCCGACATCCTGGATGAACTTATCCAGCCCCTCCCCGGACGGGGTATTGTAGATGGGCGGTCCAAGCATGAGGGCGCAGGCGCCGTTCTGCTTGGCGATTTGACCACGTTTTATAGCGTCGCGTGTGGTGGTCGTGATTATCCCGGCAATGACGCGCAGCTTGCTGCTGGTTGTTGCGGTCTCCACCAGGATGCCGAGTTCTTCGGCGGAGAGTTCATCACCTGAACCGGTGCTGCCGCCGACCACGGCGAGGCTGATGCCCGCGCTCTCCATGAACTTCAGTTCGCCCTTGAACAGGTCAAGGTCCAGATCACCGTCGGGTTTGAAGGTCGAAACGAGCGGCGGGATGATCCCCTTGATCTCGTCCTTTTGAAGCACAGTCGTCATTGCCAATCCTTATTTCACTCAGTGAAAGTCACTATTACTGAATGAACATCCCGTGAAGCGCTCCCCTTGTCAAGAGCGTTTCGTGCAACGGGCTCGAACGACATTTCCGCAGCCGGGTTTTTGAAACCTCGGATGGTCGTGCATCAAGGTTGATCGCCGGTCTTCTGTTCAATGGAAGGCGAGGAAACGCGAATGATTCCGGCCTTCTGTTGGCTTGGAACCGCTTTGCGGGCTCTAGATCAGAATGCCAAACTGGAAGCAGGCGAGGCAAATGAGATGGCGTCAATATCCGGGCCATCGCCCGTGATGCGGCCGACGCAATGCAGTTCGCGCCAGGACGTGGACAAAGCCGCGCGCCCGTATTTGCTCCCGCAGGAAGTCGCGGCGCCGAATGTGCCGGCCCGCTCTCCTGGTATCAACCAGCCGACAAAGCGACCGCCGCCGCAATGGGCACTTTTCCAGGACCTACGGAAGTAGGAACCGGGCCGTTGCGGATTACGGCCCGGCGTCGTCAATGAGTGCCGGCTCGACTATTGTCCGTTGCGCAGATCATCGATCTTGCCAACGGAAAGTTTGATGTCCGAGAAGACAGCGGTCGTCCCCTCGCCCGTGGGCGATTGAACCCCCATGCCGATACGGATGGGTCGCTTTGCAATGCCAGGCAGCGTGAACCAGCGCAGGAAGTTCCAATATTTGCCGTCGGTCGAAAAATGGAGGGCGATTGCTTCCCCATCGCTGTAGACCCGCAGCCACGCATGGTCGCCGGGAAAGGCCGGGCCGTCAGAATCGTCTGATGTAGTCCGCGTGACCACGCTGACGATGGTCGGCTTGCGCGCGGCTGAGAACTCGAAAGCGATCTTCGCCCAGTTGTCACCATCGCATTCGATGAAGAGAGCGCCACCGTCAAAGGCGAACGCGAATTCAACGGAGACCTTTGCGGACAATGCAAAATGCTTGTCTTCGACCTCCCCCACCAGTCGCGTGACATTTGCCATCCGGCTGTTGCCGCTTGGAGCGAAGAACCAATCCGTTTTTCCATTGACGCGAAGCCGCACCACATCGTCCTGGATCGTCGCCGTGCCGTTGTCGGTGCCTTCAACGAGCAAGCTGTCGAGTTTCATTAGTGCTTCCTTTCACTTTGCGAGATTGCGCCGAGTGGAGCGCCGTTTTGATCATGTCCTGCTCTCAAAGGCCGACAGCCGGCGACCAGAGCCGGGCGCGATCCAAAGCCCCGTCGTCCCGCTCTCATGCAGGTTCGTCCACCTTTGTATGGCCGACGAAAACAGGGCTGGTGGTCGCGACGGCGCTAGACGAGAAAGGCTCGTGGGAGACCATGGCGTGACTACTGTTATGGATGGAGTTCTATAGCCAGCCAGACCGAGTCAGTGTCCGCGTAATAGCGATGCCAGGGGTAGGTCCACTGGTTTTTGCCTGTAATCCGGCAAAACGGGTCATGCGAATAACCGACAGGCATCACCACGTCTTCGTAAATCGTGGTTTCGTCGCGCAGTCGAAATTTCTGCATACGACCACTGCCATGGATTTGCGTATGCGTTTCCAGGAACGGGTGCTCGTTGTGGATGAAGCAGTCCGTGTCTCCAGGCGACCACCACAGGTTCAGCTTGAGCGTGAACGTCTGCGGCGATCCTGGCGCGGCACGCTCATTGGTGAAGACCAGCGGGTCGGTCGACACCGTGCCGATCTCGTCCTGCGACGAAATGAAAAGCGGCGTATCGCGCGGAAAGCTTTTGATGCGATTGCCCAGCCAATCCCAACCGCGAAACATGCACCCGCCAAGATTGGTGGCTTTTCGCACCTTGAGGATCGCCGCGCGCTCCGCGGACTTGATTTGCCCGCCCTTCAGCCATGTCGATTTCCAGGCAGGCACGATTGCCGGATGCTCGTCACCGGTGATCATGGCGCTGGGGCTGATGTTCACAACGACGGCGTCTTCGACGGCATAGTCGCGGACATCTTCCACGAGTTTGGCGAAGATGAAGTCGTCGGCAAACGAAAGGTCTCTCGTTTGGTTGGGCACGGGTTTGTCGTCCATCCTCAGGGTGACTTTCACCATACCAAACCATAACGTGGCACCTGAAAGAAGTGCGCGTTATGACGATTCTTGTCGTGACTTGACGCCCCTCATGCGTCGATTTGCGAAGGCCTTTAGCCCTTCGAGAGCGGCACTGACGCCAGCCGCTTTCCAACTATCGCCCCGGAAGGCCAAACCTGCCGGGCGTCCTATGTCTGAGCCAAGGCGCGACCCCTCTCTCGGCGCGTCATGTTGCGTCTAAGTTCGCCATCCTGCGAAGTTGTCAGCGATACCCGAAGGTTGCCTACTAGCCGCCGACGCCTCGGTATTGTCGAGGTTCGCCGCGGTCAATCAAACATTGAGCGCGGCGCCCTGGCCCTAAAACCGGGGCGGCTGTTTTAGGATCTTGGCCCATGACATCGCATGGCTCGGCCCTCTGGGGTATACGTCCGCAGGAAGAAGTGATGCAAACCAATTGCGACTACATCGTTATTGGCGGCGGCTCGACCGGCTGCGTGATTGCCTCGCGGCTCTCGGAGAACCCCGATGCCTCGGTCTTCCTGTTGGAGGAAGGGCCGCGCGACTTCAATCCTTACATCCATATTCCGGGCGCCTACTACAAGACTGCTCAAGGATCACTCCTGAAACGAATTGCCTGGGAACCGACCTCAAGCCAATCGCGAAGCGAACAGCCGACCATGGTCCAGGCCCGGGTGCTGGGCGGCGGCAGTTCAGTCAACGCCATGATCTATATCCGCGGCGCTCCGTCTGACTATGCGCGGTGGGAGGCGCTCGGCGCGGATGGCTGGAACTACGCTGATGTACTGCCCTTCTTTCTGCGTTCCGAAGACAACAATCGGTTCTGCAATCAGGCTCACGCAGCGGGCGGACCGCTCGGCGTTTCCGACATCGACCACATCCACCCCCTCACCCGCGCCTGGCTGCAGGCCTGTCAGCAGGCTGGACTGCCTTATAATCCGGATTTCAATTCCGGCGACCAGGCCGGCTGTGGTCTTTACCAGATCACCGCCAGGAACAAGCGGCGCAGCAGTGCTGCCACGGCCTTCATCAAACCCGCCCGCCGCAGACCCAACCTCCAGATTCGAACCGGTTCCACGGTCACCCGCATAATCGTCGAGAAGGGGCGTGCCGTTGGAGTGGAGTACGTCGCAAAAGGCCGCAAATGGGTGCTTATGGCCAGTCGCGAAGTTATCCTGTCGGCCGGTGCGATTGCCTCGCCGAAATTGCTGATGTTGTCTGGAATCGGCCCCGCCGTGGCCTTGCGCGAACATGGCATTCCTGTCGTTGCCGACTTGCCGGGCGTCGGGCAAAACCTCCAGGACCATATCGAGATATCTCTCGTCTATCAGTTGAACGGCCCCCACAGCTACGACAAATACAAGAAGCCGCACTGGAAGGCCGCTGCCGGTCTGAACTACCTCCTGTTCCGGGATGGGCCCGCTTCGTCGAACCTCATCGAAGGCGGTGCGTTCTGGTGGGGCAATACAAGCGAGGCCATCCCGGATGTGCAATACTTTATGGTCGTGGGAGCCGGCATCGAGGAAGGTGTCGATGCAGTCCCGGGCGGGAATGGCTGCACCATCAATCTTGGGCAGATCAGGCCGCGATCTCGAGGGGAAGTGACGCTGAGAAGCGCCGACCCCTACGAAAATCCACGTGTTGCGCCGCGATATTTTTCCGACACCTACGATCTCGATGCGGTGGTTGAAGGAACGATGGGAGCGTTCGATATCATGGAGCAGCCGGCCATCCGTCGCTACATTGCGTCAAGGCAGATCCCGTCCGCCGGCATAGCGACTCCGCTGCAGGTGAGAAAGTTCTGCCAAGAGGTCGCGCACCCGGCGCTGCATCCGGCCGGCACCTGCCGAATGGGCAAGGACGGCATGGCAGTCGTCGATCCCGAGCTTCGCGTCCACGGTGTAGAAGGCCTTCGCGTGGCAGATGCATCGGTCATGCCGACGCTCATATCCGGCAACCCCAACGCTGTGTGCATTATGATCGGCGAGAGGACCGCGAACTTTATCCAGCATGGCAAGTAGGAACGCGCCTCAGTTCTATCTCCAAGATCAGCCTCACGCGCTCGCCGGCCTCCCGCAAGCCGGCTGATAATGACAAGCAGTCCGGAGGCCTACGATAGTGAACGATGTCTCGACGATTTCCCAAGGCATCAAACGAAGCCGGTTCTTCTGCAGTCTGTTCTTTCTCGGCGGCGGTATCGGGATCGGGGCTTGGGCTTCGTCCCTTCCAGTCTTCAGCATTCAAATGAACCTGGATAAAGGGCAACTCGGGCTGGTCCTGATCTGCTTTGCTCTCGGCGCCATCTCGATGATGACCAATATAGGCCGCTTGGCAGCGATTGTTCCAAGCAGTGTCCTCAGCTTACTGGGATCGATTACCTTTGGCGCCACCCTGATAGCCCTCCCTTATGTCGGTGGCGCCTGGCCGCTGGCGGCGGTTGTGTTTCTTGCGGGGGCCGGTTTCGGAACGCTCGACGTTTCGATGAATATCGATGCCTCGGCATTGGAGCGCCGCATGCGGCGGCAGGTGATGTCGTCTTTCCATGCCGTATTCAGTTTCGGAAGCTTAGCCGGCGCGTTTGTGGTCGGTCAAATGCTGTCCTACGGTGGCGCCTTGAGCGTATGCCTTGGCGTCACGGGGGCCGGTGTGGGGGCAGTGGCGCTTGTCGCCTGCGCGGGGTGGAACAATGCAGCCCGGTTCAACGGGCCTGCGGACGCGATAGAGGCGACGGACGGCAAGTTGGACAGCGCATTGACGAAGCACCTCTACCTGCTTGGCGGCCTCGCATTTCTGGGGATGCTCGCCGAGGGTGGGATGATGGATTGGAGCGCCATTTACATCGTGACGCGATCCGGCGGCGCAGAAAGCACAGGCGCCTATGGCTTCGCGGCATTTGCGACCATGATGGCAACCGGCCGCCTGTTCGGTGACGCCATTGCCAACTGTATCGGGCAGATGACAATGTTGAGCTATTGCGCAACGATCTGCGCAGGTTCGGTGCTCGTACTGATCCTGATGGGCGGCAATCTTCCCGTTGTTCTGGTTGCACTCACGGTGTGCGGTCTTGGCCTTGCCAACGTCGTGCCCACCCTCTTTGCAGCCGCCGGCCGTGCGGGAGGCGCATCGGCCGCTCGGGCAATGTCAATCGTGACGACGATGGGATATGCTGGATTGCTGCTGGGGCCTGGATTGCTGGGCCTGATCGCACATGTCTCGTCGCTGGCCGGCAGTTTCTGCGTCATCCTGCTGGCGTTCATCGCCATCTCGGTTTCAGCACGCTCGGTGCGGCGGGTGATGGCTTGATCAGCGACGTTTCCCGCGCGAAACGCGGTGTGGCCGCCAAGTTTTTCTCGGACGTTGAGCCGCGCGGAAGAGTACTGTCAAAAATATCGTCGGATTGATCTACTGGCCCTACATCCCAATGAGACCTCGCTCGCATGGGGTCAGAAAAATCAGTGATTTAGGGCAGTCGGAGACTGCGTTGATGATGTGACATCGATAGTGAATGAGACTATCCGCAAATCGTTGTTTTTTCTGCGAAAAACTACGTCGGAGCACTCTATACTACGCTAACCCCTACTCCCACTCGATTGTTCCCAACCCAGCTAGGTCATTGATCTAGCTGGGTTTTTTCTTACCTGCGGCACCGAAAGCCGACGCACAGTCCGTCAAAAAGTTACGCTCTTGATTTTAAAGGGAAAATCGCGACAAAAAATATTCTGAGGTTTCACCAACTATCGGGAACAATCGCTCGATTTTTGCACACAGAAGCGTCTCGACGTGATGACATTGCCCTGCGAAAAGTACCGTCAGTAGGTCAATCACGCCACACAAACTCGCCCTTTGGCCCGAGATGGAACGGCAGGCAGGTACTTCCATGCCTTCAAAAATCGTCGAGCTGACCGGCTCAGCCTGCTTATGCGCGAGACGCCGAAGCAAATCGTCATCAACATTCCTACTCGAAGGAATAGGTGAACCCTTCCTTGGAGGCGCCGACGGTGACTTTAGTCATCTTTTCGCCCTCGAGCGAGCGGTTCAGCACGCCGCGGCTCAGTTCCGGCAGCAGCGTGTTGGTCAGGATGGCATCGATCATCCTGCCGCCGGATTCAATCTCGGTGCAGCGGGCCTTGATCAGATCCATGACACCGTCGCCGATTACCAGTTCCGCATCATTGGTTGCCCGCAGCCGGCGGGCGATTTTGGCGAACTGGTGACGGGTGATTGCTTCGATCATCGAATCCGAGAGCGGATAATAAGGAATGGTCACCACCCGGCCGAGGAAGGCCGCCGGGAAGACTTTCAGCAATGGGCTGCGCAAGGCGGTGTCCAGATCGTCGAGCCCGGCCCGCAGCGTGCCATTTTTGGTGCGGTCCATGATGACCTCCGAGCCGACATTGGAGGTGAGCAGGATCAGCGTGTTCTTGAAGTCGATCCGGCGGCCCTCGCTGTCGTCCATCATCCCCTTGTCGAAAACCTGGAAGAAGATTTCGTGCACGTCGGGATGCGCCTTCTCCACCTCGTCGAGCAGGATCACCGAATAGGGTTTTCTGCGCACCGCTTCGGTCAGGATGCCGCCCTTGCCGTAGCCGACATAGCCCGGCGGCGCGCCTTTGAGCGTCGAGACGGTGTGCGCCTCCTGGAACTCGGACATGTTGATCGAGATCAGGTTCTGCTCGCCACCATAGAGCGTTTCGGCCAGCGCCAATGCCGTTTCGGTCTTGCCGACGCCCGAAGGGCCGCAGAGCAGGAAGACGCCTACCGGCTTTTCGGGCGCGCCGAGCCCGGCGCGGCTGGTCTGCACCCGCCTGGCGATCATCTCCATGGCGTGATCCTGTCCGACCACGCGTTCGGACAGGCTGCCGGCGAGCCGCAGCGCCTTTTCGGTCTGGCTCGATAGCATCCGCCCAGTCGGGATGCCCGTCCAGTCCTGAACGACCGCCGCCACGGCATTGCGATCGACCGACGGCAGGATCAGCGGTGTCTCGCCTTGCGCCTCGGCCAGTTCGGCCATCAGTTCGCGCAGCCGGCCGAGATCGGCGGCAGGATCAGATGGAGGGGCAGCGGCCGGTCCTTCTACATCAGTCTTGGCTGTTTTGGCTTTCGTCGTTTTAGTCTTGGGCACTTCGGCCTTAGGCGCTTCGGTCTTCGGCGGCTGAGCCTCAACTGTGTCGGAGCCCGCCGTTGCGGTATTGCTTTCCGGCGTCTCCACCGGATCGAGCGGAACACCCTCGCCGCGCAGTCTGGCGCGCAGTTCGAGTATTTCGGCGACGAATGCCTTTTCCCGATCCCAGCGTTGCTGAGCCGCGGCCAACGTGATTTCGGCTTCGGCAAGTCCGGTGTCGACCCGGGCCTGCCGGTCAGTCACCTCGATGCCTATCGCAGCCTCGCGACCGATGATGCCGCTTTCGACCTCCAGCGCTTGGCGACGGCGCATGATGTCCTCGACCTCGGCGGGCGTGGCGTGCTGCGATATGGCGACGCGGGCGCAGGCGGTGTCGAGAAGGCTCACTGCCTTGTCCGGCAATTGTCGCGCCGGGATATAGCGATGTGAAAGGCCGACCGCGGCCTCGATCGCCTCGTCCAGTATCTGCACCTTGTGGTGCTGCTCCAGGACACCGGCCACACCGCGCAACATGAGGACGGCCACCGCCTCCGACGGCTCGTCGATTTTGACCACCTGGAAACGGCGGGTCAGCGCCGGGTCCTTCTCGATGTACTGCTTGTATTCGGCCCAGGTCGTCGCGGCGATGGTGCGAAGTTCGCCCCGCGCCAGCGCCGGTTTCAAGAGATTGGCCGCGTCACCGGTTCCGGCCGCGCCACCGGCGCCGATCAAGGTGTGGGCTTCATCGATGAACAGGATGACCGGCGTTTCGGATGATTGAACCTCATCGATAATGGCCTTCAGCCGTTTTTCGAATTCGCCCTTCACGCTGGCGCCCGCCTGCATCAATCCGACGTCGAGCATGCGCACGCTGACATTCTGCAAGGAGGGCGGCACGTCGCCCTCGGCGATACGCAAGGCAAAGCCTTCGACGACCGCCGTCTTGCCGACCCCGGCCTCGCCGGTCAGGATCGGGTTGTTTTGCCGGCGCCGCATCAGGATATCGACGATCTGCCGGATTTCTGGTTCGCGGCCGACGACCGGATCGATCTTGCCGTCGCGGGCGCGCTGGGTCAGGTCGGTGGCATAATTCGCCAGCGCCGAATCCCCGCCCGGAGCCCGCTTCGGCGCCTCCGCGACGGAGAGCGTGGTCGAGGTGCCGGCTTCGAGTGAACCCTCCACGACATCGGCGAACCGCGCGATGACCGCGTCGGCATCGATCTTGTTAAACTCGCCGCTGATCTTCGACAGCAGGCCTTCCAGCACCGGCGTCTTCAGGCAGGCAAGCAGAATATGGGCGCTGCGGACTTCCTCCACGCCGAACTCAAGCGTAGCCAGGTTCCAGGCTTCCTGAATGGCATGAAAGATATGGTCGGAGAACTCCTCGATCGATGTGGCGCCATAGGGGAGCTTGTCGACGGCGCGGGTCATATCGGCGGTGATCCGGCTCGCATCCACGCCCGCATCGGCGATGATCATCTGCACGTCCGAGCGGTCGGAAAGCACCAGCTGCTCGACGAAATGGACGAGTTCGACGTATGGGTTGCCGCGCAGTTTGGCGGTGTCGGCAGCCGCCTTGAAGGCGCGGACACCGACAGGATTGAGCTTGCCGACCAGTTCCTTGCGCTTGAAAGTCTGCGATGACCGGCGCTGTTCCATCGAACGTGCTCCTGCAGTCTGCCAGCCGATAAATTGCCACATAAGCCATCACTTGACAAAGCGCCTGATGTACCGCTGTCGCAATGCCCGGTTTAGCCGGCTCGTTTCCATTTGTGGAAAGTCCCGCACCACTGACTGTAAACGGCCTCCGCGATGCGGTTCGCCTGCAGCTTCGGCCACCACACCAAGGATTCCGGCACTCTGGAGGCGGTGGCGTTTAGCTTCTGTTAATTTTTGAGCCGTCGTTTAATTGTGGTAAAGTGCAACCCTGTGATAACGTTGCGTCACTTACGGTATGAGGTCGGTCGCTGGGGGTTTGAGTGATTGATGCCGCGCTCTGGCTTAGTCCGCTCGACGGTGGAAACCCGTCAGGTGAGGATTTGCGCAACGACCCGGCTTTTCATGAGCTGGAGCGCCTGACGGAGCCCGAGGTCAAGGTCGTCCACGACGGCAACAACAAGCCCACGTCGCAAAGCACCATTCCGGTCGACTGGTCCGCAGTGCTGGCAAAGGCGGTGGACTTGCGCGCGCATGGCCGCGACCTGCGCCTGCTGGTCATCGTCACGCGTGCGCTGGCCAATGAAGACGGACTGGCCGGGCTCGCGCAGGGTCTGACCCTCATCGCGCAGACCTTCGATCAGCATTGGGAAACCATGCATCCGGCCCTGCGGCCCAACGCTACGCCTCGCGATGCTGCCTTGCGCCGTATCAACGCACTGCTCGACCTCCAGAATGGTCAGGACGGGTTGCTGGCGAACCTGCGGCAAATGATTTTCTTTACGCCACGCGCGATCGGACCGATCAGCGGACGCGACCTGGAACAAAGCGCGCTCGACGACCGTATCATGCTCCAGGAAGCCGCCTCGGGATTGAACACGGCGGAAAAGGCCGCACTGGTCAGCGCCCACGGACAATTGTTGAACCGGGTGCGTGCCGGATGTGCGGCACAGATCGATCAGGCCGGCGCAGAGATGGTCGCGCTCGTCGCCGACACCAGGGCAGCGATCGCAGCTCTTGACGCGGTCGAAACCGCCCTAAACGCCCGCCTCGAAGGCGGCGGCGCTCCCGTTCCGGAATTAAAGCGGTTTCTCCAGCGTTTGCTGACGACCCTCGAACGGAACTCGGCAGCCGGCGCCGTGGCGAATGGCTCGGCCAAGACGCCCAACCCGGGAGAACTGGCAACGCCTGCTCGAAACGGTCGTGGAGCCGATACTATGACAAGTGCGGCAAGCTACTCGGACTCGAGCACGGGGCTTCCCGACCGGATCTCCTCGCGCGACGACGTGGTGAAGTGCCTCGACCTGGTCGTCGCCTTCTACGACCGCACCGAACCGTCGAGCCCTATACCGCACCTGGCACGGCGCGTGCGCCGCATGGTGCACATGGATTTCGTTGAACTGATGGAAGATCTCGCCCCGTCTGGGCTGAAGGAATTCCGGCTCCTTGCCGGCGTTCCCGATGTCAAGAAGACGGCCCAGAAGGATGAAAGGTAACAGCACATGCCAGCCGAAAGCAAAGCGAAGGTCATCGAACGAAATCGCGCGCCGCGGGTGCAGATCGCCTACGACGTGGAAACCTACGGTAGCCCGACCACGATCGAATTGCCGTTTGTGATGGCGGTGATGGCCGACCTTTCCGGCGCTTCGCAGACCAAGGAAGCGTCAAAATCGGTGCTGGACCGATCCTTCGTCGAGACCGACGCCAACCGCTTCCCCAAATTCATGGAGGCGCTCGGGCCGCGCGTCAAAGCCCGAGTGAAGAACACGCTGCCACAGGCCGAAGGCCAGGAGCGCGACGAGGAACTGGCGCTCGATCTCACCTTCACCAAGATGGGTGATTTCGCTCCCGACAAAATTGCCGCGCAGGTGCCGCAATTGGCCGAGATCCTCAAGATGCGCCGCCAGCTCGAGGAACTGCTCGGCTTCATGGACGGCCGTGTCGACGCCGAAAAACGCATCGCGCAGTTGCTGAACAACGAGCCGCTGCTTGGCAAGATCGCCGGCCAGGCGCTCGCCGACGACGACAAGGCAGGGGAGTAAACCATGGCCGAACAGCAAAAGACCGCCGCCGTCGCCGCCGAGGCCGAAGCCATAAACCTCGACGAATTCAGCGGCCTCCTCGAGAAGGACTTCAAGGTCAAGAAGGACGACAGCGAGAAGCTGCAGCAACTCGTGCGCAATCTGGCACTCGCGGCGCAGTCGCGTTCCGACACCACGACCATTTCGTCCAATGCGATCAAGTCGATCAAGTCGCTGATCGCGGGCATCGACAAGATGCTGACGGCACAGGTCAACGAGATCCTGCACGCACCGGAAGTGCGCGAGATGGAAGGCACTTGGCGCGGCCTCTGGTATCTCGTCAACAACACCGAGACGGACCAGAAGCTGAAGATCCGGGTGATGAACATCTCCAAGGAACAGCTGGGCGACACGCTCGAAGACTATGAAGGCCAGATGTGGGACCAGAGCCCGATCTTCAAGAAGGTCTATACGGACGAGTATTCGATGCTGGGTGGCGAGCCGATCGGCTGTGTGATCGGTGCCTACGAATTCTCCAACCACCCGCGCGACGTCGGCCTGCTGCGCAATATCTCCGGCATCTGCGCCTCGGCGCACACGCCGTTTATCGCAGCCGCCTCGCCGCGCCTGTTCCGCATGGACAGCTGGCAGGAACTGCCGAACCCGCAAGACCTGCAGCAGATCGTCTCCAACCCGGCCTATGCCTCTTGGCAGTCGCTGCGCGAGAGCGAGGACGCCCGCTACATCGGCCTGACCATGCCCCGCGTTCTGGCCAGGCTGCCCTATGGCACCGATACCGTTCCGGTGAAGGGCTTCACCTTCGAGGAGGAGGTGCAGGGCGACCACAACAAATACGTCTGGATGAACGCCGCCTTCCCGATGGGCGTCAACATCAACCGCAGCCACAAGCTTTTCGGCTGGGGCACGCAAATCCGCGGCGTCGAGAATGGCGGCACCGTGCTCAATCTGCCGGTGCACAGCTTCCCGACCGATGATGGCTCGATCGCGATGAAATGCCCGACCGAAGTCGCCATCGACGACCGGCGCGAGGCCGAGCTGGCCAAGCTCGGCCTGATGCCGATCCTGCACCGTAAGAACACGGATCTGGCGGCCTTCATCGGCGCCCATTCGCTGCAGGACGACGAAACGCGTGCCGGCCGGCTGGTCGATCCCGATGCACAGTCGAACGAGCGGCTGAGCGCCAACCTGCCCTATCTTTTCCCCGTCTCGCGCTTCGCGCACTACCTCAAGGCCATTGCGCGCGACAAGGTCGGCTCGTTCAAGGAGCGCTCCGACATGCAGATCTGGTTGACCGAGTGGATCAACCGCTACGTGCTGGCCAACCCGGCCTTTGCCGACGACAAGGCGCGCGCCAAGCGTCCGCTTGCCGCTGCCGAGGTCCAGGTGGACAGCGTGGAGGGGCGGCCAGGCTACTACAATGCCCGCTTCTATCTGCGCCCGCACTACCAGCTGGAGGGCATCAATGCCTCGCTCCGACTGGTGTCGGAACTGCCGTCCGTGAAGACTTGATTTGCAGCAACAACATCTTGGTTTTTAAAAGCGGTGGAGAGAGAAAATGCCCACGACCATGAAGATTGATGGCTTTCTGAAGGTCCCCGATATCAAGGGCCCCAGCACCCGCGACGGCCACTCGGACGAGATCGAAGTCCATGGCGTCGACTACAAGATGGTCGCACCCTATGATCCGAATTCGCTCTCACGCCGTGGCCGCGTGTCCATGGGCATGATCAAGTTCACCAAACACTATGACAAATCCTCGCCCTACCTGGCAAAGGCGTTGTTCGAGAACAAGGCCCTCAATGAGGTGGTGTTTTCGGCACGTCGGACCATCGATGGCGAAAGCAAGGATTACCTGGTCGTTACGCTGACCGACGCCTCGATCATGGAATACGACATGTCGCAAGCTGACGATGAGGCAGACCTGATCGAGGAAGCGGTCAGCTTCGCCTACAAGAAGATCAAGTTCGTCTATGACGGCAATGATGAAGCCGAAATGGATGTCTATGTCGGCAAGTGAGGTTCGGCGGCCCGGCGCGGGCAAGCAGCAGATCGCGGGCAGCCTGCGGGCGAAAAGCGAGGCCGTCCAGCCGTCGCTGTGGGATCGCCTCGTCAACGACCTGCCGGGCCTGACCTCGGAGATAGACGGGCTGCGCCATGTCCTACTGAACGAGCTTGGCGCGGACCGTCTCGACACCCTGGTTGCCGGCAGTGCGCGGAGCATCGACGCGGATGCGGAGTTGACGCCCGATCAGAAACGGCGTCTGCATCGCCTGGCCTTTCAGACCCAGCACCGCGTCGAGATCGAGAGCCGTGGTGTGGTGGTATCGGCCCGCGTGCTCAGGGAAGCGGTGCGGCGCGACATCGAGGCTCTGTTCAACACCGAGCGCTTCGAGGCCACACCGCTGCTTTCCGACCTGGAGAACGAGCAGATGGCGGACAACCCACCGTCGCTCGCCGATTTTCCGGAGGTCCGCCGAAGCGTGGTCAATTACGGCGTGCCTTCCTTCTCGGGACGTTCGTCCCGCGACTTTGACCGCGACGTGCTGGCGCGCGAAATCCGCTCGGTGCTCGCCACCTTCGAGCCCCGCCTCAAGGAAAGTGCGACGAAGGTTACCGTCACCCTTGGTGATAAGACCGTAGGGCTAAAGATCGAGATCGATGCCGTGCTGATCATGACGCCGACACCGGAACGCATGCGCCTGCGCACCACGATCAATCTCGACAACGGCTTGGCGCGGACCGAAATTAGGGACGCCTGAGATGGATCGGGTTTTCGTCGAATATTACGAGGAGGAACTGACCCATATCCGCGGCCTTGCGGCGGAATTTGCCGACATGCATCCGGCAGTGGCGCGCAACCTGTCCCTCGATACTGTGCCCTGCCCGGATCCCTATGTCGAACGGCTGCTGGACGGCGTCGCCTTCCTCGCCGCACGCACCCGGCTGAAAGTCGACGCCGAGCGCTCGCGATTTTCGCGCAGCGTGCTCGATGTTCTCTATCCCGATCTGGTCACGCCGGCGCCGGCGACAGCGATGGCCGTGCTGAAACCCGGCCAGCAGGTGCAGACCATGCCCGCCGGCCACGTCGTCAAGCGCAACACGCGGCTGGTCTCCAGCCTGCAGCCCGGCCTGTCGACGCGCTGCACCTTCTCCACAGCGCAAGACATGACGCTGTGGCCGATAGCAATCACTTCGGTCAGCTATTTTCAGGATCGCAGTGCGCTGGCGGCGGCCGGCATAGGGCCGATCGGCGACACCGGCGGCGAGGCGGCGCTGCGTCTGGCTCTGACGCGGACCGGAAAAGGCAAACTCGACGAATTGGCGCTCGACCAGCTTGACCTCTACTTTGCCGGACGCACCAAGGCGCCGCTTTTGTTCGATGCGATCTTCGGCGCCTGCGTGGCCATAGGCGCAAGGCCGGAAGGCAAGACCAACCGGCTGTCGCCCTTGCCGGCACCCGAAATGGTCGGCATCAGCGACGACGAGGCCCTGATGCCGCGCACCCGCCCGACATTCGAAGGGTACCGCCTGCTGCGCGAATACTTTGTCATGCCGGAACGCTTTCACTATGTGAGGGTCTCGGCGCTGCAGCCGGTGGTGCGCAAATGCGAGGGCGGACTCGAGATCATCTTCCTGTTCCGCCGCCCGGCGCCCGAACTCGCCGATCTGACGCCGGCGGATTTCGAACTTTTTGCGACGCCGATCATCAATCTGTTCGAGCGCGAGTGCAACGTCGTCGAACTCGACGCGCGCAAGACGCGGCAGGTGCTGCACGCCGACCGCACGCGGGCGCGCGACTTCGAGATCTATCGTGTCCTCCGCGTCGAAGATGCCGACAGTGAAGGCAGCGACGCCGAGATACCTGAGTTGTTCAGCCTCGGGCAGAACCGCGGCAGTGGCTGGGTCTATTCCACGGAACGGCGCCCACGCCGGGCGACTGAGGATGAACGGCGCGATGGGCTGACCCGCACGTCATACACCGGGGACGATGTCTTCCTGGCCGTATCCCGGCCACTTGGAACCGCCGCGAACCGGCCGTTGAAGCGTCTCGACATCATGGCGCTTTGCACCAACCGTGACCTGCCGATCCTCGACGACAATCCGACCTTGACGCTGGAGGCCGGTGATCCGGTCGAATCTGTTCGCCTGCTCGGTGCGTTGCGTCCGCCGCAGCCGGCCATCCCCGCGGCACTGCCCACCGGGGCCGAAGGCGAGTCCCGGGCCGACGATCTCGCCTGGCGACTGGTGGCGCAGCTGGCGCTCAACTTTCTCAGCCTCGCCAAGGAAGGCCGCGGCGTCGACCCGCTGCATGCGCTGCTTGATCTTTATGCCGACCGGGGCGATCCGAGCCTTGCCCGCAACGTCCACTCGATCGTGCGCATCGACTCGCGGTCGGTGATCGAACGGCTGCAGATCGACGGGCCGATGTGCTTCGGGCGTGGCACTGAAGTGACGCTGCATGTCGATCAGTCGGTGCTGGCCGGGCAAAGCACCTTGCTGCTTTCGGCCTTGCTGGCGCGGCTGTTTGCCCGTCATGCCGGAATAAACGGCTTCGTGCGAACCCGCACGCGGCTGCTGCAGAAGCAGGAGGATGTGCCATGGCCGATGACGCCCGGCAATCGCTACCTGATCTAGACAGTAGCGGCCCGGACCGGGCCGAAGGTCTGTCTGAAGCGTTCGACTTTTTCGAACTGTTGCGCCGTCTCGAACAGCGGAGCGGTCTGTTCGGCCATTCAGGGCGCCCCGACCGCGAGCCGGCAAGGCTCGGCCAGCATGTGCGCCTCGCCTTTTCCGCGCGGGACCTGGCGCAATTCCGCGAGGCCACCGACAAGGCACCGGCCCGAGTCACCGTTTCAAATCTCGGTCTGTTGGGGCCCGAAGGGCCGATGCCGCTGCATCTGACGCGTTGGGTGCTTGACCGCCTGTCGCAGCGCTGGTTCGCCGGTGCCGACGCACAGCAGACCAGCGACACGACCTTCGTAGACTTCGTCAACATCCTCCAGCACCGTATGATTGCCCTTTATTACCGGGCCTGGGCGGATGCGCATCCGGCGGTCCAGGTCGAGCGCGCGGTCGGCGGCCGCGTTCGCGCCATGCTTGAAGCGATGGCGGGGATCGGACTTCCCGGCGCCAAAAATCCTGATCTCGACATTGTTAAGCTTCGTCAAGCCGCAGCGCTCGCCAGCCAGGTCGACGGTCCGGAACGGCTGACGTTGTTTCTGGCGGAAGCGTTCAGGGTGCCGGTTCAGATCAAGGAGTTCATCGCCGCCTGGATAACCATACCAACCGGGCTGCAGACCCGCCTCGCAAAAGCCTATGCGGGGCTCGGCCGGGGGGCGACGATCGGCCCGCGCGTTTTCAACCGCCAAAGCAGGATCGAGCTGCGCGTCGGCCCTCTCTCCTTTGAGGAGTTCAAGGCCTTCCTACCGGGAGGCGCGCGTCTCAAACTGTTCAAGCACGCCGTTCGCGACATGGTCGGGGAATCACTCGACGTCGACCTGCGCATCGTGCTGGCGCTTGAAGCGGTGCCTCCACCCCGTCTCGGAGCGGTCCAGCTTGGCCGGACCGCCTGGCTTGCGCGGCCCGCCGAAAGGGGCGATGCTGACGATCTGCGGCTGCGGACAATTGTCGGATGGCGGCCGGAAATGGCGGGGGTCGCGGCATGAGCTTGCTGCTGACGCTGGAGCAAGGGCCACGCACCCAGGCGGTACGGCAGACCCGGCTTGACGAAGGTGAGCTGGTGATCGGCCGCAGTGCGGACGCGGGCTGGCAGATCAACGATCCCGACATGTTCGTTTCCCGCGCCCATTGCAAGATCACTGGCGGGCGAGACGGCTATTTCGTCACAGACATGTCGAGCAGTGGACTTTTCATAAACGACTCCGACAGCCCGCTTGGTGCCGGCCAGTCGACGCGCCTTCAAAGCGGCATGCGGCTGAGACTTGGCGACTACGTCGTCCATGTCGACCTACAGACGCCAACTGCCCAGGCACCTGCCGCCAGCCAGCCGGTTGCGGAACGCTTGCCGCCGGCATCGCGGGCGCCGGTGAGCATCGGCCGTGACGACTTCTTTTCCGCCAAGGTCGAGGAGGAGCCGCGACGGCCACGTCCGGCTGATCTGCCGAATCCGTTCGAGCAGCCGGTTGCGGGCGCGTTCGAGCGTGCCGCCTCCAGCCGGCGCAGTTCGCCTGCTTTCGATGACCCGTTCAGCCTCGATCCGGTTTCGACGCCTGTGGCGAAAGACGCCACCCCTTACCTCGAACCGGGCGGCGCGGCGAGCCAAACGGATCCATTCAGCCTCGACCCCGTGCCGTCCCTCGGCCGTGAAGCCCAACTCGCTCATGGAAAACCGTCCGATTTCAGCGATGATTTTGGTTTCGGACCCGCCGCCGCGACCGGTTCGGCAAACGGCGTCGGTTCGACTGGCCAGCGCGAGCGCGTCGCCCAGCGACCCGCCAATCCCTGGGATTTGCCCGGGCAGGCGGCTGATAGCCCCGTCCCGGCGCGGACAGGTGCTGCCGCTACGCCCGCCCGCCAGCCGGCAGTGGCCCAGCCGGGCGACAAGGCGCTTCGCTCCGCATTCCTGCACGGCATGGGCGTCGAGGAAGCCGATTTCCCTGGCCGCGACAGCATCGCGGAAATGGAGAAGTTCGGCCGCGAATACCGGCTGATGATGGAAGGCCTGATGCAGCTTCTGCGCAAGCGGGCCGAGGAAAAGGGCAATGCCCGTGTCGCCCAGACCATGGTAGGGGCTTCCGAAGTCAATCCACTGAAGTTCCTGCCGACGGTCGACGACGCCATCGTCACTCTTATTGCCGAACGCAGCCCCGGCTTTCTCGCCGGCGAAGCGGCAATCGCCGACGCGGTTCGCGATCTCGCGCAACATCACGTGCGCGCCTGGCGCGGCGTGCAGGCCGCCTTGCGGCGGATGGTCGACCGTTTTGAGCCGGCAGCGATCGAGCAGGAGCTCAAATCGAATTCCGCGATCGGCACCCTGCTTTCGGGCGGGCGCGGCGCCAAGCTGTGGGAGCTCTACCAGAAACGCCATCGTGAAATCGCCGAGAGTGCGGAAAAAAGCTTTCTTGGCGAAATCGGCGCCGATTTTCGGGATGCATATGAGGAGGAGTGAGACATGATCGACCGACGCGAATTCATCGTTGCCCTGGGCGCAACCGGACTGCTTGCGGCTTGCCAGAGCGGTCCGCCGAAACCTTCGGTAATCACCATCAATGTGACAGGTGGGGCAGGCATGAACCCTGGACCAGGCGGCGGCGACCGGCCGGTGACGGTTCTCGTCATGCGGCTGCGCAGCACCGGCAAATTCAATTCCGCCGACTACTTTGCCCTGCAGGGCGATGCCGGATCGGCGCTGGCAGGCGATCTCATCGGATCCGACCAGATCGCCGTCGGGCCGGGAAAATCCGCGTCCAAGACCATCACCGTCGAGCCGGATGCGACAGCGCTGGGCTTCGTCGCATTGATCCGCGAGCCCACCGGCAGGAACTGGCGCACAACCAAGTCGGTGTCGTCGGGATCAAAATTCACGATCAATGTCACGATTGGGAAGGGCGGTATCTCCGCCTAGCGGCCAGGGCAAGGGAAGCTCAATGCAGAGAGTAACGGCATGAGCGATGCAAACAGGGTGCTGTGGTCCGAGGGTCTTTTCCTGCGGACCCAGCATTTTCAGCAGCAGGATCGTTTCTTCGAGGCGACCGTGCGCGGCGCGTTGCAGGCCGGGCAGTTGCATACGTTCGGCTTTCAGCAGCTGACGTTGGACCAGGCGTTACTCGATGCAGGCCAGATCGCCATCCTGTCCGCTCGCGGCATCTTCCCGGACGGAACACCTTTCGCCATTCCGGAGATGATGGACGCGCCGCGGCCGTTGCCGGTGACGCCAGACACGGCTGCCGGACCGGTGCTGGTGGCCTTGCCGCTCGAACCGCCCGGCGGTGTCGGCTTCGATCCAGCACACGCCGCCACTTCGGGGGCACGCTATCATGGGCGGATCGTCTCGGTACGTGACGCCGTCCAAGGCGGTTCGGACCCTGAAGAAATCGAAATCGCCGTTCCGCAGGCGCTGCTGCTCGCACCAGGCAAGTCCGTCGGTGGCTACACCGCCTTGCCGATCGCCGACCTCAAGGGGGTTCGAGCCGATGGCGGCGTCGCGCTGGACGAGACCTTCCTGCCGCCGACACTGGTAACCGGCGCCGTGGCCTGGTACCGGCAATTGCTGCTGGAAGTCGTCACGGGGCTTGACCAGATCGCCGAGGCGCACGGCAAGATGGTGATGGGCGGGCCGGGGCGCAGCGTCGAAGACCTGCTGATGCTCAACCTCGCCAATGCGGCGCGCCCGCGGCTGGCCCACATGCTGGCGCAGGATGTCTTCCATCCTGCCGAGCTTTACCTGGAACTTGCCGGACTCGCCGGTTCGATGGCGACCTATGGATCGAGCGCGCGGCGGCTGGGCGAGTTGCCCGCCTACGACCACATGGCACCGGGGCCCGCGTACATGGCGCTGGCCGACGCGCTGCGCTCGCTTATCCTCAGCCTGCGCTACATCGAACCGAAATCGCGTGCGCTGCCGGTCATGCGGCATTCGACCAATGTCTGGAAAATCCGCATCGACAACCCGAAGCTGCTGGTGGCCAGCCGCATCGTCATCCGGGTCGGTTCGGAGCTGTCGGAGGACGCGCTACGCAAGATCTTCGTCAATCAGGCGACAGTCGGTTCGGCCGACCAGTTCGAAGGCCTGTGGAAATCGCGTTTGCCCGGCATTCCGCTGAAACCGCTTCATTCCCAGCCGCGCGAGATTCCCTACGATGGCGATCGGCTATGCCTTGAGCTGGACCAGAAAAGCGAGCACTGGGCGTCGCTGCTCGATGCTCCCGGCTTCGTCATCGGCGTTTCGGGCGTGTTGCCAAGCGAGCCGCAGGTGGACTGCTACTCGGTGAACAGGTGAGATCATGAGCCGCGATGATCCTTTCGGACTGTCGGAGGATCGCGAACGCACCCGCATACGGCTGACCGGCGCGCCGACGCCGAGGCCGATGGCGCCGCTGTTGCCGGGCGCGGCGGTAAAGCGGTCGCGCACCCACCCGAATGCGCTCGTCAACGCATTCGCGCCCTTGCTGGAATTCGCGCCGGAGCTTGAAAGCGCACTGGCGCCGGAGAACCCGGAAACGCTGCGCACCCGGCTACTTGAGGAACTGGTTCGGGCACGCGACACGGCAATGTCGACAGGGTCCTCGATGGAGCGGGCCGATCAGGCAGCCTGGGTCGTGGCGGCGTTGCTTGATGATCTAGCTCTGAACACGCCATGGGGCGGAGCCAGCGCCTGGCCGCGCCAGCCGCTTGTGGTGATGCTGCGCGGCGATGTCGATGCCGGCACGCAGTTCTTCACGCGGCTCGACGAACTGGAGCGCCATCCCAATCGCGATCGCGAATTGCTGGAGCTGCAGTATGATTGCATGGCGCTCGGCTTCCGCGGAAAATATCGAGTGCCCGGCCGGTCAGGCGATCGCTCGCTCAATGCGGTTCGCCTGACCGCGGCACGCTTCCTGCGCGATGCCGATGCCGAAGGTGCGCCGCTGTCGCCAAACTGGAAGGGCGTCATCGCATCCGACGAGCCGCAGCGCTTCATCGTTCCGATCTGGGTCATGGCGCTCGGCGCGGCGGTTGTTGCCACAGCCATCCATATCGGGTTGTCGATGGGGCTGAGCGGCCAGGCAGTCGAGCTTTCCGCCCTTGTGCGCGCTCTGCCGCCGCCCACACGCGGCGATATCAGCCGTACGTCGCCCAAGGTCGATGCCCCGCCCCCTGAAAAAGTGGATTTTGCGCTGTTGCCAGAATTCCAGGCCGGGGCCCCGGCCGAGCTCAAATCCGCCCTCAGCGGCACCGAAAGCGTTTCGTTGGCCAAGCTGATCATCCAGGCCTCCAACCCCGAACTGTTCCAGTCGTCGCGGCCCCAACTGAGCGACGGCTTCGAGCCCCTGATCGGTTCGATCGCCAAGGTAATCCTCGCCAATCAGGAGCTGATCGGAAACATCACCGTGATCGGTCATACGGACGGTGTTCCCCTGCAAAAGACCAATCCGCTGTCGACCAACCAGCGACTGTCGGAGGCGCGCGCCCAGACGATCGCCGACATGCTGGTGCAGAACGGGGTGCCGCAGGACCGCGTTCATTCCGAAGGCCGCGCGGCCACCGACCCGGTGGCCAGCGACAGCACGCGCGAGGGGCGAGCCTTGAACCGCCGTGTCGAGGTGCTCGTCGAAAAGAGGCTGTGAGATGTTCATCCTGCGCTTCCTGTGGGCGGTCCTGACATCGCGCTGGCTGTGGACGCTGATCGGCATCACGCTGCTTTCGCTGGTGATCTGGGTGTTCGGTCCGATCGTCAGGATCGGTCCCTATTCGCCTTTCGATTCCGACAATGTGCGCATTGCCATGATCGCGGGGCTGATCATCCTGTGGTTGGTCTGGCTGATTATCGCGCAGCGCCGCGCCATCCGCGCCAATCGCATGTTCGTCGCCGAGATCGCCCCACCAGTTGCGGAGAAGCCCCTCGGGCCTGGCGAAGAAAACGTCGCGGCCGTGGGTGCCAAATTCGCCGAGGTGATGGCCGAACTGAAGCGCCGCAAGCTCGGCGGGCGCAAGTTCCTGCGCGAGATGCCATGGTATGTGATCGTTGGGCCGCCAGCCACCGGCAAGACCACGGCCCTGCGGCAGTCCGGACTGAACTTCCCGATCGACCTCACCGACGATTTGCAAGGGGTCGGCGGCACGCGCAACTGCGACTGGTTCTTTTCCGAGAACGCGGTTCTGATCGACACCGCCGGCCGTTATGTCCAACAGGAGAGCCAGCCCGATGTCGACGCGGCGGAATGGCTGGGCTTCCTCGACCTTCTGAAGAAGCATCGCGGCCGCCGCGCGCTCAACGGTGTGATCGTCGCGCTTTCGATCGACGTGCTTTCGGAGGGTGACGAAGCCATCAAGGCACATGGCCGCAAAATCCGCCGCCGGCTGGCCGAACTCAACGACCGGCTCGAAATCCGCCTCCCGGTCTATCTGATGCTGACCAAGGCCGATCTGATCAAGGGTTTCGAGGCTTTCTTCGGCAGCCTGTCCACCCCCGCGCGCGAGCAGGTCTGGGGAACGACCTTCGCGCTGGATGCGCGTGTGGACGCCAAGACCATCGAACGCGAAATTTCGACGCTCTCGACGGAACTCGAGCGGCGGCTGGTGCCGCGCCTGGAGGATGAGGACAAACTGGCCGCCCGTGCCGAGATCTTCAGGTTTCCCGCCCAACTGTCCAGCCTGTCCGAACCGATCCAGGTGCTGATCAAGGCGATGTTCGGCGAAAGCCGGTATGAAGAGGCCGCCTGGCTGCGTGGGCTCTATCTGACATCGGCGACGCAGGAAGGAGCGCCCATCGACCGACTGACCGCGGCGCTGTCGTCGTCGTTCGGCCTGCCGCCACGGCGGGCCCTGCCCGCACCGAGGGTCGAGAAACGCAGCTTCTTCCTGAAGAACCTGCTCACCGAGGTCATCTTCAAGGAAGCCGGCCTCGGCACGTTCGATCCGCTGGCGCAGCGCCGCCGCGCCTGGATCTGGCGCGGTGCGGCGGCTGCATGCGCGGGGGCGGCCTTGCTGGCCGGCGGGCTGTTCACCTGGTCCTATTTTGACAACCGCAACGCGATCACGGCACAGGCAGGCCAGTTCGAAGCGCTGCAAGCGCCCCTGACTTCCGCTGCTGCAAATCCGGCATCGGTGCAGCAACCCGACATCGACGGCGCTCTCGAAGCGATGGACGCGGTCGCGAATGCCAAGACGGCACCGCCGGGCAGCGCCCAAGATCTGCTGGGCCCATCGGCCTCGGCGGAACTGGTGCGGGCCCAGGCCGACACGTACGACCACGCCCTGCGCAACGTGCTTGAACCACGCATGGTCGCATTGCTCGAGGCGACCATGTGGCGGCAGATCCGCGATCCGGATTTCATGCTCGGCGCGTTGAAGACCTATCGCATGATGACGGGCCTGTCGCAGATGGACACCGATTTCGCCCAGAACTGGTGGGTGAACAGCCTGCCGGAATTCGCCGCCGCGGCACCCTTTCCGACCGCCGATGCCGAAGAGCATCAGCTTGCCGCGATCCGCCGTATGGCGGTCGACGAAAGCTATGTCGCGCCCGACCAGGCGCTGGTTGCCGAAGCGTTGAAAACGGTGTGCACGATCTCGTTGCCGGCGCGGGCCTACAAGCAGTTGCTGGCCGATCCGGAGGTGGCCGGGCTCAAGGAGTGGATCCCTGCCAATTTTGCCGGCCCCAATGGTGGCAAGGTGTTTGCGCGGCGTTCCGACAAGACACTTCGCGTCGGCATTTACGGAGCCTTCACCTATGCCGGCTTCCACGACGCCATTCTCGACCGCATCGACGATGTCGCCGCCCAGGCGGCACTCGATCGCGCGGTTTTCGCCGGCGGCTGCTCGGAAAACTCCGAGACCTCGGTCTCGGCGCTGTCCGAGGATATTCTGAAACTCTACTATGACGACTACATCGCACAATGGGACAGCTTCCTGCGAGACATGCGGCTCGCGCCACTAACCGATCTCAATGTCGCCAGCGAAAATCTGAAGGATCTCTCAAGTGCCGATTCCGCGCTGAAACGGCTGCTGACGGCGGTCGTCCAGGAGACCGAACTGACGCGCTCCGATGAGGCCCCCGCCGACGATAAGTCGGCGGCCAAGGGCGCCTCGAAACTGCTCGGCAAGCTCGGCAAGCTCGGCAAGCTGGCGACGAGCGGTGCGAAGCTGCTGCCCCGCGCCGGGTCAGCCAGCGAGGTGGACCTGACCGGCAATCTGGTGGCCGAACATTTCAAACCGCTGAAGAGCACCATTGCCGAGGTCGACGGCCAGCCGCCGGCACTGGATGCCGCCGTTGTCGCGCTGACCGCGCTGTCGAACGTCCTGCAGACGGTCACCGCCAACCCCAATCCGCAGGATGCCATCAAGAAGCAAGGCGGCCTCGCCGAGCTGACCGGTGCCGTCGCGAGGCAAGCACAGATCCTGCCGGACCCCATCAATGTCTGGCTTAGCGGAATTGCCGGTGACACCAGCAATTTGACGCAAAAGGCGGTCACATCGGAGCTCAACGCCATCTGGCGCGCGGACATACTGCCTTTCTGCCAGGCGGCGTTGAACGACCGCTATCCGTTTAGCGCCGACAGCGCGGTGGATGTCAATGTGCATGATTTCGCCCGCCTGTTTGGACCGGCCGGATTGATCGACGGTTTCATCAACGACCACCTGATCAACTATGTCGACACCACCAGCCAGCCATGGAAATGGCGTGCCGATTTCGGCCTCGATCCTTCGGCGCTGGCGGCGTTCGAGCAGGCCAGGCATATCCGCGACGATCTCTTTCCCGGTGGTACTGGGCCAGTGATGAGCTTCACGCTCGAACCGAAGGACCTGTCTCCCAACGTTACGCGCGTCACGCTCAATCTCGATGGTCAGACCCTCGTCTATTTCAACAATGCGACGCGGCCGCAACCGATGACCTGGCCGGGCAAGGACGGCACCGGGGTCATCTCGCTCGCCTTCCAGCCGATCGACGGTTCGCCCGAAATCATGCTCAACGAGACTGGCAGCTGGGCGTGGCTGAGGATGCTGCGCAACGGCCGTTTCGCCGGCACATCGCTCTCCGATGTCTACAGCCTGCGCCTAGGCACGAAGGGAATGTGGGCCGATTTCGAACTCAAGGCCGCCAGCGTCGAGAACCCCTACAATTTGCAGATGTTCAAGAAATTCTCATGTCCGCCACAGATATGACCTTGCCCGGCTTCTACGGCAAAATGCCCGCCACCGGCGATTTCGTGACGCGGCGGCTGTCGGGCGACTTTGTCCGCGGCTGGGACCGCTGGCTGGCGCAGCATCTCGTCCCGCTGTTCGGCTCGGAAATTTGGCCAAGCACAACCGCGCTGCGCTTTCTGGCCGGCCCGGCGTCCTTCGGCGCATCGGCAGGCATCATTGTGCAAAGCGCCGACAGGGTCGGCAGGAAGTTTCCTCTGAGCGTCGTTGCGCAGCTTTCTGAAGCTCCGGTTTTGCTGGCCGACGCCGAGGCGTGGTTTTCCGCGATCGAAGAGGCGGCCATCGCCGCCCAGAACGGTGAGCTGACGCCAGACGAGCTGGATGCCACGCTGGCCGGACTGCCGGTGCCGCCTGTCGAGCCGGATGAAGAAGTCATCGGCGACATGGTGATGTGGACAGCCCGTTCGGACATTTTCGACATCGATCCGCAATCGCCGCAAACGACGCTAGAACAGATTCTCGCCGCCAGTTGGGAGACCAGCTGATGCGGATCTGGAACCAGATGGGTTACCGGCACGAGTTCAGCGTGAGCGCTGACACGACCGGGCGTGAGTGGGTCGTCGTGGTGGTCAAGGGCACGTTCGACTTTCCCGCAACGCCCGGCGGGCTGGTGCACAGATCGGCAGAACAGGTGCCGCTGGTTTTTGCCGACACGCAAACCGGTGAACCCGGCTACTCCGCCACGCTATGGGAAACCGATTTCGCCTTCCGCAAACCGCGCTGCGACGTGATCGCCAATGGCTGCGCCTATGCGCCGGGCGGGCGCCCGGCCGAGCGCGTGCCGGTCGGCATCAAGGTTGGCAATTGGTCAAAACTGTTCGAGGTCGTCGGCCACCGCGAATGGCGCGCCATCGGCCCGGTTTTTACCGCCACATCGCCGCAACCCTTCCTGAAACTGCCCATCTCCTATGACGTCGCCTGGGGTGGCGTCGACAGGCTGGATCCGGAGGACAAGCTGCCGGCCAGCTACAAATACAACCCAGTCGGAACCGGGTGGTCGCGCATCAGGAACCAGCGCCTCATCCCCGGCCTGCGTCTGCCGAACACGCAAGCTGTCGGCGAAGAGATCCGCTCGCCCTTCGGCGACTACAAGCCGATGAGCTTTGGCCCGATGGGCCGCGGTTGGCCGGGCCGTATCGAATATGGCGGCACCTATGACGACAATTGGGCCAACAACATTTTCCCGTTTCTGCCGCCGGACTTCGACGAACGCTACTTCCAGGTGGCCCCGCCCGACCAGCAAATCGATCCGCCGCGCGGTGGCGAGGAAATGCAGCTGATCAATTTGACGCCAAGGGGGCGCGAACATTTCAGAATGCCAGCCACGGCCATCAAAGTTGCAATGTTCAAGGGCTACACCAAGGCATTCGAGGCCGATATTCATCCGGACACTGTTTTGTTCGACACCGAAAATCGGCGCTTTTCATTGGTCTGGCGTGTGTCGCAACGCCTCCAGCGCACGATCCTCGACTTTACCGAATGCTGGGTCGGGCCGCCGACACCAGGCATGCTCCACGCCAAAGCCGTCAAGAAGCCATATGTCCGGCCGATCGCGGAGCCGATCCAGCCGGAGGCAGAGGACGCATGACGGCTGCGCTCGACATCGTAGCGACCGGGATGGTGACGGCCGTCGGCCTTGATGCGCCGTCGTCTTGTGCGGCGCTCCGCGCCCGCCTGGACGGCTTCAAGGAGACGCAGTACGCCGACGATGAAGGCGAGTGGCTGCTTGGCTCCCCTGTCACCATGCCGCGAAAATGGATCGGCCAGAAGCGTATGACCCATATGCTGGCGGCCGCGATAAGCGAGATATGCACCACGGTGCCACAGGCACGCGAACGGACGCCGATGTTGTTGTGCCTTCCAGAGGCGTCGCGGCCTGGTTCACCCGTCCAGGATGCCTCCGCGCTCGTGCGAAATGTATGCGCGATCCTTGAGATGGCCGTCGACCCACGATCGCGCACCATATCGCATGGCCGGCCATCCGGACTGGTAGCACTTGAGCAGGCGCGCCGGCTGCTGGCCGAAGGGGGAACCTCAGCAGTCATTGTTGCAGGGGTGGACAGCTACCTCACTCCCGAGGCGATAGGCTTCTATCTGGCGAACCGTCGCTTGCTGGCCACCAACAATCCGAACGGCTTCATTCCAGGCGAGGCCGCGGCCGCTGTGCTGTGCACCCATGCTGGTCATGGATCCGGACTAAGGCTGCACGGTCTGGGCCTCGCCCGAGAGAATGCATACATCTACAACGAGGCTGACGAACCGCTGCGCGGGGACGGGTTGACGACCGCCTATCGGCACGCGCTGAAGGAGGCCGGCATCGAGATGAACCAGTTGGGGTTCCGTATTTCGGACCTTATCGGAGAGCAGTACTGGTTCAAGCAAACGGCCCTGGCAAGCCTTCGGCTCGTGCGGGGTGCGCATGACTTTCAAGACCTGTGGTCGCCGGGTGAATCGCTTGGAAATATCGGAGCGGCGGCGGTGCCTGTGATGATCGGCATGGCCTTCGCGGCGGCAAGGAAGGGCTACGCGGCCGGTAATCCGGTCCTGATCGAGGCGTCCGAAGACTCCGGCGCGTGCGGCGCAGCCATCTTTGCTGCGAGGGCTGCATAGATGACAGTCTACGCCAACAGTCTGGAAGTCGCCTGCAAGGCGCAGGGTAACAAGGTCATAGCGGCCTTTCCTGATGTCTGCTTCACGCCGCCGGAGAATCCGGCAACGCCCCCTGGCGTTCCGATTCCCTATCCTTCTTTCGGCTTCGACAGCGACACGGACAAAGGCACCAGCACCGTCAAGATCGGTGGCCAGACGATCACGCAGAAAAACAAATCCTACTACACCAAGACAAGTGGCACTGAAGCGGGCTGCGCGACCAAGAAGGGCATCATCACATCGAAGAATACCGGCAAGGAATACGCCGTCGCCTGGTCGAGCAATGTCAAGGCCGACGGCGAGCCCGTCAACCGGATGACGGACCTGTCCACCAACAATCATGCTTCACCGCAGGGAAATACGCTGACCTTTCCGAAACTGGCCACCGGCGCCGGAGTCATTTACAGCACGGAAAAATGCCTGATTGGCTCCTATGACGCGATCGCCGCGGTCTGCAACGACAATGGCGGCGAGGCACACCATATCGTACCGGACAAGTGTTTCCGAACGGGCAGTCGGGCGAACGCGGACGTTACATCGACGCGCATCGCCAATGCTCCGACGCTCGGAGAGGGGGTATGCATCTGTCTCAGTCCTGATGATCACGAACGGATTCATGAGGCTGACCGTGAGCAGATCGTAACGCTGGGCCGACCCGGCCTGGCCAAACTCAAGGGCAAAAAACTAGCGGATGCGAAAGCCAAGTTGAAAGCGCAGGGCAAACTCGGCGTTGCGCCGATGAGCAAGATTACCGAAGCAACCATTTCATGTCTCGACGACCTTCAGGATCTCAATGCGAATTGCATCAAGAAGGCAAAGGAAGCGGTGGAGGAGCAGCAAAGCGCATTCGGGGCCAGCCAGAAGGGTAGAACCTCCAACCCATTGCCCGGCAAGGAGGCCAAGAAGACGATGAAGCCGCCAAAGCCCAGAAAATAGACCGACACACCAGGAGTACGCAGATGAAGATACGAGCGTCGGGCTACATTGCTCCAGATCTTATCGCCGCGGTCCCAACCGAACTCGACGACGAGGATCCGTATTCGCGCTTCCTCATGTTTCAGGACACGACGGAGCAACAGGTCGCGGATGTCGACATCCCTCGAACAGTCGTTTCCGTTTGCGCCTACCCATTCGAGAGCGACAACGAGAATGTGTTCGTCGCTCTAACCAACGAGGGCGACCTCTACTTTCTGACCGAGGACGTGGACTACGAAAAGATCCCCGGTGCCGGCGTCCTCAGCGAGGATGCCGAGGATCTTGGTTCGACGCTTGGCATCACCCAGAAGGCGGGCATCCTCTATGTTTGCGGCGACGGTTCCCAAGTCTATTTCAGACCCAGGAAGGATGAATGGGTCCGGATTTGCGAGCGTGACGTCGATGGAATGGCAAACAATTTCCTGGAGGGCATCGCCGCGATCAGCCCGAACAAACTGGCGGTCTGCGGATACACCCACAGCCGCCCCAAGCATGCCGCACGAGGTTGCCTCTACTTCTACAACGATGGGGAATGGGGCCAGGCAGAACTCCCAAACAATCAGTCCTTGTATGATCTTGTCTTTGTGGACGCATCGCGTCTCGTTGCCGTGGGCGGCGGCGGTACCATTGTTACGGGAACAGGACCTGGCACGATGGAGGACGCCTCCGTCGAAGGTTTGCTCGAGAAGTTCCTCCGTATCCGCCTCGATAGCTCGAAACTCTATGTGTTGGGTAAGACAGCAATCTTCATATTCGACACCAAGCTGACCCTGTTGGACACCCTACCCCTGCCCGCCGAGTATCGCAGCCCGAAGAACATCGAGGTCAAGCAAGGCATCATCTGGTATTTCGATCGTGAAGGCTTGGCTCGTCACGACGGCATGGGCTGGACTCTCATGCCTGTGCCTCCCGAACTTCTCGAAAGATCGGAATAGTCTGCCTCGGAACGTTACCCTGTCGAGGGTCACCTCAGGCCTTTCCCAAATTGACTTCTATAAAGCGCTGCACCTTGGCAAGATCAAGGTCGATGATGCGGATCGGCTTTTGGGCGGAGAGCATCTGAACCACGAACAGTTCTCCCGCTTCCGGGAACTCTTCGAAGCGCTGTTGCGCAATCTTTCGGCCGGCCTCACCCGCGACCCTGGCTCCATCGAGAAAAGCTTCAAGGCGCTCTATCAACCTCGCAAGGCGCTCATCATCCATGTCCGGGTTTTCATCAGGATGCAGCAAATGGTAATGGTATACCGTCCACAGGAAGGCTGCCTGTTCCACATGCTGGCGCACGATTTCGTAGAGGATTGGCACCGGCATCAGTTCAGGTTCACGGAGCCGCCGCGGATTCGATTGGCCGCACTGGCGTGGCTGGTGACATAGGTTCCCCGGATGGTGATGTGGCCATCCTTCTCCATGATGATTACGGACTTGCCGCAACGCAGTTCGATGCGCTCATTGCCGACAATGTGGACCAATTCACCGTCACGCACGATCTGCTGCGCGTGAGCCCGACGCGAAGGCTCCACGAGTTTACCCACGATCAGCGGCTGCAAGGGATCACCCTCCCGAAAGAGCAGCGCAACTTCAGCGCCGATCATGCTGGCATCGAGTTTGATCAGGCTTCGCGCGGCGATCGCTGTCTCGACAGGGTTTCCAGGAAAGACGACCAGCGGCGATGTGTCGTCAAATCCCAGGAAAATGCCGATTACGACACCATCGATGCGATCACGAACTTCAGCCATGCTTCGTCCCTCTAATTCTGGTGGATCTTGCTGCCCTTGAATTGGATATCGCCGGATGCCTTGCCGCTGATCTTTCCGGAAGCATCAATGGAAATATCCTTGCCTTTGATGTTGATCGTCCCATCCTTCTTCATGATGATCTCCGCACTTCCGCACTTCAGCGTGATCGAGTCCTTCGCCTCGAGCGTATAATTCTTGCCTACGTTGAAGGCCGAGTCGTCGGCGATCTGGACCAGGCTCTTTTTTCCAACCTTCAGCTCATGTGCGCCCGCTACCTGTGTGCTGTCGTCGACGCCTATCTCTGTCTTGCGGGTTTTGGTGATCTCGGCCATCTGGGCGCCGCCAATTTTTATGCCCTGGTCCGCGCCGATCTCGATGCTCTGGCTGGCGGATATGTTCCAGCTGTCGCTGGCCCCGATCGTATGGCTCTGCGCCGCGCCGACCGTGACCGACCGTGTCGAACCGATTGTATTCTCTTGCGGCCCGCCAACGCTTCGTGTCTCAGACGCCCCGACCGTGTCGATGCGAGCAGCGCCAACAGTGACCGTCTGGACAATCCCCACCGTCTGCGAGTGGTTAGAGCCGATCGTCTCCGAAGAGTTCGAACCGATGCCTATCGTCTCGTTTGCACCCACTGTCAGCGAGCGGTTCTTGCCCACCGTCTCGGTGTCGTTCGAGCCGATATTCGTGGTCTGGTCGACGCCGACCTTGACCGTCTTGTTGTTGCCGACATCCTCGTCGAGGTTGTGGCCGACAGAATGCTTGGCGTCGTGGTCGATGCGGTCCGACTGGTCGTGCTGGACCAGCTTGGTGCGGTCATGCTTGATCAGAAGGTTGTGGTCTTTCTGCGCCTGGAAATTGACCAGTTCGGAGCCGGCCTTGTCCTCGAACATCAGCTCGTTGTAACCACCGCCGCCTTTCGAGGAGTTGGATTTCCACCCCGACTGCGTTGCATTGCCCGGCAAGCCGTAGGGCGGCATCTGCGAGGCATTGTAGACCCTGCCGGTGATGATCGGCAGGTCAGGGTCGCCTTCGAGGAAGTCGACGATCACCTCCTGGCCGATGCGCGGTATCTGGATGAAGCCCCAGCCGCTGCCGGCCCAGGTCTGCGAGACACGCACGAAGCAGGAACTGTTTTCGTTCTTCTTGCCCAGGCGGTCCCAGTGGAACTGCACCTTCACCCGGGCATATTTGTCGGTGAATATCTCCTCGCCTGAAGGGCCGACCACCGTCGCCGTCTGCGGTCCGCGCATGATCGGCCGCGCCGTGATCCGCGGCGCGCGATACGGCAAGGCAGTCGGCGCGACACCCAGCACGATCTTGTAATTCTCACTGTGGGCTTCGTTCTGGGTCCTGTAGCCCGGATCGAACAACCTGTATTCGGCGCTGACAACCAGATACTCCTGGTTCTGGTCATCGCGCGGAAAGCTTTCCAGCTTGAACGTACAGCCGGAATGGAGGCCGCGCACGGTTCCGACCGCGGTGATGCGCTGGTGCACGGCCTGGAGTTCCTCGCGCCGGATGCCGGCCAGGGTGTCGCCGCGCCCGACATCGAGATGCGCCCCAGGCTGGCGATAGTTCTCGCCGGAGGCTTCCTTGTGGCTGAACGGCTGGGCGGACTTCGCCATCAGATCGGCGCCAGGCTTCTGGAAATCATAGTCGGTATGGGCATAAGCCCCCGGCCGCACCGAACTGCCCGGAATCCATTCGGTGATGTATTCGACGTCGCGCCGCGAGCCCTGTCCCTCAAAGTTATAAGGTATCTTCTCGTAGCCCGGCGCCGGCTTCAGCTTGCTCATCGCATCGCACAGTACGAGCGTGTGCTTGCCCTCGTCATGCTCGAAGAAATAGAAGATGCCTTCGTGTTCGAGCAGGCGCTGCACGAAATCCAGATCGCTCTCGTCGTACTGCACGCAGTATTCGCGCGAGGGGTACGACCCTTGCAGCCGCTTCTCGAATTTCGCCGTGCCGTATTTCGAGAAGATCTTTTCAACGATCTCGACAGCGGTCATGTTCTGAAAGATCCGGCAATCGGTGACGTTGCCGAGGAACCAGAGCCACGGCCTGACGACCGCTTCATAGTAGGCCAGCCGGTCCTCGATGCGAGTCAGGCGAAACTCGGACACCAGGCCGCTGAACCAGCGTTCCGGATCGGATTCCCCTTCGACCGAAACCATGCCTCCCAGCATCTTCAGCGGATCGATCTCGGAGCTGGGACTGACGAAGCCAACCGTATAGGCAAAGCAACGGCTAATCTCGTCGCGGCCGACAAGATGCGTGAAGGTCAGTTCGGCGCCGACCGGCGTCTGCACAACCGTGGCACGTTCGTTCGGCATGGGTCGAGCCCCTCCTGGACGCGGCCGCCGGCGCGGTGGATTTGAAGCTCCCGTCATCTGCCCAGGAACTTTTGAGAGCCCGCCGCACCAGGCCGTGTTGAGCCTACCACATGTTGTCCTGCCGACCAAAGAGGACGCACGGCGGAAAACCTTAACCTGTCGATGCATCGCCTCGAAACGCTGCTGTCCTGTTGTATGTGCAAACTGCTAGAATGTGGAGTATCGGTCAGTGTTCGGCGGCGATCCTGGATGTACATCAGTCTGCAAATCAACAATGTCGACGCCTTGCCTGCGGGCATCTCGGCCGGCTACGCGGCGCGGGATCGCAGCTTCGACATCGGACGCGATGCTTGCGACTGGACCTTGTCGGACCCCGACAAGTTCATCTCCGGCCGGCATTGCGAGGTCCGCTACGAGGGAGGCGCGTTCTGGCTGCACGACGTCTCGCGCAACGGAACCTACATCAACGGATCAAACCAGCGCATGACCAGCCCGCATCGGCTGGCCAATGGCGACCGGATGCTCATCGGCCGCTATGTCGTCTTTGTGTCGATCGATGAGGAGCGCGCTGCGACCGGTCACCCCAGCCACGGTTCGACGCAGCGCGAAATGCCGGTCGCTGCAGGCCGCTCGCTGGAATTCGGAGATGGGCCGTTTTTCGATCCCTCGGAGCAACAGTCCGGGCAGCGCGTTGCGGCGTCGACGTTCCCGTCGCAACCGCCCCTGCCCTCGACCAGGGATGAAGTGCTGAGGGAAATCGCCATCGGAGCCGGCATTTCGCCGGAATTGCTGCAATCGCGCGACCCGCATGAAGTTGCCGCGGAAATCGGTGCGGTGCTGCGAACGGTGGTCGAGGAACTGACATTGCTGCTGAAGGCACGCGCGGCGGCGAAGATGCTGGCCAAGAGCACACAGCGAACGATGATCAGTGCCGCCGACAACAACCCCCTGAAGTTCGTTCCGGGAACCGACGACATCCTCGAAATCATGTTCGCACGGCGCCGGACCGGCTATCTCGATGCCAGGCGCAGCATCGAAGATGCATTCCGCGATCTCAAGACCCACGAATTCGCCACCTATGCCGCCATGCAGGCCGCGCTGTCGCGGCTGCTTGACGACCTGTCTCCGGAAGCGATCGGACGAAAGCTTCCGCCGACATCGTTCTCGTCGAAGAAGAGCCAGGCATGGGACGCTTTTGTCACGACCTGGCGAACCATGGAGGAAGCACACGAGAACGGCATGCTGGACATATTCCTGGCCTATTTCAGCGAAGCCTATGCAAAAGCCGACAAGCAGAAATAGGCGTTTCAGGGGAGCCGTGGCGCTGCAGCCAACGAAGACAACTCTTCGGTGCGTGGCATCCGGTTCCAATCGAGAGTTTCCGAGATTACGATCGCTTACGACAATTCGCCAAACGGGTAAGGCTGGTCGACCTGGGTGTCTGCGACAATGTCATCTTACGGCGGGATAGCAAAATATAGCCAACTTTCCTTAAGACAGAGCCCTGCCCTGCAGGGCCTGCCTTTGCTTTGCCTGACCGCGAGAAGCTTTGCGCCTGGCCGGCAAGAGCGCGGGCGTCAGGCGCGGACGGACGATTGGCCATGAGCTCGAAAGACGATCCTTTCGGCCCGGCCCGCAAGACCGTCATTCGCGCCACGCCACGACGCGAGCGAAAGCCGGCGCCGGTCCCCCAGGAGCCTGTCGCGGATGGCGGCCAACCCTCGCAGATCAGGGACTCGACAGTGTTCGATCCCGGCGTCGGCCGGCAGACACCGCCGGGCTGGACATCCGGGACCGTGATGTATCAGGGAACTCCTCTTGCGGCGGCGCCGGCGCCGGCCCTGCGGCAGGAGACCCTACTCAATATCACCGAAAGTGTCAGATATTCCGCGGCAAACCCGATCCTTGCCGCGGCCGCACCGTTGCTGATGCTGTTGGGCCAGCTCAGGCTTGTCCCGGTCGAGAGACAAGCGGAGCCATTGGCGGAGCATGTCGCCGAAGCGATAGACAAGTTCGACCGAACGATGGAGAAATCCGGGGTCGCGGAAGAGGATGCGCGGATCGCGAAATTTGTCCTGTGCGAAACAGCCGACGACCTCATCGGCAACCTGCCTTGGCCACGAAAAGACGCCTGGGTGCAGCACAGTATGCTGACGCAGTTCTTCCACGTCGAGCCCAACGGCACGGGCTTCTTCGAAGCGCTGAACAAAGTCCTAGCCAGCCCGGAGGCACATTACGATCTGCTCGAACTGATGCATGTCTGCCTGTCGCTGGGGTTTGAGGGCCAGTATCGCGGTCTGACACGCGAGGACACCAACCTCGAACGTGTTCGGCGCGACGTCTTCGAAACGCTTCGCTATTTCAAGCCCCGCGCGGACGAAGACATCTCGCCCCATTGGCGGGGCCTGTCGGCGACGGTGACGCAGTCGTCGACGCGCCTGCCGCTCTGGGTCGTTGCGGCAGCGGCATCAGCGCTGCTGACTGCCGCATTCTTCGCGTTGCGGGTCTTCATCACCAATGAAGGCGACGCCGCCGCGGATGAATTGCTGGCGCTCAACCCATCGACGCCGATCGCCATCGAACGGGCCAGCGTGGCGCCGTTAGCCGAGCCGGCGAAAGTCACCCCGCCTCCTGCCACAACCACGCAGATCGATCGCATCCGCTCGGCGCTGGCCAAGGAAGTCGGAGCCGGCGGGCTGACCGTGGACACCAAGGGCGACTTCATCGTGGTGGAAATCAACAATCTCCTGCTGTTCCAGTCCGGCAAGGCCGATGCGAAACCAGAGTTCCAGCCCATAGCCGCTGATATCGCTGCCGCCCTGGAACCCGAGCGCGGACCGATCAGGATCGTCGGCCACACCGACAATGTGAAGCCGCGAAAATCGAGCCCGTTCAAGTCCAACTTCGACCTTTCCGTGGCTCGGGCGAAGGCTGTCGAAACGATGATGGCGCCGAAGTTCAGCGATCCCTCGCGACTGACCGTCGACGGCAAGGGCGAGGACGAGCCGATCGCCGACAATGCAACGCCGGAAGGCCGCGCCGCTAACCGCCGTGTCGATGTGATGATCGCCAAGGAGGAAACATTGTGAGCACGGCCGTTTGGAAGCGCCGATGAAGCGTTGGCTGCTGTGGATATTCAGCATGATCGCGCTGGCCGGATTTGCGGCGGCGGTGTGGTTTGCGGGACCTTTGATCCGCTTCGCCGATAGCCGCCCCCTCGGACCTGTCTGGTTGCGCGCGGCAATCATCGGTGTGATCGTGGCGGCCGTGGCGCTCTTCTATGGATTGCGTTTCTGGCGGATGCGCAAGGCGCAAAAGGCGCTGGAGATCGCCGTTGCCCGCAACGACGGCAGGGATGACGACTCGCAAGTACTCGAGGCGCGCATGAACGAGGCGATCGCCGCGCTTAAACGGTCGAGCGGCAAGCGCAATTTCCTCTATGAGGTCCCCTGGTACATCATCATCGGCCCGCCCGGCGCAGGCAAGACAACGGCATTGGTCAATTCCGGCCTGAATTTCCCGCTGGCCGTTTCGGGTGATGCCCAGCCGGTCGCCGGCGTTGGCGGCACGCGCGCCTGCGACTGGTGGTTCACCGACCAGGCCGTGCTGATCGACACCGCCGGACGCTACACGACGCAGGAGTCCAATGCCCAGAGCGACAGCAAGAGCTGGCTCGCCTTCCTGTCGCTGCTCAAGAAATGCCGCACACGGCAACCGATAAACGGCGTCATCCTGGCGATCAGCCTTGCCGATCTCATCGGCCTCGACGACCGGCAGCTTGACGCTCACGTCGTCGAGATACGCAGCCGTCTGCGCGAAATCCACGAGACGCTGAAAATCCAGTTTCCGGTGTATCTGGTTTTCACCAAGGCCGATCTTGTTGTCGGGTTCATGGACTATTTCGGCGGTTTCGACGAGACGCGCCGGCGCAAGGTCTGGGGCGCGACATTCCAGACCAGCGATCGCACGAAGAACATGGCCGCGGAGGCCCCGGCCGAATTCGATGCGCTGGCGAGACGCCTGGTCGAGGAGATGCCCGACCGACTTCAAGAAGAGGCTGACCCGGTCGCGCGCATATCCGTCTTTGGCTTTCCGGCACAGTTCGGTGCGCTGAAGGGCCGAATTGCGAGTTTTATCGCCGGCCTGCTCGATCCGGGCCGCAGCCAGGTGAATGCCAGCCTGCGGGGACTCTATTTTTCGTCAGGCACGCAGGAGGGAACGCCCATCGATCAGGTGCTGGGCGCGATCGGCCGCAACTTCGGCAACAATTCCAGCGCCCATCTTTCCGGAAGCGGCAAGAGCTTCTTTTTGCATGATCTGCTGACAGGCGTCATTTTTGCCGAATCCGGATGGGTCTCGTACGACAAATCGGCGGCAAGGCGGGCGGCGATCGCCAGATTTGCCGGGCTTGGCGCTATCGCGTTGATCGCCGCGGTGGCCCTCGGCATCCTGGCCCTAAGCTTCATCGCCAACGGGTCGCTGATCGCCTCCACCAAGCAGGCCATGGGCCAGTATCGCACAACGGCGGACGCGCTGCTCAAGAGCACCGAGGTCAACGATGTCGACCTCGAAAACGTCATTGGCCCACTCGACCAGTTGCGCGATCTGCCGGCCGGGTTCGAAACCGGCGACGTGCCGACACCGATCGAGGAAACGTTCGGCCTCAGCCAACGGGAAAGACTGCTTTCGGCATCCAGGACGGCTTACCGGCAAGCGCTGGAACGAATGTTCCGATCGCGTCTGCTGATCCAGGCGGAGCGGACGATCCAGGCCAAGATGGCCGATCCCGCCGCGCTCTACGAGCCGTTGAAAATCTATCTGATGCTGGGCGGCAAGGCGCCGAAGGTCGACGACGCGTTGATCGTCTCCTGGATGAAGCAGGATTGGGAGCAGAACCGGTATCCAGGCGAAAACAACCGCGCAGGACGCGAGCAACTTGAAAAGCACTTGCGCGCCATGCTTGCGCTGGACGACGCCTATGATCCGGTTTTCCAACTCAACCAACCACTCGTCGAGGCGGCTCAACGCTCGCTTGGGCGGATGAGCCTTGCCGACCGTGCCTCCGCGCTGATCAGGTCTGCCGTATACGCGGCGGCGCTGGACGATTTCTCCGTTTCAGCGAAGGGCGGACCGGAAACGCCGCTGGTATTCGAGCGTGTCGATGGCGGCGACCTGTCAGGCCTTCGTGTTCCCGGCCTCTATACCTATGCCGGCTTCAACCGTTTTTATCTCGGACAGCTCTCGCGCATTGCGCAGATGCTCGTCGACGACCAGTGGGTGCTTGGCGGCGGCGGCGAACAGGGCGGCATCGATCAGGAGTTGCTGAAGCTCGGCCCCCAGCTCCTCGATCGCTATGGCAAGGAGTTCGCAACCGCGTGGAACAGCGTTCTCGATGGGTTGAAATTCAAAGCGATGCTGAAGGACAAGCCGCACTATATCGCGCTTTCCGCCGTCGCATCGCCAACCTCGCCGATCGAACAGCTGTTTACAGCGATCGCCGCCGAAACTGCCCTTACGCGGGGCGCTGCTTCTGGCAAGGAGCCAGCCACCGGGGTTGAAGCCGGCACGGTTCAAGGCCCGTCGATGGCCAGGGGTCTGGCTCGGATCGGCATACAAATAGCTACCGGAAAATCGCAAAGCCGTGCCGGCACGGGATCTGCGGCGGCGCAAAACCAGAGCCCCGGGGGCAACATTGAAGCGCAGTTCCAATCGTTCCAGGCCTTGGTGAGCGGTCCTGCCGGGCGCCGACCGATCGATGCCTTGACCCAGAACTTCCGCGACATCTACAAGAGCCTGCAACTGGCGACCGACGTGCCGTCGCAGACGGATCGCGTCAACGCCAATCTGCAGCTGCAGATAGCCACCCTTCGTGCCAATTCCTCGCGCCTGCCCAAGCCACTCGCCAGAATGGTCAATGCGACGGCGGACGAATTCGAAGGCAACGTCGCCGAGACTTCGGTGGCGAATTTGAACCAGCTGCTCGACCGGGCGGTCACGGCTCCTTGCGAGGCGGCTGTCAACGGCCGTTATCCTTTCGCCGGCGATGGCACCGAGGATGTGGCGATGGCGGATTTCGCGAAACTGTTCGCACCGGGCGGGCTTCTGGACCGGTTCTTCGCGCAGAATCTCGCATCGCTGATCGACATGAGTGGCCAGGACTGGAGCTGGAAACAGGATGTGCGCTTCGGGCGCGACCTGTCGAAACCGACGCTGAAAATCTTCCAGCAGGCGGCCGAAATCCGCAGCGCCTTCTTTCCCCAAGGCGGTTCGACGCCCTCGATCAGCATCACCTTCACGCCGTTCTCACTGCATGGCGATGCTGATGCCGCGGTGCTCGATGTCGATGGCCAGACCGTCCAGAGCAACCAGGTGGGCAACGCGCCGAGCATCGTGACCTGGCCCAGCGGCGCGGCTTCCGGTTCCGCCAGCCTGAGGCTGACGCCGGAGATGCCAGGCCGCGAATCCACCATCAAGTTCGAAGGGCCGTGGGCGCTGAAGCGGCTCATGGACAAGGCGTCCATCACCGGCACCGACAATAATGTCCAAGCGCGCTTCGTGATCGGCGGGCGCGACGTCAGCTATACGATCCAGACCGGCTCCGGCCCCAACCCGTTCCTGCTTCCGGCACTTTCCGGATTCAGCTGTCCGAAGGCGTTTTGAGATGGGCTTCGAACTTTTCAATGCGGTAGCACCCTTCGGGAGGCTCAGGCGCCCGGACCTTAATTTCGATACTTTAATGGTCGAGCCTGTGGCAGACTGCCGTGAGCGAGCGCCCGGGATTGGGCCGCAGAGGACGCGTGAGAAGCGTTTGGTGGCAAGGTGAGCGATGTCGCCCTTCCCTTTGACAGTTTCGGCGTGAGCCACAAAGGCTGTGTCCGCGAGCACAATGAGGACAACTACCTGCTCGAGCCACGAACCGGGCTTTGGGTGGTGGCCGACGGAATGGGCGGGCATGAGGCCGGAGAAGTCGCCTCGGCCAGCATTGTCGACCACCTGGCCACGATCGGCATCGCAAGCTCCGCTCCGGACCTGCGGGCGCGCTTCGAGGACAGACTGAGCCGGGCCAATGCCGAGATCCGCGGCATATCGGAATCGCGCGGCATCACCATCGGCTCCACGGTCGCCGCCCTGTTGGCGATGGACGGACGGTTTGCCTGCCTGTGGGCTGGCGACAGCCGGGTCTATCTGATCCGCAACGCCGCGATCTCGCAGATTTCGAAAGACCACACCGAAGTGCAGGAACTATTGGATCGAGGCATGATCAGCGCGGCCGAGGCGCTGACCTGGCCGCGCCGCAATGTCATCACGCATGCGGTCGGCGTCAGCGACGACTTCGTCATCGATTTCCAGCAGGGCGAACTGATGCCGGGGGACATTTTCGTGCTGGCCACCGATGGGCTGACGGCACATGTCACAGATGCGGAGATCGAGGCCGCGGTGGTGTCGGCAACGCCTCAGGCGGCCTGCGAAAATCTCTTGCAAACGGTGCTGACGCGGGGCGGAACGGACAATGTGACCATTGTACTGGTGAAGATCGGAACCGGGCGCAATGGACAATCGCTCCACCCTGATCTGTCCAGAGCGGAGGGCTGAGGCCGATGAGCGCCGATGACAAGACGCGAATATCGCCGCAGGTGGCCAACACCGCGGTCGGCACGCAGCTCAGCGGCATCTACGAACTTGACGAGCGGATCGCATTTGGCGGCATGGGCGAGGTCTATCGCGGCCACAACATCCAGACCGGCGACCACGTCGCGATCAAGATAGTGCTGCCCGAGTTTGCCCGTGACCAGACGATCCTGTCCTTGTTCCGCAAGGAGGCCTCGATCCTCAACCATTTGTCGCATGACGCGGTCGTGCGATACCACGTCTTCACCATCGATCCCGGAATCGGCCGGCCCTACCTCGCCATGGAATTCGTCGACGGCGAGTCGCTGTTCGACATAATGCGAAGGGGGCCGATGCCGACGGAAGAGGTGCGCAAGCTCTGCCATCGCCTCGCATCCGGCCTAGCCGCCGTGCATCAAGCCGGAGCAATCCATCGCGACCTGTCGCCCGACAACATCATCCTGCCGGGGGGCCGGGTCGACCGCGCAAAGATCATCGATTTCGGCATCGCGCGATCAGCGACGGTGGGCGGGGAAACGCTGATCGGCGGAAAGTTCGCGGGAAAATACAACTACGTTTCACCCGAACAGCTCGGGCTGTACAGCGGCGACGTCAGCGAGCAGTCCGACATCTACAGCCTTGGGCTGGTGCTGGCCGCCGCCCTGCGCGGCAAGCCGATCGACATGAGCGGATCGCAGTACGAGATCATCGAAAAGCGCCGAACCGTGCCTGATCTCTCTGACATCGACGACGATTTTCGTGACATTGTCGAAGCCATGCTGCAACCGGATCCGCAAGACCGGCCGGTCAGCATGGCTGACATCGCCAGGATGACGCGCGGCGAAGACGAAGCGACAACACCGCCCCCATCCAGGACACCCCGCGACCGGCCGGCTTTGCCACCAGCCGAGCAAACCCTTGCTCCTGATCCCAAGCCCCAGCCATCCAATGTCGCGGGGCACAACGTGCCGGCGGCAACGGGCCCGGGCGAGCAGGGCTTCGTTCCGCATGTCCGGCCAGCGCATCTGTCCAAACCGTTGCCTTCGCCGGCCGCCAGCCCGCCGCGCACGGCCGCGAGCAATGTCCCCGGGAAACCCGCGAAGACCCGAACCATCGCGATCGCTGCTCTTGCGACGCTGGCTGTCGTCTCGGTCGCCGGCCTTTACCTGAGCGGCTTCATGACACCTGTGACGCCGACTGCCGGCAAGACATCGCTTTCGCCCGAACCATCGAAGCCGGCGCCGACGGACAAGGTCGCGAGCGCCCCCGAGCCGGCAATGACAGGTCCGGCCGCGGAGCCGGGAGCCAGCGTCCAGCCTACTGAAAAACAGCCAGATGCCGTGGCAACCCAACAGCCGCTGCCGGCCAAGCCCGCCGAAATCCCCTCGCAGGCTAAAGCCCCGAAGCCGCCGGCAATGGCAGTCCAACCGCAAACAGAGGCGAGCGCACCGCCGGCTGGAAACCAGGCAGATGCCAAGGCCGTGCAGACGGCAGAGCCGGCGAAGCCTATTGCTCTCCCGCAAGCCATGGAACCCCCAACGCCATTGGCAACGGATGCGCAGCAACCGTCCGCAAAGGCATCGCCGACACCCCAGCAGAATACGATGGTCAGCAACAGTCAGACGGCAGTTCCAGCGCCTGAGACGACAGCTCCAGCCGCACCGGCAGTTCCAGCCCCGCCAGCCGAGAAGGTGGCAACGCCGCCATCGGCCAAGCCAAAGGTTGTGGAGACCCCAAAGCCCGAACCACAGATCAGCCAGCCGGAAGCACCCAAGGTGACCGTGCCAGCACCCAAACCAAGCGTAAGCCAGACGGATACCGCGAACGCCGAGGGCCAAAACGCCTCGCCACCGCCGGCCAAACAGCCGGACCTACCAGTCGTCGCGTTGAACGTACCCAAACCGGCGATCCCCCCGGTCGTCGACGATAGCGCGCAACGTGTCTCCTGGGTTCGCGACTTCGGCGGCGGCGACTGTTTCTATGCCACCATGACGTCGTCGACCGACAAGGCCGCCGCGATCGAAGGCTTTGGCACGGCGGTCCAGCCATTCGAACGGATGCTTGGCGATTTCCAGGCAAAATTCCACGTAGAGCCGGACATCAGCGTCCGCCTCATCGAGCCGAGCCAATGCGAAGTCACCAACTTTCTGCGCTTTCTCGGGCAGACCACGGCCGACAAGCCGCAGCTTGTTCTCGACCGGACATCGGTGCCTGATGGTACGCCGATCAGCGGCACGCTGGTGACGCACGGCGGGCTCATCTCCAGTGTCCTGCTGATCGATCACAAGGGCATGATGTTCAATCTCGACGACCGCATCGTCGCACAATCCGACAAGGCCACCTTCAGCATCCCGATTGGCCTCGGCGCCGCCGACAAGGCCGCCGGGAAGGCCGTGCCGCAGATCATAATGGTGATCACGGGTCCGCAGGATATTCAGGCGGCAGCCTTCGCGACGCCGACGCCGGCCTCGGTGCTGCTGCCCAAGATTCTCGAAGAGATCGAGACCGACGGATCGCAATTTTCAGCCACTGCCAAGTATTTCCGGCTCGGCGGATAGCATGGGCGCCCGATGGAACGCTGCCGCTCGCGTTTCCCCAACTCGTCCGCCGACCTGCCCTTGGGGCAGCGTGAGCCGGCTCGAGCCCTGGTTGCCCTGACGGGCCGCATGAAGCTTGCGGTCATGGCAGGGGCGGCATTGCTGGCCGTGCTGGCGCCCGGCGAAGCGCGGGCCGAATTCACGGTCTGCAATCAGACACTCGACGTCGTCAATCTCGCGGTCGGCCAGAAGGTCGACAATGCGGACCAGACTGACGGCTGGTGGACCATCGGCGCAAATCAATGCGTGAACGTCATCCGCGAGGAACTGACGAACCGCTACATCTACATCTACGCGACTGATGTCTTTGGCCATGCGATCCTGACCGGGTCGACCGAGATGTGCATCGAGCGGCGGCGTTTTTCGATCCGCGGCATCGACGAGTGCTGGCAGCGCGGCCATATCGCAGCGCAGTTTCTCGAAGTCGATACGCTTGAACAGGTGCGGTGGACCTTCTTCCTGACCGGAAGCAATCCGTGACGCACAGTATCGACACCAGCTTCAGGGAGAAAAAACTGGCGCGCGCCGCGCTGCGCAGGCGCACGCTCTGGCGCCGGCTCATTGCCGGTTTCGCCGTGGTTGTCCTGCTATCGATCGCCACCGGTTTCTACCTCACAGCGGACTATTGGTCGTTCGGCGACGAAGACGAGGAGCTGCACGCGGTCGAAGGCACGGACGATGTGCCGGCAGATGCATCCGTCTATGTGCCTGCCATTATCGAACTGGCCGGAGATCCGATGTGGATCACGCTTGCGCCCGACGCCGACACGGCAAGCAAGGGCCATGCGGTAGCGCGCCCGTCCGAACTCGACAGTTCCGGCGCCTCACCGCAGATCGAGATCCTCTCCGACGTCATGCTGAGTGCCAGCGAAAAGTTCATGACGACGATCCCGTCGACGCAGGAGGACTTCGCCTTCTTCCAGGCACAGCGGCGGACCGCTCCGACATCGCCGGCCGCCGCACCCACCGAGCAGGCCGCTCCGCCTGCCCCGCCGGTGGCACCGAACGACCAGCAGGGGGACCTGGATAATGAGCTGGCTGCACCCGATGCGAGCGAGGCCCCGGCCGGTTCGGCGCCCAAGGCGGATGCCGGCGACGCGGAGGCCGGCTGGGGAGAGACCATCGATCAGGGCGAGGCAGCGCTGCCCGCCTTCAAGAAGACCCAGATCGAGAACAATACGACCGTCGCAACCGCGACCAACGAGTACCAGCGCTTCGAGGCGACCGAAGACACCTTCGTGAAGATCCTCAACGACCGCAGCCTGGACAGCGTTGCGCTCGATGCGCATTTCTCCGCCGACGATGCCAAGCTGGCGGGCGAAGCCTTGAAGGCGCTCTTCAACCGGGACGGCCTGGAAGCGGGTTATGTCGTCGCCATGCGCGGATTCCGGCCGAACCGCGAAACGACGACGATGTCGCTCATGCAGGTCTCGATCTACGCCAAGAATGTCTTTGTCGGCACGTTGACGCGCAATGCCCCTGGCGCCTTCGTGTCGGGTGTCGATCCCTGGGTGCAAGAGGATCTGTTCAACTACTCCGGTGCAGACCAAGGCGGGCCCAAGCGTCAATACCGCCTGCTCGATGCGATCTATTCGACGGCTGCGCGCAACAAGGTCCCGACCGGCGTCATCGGCGAGGCGATCATGTACCTGTCGCGAGGACAGGATCTCGACGCCTTCACCAGCGAGGACCAGCGCCTAGTGCTGATCTACTCGCAGACGCCGCGTGGCAAGGATGAGACGTCCGGGCGGGTGCTTTATGTCGGCGTCCAGGGCGGTGAGAAGACCATCGACTGTTTCGTCTTCCAGCAGAGCGACGGCCAGTACTCCTGCGTCACCGGCAATGACGAGGTGCGTTCGCTAACTGTCGCCAACGGCATGGTCACGCCGGTGAACGGGGTCATGACATCCACCTTCGGCCCGCGCAAGCACCCGATCCTCGGCGTCGTTCGTATCCACAAGGGCGTGGATTGGGCAGCCCCTGTCGGCACGCCGATCATGGCGGCCTTCGACGGCGAGATCAGCTTCCAGGGCGATGGCGGCAGCTATGGCAATCTGGTGAAGATCTCGCATGCGAACGGGCGCGAGACGCGCTATGCGCATATGCAAAAATTCGCCATTGCGAGCGGAGTCGGTACCAAGGTGAAGGCCGGCGACGTCATTGGCTATATCGGCACTACCGGGCTCTCGACCGGCCCGCATCTGCATTTCGAGCTCTACCAGAACGGCGAGGCGATCGATCCGCTAGGGACTGCCACCACGGTCGCCACCTATGAGACTGGCAATTCCGGCAATTCTGGCAATTCCGGCGATGTCGCCGTCGAAACGCTGACCGAGCGGATCGTTCATGTCGAGAGTGGCGGCAGCGCCCGCGCCAAGAACCCGAATTCCTCGGCGACCGGCGCCGGCCAGTTCATAACGAAGACCTGGATTCGGATGATGAATACCTACCGTCCGGACCTCGCGCGCTCGCTGTCGACCGCCGACCTGCTCGCCCTGCGCTACGACGCCACGATCTCGCGCGAGATGGTTCGCAATCTGGCGCGCGAGGGCGAAGCGTATCTTCGGGCGCGCGGTCACCAGATCACGGCCGGCCGGCTCTACCTCTGTCATTTCCTGGGAATGGAAGGCGCGCATCAGGTGCTGTCGGCGCCAGCTTCGGCACAATTGAGCGCCGTGCTGGGGTCCGCCGTCATCCAGGCCAACCCGTTTCTCACGGGCAAGACAGCCAGCTATGTGGTGGACTGGGCCGAAAGGAAGATGGGCCAGAAGCTGAGCCGTGTGGCCACCGACGCCAACCCGCCGTCGACGACTACGGAGATCCGCCAGACATCGCCGGAGTTCGAAAAATACAAGCAGGCCGTCACCGCCCTCATCAGCTCGATCCAGAATACGCTTTGACCCGGCCCGTGCGGCATCAGCCCCTCAGGCCATTGGTGTCACTATCTCTCGGGCCTCTGTGAACCAAAGTTGGGCTCAGCATCACATATGTCCAAGGATCCATTTTTGGCACAAGCGACCCAGTCGCCGACGAAATCTGGCATCCGCAGACATCAACAGTGCCCCCAGTGGGTAGAGGGCTGGTCCATGAAAACGATCACAGTCTTTCTGAGCGGGATTATCCTGGCTTTCGTTGCCGCCTTCGGCGCCGAGGCAGCCGTGCCTGACGCCAAGCGCGTCGCGCTGGTGATCGGCAACACCAACTATGTCCATGCGGTTACCTTGCCCAACCCCGCCAACGATGCCCGCCTCATCGCATCGACACTGCGCGATGCCGGCTTCGAGGTGATCGAAGGGGTCGATCAGGACAATGCAGGCATGCACAGCCTCATCAGCCGGTTCACCGAGCAAGCCTACGACGCCGACCTGGCGGTCATTTTCTATGCCGGTCACGGCATGCAGGTCGACGGCAAGAACTACCTGATACCGGTCGACGCCGATTTGACATCGCCAGCCTATCTCAAGACGCGCACCATTCAGATCGACGACTTCATGGCCGCGCTTCCGCCCGACCCGGCGATCGGCGTCATCATCCTCGACGCTTGCCGCGACAATCCGCTGGCAAGGACGCTGGCGGCCTCGCTGCCGAAAAGCCGATCCACCTCGTTGGGCACCGGCCTGGCGCCGGTCGAAGCAAGATCGGACGTCGTCGATACTGGTGGCCTGCTTATTGCCTATGCAACGGATCCGGGCGCCATCGCCTTCGACGGCGACGGGGTCGACAGTCCTTACTCCACCGCGCTCGCCAGGCATCTGACCGAGCCCGGCGTCGAAATCCAGAGCGCGCTGACGCGCGTGCGCGGCGAGGTGACCGAAACCACGCAAGGTCGCCAGCGGCCGTGGCATAACGCATCGCTGGGACGCGAGGTTTTCCTGGGTAAACCCGTCGCCGCTGCGGCGCCGCCGGCCGTAAATCCGGTAGCCGACGCATCCGCGACATCCGCCCCTGCCCCTGTCGCCAATGGTTCTCTTTCCTGGGAAGTCGAGCAACGTCTTTGGGATGAGGCCTCGAAGCACAATTCTGGTCCGTTCTACCAGGCCTATCTCGACCAGTTTCCGAACGGTCGTTTCGCCACCGTAGCGCGGCTGAACATCGACGAATTGGACGGCCCGAACGCTCAAAACCGGCAGGTCGCGGCACTCGATACGAACCAGGCGAACGCCGGTCCCGGCTCCGCCGTGCGCACCTCTGTCAGCGTTCCGGACGAGATGAAGCAGAAGCCGGGCACCGAGTTGACGGAAAGTGCGATGGGCCTCGACCGCCAGAGCCGCATCGACCTGCAGTTGCGGCTTGAAGCGTTAGGCAACGAGCTTGGGCTGATCGACGGAACCCTGGGCTCTCAGACCCGTGAGGCGATCGGCATCTGGCAAGCCGATAACGGACTGCCACAAACTACCTATCTGACGCGCGAGCAACTGGCGTTCCTGGTGATCCAGTCAGATCCCGTGATGGCAGCCGTGCGCGCCGGATATGACGCCGATCAAGCCCGTACGGCACAGCCGAGGAAGCCCGTCGTGCAGAAAGCCCGCGCGATGAAGCCGGTGGCACAAGGACCCCGCAAACAACGGCAGGTCGCTCAGAAGTGGCGCGACCGCGAGATCATGGTGCGGCGGGATGAACCTGCTCGGCCGCGGGACAATTTTCTCGCCAGGGCACTGATTTTCGGCGCTGGTGTGGCCGTGGGCAGCGTGCTCAAACACTGACCGCCGCGCGTTACTGCGCCTTAATCCGCATTTCCACGCGACGGTTGACCGGATCATACGGGTTGGGGCTGCGTGGATTCTTTTCGCCCATGCCGATGGCGTCGATGCGGGCGGGATCGACACCACTGGCCGTCAGGAAGGCTGCCACCGATTTCGCTCGTCGTTGCGACAGGCCCTCATTGTAATGCACAGTGCCAGTGGCGTCGGTGTAGCCTTCGACGACGAAGCTGAACGTGCTCAGCCGGCTGTCCTTCAGCGCCTTGGCGAACTCGTCGAGTTCAGAGCGCGCAGTGGTGTCGAGTGCGGCCGAATCTAGGCCGAAATTGATCAGCATATCGAGACTCGATTTCTCTCCCGGCGCTTCTTTTGCCTTGGTCTTGGTCTTGCTCTTGCACTCCTCCTCGGTGCCGACGCAAATTCCCCGCGACTTGCCGAGATCGGCCGCGCCGGCAAAGAACTTGACAATGTCTTCTGATTTCTGAACAGGATCGGCGAAAGCGTGGGTCGAGAAAAACACCACGACCGCCAAGACAAAAGTTGAACTGCCCCACTGCATAACGGTTACTCCTATCTGAGCATCCGATTTCGATGATGGCGATCATACCAAATTCCAGTGCAATTGTCTGTCGATAAACGCCGGCGGCACGATAGTGCCGTTGGCTGTTGCCGGATCATTGGTCGAGACTTGACCCGCGCCGCGCCTGAGGCTTGAGTGACCAAGGCTTCTCGATGAAAGCGTGGCGGTCATGGCCAATGGGCTCCGATTCAAGACGGCACGAGATCTTTTCACGGCTTGTCCGGCTATTGCCGAGGACATGAGAACCCTTCCAACCGACCAAAACTCGATCGCGTTTTGCCGCCACCTGCTCGCCGGGCGCGTTCCCGAGGAAGCGATCACATTCTGTGCCTACCTGCTTGCCGAGCGGGCCGCGGTCTGGTGGGCGCATGAATGCCTGAGCCATCTGACCGAGCTGTTCGATGGAACCGATCAGGAATTGCTTGCGCATGTTCGCGACTGGGTGGCTGAACCGGACAATCCCCGCCATCAGGCAGCCGTCCGCACGGCCGCGACGACACCAGCAACAACGCCAGTCGGCTGGATTGCGCTGGCTGCTGGATGGCGGAACAATGGTTCGGCCATGGACGCGACGACAACACCGGCCTTGCCGCCATTACCTGCTGCCCACGCCGTCAATGCCGGGATTCTGGCCGGCCTGGCGCGTGTCGCTCTCGCGGACCGGTTTGCGGTTCTTTCCGCATTTGTCGAAATGGGCATCCAGATGGCGGAGATCGAGGCGCGCCAATCGGCTGATGCCTATTAGAGCCGCTTACTTGCAGCCGCCTTGCGCCCATTTGGCCAGCGCCACCTTGAAGCGTGTTCCCAGCGGATGTTGCAGGCGCAAGACAGAGACATCATTGGCGGCGAAATTCTTCGCCTGATCGCACAGCCGGGCCTCGTTCCATTCATGGCAGCCGTCGCAGTGCTTGCCTTCCCAGACCGACTTGTCCAACCCCTCCACCGGGCTGAACAGGGGCTTGCCCTTGATCAGTTCGGCGATGCTCTTGCCGTCGATCGCCGCATCGCCGAAGTCGACCGGATGATTAAAAAGGATCGGGGCATCCGACGCCAGTTTGGGGATTTTCTGGCGCAGCACATCGAGCGCAAGCTGGTCGTTGCTCGGGCCTGACGGACTAGCCGGGCCGGTGTTGCGCGCGTCGGAGCCGCCTTCGGCTTGAGGTGTGCTCGCCTCGCCCACGATCAATGGCGCATTGAGATCGACCTTGTGCAGGACGACCTCCGTTGTCAGCGAAACGTTGAGCCAGGGGCGCTGCTTGCCGGCGGTTGCCTTGAAGACATCACCGGTCACCCGGTTCATCGCCTCGGTGATGGAGACGTTGGCTTCGCCGATGTGCTGAAGCAGCGCCGCAGTGAACGGCGAATGTTCGCCCGACCCGTCATAGGCGACCTGATTGGGACTGGCGGCGAAAGCGACAAGCGTGCCGGCGCCACCGTTCTCGATCGGGATCTCGGCCAGGCCGCTCATCGCACCGTGGACGCCCGCAGTCTTGGCCAGCACTTCGGCGAGGGGATTGTCGCGGCAAGCGTCGAGGAACACCAGCCTGATGCTGGTCTCGCGTGACATCTGGCGCAAAACAAAATCAAACGACACGGCCTCGAAGTCGAGGGAAGTCTCGTCCTCCAGCGCGGCGTCGACCGGAAGCAGGTAGTTCTTGCCCGAAACCTGCAAGCCGTGGCCGGCGTAGAAGAACAGCGCGATATCGGCACCGCGCACCTGTTTTGCGAACTGGGCGATCGTCGCCTGCGTCTGCGGCTTGGTCAGGTCGAAGCCCGAAACCACCTCGAAGTCGAGCTTCTTCAAGCGTTCGGCCATGGCCTGGGCGTCGCGCACCGGATTGGCGAGGGGTGCCGCGTGCTGATACTGGGCGTTGCCGAGGACAAGGGCGACGCGGCGCTCGGCGCTGGCGGCCGTCATAGTCAACAGCAAGGCGAGTACCACGAGACCGGCGGCGCGAAAGAAGCGGCCGCAACGGGCGATCAGACCGGACCTCACCGCACCCTCAGAGCTTGGTCGCGGAAAACTCGATCCGCCGGTTGAGCGCCTTGTTCTTTGGCGTATCGTTGGCGGCAACCGGCCGCTCCTCGCCATACCCGGTCGCCGTGATCTGCGTGCGCGCAATCCCCGCGGCAACAATGGCATCGGCGACCGCCTGGGCCCGCCGTTCGGACAATTGCTTGTTCGCCTCCGGCGAGCCGTCGGAATCGGTGTAACCGGAGACCTCGACCTTGAGGCTCGGGCATTTGCCGACGACACCTTCGACCTCTTCAAGCAACGGCCGGCTCTTCGCATCGAGCCGCGCGCTGGCCGGCCGGAAGTAGATGGCGCCGGTGCGCGACAGCACGGCGAACCGGTTCAGGCATTCCTCGTCGCTGAAGTTCGCCTTGGCGGCATCGGTGGCAACGGGGCCAACCTCGGCTGAATTCGCCGCGGCGGTCGGAGCGGCGGCCGGCTTGCTGCCGTCAGCGGTGAAGACGAAATCGAACGATACCGACGCGGTCGGCACGATGTTGGTGACATTGGCTGCCTGTTGCAGCTTGTCAACGTTCGGCAACAGGCCGAAATCCTCGACATGGACAGCGACCGGAGCCTCCGAAGCAACCGACACCATGGTGTCGCTGATCATAGTGACGACGACGCTGGCCTCGAGGTCCTTGTCGACGCCGTGCAGATTGAGACGGAAAGGCAAGGTTGCCTTCACCCTGCGCTTTGTCGCGAGATCGGCGAATGCGGCGGGATCCACCTTCGCCGTCAGCTCGGCCGTCGGGTACTTGAATGTCTCGAAGAACAGGAAGCGCATGCGAACATTGCGCAGGTCGACGCCGGTATCGACCGAGTTGAGGTCGAATGTGACCTTGGCATCACCCGCCGCGCTCAGCGTGCCGGTGATGTTCCTGATCTTGTTGGTCTCGACGATCGTGTTCTTCTTGACCGACTGGTAGGTGATCACCGAAGCTGCGGGATCGAGCGTCCAGTTCGGCGCGGCGCTGGCGGCTTGCGACCCGAGCAACAGCAACAACGTGAGGCCAAGAGCCCTTGCTGCAGCAAGGCCTTTCGACGTTGTCTTCCACCAGAATGCGACGACTTCGAACATGGAACGCCCCTGCCCAGGACCACCGTATCGACCCGACATCAAGCGGGGAGCATAGAGCACTCGCGGTTGGTTGGCGAGTACGGCTGCAAATCCTAAGAATGCAGGATAATCGGCGAAGAACTGATGCTGCCCCATTCCTGAACTAAGCCTAAGCCGGTGTGAAACGATCCGGGAGTCAGTGCCGCCACGACCAGGACATGGTCGTAGCTACGTCCGGCATTCTTGAGGTTTGATCAACCTCCCCAACCGCCGCCTCCACTACCTCCGTTCCCGCCTCCACCCATGGACGGAGTGACTGGCGGGGGGACAGGTGCCGTTTCCTCAACCGGCTTGATCACCTTTTTGGCGGTGACCTTCTTCTGCTGGTCGATCTTTGGCGTGGACGTCGTGCGAACGAGCTTCTGTCTGTGCTTCGTCGTCGTCACCGTTGGTTCGGCCGTGGGCGAAACGGACATGCAGCCCGCTAGCGCCGCCAGGGCACCGGATAGAACCGTTGCAATCAATGCCTGCTTCACTGCCGTGCCCACCATTGCCTCCTTGTGATCAAAACAAGTCCCGACGCGGATTGGCTTGCTCCCAGACCGCTCTGGCCGTCTTGACCAGTTGGTCGTCCAGCGAGCCGTTCGCCGCGATCTTCGACTTGAGTTCGCCGTGCAATTGCTTCAGCGCCGCCGTTTTCGCCTTCACGCCGAATTTTGTCAGCGTCGCCTGGGCGCCCGGCAATTCCTTGCGAAGATCGAGTGCCACCGCGAAGGCCAGGTAGCGCACCGCTATCGCCTGGTCGGCCTTGTCGCCCTTCTGCATTTCGAGAGCCGCCCGGTCATAGGCGCCGGACTGATCGCCGCGGGCCGTGGCCAGTTCGAACAGTCTCTGCGCTTCATCGAGGTTCTGCCCGACGCCGACACCGTCCCGGTACATGCGCGCGAGGCTAGCCGGAGCGTAAGGCTGGCCGAGATCCATGGCCTTCTGGAAGAGCCCGTGCGCCTGGCTGGGATCCTTCCCGACACCTACGCCGGCGAGGTAATTTCGGCCGAGCAGGTTCATCGAATACATGTCCTGCCGCTCAACGCCCGCCTTCAAGAAGGCCACGGCGCGGGCCGGATCGGCGGGCACGCCATTGCGGCCCTCCGTGAAGATCGCGGCAAGATCATTCATCGCGTAGGTATGGCCCATGGCTGCCGCCTTGAGCAGAAGGTCCAGCCCCTTGCCAGTGTCGCGCTCGACGCCATAGCCGTTGAACAGGGCACGTCCCCATGACGTCATCCCGTAAGGATCGCCCTTGTCGGACGCCGCCGCATAAAAGGCATTGGCTTGCTTGCGGTCGGCAGGCATTCCCGTGCCCGTCGCGTTGAAGTAGCCAAGCTCGAACACGGCACGGACGTGACCATTGTCGGCTGCCGCCTGGACGGCTTTCTTGGCGTACTCGACCTTGCCGGCTGCCAGCAGCGCTCGGCCCAGTTCGTAGCGGAAGCGGGCGACGTCGGGATAGGCTTTCACCGCCGCCTCGCAGGCCTTCACGGCCTCGGTGCCGATTTCATTCGGAAGCAGGCCGGGGACGACGCCTTGCAGGTCGAGAGGCTCGCCGGCGGCCTGGTCGCAAGGATCGACGCGTGGCGACAGCTTCATGGTGGCGGGCTTGGATGAACTGCTGTCGGCGCGGATTTCGAAGCCGACCTCTACCGGCTGGGCAGCACCGATCTGGGGTTCGTAGCGCAGCTGGTCGACCTCGTCCGCCATCAGGCTCGACTCCGGCGACAGGGCACGATCCGGCAGGGACAGCGTTCCCGTTGCCGGATAGCTCGCGAGTTTCAGGCTGACGGAGGGATCCTTTGTGGGGAAATCCAGATTCAGCGGAACCGGGCCTACTCCGACCGGGACGCTGATCTCGCGGTTTTCGATCGCCTCGGCGGCGCCGGTGATATGAATGCCCCGCTCCAGCACCTGCTGCTTCTGCTCGGTCTCGAGCGAAGCCGCAATCTGTTCGCCTTGGGCGCCGTGGCCATCCTTGACACGGAACACCATGATGCCCCGGGCTTCGCCACCCCAATTGTCATGCGTGGCGTAGGCCAGCATGTCCACCTCTTCGGGCGCACCGGCGCCCTTGGGCACATCCATCTTCAGGCGTGGCAGGTCCACGCCCTGAATCTCTTCGCCGACCTCGACGGCCCTGCCGTCCAGCAGCAGGCGTCCGAGCACGGGCGGCCTTTCGATGCTGACGGTGATCGATCCGCCATCGACATCGACCGGTTCCGGCAGGTCAAGGGCAACAGGCCCGACACCCGACGGCACGACTTTCTCAAGAACCGGCGGCAGCGAAGGCCGGCTGGCACGGCGCATCAGGACAACTTCGTCGATGAGCGAGGAGTTTTCCCAGGGAACCTGCTTGCCGTCGGTGGCCTCGACCACATCCCGGCGCACCGCGGCCATGACCGTGCGTATCTCTTGGTTCGGCGCCAGCGCCCGACGCGAAAATGCGGACGAAAACGGGCTGAGGTCTCCGCCTCCATCATAGGCGACCGCCCCTGGCTCGGTGGCAAAGGCGATCAGCGTATTCAGCGAGCTTTTGACCTGTGCAAGACCGGTGTTGCCGGCCGTGATCAGCTGGTCCCTCAGCCAATAATCCTTGCGCGGAAACGGATTGTTGCGACAGGCGTCGAGGATGATCACCTGGATCTTCGATTTCGCGCGCAATTGCTGCAGGACATCATCCAGCTTGACCGCCTGGACCTCTATGTCGGCTGCATTCTTCAGCGAGGCATCGACGGGGATCAGGAAATTCTCGCCACCAATCTGAAAGCCATGACCGGAATAGTAGACGACGGACAGATCGGCGCCGTCCGCCGCAGCAAGGTAGTTGCGGAACTGCTCCTCGAATTGCAGCTTTGTGAGGTCCTTGGCAACGAACACTTCGAAGCCGGCCAGCCGAAACGTCTTGGATACGTCCTCGGCATCCTTGTCGGGATTCTTGAGGGCGGGGATTTCCCGGTACTCGGAATTGCCGATCACAAGCGCGACCCTTCGATCGGCCGACGCATCGAACGTCGTGAAGGCGGCCACGAGGAAAACCGCGATTAATCCGCACAGCCGGAGCATGGCAACCGCCTCAACCGCCGCGACCTGACGACCACAAGCTCCCCAGATTGCGGTATCAAGGTCTGATGAAGAACTCACAATCCGCCGAAACAGCAACAGGAAAAAGACTGAAAAACCATCGCGGCGGCAGGCACCTTCGGAATGTGCAAGGTACCTCAGAGCAGACCCATCCGCAATGAGTGTCTAACCGCACCGGCATGGCCGTCCGGATCCGACGCATTCACCAAGCTTGAACCCAGAGACGGGGTGCAGTGAAGTCGGAAGGCCTCGTCATGGGATGGCCAAAGACAAGACGAGCGGCAATTCCATTCCGAAGTGCCGGATGCGCCAGATTGTCGAGGAAAACTTTCAAGCCATGCCGGCAGGCAGCGAGTGATGCAGGATTCCAATATCAAACCATCGCTGCTGGTTCAGCCGCCTATGTGCACGTCATTGTACGCCAAAGCGCGACACGGTTCTAAGGACGCTTTACATCAATGCTTGACATGTTCAGCATTCAGCTTTGCCACCATCTTTTGGGAGGCGACTGATACTGGATGCAATGGGTAAAAGCGAAGGCTACAGTGCCGAACCCGCCCTATCGCCGCCGTTTCCCCTGCTCCCACTCGATCGTTTCCAACCCAGCTAGGACCTTGATCTAGCTTGGTTTTTGCTTTCCTGCGGCACTGAAAGCCGACACACGGCCCCTCAAAAAGTTACACTATTGACTTTAAACGGAAAATCGCCGCAAAAAAAGTTTTGAGGTTTCATAGACTATCGGAGCCAATCGGTCGGTTTTCGCTCTCTCGGTGCTCAGTCGCACACTCGACCCGATCTCAAAAAGTACCGTCAGCACAGTCTATCACGCCCCGCTGGAGCGATCCATCCATCGCAACCAAAAGAGCCAGCCTGCTCCATTGGCACTTGGTAGCGCCATCATTCATGCAAGCCCCAGTTTCGATCAGGGTCGTTGCGTCGATTGTCGGCCTACGGCGGGACCGTCTCGGAATGCCGGGGCTGACCATCCGATCCTGTCCAGTCAACCGAAGGCGCCAACCTGTGCTCTTCCCGCTATCGCTCTTGTAGCCGATGACCTGCTTATGCACAGTGATGCCCGCTAACACCATCGGACCTGATCCGGTGCCAATGTTAGCAATAAACACGCTGTCGATCAGGCGATGCATGAGATCTCGCTCTAGAATGAGCGATGGGTCTTTAACCGCTTGCTCTGCTCCTTCTCTCCGCGAGTTGCTTCCTAAGTTTGTCTCCTTCGGCAAGATAAGCTTCTGCTTGAGGCGAATTCGTTGGCGTACAGCCTCTCTTCATCGGAAGGCGCCCGTTTTTGTAGGCTAACAGGATCGCTGCGGCTGCATCAGGACCAACCTCAAGAACGAGATCGAGCCAATTCCTTTCGGGTATGTAGATGTCGGCGCGCTCAGCTTTCGACAGAACATCTCCTTCAAGAACGAGCCTTCTCGTCTTAATGGGCATGATACCAGGCAGGCTAGCAAGGAAGTCCGTAAGAGAGCGCATCGCCGATTACTATAGAGTCACTCGTAGGCGGCTAGAGCAGCCGATGTCTTACTGCTGTCGATCGATCAATATTGCGCCAGCCTTCCCCCATGATCCAAATCCGACTACAGAGGGATGCTGACCCGGTGACCTTGCAGGAGGGTGATTTCGTGAGAGCGCACTCGACCACTCGTCGTCCGGTCACTACCGAGCGCATCGAACGAGTTCTCGACCGCATCGCAGAAATCATCGTCGCACGCGGCGAGCAAGGCGAGGCATGGCTTCCGCTATATGACCACCTGGAGGCCGCGCTGCAGAATCTTCAGGCGAAGGAAAGGCGCCTTTCCGCAGTGCGTGAGCGAGTCAAACGTTCTAAGGGTTGAACGAGGACTCGACCTATGGCCCGAAGCTTAGTCCAGGCATTTTTCACCCCAGGGCTTGCCAATACATAGCGAAGAGACGCGTTTGTCATAAGGCCCCGTTGGCTGGGGTCGATATGCGACATAAGAATGTTGTTTTTATTTAGTTTTATCACAATATGTAGCACATTCAGGGCAACTGCCGTAAACTGTGTCGATGAACACCTTCCGGCGCGACCCAGCACGACTGGCTGCAGCTTATGGTCGGTGCAATCGGTGCGAAATTCCGCTCGCAATGGGAGCGGCCATTGGCGCGCGTGGCCGCGAGGGCTTGAGCCCGCAAGCGGACGGGTCCGCACTTTATTCCGCGCGTGACGATCCCAGATGACAATACTCGCTGGCTTGGGCTGATCACGCGATGCGCAACAGCTTGCGCAGGCGGACAGGCAGTCGGGGCGAGGCTTGAAGCTCAGCACAGCTCGCCTCCCATCGCTTCAGATACACGGCGATCGGGATACCGGTTCGGCCGGGCCAGCGGTTGAGTGCACCCAGCGCCTCGACACAGTCCGGCGCCGCCTCGTACTTGAGGTAAGTGTGACGGGTGCGATCAATGAGACTGAGACGAATAGGTCCAAACCAGTGGATAAGCATCGCAATATCACAATAGGTAGCACAATTTGTAGCACAAACTTTGGGCTCCCCCAACATTTATGCTTTGAAGCTTTATGTGGCGTTTGGGTGGATCTGAATTGGTCAGACTCGATTGTTTCAACCCAGCTAGATCATTGATCCAGCTGGGTTTTTTGCTTACGGCACCGAAAGCCGACGCATGGGTCCGTCAAAAAGTTACGCTGTTGAAAGGCTTCAGAGCGCCCTCGCCCGCAGACGGAGGTGAATTGACGCGTTGTGCCATACAGATCTGTGCTTACAGCGACTGCAGTCGCGCGATGTCCTCGGGTGTTGCAGCACGCTCAACTATAGTGCGCCCCGAAGGGTCCTTCACCTCCAGGCGGCCATTCTCAATCTCTTCCTTTGTGCCGTCGGGATGGGTGACTTCGGTCTTGTCACCTGAAATCTCGACCTTATCGTCTGCCGCGTTCACGTGCTCCTGCCCATCATGCCCAATGTCGTCACCGGCATCGTGGTCTGCACCATCGCCGCTGCCACTGCGGCCAGAGTTGCCGCCGTGCCCAGAGTCGTGATCTCCATCGCTGCCAGACCCGGAGTTGCCGCCATGACCCTCACCACCACTACTACTGCCGCCGCCACCCTCGCTCTTGGCATACGCGGCGGCTATTTGGATCTTGCCCGAGCTCACAAAGCTGAGCTGATAGGGCGCCACCACCAAAGCCAGGACAGTTGACGCCCGAAGGGCGAGCAGCAAGGTTCGGGTTAATTTTGGATTCTGCATGATAGGTTTCCTCCTCAATACATTGAGACAACGCAGAAGAGACGGAGATATTCCCACTATGCCCAGAAAAAGGCGAATGCAGGACCTTCGCTGGCGCTACCTCAGGACTTAGGTCGGATATGCACTGAAAGCACGCTACGCGTCCAACCTCGGCTCGGCGCAGAGGTCCAACCATAACCCGCCGCAATCACAATATCCGCAACCGGTTGGGTCACGCATGCTGACATCGTGGCTAATTAAACGGCGGGCGATGATCGAGGGTGGAAAGCGCCGATAGGTGGCCAAGACCGATCATACGCTGCCGTTTCCGATAACCGATTTGAGGCCGAGTTCTGACTGTCGGCTTACGGGCGTCGAGCTTGAATAGCTGCCGTTAGGCGCGCTAATTTCAACGACGACTTTCGCCAGGATCGCACCCATCGAATGGGGAGGCGCTCAACGGTTCGTTGTGCTAACCTCGATAGCCGCGGAGGGCGCTATGGGTGAGAATCGCAAGCTAGCCGCAATTCTAGCCGCAGACGTGGTCGGATATAGTCGGCTCGCCAGCGAAGACGAAGATCGCACCTTGGCGAGGTTGCGGGCACTACGCAGCGACCTGATCGATCCGACCATCGCCGTGCACAACGGGCGCGTGATCAAGCGCACCGGAGATGGAGCGCTTGTCGAGTTCCGCAGCGTGGTGGATGCCGTCCGCTGCGCTATCGAGGTGCAGAACGGAATGGTGGAGCGCAACGCCGGTGTACCGCAGGACCGTCGCATCGAGTTCCGGATCGGCATTCATCTGGGAGACGTTGTCGAGGAAAGCGACGGCGACCTGATGGGCGATGGTGTCAACATCGCGTCGCGTCTGGAGGGCGTTGCGGCGCCCGGGGCCATCTGCCTGTCCGAAGATGCCTATCGCCAGGTCAAAGCGAGGCTCAACCTCTCGGTCGCCGATCTCGGCAGCACGCAGCTCAAGAACATCGCCGAGCCGATCCGAGTTTATTCGCTGGCGGTCGGTGCCGCCGGCGCGAAGGCGATCGCGACGTCGGAACCCTCGACGAGCCGGCCCGCAGGATCAAAGTCGGCAAAGCTGTCGATCGCCGTCCTGCCGTTCGCCAATATGAGCGGCGACACCGAGCAGGACTACTTCGCCGACGGCATCAGCGAAGACATCATAACCGACCTGTCGAAGGTCGCCGGCCTCTCGGTCATCGCCCGCAACTCCAGCTTCACCTACAAAGGCAAGAACATCGATGTCCGGACGGTCGGGCGCGAGCTCGGCGTGACTGCGGTGCTCGAGGGCTCGATCCGCCGCGCCGGCAACCGCGTCAGGATCAATGCCCAGTTGATCGATGCGCGGACCGGGACCCATGTCTGGGCGGACCGCTACGACCGCGACATGACCGATATCTTCGCGCTGCAGGACGACGTGACGCGCCGCATCGTCGAAGCCCTCAGGGTTGCCCTGACCCCGGCCGAGTCGGCGCGCATCGCCCATACACCAACGAGAAACATCCAGGCGCATGATCTTTTCCTGCGCGGGCGCGAGGTCTTGTCCGGTCCTGATAAGACAAACGAGACATTCGAGCGCGCGGTCGCCTTGTTCATCCAGGCGATTGAGCTCGACCCCGACTATGCCGAACCGTATGCCGGCCTGGCTCACGCTTACAACCACGACTTTCAGAACCACTGGAGCGGGCGCACCGACAGCAAGGAACTCTCTGCCCATTATAGTCGGCTGGCGCTCGAGAAGGGCCCCAACCTGCCCTATGGGCATTACATGGCCGCGCTGGTGAAGTTTTGGGAGAAGGATCCGGCCGGACATCGCGAGGAGGTGGAGAAGGCGCTTGCTCTCAACCCCAACTTCGCACTGGCCTTCGGCCTGCGCGGGGTGGGCAACATCTACAACGGCGCGCCGCTGGAGGCGATTCCGGATCTGGAGCACGCGCTGCGCCTCGATCCGCTGCAGGGCCATTTGACCTGGCACTTCATCGGCTCGGCTTACCTCCTGGCCGGGGAGTACCAGAAAGCGGTCGAGGCATTTCGCGAGCGTATCCGCGTGTCGCCCAAGACCGACCTGTCGCGGGGGCTCCTTATTGCCGCGCTGGGCCACCTCGGCGACGTCGATGAAGCACGGCGCGTGAGCGCCGAGCTAAAAGAGATAAACCCGAGCTATCGCTTTTCAGAGCACGTGGGGCGGCTACCCTTCAGCAATCCGGCCGACGCCGAACGCATCCGGCAGGGGTACGCCAAGGCGGCGATACCCGAATACGCGGACGAAAGCCCTGCGCCTGCACTAGAGGTTTCGAGGGGCCGCTAGGTCGGCGGCGCGATGAAGGCCGGCACCATTATTAAGTGGGTTTCCCCCGTCTCGGTGTTGGTATTTTTGATGGTATCCAACCACCTGATGTATTTTGGCGATTGGCAGGATGAAGGACCAAAAATCCTGGCTTAGTGCCGTTTTTCACCAGTTTGGTTGCACCCATAGAATCCGGCAACCGGAATTGAACCGCCGCCAACCGGCCGTCTCATGCGACATCCGCTCATTGGCCCGGACCGATCATACTCACGAGAGCGCCGCGCTATTCTGGTAGCCCGGCAGCATGAAGCGCATCACCAAGGCATTCCGCGAGCGCCTGAGCGCAGTTCACGCCCGCAAACTGGCGACCGTAGCGAAAAGTTGGGTGCAGTTCGAGCACCCGTGCGGCAGCTGCCCTCGCTTCTTCCAACCGGCCGAGTTTGGCAAGCGCAGCGGCCAATTGCACATAAGTGATGCTGTGTGCGGGATTGGCCTGAACGGACTTGTAAGCGGCGCGACAGGCTTCGTCGTAGCGGCCGCACAGCAAATGACTCATCGCCTGCGCGTCGAAAGCGGCGAAGGCCCAAGGATCAAATGGGCTTAGCCGCATGCCTCGTTCGCTCCACTCGATGGCTCGCTCTGCTTCTCCGCTCCATCCGAGGACGACGCTGCCGAGAATGTAGGTCAGCGCCGATGACGGGCTGATCGCAAGCGCGGCTTCCATTGCAGTCAAAGCAGCGCTGCGGTCATGACCATCCATGCCGAGGGAAAATCCCGCGAGAGTCAATGCGGACGCATCGTCCTGTCCATGAAGGATGGCGGAGCGCGCATGGCGTATCGATGCGGCGCGGTTGGCTTCCTCCAAGCCCCTTCGGAGGAAGAGGCAGTGGTGACACATCGCAGCGTTGCCGTGCGCCAGCGCATAGGCCGGATCGAGTTCGATGGCGCGTTCGAGCAGCACGAGCGCTCGCATCGCCCGCTCAGGCATTCCGGAATCAACGTCAAGCTGGGCCCGAAGCACAAGGTCATAAGCATCCAGGTTATCCGGACGCCTGCGCCTCACCCTGTCGATTTCGGCACGCCGCAGGCTCGGTGCGATTGCGCCGACGGCCGAAATGGCGATCTCATCCTGAAGCGAGAAGATATCGTCGGAGCTGCGGTCATATCGCTCGGCCCATACATGAGCGCCGGTCGATGCATCGATCATCTGGCCGGTCACGCGCACGTGGCCCCCGACCCTCCGCACGCTGCCTTCGAGTACATACCGGACGCCAAGCTCGCGGCCGACCTGCTTCACGTCCAAGGCGCGGCCCTTGTAGGCAAAGGTCGAATTTCGCGCGATGACGAGCAGCCAGTTGATGCGCGCCAGGCCGGTGATGATATCGTCAACCATACCGTCGGCGAAATAATCCTGCTCCGGATCGCCGCTTAGGTTCGAGAACGGCAAAACCGCGACCGAGGGTTTGTCCGGCAATGTCAGCGTTGCCGGTTCTGCTCCATCGACTCTCGGATCGCGGCTATCGGCTGTGACCGCCGGCCCGATATAGCGGTAGCCGCGTCGCGGCAGCGTTTCGATCCAGCATGCGCCGCCCGCCAAGTCCTCAAGGAGCCGCCGTGCCGCCGCAATCTGGACCGTAAGGTTGCTGTCCTCAATGGCCTGTCTGGACCACGCCGCCTCGATCAAAGCTTCTTTCTGAACCGGCGCACCCGCCTTTTCCACAAGCCGCGCAAGCAACGCGACCGCCCGCTTGCCGAGCGGCGTCGGCTCGACGCCGTGGAATAGAATTCCCGCATCGGCGTCGAGGCGAAACGGGCCAAATGCAAAGCGTGTTGGCATTTGCGAAGAAGATACCGTTTGTGAATTTTTCGCAACGATTTCGGAACGGCCTAAGGACTTGCCGAAACGCCAAGCACATCTTGCCCACATGTTACCAATGGAGGATCAGATGAGCGTCGCTCCCGTCATTCGCATGCCCGAAGAGAACAAGGGGGTCATGCTACGTGGCTATCCAATGGTGTTCCTCGTCACTGGCGAGGATACGAAACATACGAGTATGTTCGACTGGACAATCCCGGCCGGGTTCGCCACCGGCCTTCATGTTCACCGCGTGCAGGAGGAAACCTTCTTTGTGCTTGAGGGCGAATGCGTGTGGCATGTAGGGAACAAGACGATCCACGCGACCCCAGGTACTTTCCTGTTTATTCCACCGGGGGCGCCGCACAATATCACCAATATCGGCGAAAAGCCTGCGCGGGTGCTGATGACCGTCTCTCCGCCTGGGCATGAACACTATTTCGAAGAACTTGCCAAACTGGCTACACACAGCTCTCCGGATCCGAAAGCGCTTGCCCACTTGCGGGACCGTTACGACACTGACCAGCTCTCGACCCTGACAATAAAAGTGTAGGCTTTGATTTGCGGTATCGCGTAATGGCGCAAGCCGCGCATCGTCGGCACCTGCGATGTCCGCTTCTGAGGGTGTACAGGCGGCCCTGAACGACAGGGATGAGGCGCATTACCGCCGGGCAGCTGGAGCCGGAACCGGGCTGTCAGCTTCCAGCTTCATCACAGTGACGTCGGCCCCTAGCCCGCTCCCTCCGGCCGCGCGCTTGATCCGTGGTGGACGGCCTTGCCATGGTGCAGCCCCAGGGCCGAATCTATTGCAGATCAGAGTATTTGCCTCAACCTTGGTTAAACCGGGAAACAAACCGGTCGAACCTCTCGTTTGCGCCGCCACCAAACAGACGATTGGGTTTGCCTTCAGCCTCGATCCGCCCCTGATCCAGAAACAAGACTCGGCTCGACACGTCGCGTGCGAATGCCATTTCATGGGTGACGATGAGCATGGTTCGGCCCTCCGCCGCTAGGTCGCGCATTACCTTCAAGACCTCCCCAACCAGTTCGGGATCAAGTGCGGATGTCGGTTCGTCGAAGAGCAAGACCCGCGGTTTCATGACCAGGGCCCGAGCAATGGCTGCTCGCTGTTGTTGGCCGCCTGACAACTGGGCTGGGTACGCCTTGGCCCGCTCCAGCAGGCCCACCCGCTTGAGAACGGCCTCGGCCTCGTCCCGGACCTCTGCGCGGTTTCGGCGCTGGACGTGGAGCGGCGCCTCCATAAGGTTATCGAGGACGTTCATATGGCTCCAGAGGCAAAAATTCTGGAAGACCATCGCCACTTGCGTGCGGAGCCGATCGACCTGTTTGCGATCCGCGATTGATAGGTTGCCGTTCGTTGCCCGCAGCCTGACCTCCTCGCTAAAGATGCGCAGGTGTCCCGCCGATGGCATCTCTAGAAGGTTGAGACAACGCAGAAAAGTCGACTTGCCGGAGCCGGACGCCCCCAGAATGGAGACCACTTCTCCGTCCTTGGCCTCGAAATCTATACCCTTCAGGACCTCCACACTACCAAAGTGCTTGTGAAGGCCTTCAACTGAGATAGCGGCAGTTTCAGCAGTTCTATTTGAGGCGGCGGAGGCGGCGACATGAGCCATGTGGGTCTCCTATGGGGTGCTAGGCTTTGCGATGTGCGTGATGGGCGTGCAGTCTCCGTTCGACCAGCGAAAGAGCTGAACTCAGGAGGAAGGTGAGCGCCAGATAGATCGCGCCGCTGACCACGAAGATTTCCAGGACGCGATAGGTCGAGGAAATCAGTTTGTAGGCGACGCCGGTCACCTCGGTCAGGGTGATGATACTGGCCAAGGATGTTGCCTTGATCATCAGGATCACCTCGCTGCCATAGACTGGGAGCCCCTGGCGTAGCGCAATCGGCCAGATGATCCGGCGACGCAGCAGGAAGCCCGACATGCCGCACGAGCGAGCTGCTTCGATTTCGCCCGGCGGCACCGCCTGGACCGCACCGCGAATGATCTCGGCCGTATAGGCTGAGGTATTAAGTGCCAGAGCCAGGATTGCGCACCAATATGGCTCGCGCAGGAACGGCCAGAGAAAGGACTGGCGCAAAATGATGATCTGGCCGAGGCCGTAGTAGATCAGGAATATCTGCACCAGGAGCGGCGTCCCACGAAACACCTCGACATGAGCCCGGGCAAGCCATTGCAAAGGCGGCAACGGGCAGGCTGCGGCCGCAGCCACCAACACTGCCAAACCAAAACCTATCGAAAGCGACAAGGCGGCAAGCTGCAGAGTGAGCGGCAGGCCGGACAGGAGCTGCCGCAGGACATCCAAAAGAAACGGCCAATCCATGATCAGCGACTCCAGGGTTTGGCGAGGCGGCGTTCCATTCGCATCAAGACGATGCCCGTTGACCGGCCGATGATCAGAAACACCAGGGCGGCAACGCCATAAAACAGCAGCGGCTGACGGGTCGAACCCGCGGCTGTCCCGGTCTGGCGCAGCAACTCGCTCAGCCCAATCACTGATAGAAGTGATGTCTCCTTCAGCGCCGACTGCCAGACATTGCCTAGCGCGGGCAGGGCAAAGCGCAGCGTTTGCGGCGCGATGATGCGCCGTAACAGCAATAGTCTGGACATGCCGCAAGAGGCGCCGGCTTCTATCTGCCCCCGGTCGAGGCGCAAGTAGGCGGACCGGTAGCCCTCGGTTTGATAGGCGCCGGATACGACCCCGACGGCGATGGCGCCGGTTGCAAAGGAAGGCAGCGAATAAAAGCCGGGAAAGCCACCGACGTTCATCGCCTTTGAAAGAACGACACTTCCGCCAAAATAGAACAGATAAACGACAAGGATCTCAGGGACGCCGCGAAAAACCGTTGTGTAGAATTGGCCAATGGCGCGCAAGAAGCGCGATCGTGCCAGTTTCAGGCTCGCACCACCAATTCCAAGGACGCTGCCAAGAAAGAAGCCACAAATCGCGGCCGCTAGGGTTATCCCTGCCGCTTTGAGGAGAGGTAGACCCCAGCCCTGTGGTCCGAAGCCCAACAATTCTATGAAGCTCGTCGTCATTGCAAGGCCTCATGATTGAGCGGTGGTTTGGTGCGAAAACGGTCTGCTGCAAATGGAGCAAGCCTCGAGTCGGCAGCCCCGGAAATCAACGACTGGGCGACAATCTCTCCAATCGCAGGCGCAAGCTGAAAGCCATGGCCACAAAACCCGAACACGTGCCAGAGGCCGTCATGCTGGGTGCTGGGTCCGATGAAGGGGATACCATCAGGCGTTGCGCCTTCGAGACCTGTCCAGGTTCTTAGAACTGGCACACCTGCCAGAGCGGGAAACGCAGTAATCGTGGCGATCGCGCTTGAGGCCATGCGGTCCATGATGGTGAACGAGGTATCCTGATCCGGGCAGGGCTTACCCGAGATGCCGCCGCCGATAACCAGGGAGCCGACGGCGCTCTGTTTGAACGATAGCGGCTGGTCGATTCCGATCACCACCGGCGTAACGAAGGCCTGCACACGCGCTGTCACCATCATGGTGAGAGCCAGAATTTTCATTGGCAGTGTCTCGCCCACGAGGGCCGCTACGTTCGCGCCCCATGCGCCGGCGCAATTGATGATGCGCTCCGCTTCGAGAGACCCAGCATCGGTTTCAGCCGCCCAGTTGCCTCCCGGTGCACGTCGCAGTTCGCGTAAGGCACAGCGCTCAACAATTCGCACGCCAGCCGCCTCGGCAGCATCGCGGAAGGCACGAGCAGCGTTGGCAGGATTGGCGTGTCCATCGCGCCGAGAAATGAGACCGCCAAGCGCTGAGCGCGCGAGGCCGGGCAGCAAGCGGTGCAATTCCTCCGGACCGATCAATTCCTCCGAAAAGATGCCGCGACGTCGCATATCCTGAGCGCGCACCTCAGCCCAATCCAGTTCCGCAGCATCCATGGCCAGCGCGATTTGCGATGTGCCCAGGCGCACTTCGCAAGCCTCGGCGCCTGCAGCCCCAACGTATTCGGTGAGATTTTCCCACATCTCCATAGCGCGCAGAGACAGCGGGTATTCACGCACATCCCGCATCAGGAGCCTAAGGCCGCCGGCGTTTACCCCTGAAGCATGACGCCCGGCAAGGTTCTTCTCGATTACGGTGACTTGCCTGCCAGCCCGCGCGAGAAACAGCGCGATCGAGCAGCCTTGCAGACCGCCACCGATGATCAAAACATCATCGACAGCCCTACGCATGGGAACCGTCCGAGGACGCCTCTGGCTTATCATCAAGCGAGACAATCTCGGCCAACTGCGGATCGAACCCGGTCAATCCGGCAAGCGCCGCCAAGGGCAGTGGTCGCAGCGGTGGTCGCGCCCGGAAAGGAACAGGAAACTCCGACTGTTGCGTCACTGTCTCCTCAAGGAGACGCGCCAGTGTAACCGAGCAGGTCCGGCCCTGGCATGGGCCCATGCCGCAGCGCAAAACGCCACGGATCAGATCCATGTCGGTAGCACCTTGGCGAATAATCGCGCGGAGAGTACCGGCAGTTATCTCCTCGCACCGGCAGATTATTGTTGCATCCTCGGGTAGTTGCGAAGCGAGGCCGGGCGGAAAGGCCGTATCGATGAACGGCCGAGCGGCAATCGCGCGCTGAACACACACAGCAGCCCCCTCGACGTCACTGTCTACTTTCAGGCTTGATGCACCGGAGAGCTCAGAGAGGATTGCCCTTGCTGCGTGGCGCCCATGGGCAATTGCGGCGTCTGCCCCACCGATCATGCGAGCGTCGCCTGAAACGTGGATGCGGCAAGGCCCAGTGGTCAAGGTGGCGCCTGGCGCCAGTTGCGCCCTGCCGTCCCGCGCGGTTTTTGGCCGCCAGCATGCATCGGCTTTCTGCCATTCCAGCGCCAGGCCGGCACCATGCGCCAGATCGACAGCGGGGACGATACCGTCGTGGACGACCAGCAGGTCGCAAGCCAGTTCCACCCTCATGCCCGCGACAGTCATGCTCACGCGCTCTACCTGGCTGCCGCCATGCGCTTGCAGTTCGGTGATGCCCGATCGCATGGGGATGCCGGCAAACCGCAAGCGGGTAAGCCAGCCCACGCCTTTCAGAAGTGCGGGAAGGCCCGCAAGACGAAGCCGGGATAGTGCCGCAATCTTGTGCCGCAGCCGGTCCGTGCGGGCAATAAGCGCTGGCCTTACCCCGAGGCGCCGCAATTGCTCGGCAAGAAGGAAAATCAGGGGGCCGGTGCCTGCGAGCACGACCCGGCCCTCTGGCTGGAGACGCCCGGCCTTGATCAGGGTCTGCACAGCTCCGGCCGTCATCACGCCGGGCAAGGTCCAGCCGGGAAAGGGAGTTGGGCGCTCCATCGCGCCATTGGCAAGCAACACATGCCTCGCCCGCAAATACCCGGCCACCTCTCCTTTGAGCCAGCCGACCGTGCCATCGGCGCGCAGATCCCAAACGGCGGTTTCAGGGCGATAGTCGATGCGAGGCGTAGTCCTGAATTTTTGGATCAGCGTGTGACCTGCGGCGTAGGTCGGGCCAAGCGCTTTGAGAAGGACCTCGGTCCCTGGACGATCCTCAAAGTTCGCGTCGAGCGCGCGAAAGATCTGTCCGCCGGGTGCCGGCTGTAGGTCGAGGACGACAACCTGGCTTCCCGCAGAAGCCAGTTCGACAGCAGCCGCCATTCCTGCAGGGCCTGCGCCAATGACGATGACATCGGCATCGGGCACCCGTCCGTTTGGTACTTCGCCGGGCGAAATTGGATTGGTCAGGATGGTCATTGTGATCCTGCTCCGGTTATCGTCGTGACACCTTTCTGGGTCCGAACCCTCATCCCGTCCCGGACCTGCGAAAGGCATGCCTGGCGGCTTCCAATGCCCTCGATATCGATCAGGCAGTCGAAGCAATGACCGATCATGCAGAATGGCAGCCTGGGAGAACCGCTAATCGGCGTGGTGCGGAAATGCGAAACGCCGGCCCTCAAAAGACAGGCAGCAATCGTCTCACCCGAACGAGCGGCAATCGGTTCGCTGTCTAAGAAGACAGTAATAGTCGCCTCGGAGGACCCGATGGGCTTGAACATGCCAGCACCTGTCGAAATGTCTTGAGGGACCGCTTGCGCCGACCGGAGCATGCATTGGTCCCCTCCCTTGAAAGGGAGGGGACCGGGTCAATTACTCGTGGATCGAGATGTCTACGCCGAACCACTTCGCGGTGAGGGCCTTGTTCGTCCCATCTTTGTTTATCTCGGTGATGGCGCCGTCGAATGCCGCCCGTAGCGCATCGTCTTTGAGGCGGAGCGCAACGTTGGTCGTGCCGAGGCCGAGCACGCCGCCGGCAAAGGTTGGACCGGCAAAGACGAGCGCTCCCTTCGCATTGGCGTCGATCACGGCCTTGAAGGCCGTCACGTTGGCGATTGCCACATCGATGCGTGCCGCGGTTAGTTCCAGACCCAGTTGCTCGAACGACGGGTATTCGCGGATCTGAAGATTTTTGAAGTACTGGCTGGCAAAGGTCGCCGCCGTCGTCCCAGTCTGTACGCCGATCACCTTTCCGGCGAGCTTTCCTTTCAGGACTTCCATTGCGGCCTCGGCGTCCTTCGGAGATTTCGCGAGGTCGAAAGACTGACCGGCGTCTGGTAGGTCCTTCAGTGCGTTGTCGCCCGCAGTCAGAAACCCGTTTGGCGCCTTCGCATAGGGCTTGGAGAAGGCGACGACCTTCTTGCGCTCTTCGGTCACGCCCATGGAGGCGATGATGGCATCGTACTTACCGACGGTGAGGCCAGGAATGATGCCGCTCCATTCCTGTGGAACGACGTCGCATTTGATCTTCATGCGCTCGCACAGAATCTTGGTCAGGTCGATTTCGTAGCCGCCCAGCGAACCATCGGAGTTGGTGTAGTTCCAGGGAGGGTAAGCCCCTTCAGTAGCGATGGTGATATGGTCAGGTAGGTTCTGGGCGACCGCCGTGCCGGCCAAAAGCGGCATAACGGCCAGCGCGAGTATCGTGCGTCGAATTTGCATTCCCTGTTCCCTTTCTTATTGCGTTGGAATGGACGGGTCCTTCAGCCCGCCTGAATATGCCACCCAACGGGGCTTCGCTGGAGACAGTATCTCGTTGCTCTAAGGCTAAGTTGAGCTTATGCTGCCCGATCATGTCGGCGCTGATCCCGTCCTTGAATTGGCTTCGCGTGTTTGAGGCATCCGCGAGGCATCAGAGCTTTGCTCGCGCGGGCAAGGAATTGAACATGTCGGCGGCGGCGGTGAGCCAGCAGGTTTTGGCTCTGGAAACCCACTTGGGTCGCGCGCTATTCGAACGGGCGGCGAACCGGATTAGCCTTACTGCCGAGGGACGTGACTTCCTGCCGACAGTTCAGGTTTCGCTGGGTGCGATCGAAAGCAAGGCCGCTTCGATCTTTGGCAAGCAGCGCGTTGAGCGTGTCGCCCTTCTTGCAAGCCAGTTGATGGCCATGAGTTGGTTGCCGCGGGTCCTGGCCGAGTTTGAGCGCGAGAACCCGTCAATTTGCGTTGATCTCATGATGGAGGGCACACAGCGCAAGACGGAACCAGACCTGGCGATCCGTTTCGGAGAAGAGCCGCACCTTGTCCGTCATCCCAACTGGCTTATGGGAATGTCGCATGTCGTTATGTGCCGCAAGGAAGATGCCCCGAAAATAACGGATCTTGAGAGCCTGCTCTCGTTTCGATTGTTTGATGTGATCTCGCATGCCATGGGCTGGACCGCGCTGCTCACCCATAACTTCGGGCCGATGCAGGGGCGCAATCTCATGCTGGAATCAGTCGATACGACTCCACTGGCGCTGATGATGGTCAGCCAGGGACTGGGCATTGCAATCGGCCATGTTCCTGTATGTGGCCCATTGGCGGCCTCTTTGAACTTGGGCGTCTGTTCCTTCGTGCCGAAAACGCCGGGACCAGGGAACTATTATCTTGAGCAATCGGTGAACCGCCCAGGACGCGCGGCTACCTTGCATTTAGAGCGCGCTCTCCAAGCTGCCGCCCAAACATCGATGCGCGCCCCGTGAAGGATTGGAGGGGCCATGGCTTTCAACAATCAGGCGGAGCTCCGATTCGTGTAAATGGCGTGCGCTGAAAGGTCTCGTGAAGAGGACTGCTTTTAGACAGCTGCTTGGCCTCTCGCAACGACCGATATGAGGCGCATTTCAGACGGGCGGCAAATGGCCGCTTTGCGGACTGTCCGTTTTCGGGATGGCGAGACTAAGCGGATTGACGCGTCCGTATCGCGGACCTTTGCGCCAAGAGCCAGCGTTGATAGTCGCCTGTCAGCGACTTCAAGTCTCGCGCCACGACAGCGCGCCGTCACGCAGCTCCCTGATGCCCGGGCCAATCTCACCCAATGTCGACTCTCGTCGCCTGCTCTGCTTTTTTTGCGGCGCCGTGTCCAGTTGTACCTGCCCTTCAAAGGCTGCCAGGTTCATGGTTCGAGCAAAGAACGGATGTGAGGAGACTCTCAACGCACCTCTCACCGACACCATAAATCAGCGAACGCCGGAACGTTTGAGGAAATGGCAAGTTGCCCCGTCTGGAGGAACACGCACATGAACGGTGTCATTTATCTGATCGGATTGGTGGTCGTCGTGCTCGCGATCCTCTCGTTTCTAGGCCTCCACTGATGGTTGGCCCGACATGGGAGACTGGCATGGCATCTGAACCGAATCCTAACCCCGATTTCTCGCGGGCCCAGCGGGAGATTGCCGGCCGCGCCGACGAGGCGGGGCGCTTGGCCTCCGAGATTTTCGGCTCAGCCAAGGAAGATATTTCACAGAAAGCCAAGGAAGTGGCCGCAGAAGGCAAGGACGCGCTACTCGACGAGGCCCAGCTTGCACAGAATACCCTGACGGGTGCGGTCGCCGCGCTTGGCGGCGCCGTCCGCGCGGCCAGTGACCACCTAGCCAACAGCGACCAGAAAGCGGCGGCAAAGTTTGCCCTTGAAGCAGCCGGCAGTCTTGAGCGTATGTCCGCGTCGCTCAAGGACAAGCCTTTCGAAGAAGTCCTGGCTGAGGTCCGCGCTTTCGGCGGCAGCAATCCGGCGGCGTTGTTCGGTGGAGCAATGGTCGCGGGTCTGGCATTGGGTCGCTTTATCAAAAGCTCGTCGCCAGGTCCCCACGCTAAAGATCGTCCCCAACCCGATGTGGCAGCCGGGAGTGATACGCCATGACCCCCGGCAGCCAAGAGGACCGCAGTTTGATGACGCTGATCGGAGACCTGTCGCAGCAGGTTGTTACGTTGGTCCAGACCGAGGGCAGGCTCCTCAGAACTGAGCTCTCGGAAAAGGCCGAAAAGGCTGGCGCGGGTGCAATCGAGGTTCTGGGCGGCGCCATTTGCCTTCTGGCCGCCTTAATGGTGCTTCTGCAGGCCCTGGTCATCGCGCTCTCGAAAACCCCTCTCGGACCAGGATGGTCGTCGCTGCTGGTCGGCATCGTAGTCGCCGTCCTTGGCCTCGTCTTGGTGAAGACAGGCTCCGCAAATATGAAACCATCTGAATTAACGCCGGATCGCACCGCCGCGCAGCTGAAGAGCGACGCAAAGGTAATCAAGGACCAAGTCAAATGATCGAGAAATCATCCGCCGAACTTCAACGTGAGGCCGAAATCGCGCGGGCCAACGTTTCCGACACGGCCGAATCCATTCGCAACAAAATGACGCCAGGCCAGCTCATCGACGAGTTTTCCGGGCTCTTTACAAGCGGCGATGGCAGCTCGATGCTCAGTGCCCTCAAGTCACAGGTTGGTGCGAATCCGCTTCCCGTCGCTCTCGTAAGCGTTGGCTTGATGTGGCTGATGGCAGGACAAGGAGCCCAGAAGCCGGTCTCGGTCAATGATTCGGCCCGCTCGAGCTTGCGTCCTGACTTCGCCGGTGATGCCGGAGCAGTGGATCTCCCATTTGACAGCGAGGGTCTGATAAGCGGCGTGTCAGACGCTTTGTCAGGCGCCGCCGACAAGGCAAAATCTATCGTCGGAGATGCGGCCGATGGCGCGCGTTCGTCCATGGCAGGTGCTGCTTCGAGCGTTTCGCACAGCGCCAGCCAATACGGTGATCAGGCTAGTAAAGCAACGGCCGCAGCCGTGGACCTGATGCGCCGGGAACCGCTGATGCTGGCGGCTCTGGGCCTGGCGTTCGGGACAGCGGTAGGAGCAATGCTTCCACGCACCGAATTCGAGGATCAACAGCTCGGTGAAAC
>NZ_SRUN01000002.1:335332-499411 GCF_004791595.1 Mesorhizobium sp. M8A.F.Ca.ET.202.01.1.1 | reverse complement strand
AACGGCCGCAGCCGTGGACCTGATGCGCCGGGAACCGCTGATGCTGGCGGCTCTGGGCCTGGCGTTCGGGACAGCGGTAGGAGCAATGCTTCCACGCACCGAATTCGAGGATCAACAGCTCGGTGAAACGAGCGACGCTATCCGCGACAAGGCGAACGACTTGCTCCATCAAGGCGTCGAAGGCGCCAAGGATGTTGCCGCTCAAGCCTACCAAACAGTCAAGGACGAGGCCGACAAAAAGGGCTTCGGCGCCGATCCTGCTTCGATCATCAACACAGTTTCTGACGTCGTCAAAACCGCAGCCTCGGAAACCGAAAAGGCCGTCAGGGACAAGATCAGCGACGCCAGCGGAGAGCGGGCGACGTGAGGTAGGTTTTCGGCTTGCTTTCACGATCAGGGCGCGCGTCCAAGCTAGCTGCAGCGTGGATGGCCAACCTCAAGCCACGTTGGTCCATGCCTGCCTTGCCAGGTCGCATTTAGCGACGCCGTACCGCCAGCGGTGCCAAGTGCATTGGCACAGAAAATCCAAGGCTCACGGCCCGCACAGCGGTCGCCTCAACCTGCCTCTGTAGTGAGCGCCTCCCAGCTCCGCGCCGGCGAGCTTTGCCCGGAAGCCATCTATCTGCTGCAGGATTGCACGGGCGCGGAAAGCTTTTCGCTTTGCTGCAGCTGGTCGTTCCGGTCACGCAATAGAGATCGCACGGCCGAATGGCGGAGATGGAACCCGAGTTGGCTAGGCTCGGTTTGGCATTTCTACGCGCGCTCGAACCACGTGGCTCACCGAGCCTGGAGCTGGTCGCGGCCAGCAGCTATTTTGACCGTCTGATGGATAATTCCAAGGTGGTGCGGAATCTGGCCCGGAATTTCCCGGGTCAGTTTGAGGAATTTCACAGGCTCTCGGCGGGCTGAGTTTCGAACTGCTGCGGGTGGCTTTGGCGGTGTTGGGAACTGGAGCATGCACCCCCCGGGCGTTAGCTCGGATGTCCGCTTTTGGGATGCGCCTAGGCTCAGCTCATAGACTTACATGGGGCGCATTTCAGACGGGCGGCAATGGGCCGCTTTGCGGACTGTCCGTTTTAGGGATGGCGAGAGTGGAAAGCGGACTGACGCGTCCGGCATATCGTGGACCCTTTGCGCCAAGAGCCAGCGTTGATAGTCGCCTGTCAGCGACTTCAAGTCTCGCGCCACGACAGCGCGTCTTGGTATGTCGGTTGCTCTAGTGCGGGTGCCTGATACAACCACCATCGACCCGTTTCATGGCGAGGGCATTATCTAGCCGCCCCCGCCATATGGAAGAATAGGTGCTAGACGCCACCAGTTACACTGCCTTGCTTAGCTGGAGTTCGTCGCTGAGTGCGCGTTCGTTGGGGTCGATCGGACCCAGGTTCTTGACGACCCGGAATCGACCGCCCTGCGCCTGCGCAATGTACATGTTCATGCGAACATGGTGCTGGCCGGGGACCATCTCGGCCCGGCCACCTGGTCCCTCGCTGATTCGCGCGTGATCGAGCGCCCGGATGACCGCATCGCGCTCCACCGTGCCGGCTTCGGTCACCGCCGCTTCCCACATCTTGATCGCTCGGTAGTGGCCGGTGCAGCCGCTGCCTGCGGTCAACATCGCGCTGCCGGGGAAACGGTCTTGGTAGCGATGCAAGAGGGCGCGGCCAAACGGATCATCGAGTTCCTGATAGTAGTCGAGGCAGCTGTAGAGGCCTTCGATCTGCTCGGACGGCACAAGATTGAAGAAGTTCTCGTCGAAGTAGGTGCAGATGATCTTGCCGCCCCGCTTGCCGAAGCCGGCCTTGTGCAATTCGTCGAGGAACGGCGTCAGGCCCGGCGGAACGAGGGTGTTGAATACCACCTCGGCGCCACTCGCCATGATCTGCTCGACCGTCCGCCGGAAATCGACTGTATCGAGGGGGAAATATTCCTCACCGACGATCTCACCGCCGTTCGCGCGCACAATCTGGCTCGCCGCCTTGTTCAGCAAATGAGGCCAGATGTAGTCGGCCGATGGCAGATAGAATGTCTTTGCCCCGGTCGTCTTCATGAACCATGGGATCAGCGGCTCGACCTGCTGCGCGGGCACTGGACCCGAGCAGAAGATCAGGGGATCGTTTTCCTGTCCCTCATACTGCTCGGTGTAGATGTAGAGCGTCCTGCCCCGCACGACTGCCTCGCTCTTGATGGCCTGGCGGGTCGAGCTGTAGATCCCGCCGACGACCAGGTCGACTTTGTCGACATCTATCAGTTTCGCGGTCCTTGCCTTGGCGACGGTGTCGGTGGTTTCGCCGTCCTCGATGACAAGCTCCAGCGGCCGGCCGAGCAAGCCGCCTTTGGCGTTGATGTCGTCGACGAGCATGGTGGTGAGGTTCGCATTTGCGATGCCCATGAAAGACAATGGGCCGGTGAGTTCGGCGATTAGGCCGATCTTGATGGGTTTCGGATCCATTTGATTTTTCCAAATCTGGGGTTCATCGGGCGCGCCGCCGCCGGGCGGCGGGCGGCGCTCAGGGCGGGACCTCAGGCTTCGTAATGGCCGAGGAGCAGTGCCGCCTGCGGCTTGCCGACATGGCCGGCTTCCTGCAGGATCGCTGGCACCTCCGGATCGGACACGAAATTCTTCCAGCCCTCGGCGTCCCAGTCGAAGATCGCCCAGACGCGATCGGGCTCGCTGGGGTCGCGGAAGACGGTCGCGCCGCTCGAGCCGTGCAGCCGACGCTTGTCGGCGCCCTTGGTCGAAAAGATACGGATGAAGTGGTCGACATCTGCCACTTTGGTCGTTGCGAGAAGCATCTGATTTCCTCCTGTCGGTCGCGGCCACCATTGGTCCGTCGACAGGATCACGATGCGCGCCCGTGAGCGGGTCCACATGGGGTGGATTCCCTATGCCTGCGTTTCGCCCGGTCGGATAAGGCCGTGCTCGACCGCATAGAGTGCCGCGGCGGCGCGGGTGGTCACGCCGATCTTGGAATAGACGTTCTGGATATGGTGGTCCGCGGTCTTGGGCGAGATATCAAGCTTGCGTGCCGCCTCTTTCGCCGTGAGCCCGGCGGCGATCAGGCGCAGCACCTCGATTTCGCGCGCCGTCATGCCGGCCAGCGCCCGCGGCAAAGCCCGCCGCGACTGCTGTCCCGCGAAAGACAACACGGCCTCTGCGGCGTCAGGGCAGATACAACCGTCACGCACGGCGGCGCGCAACTGCGTTGCCGCTGCCTCGCTCGATAAGGCCTTGCGATGTGGACGTTCCTCCCGTGATGTCTGGAAGGCTTCGGCTGCGGCCAGGATCCGTGCCGCCGGGGACAGGTCTGAGCCGCCGACCTTGCGGTGATAGCCCGAGCCATCCAGGCGTTCGTGATGGCGGAGCACGAGGGCGGCCATCGCATCGCCCTCGCGGCCGAACGAGGCCAGCGCCCGCTCACCATAATAGGCGTGAAGCTGCGCCGCGTCGCGCTCGCGCACCGACAGCGGACCGTTCCGCATCCAGGTCGCCACCGGCACGACGAGTTCGCCGATGTCATGGATGCAGCCCGACCAGCGCAGCGCGCGAACGTCAGGATCGGGCAACCCGCTCCGTTTGCCCGCACCCGTGGCCAGTTCCGACACCATCCTCGAATGGCCCTGCGTAAACGGCATGCGCATGTCGATCATGTCGGCTATGGCCAGGAACGCCTCGTCGCAAGCCTTCTCGTCAAGCGTCACCGGCGGATTGGGCTCAAGCGCCAAAATGGTCTCGCGGTCGACAGTCGCGCTGATGCCATCCATTAGGATCGCCGCATTGGACGAGACGAGTCGAGCCAGGCCCGCTTCGTATGGGCCATCGGCACGACCGGCGATGGTTTCGGCCATCCCTTCGATGCCGACGGCATCGCAAAGCGCGATGGCATCCTGCGCCAGCGTGATCAGGCGTACGGCGGGCAGGACATCGTCACTGCTCAGCCCACGCGGCAGGCCCTTGCCGTCCCAACGTTCGTAGATTTGCCCGAGATTGCGCCGGATCTCGTCCGACAGGCCGAGCCGCTCGCCTATCCGCTGCGCGACCTCGCAATGCGCTGTGAGCACCGGGCGCGCCACCACGAGCGCTTGCGACATCGCGGCCTCGATCGCCCTCGCCTGCGCGTCAGGCTCGAGATCGTAGTAGAACCGCTTGAACGCCTGCACGAAGACCCTGCCCAATTCCGCACGATTGCCCATGTCGAGGCCGACAAGGTCCTGGCGGAGCGCAATTTCGTCGCCGAAGGTGGCCGACAGAAGGTCCGTGTCGGCATTGCAGCCGACATAGCGCAGCATGGACTGGTGGTAGGCATTGCGCCGAACCTCATTGGAAACACCCGCAAGCTCGGCGATCCGCATTGCAAGTACGCAGGATTTCAGTGCGAAGTCGCGAGAATGGCCCGTGGCGAGGTCCGAAGCATAGGCCAGGACCATCATGAAATCCGCCCGGCGTATTGAGACGTCTGTCATCGCCCACCCCCAGTGAGCCTTATGCTAGCCGCGTGCGCCGTCCTTACCTAGGGGAAAAATTCCAAGCCTGATGTGGAGCCTGCGAGAAACAGAATGTTCGGTTTCTAGGCTTCATATATTTATCTGCCCCATCCATCATTGCCACCAACAATGGCTCCAACCTGCTGGTGACGCCGCATGCCGACGACAGCAAAAGATCGCGTCCTCAATAGTGGGTCTTGCGATGTAGCGCTCTACTGACTCGAACCCCGGGAAAAAGATTACCATTCATTGGGACAGTTTTTCGGCGTTCATCCTGACAGTCACGATTATACCTTCATTTGACCAATCCGTGACGATCGAGCCTCCAAGCTGGCCAGTCACACTGCGGTTCAGCAACTGGCTGCCGTACCCCTCCCTGCCGGACGACGCTACGAAGGGACCCCCGCGCTCGGTCCACACAATACAAACCTCGTTATCAGATGACGTTCCCGAGACGTCCAACATCCCCGATCTCACAGAGAGGGCGCCGTATTTGAGGGAGTTGGTAGCGAGCTCGTGGATCACAAGGGCCAAGGTCATGGCAGACTGTTCACCTACGCCCATTCGCGGAACGGCTACACGGATACGACCGCTGAAAGCTCCTTGATCATCATAGGGAGCCAGCAGAACGGCTATAAGATCACCGATCAGTGCGGCGCGGCCCTGGTTACCCGCTAGCGGTCGAACGACGTCGTGCGCCCTTCCTAGGGCGGTCAGCCGTTGTGTGAGTTCCCTCGCCATTTCCGTGACTGATGTCGCGGAGCGAGATGTGATGTTGGTCAAGCCAGTGGCAATCGCCAGCAGGTTCTTGACCCGGTGGCTCATCTCTCCCGCCAGGAGTTCATGCCCCTCTTCCGCCTGTTTGCGGCCGGTTACATCGAGGAATACCCCCGACATCTGCCCATTGTGCAATCCCTCGTCATTTCCAAGACCACGCGCAGAAATCCAACGAATTTCCTCGCCAAGGATGATGCGGAAATCGATTTCGTAGGCGCCTACCAGCGCCCGCGTTGCGGTGAATGCGGCACGCACCCTGTCCCGATCCGCAGGATGGATCCGGGACGATAAATCCTCGAATGTCACCTGATCCGCCTGTGGCAACCCCCACAACCTGAATCCTTGCTCATCCATGGCAAAAGCATCGGTTTCGACGCTCCATGACCAGAGAGCAACCCCGGCAGCATGCAAGGCGCGCTTGAGGTTATCAACCTGGTTGAGGGGATGGTCTTTGTCGCTGAACGGCATGACGACTTTCATTGGGCAAAATTTGCAAGCAGCGGTAGCCCAGGAAGCGTTGTACGTGCGTTGTTTGAGCAGGACAACAGGCCAGCTATAACGTCAGCGTCCGCCCAATCGCCACTTTCAGTTCCTGTTCGCTAAACGGCTTCCCCAGACGTTCGAATTTGCCTTTGTAGTCGTCTGGCATTTGCGCGTAGCCGGTGGCGATCAGGACCTTGATGTGTGGCCAGCGCGTCGTCGTCGTCGCGGCCAACGCGCCACCGGTCATTTTTGGCATCGAGTAGTCCGTTATGAGGAGGTCGATGCTTTCCTTATCAAGAATGGACAGGGCTTCTTCGCCCGATGTTGCCTCGAAGACCTGATGTCCGAGATCCTCGACCATCGTCACGGTGTTCAGGAGCACGAGAGCATCGTCATCCACGACAAGAACGCGCTTGCCATCCATTGCCGTGAACACCGGCACGGCGGCCGGTGGTTCGGGCGAACTGAGTTCACCGGGCGCCAGCGCTAGCCACAACTCCGCTCGCGTTCCGTTGCCGGGCTCGCTGGACAACACGAACCGTCCGCCTGACTGCTCGGCGAGCCCATGCACCATCGAGAGACCAAGGCCTGTCCCCTTGCCAACACCTTTGGTCGTAAAGAAGGGCTCAGCTGCATGAGACAACGTGGTGGCGTTCATCCCTTCGCCGGTATCGGTTACCGAAAGCACCACATAGCGTCCGGCCCGCCGAGCGTCGTCACGGGGAGAAGTCTCCTGCCGTTCGGCAGCTATGACCAGCGTGCCACCGTCTGGCATCGCGTCGCGCGCATTGACTGCTAGGTTGAGCAGCGCGAACTCAAGTTGCGCCCGGTCCGTATGGACCAGCGGCAGGGATACCGGAAACCGTGTCGTTACAACAATGGATGGGCCAAGGGTGCGATCCAGAATGTCCGCCATGCCACGCACGGTATCGACGAGATCGACGGCTTGCATCGCAAGTTCCTGCTTGCGGGCAAAAGCCAGCATGCGTTGCGTGAGGGCAGCGCCCCGCCGAGCCGCCTGGATAGCGTTATCAATAAACGGCGTAACCTGGGGATCAGGCTTGCTGCGTCGGGCGACAATCTCGAGACTGCCCAAAACGGCCATCAGGAGATTGTTGAAATCGTGTGCGACGCCCCCGGTCAACTGGCCGATCGCCTCCAATTTCTGGGACTGGAACAGGGCCTCGCGTGCCTGATCGAGCTGCCGCTGAGTGTCACGACGGTCCGTGATATCCCGAATGACCTTGGCGAAGCCGATGAGGTTGCCCCCATCATCGTAAATAGCGTCGATTACGACATGGGCAAAGAACAAAGACCCGTCTTTGCGAACGCGCCAGCCTTCCACCTCTGTGTTGCCCGCCGCCCGGGCAGTTTCGAGATTCTTCTGCGGCTCGCCACTCGCGCGATCTTCCTGAGTATAAAATAGCGAGAAATGCTGCCCGACGATTTCTTCCTCGGTATACCCCTTGATGCGCTCGGCGCCCGCGTTCCAGCTTACGACATTGCCCTCTGGGTCGAGCATGAACAGCGCGTAGTCCCTTACCCCTTTGACCAGCAACCGAAACTGCTCCTGACTTCGCCGCAGTACCGCTTCCTGGGCTCGCTTCTTCGTCAGGTCGCGTGTGATCTTGGCAAATCCCACCACGGTTCCCGCTGGATCAACAATGCGATCGATGACCACACTGGCCCAGAACCGCGAACCATCCTTGCGGTATCGCCATCCCTCCTCCTCGAAGTGCCCATCCCTGGCCGCCAGTTGGAGGTTGCGCTTGGGCACGCCCGCGTCGCGGTCCTCCTCGGAATAGAACCTTGCAAAGTTCTGCCCGACGATTTCCTCCGACCGGTAACCTTTGAAACGCTCCGCCCCCGCGTTCCAGCTTACAACGGTGCCATCTGGATCCATCAGGTATATGGCATAGTCGCTAATCGACTCAACGAGGAGACGATATCGGGCCTCGGAAGGCTCTACCGCATGCTGATCATTAAGCAGGCTCATCCCACACCCCGGCGCTCTGAAGGCACATCGGGTACGAACGGACCGGGTGAAATATAGTTCCACTCAACAAGTCCGCAGCGACAAGCCAATGTCGTTCCAGCCTCGGCCCCCCAAGGGGCGAAGACGAATGATGTGTGGGGAGCTAGGTGAGCTCGGTATAAAAATCGCAAATCAAATCGGCGACTTTAACGGCTTCAAAATCCGTCATGTGCGCCGCGGTCTCGACCGCAACCATTTCCATATCGTCTTGGTCGACAGCCATGAGATCAAGAATCTTGGCAAACTTGATTTTGAGCTCGCGGTCACCGTCGAATTCATCGATCGTCACATTGAGAATATTAACATTGGCATCAATCAGACGCGTTTGCACGCTCTCGGAGGAGGCAGCCAATGTCCTGATTGCAGCGAAAAAGTGCTCGCGCGCGTTGGCATATTTTTCGCCCATTTTCGTTCCTTCCGCGTAAATTTTGCGCTTTGGACGCCAAGCGCAGATTGCGTCATATGGGCGTCTACACACAGCAGTCAACCCAAACTGCGTCCTACCCCACCCGCGCCGACGAGAATCTTCGGCGATCACAAGCGTGCGGCCGCCCAGGCTTTCGTGTTTATGTTGGATAGTGGGTCTTGCAATGAGCCATCTAACGACCCGAAGCCGCGACATGTATGAGTTAGTCCTTGCTGCTCATCAGGTGAGAGAGCAGGCGCTTGCCGGCAAGTGCGGCCAAGTAAATGCACCATGCTTCGCTTCTTTCTGACGCGATCGACCGGCCTCCAGTACCCGACATGAGATGGCTTCCTGCTTGCTGGCGCAGGCAGCTTGTTGCGTGTGATGTAGCCAGCGTTAACGCCAAGGATCGAGTGGTTCAACGTTGACCCTCAGCGCATGGATCACCGCTGCAAACCATCCCGCTCCCGCCCCACTACTCACCCACATTGCGATGCCGTCGATCTAGGACTCGATCACACAAGCGTCTAGCCGACACCCGATTCGTTGGCGTATCGTTCGATCCTTGTGGCCAGATTTCTCACCCTGATCCTCGTTCGTTCTGCCAGGCCTTTTCGACACTGTTCTGTTCTTCGCCACCGTCCGGCCGGTTCAGCGTGACCGTGCAGCGGATGAGCGTATTCCAGTCGGGTCCGTGCTCGATGATCAAGTGCAGTTCGGTAATCTCTTCCAAGAAGTGCTCGATGGTGATGGGTCCATTCTCGTGCTGATATTCAAGCACGGCTTTCCACCGCTTGTCGCCGTGCAGCGTCACCACATTTGTCATCGGACACTCCCCGTCGGCGACACCGAATCTATCTTAAAACTCTTATACCGCTTCCCCGGTGTTACGCCGCTGCAGTCTTGTTATGGGATGCACGACGCAAGTACTGGATGCAGCGTCCGATCAGCACGGACGAATTGTTCGCGCCTCAAGCCCCTTATGGCCTCGACTGTAAGTGATCATCACCTTCTGGCCGACTTCGAGGTTTGCCACGCCGCTGCGGGTCAAAGTAGTCGCGTGGACAAACACGTCCTTCTCCCCGCCATCCAACGCAATGAATCCGAACCCCTTGTTCAGATCGTATCGCTTCACGACGCCGGCGGCTTCCTGCCCGTCGTGTTCCTGCATAGGAACCGAGGCTTCGGCGGATCGCTTCACAACCTTTGGGGAGGACGCACCGTCTCCCAGGCTTACAGAGACAACTTCGACAACTTGGGCTCCTTTCTGGCCGGGTTCGGTTCGGACCTTCAGGCGTGCCCCCTCGGGAAGGCTGTCATGTCCCGCAGCCTGCAACTTCGAGAAGTGAATGAAGGCATCGGAACCATCGCTGAGCCTCAAGAAGCCGAAACCCTTCTCCGCGTTTAACCAGAGTACCTCAGCATCATGTAAGAAGGTCGTCGCTGACGAAGTCTGGGGTGGTGCTGGCCTGCGGTCGAAATAACTCGGTTCCGAACTCTCATGATGATTATCGCTCTCGAAGCCTTGGCTCCGCGACTGACGGTGTTCCCGATATTTGCCCATTCCAGCACTGACCCTAGAGGAAAAGATTGCATTATCACCGGCAGTGAACAGCGAGCAATATCAATCCAGTTGCTGACGTGGCGCACTGGAAAACTCCCCCGTCGAAGGTGCGGGAGAAAATCCGTTCGATGGAATCGGTCAGGCATCAGCCCGATCTGGAGCCCCGCTGAAACCGCGTGAAGGATTATGCTTGCTCTAGCCTGTGAACTCATAAATGCGGAGTGACCAAGAGGGGTGGAATTCGGACGGTGCTTGTCAACCCGTAGCGAATTCAAGGAATTCAGGCTCTACGTAGATCGTGTGCATATACGACGGTTCACCTAATATCTCTCCGACATCCAAAGCAGCCATGCCGTCTAACATTTCCCTGACTGGGAACGTCTTTCCGAGGCATAAGCGGAAGAGAGTTGCGGTTTGAAGATCGTCTGCATCAACAAGATTTGGCGGCGTTCCAACTAAACGAACATGTGTTCCGACGCTGAAGGACCTTTGCATACATGGAGTTATATCGCTGCAGCCATTGTCCGCAATGGGGTCGTTCGCCTATTGGCGGCTTTTAAATTGCAATGGAATGTGATTCAGCCTCTGCATGAGCCGCTATGACCTGACCGATTCCGAATGGCTTGTGATCGAGCCGCTCTTGCCCGAGGTGTTGCCGCGCGTAGACGATCGCCGCGTGTTGAACGGCATCTTCTGGGTGCTGCGACCCGGTGCGCAATGGCGCGATCTGCCAGAGCGATACGGCCCCCGCACCACCTGCTACAATCGCTTTGTCCGATGGCGTAAAGCAGGTGTGTGGGACCGCCTCATGGACCCCGTCACCAAAGGCCATGACGGCAACGCGCAGATGATAGACACCTCCATTGTTCGCGTCCATCAGCAAGGTGCGACGGCAAAAAGGGGGGCGAGATCTTTGTCTCGGTCGCTCCCGAGGCGGGCTGAGCCAATGGTAGGCCGATCAAACTGATGCTCACGGCAAGTCAGATGAGTGACATCGCCTCCGCAGCAGACATGATCACGGATTTGCGTGAGGTTGCGATGCCGCTCGCCGACAAGGGCTATGATGCCAACGCCTTGCGCAACGCCGTCACCAGGCGAAATGCATGGGCCAATATCCCGCCAAGGCCAATCGCAAGGACCCGATCTGCTTCAGCCCCTTCCTCTACAAGGCGCGCAACCTCGTCGAACGCTTCTGCAACAAGGCCAAGCAGTTCCGTCGCATCGCAACTCGATACGACAAGCTGGCAGAAAACTATCTTGCCGCCCTCAAACTCGTCTCCGTCCGCATCTGGCTACGCGGTAATGAGCCTACGTCCTAGGGTGTGCGAGCACATTCGGGCGGGCTGATGCATGTGCCGGAATGAGCGTGCGATTTCGCGACAACTACATGGAAGCTTAAATTAAAAAGGTGCCGTAACGCGCAAAGGCCAACGAGGCGTTCTCGCGAAGGCTGCCGTTGGCGCTCAGACCTGATTGAATGTGAAGGATGTCAGAAGCGAAGTGACGAAGTTGCTGGCCTTCTCTTTAACGAGAAGCTCCGTCCACTCGTCGGTTCCTCTGAGCATCAGGCCAGTGTAAATGCTGTCGACCGCAGCCTCTTCGATGCGCTTGATATGTGACTTGAACGCAGCCTCGCCGTCTATCCTGTAGATATCCCTCACGACCATTCGCAGGATTTCCTGGATGGCGATCTGCCAGGCGGTATTGATGGTTTGAAGTTCGCTCGTTTTTTCGGACATCCAGATCTCCTTGATCTTGACGGCCATCGACAAGAGGCGGCGGAAGACGCGCGAGCTGGTGGGTCGGTCGGCCGGACATAAAAAAGGTCAGGCAATTCTGCCTGACCTCGCTTGGTCTCATGCTTTCAACAGTGCCAGTACATCCGTGGTCAAAGGAAAGCTGAACCCGATCAGACGGCCTGCAGGTTGCAGGCGGACATCTTGCCCGACTTGTTGTCGCGCTCCATTTCGTAGCCGATCTTCTGGCCTTCGACGATTTCGCGCATTCCTGCACGTTCGACGGCAGAGATGTGAACGAAAGCGTCGGCGCCGCCATTGTCAGGCTGAATGAAGCCGAAACCCTTGGTGGAATTGAACCATTTAACTGTGCCAGTGGTCATGATGAACCCTTTTCATAGCAATATTGGACGTCGGCAACGCGAGAGCGCTGCCGATTTGTGACGATGACGATTTTGAAGGGAAGGTTCGTTCAGGGCGCGGTGCCAAACGCGCGATAACCAAAGCTCAGCAAGCAATATCGACAATTGAATTCATATCCTCCCGCAATGGCGACGTCAACTTTTGGTTTTGGAAATTGTCACTTCAACTTTTTTGGCGTCGGCGCCGGTTTTGATCGGATCTTTTCTCGCTCCCGTCACATGAGTCCTGCTTTCGATGGCAACAGTACGGCTGCTTTCGCCTCAGCCAGGCGTGTCATCCTCATCGCTTTCCCTTAGCCGGCAAGGTTTGGCTTCGCCCTTTCATATGAGTGAGCTCGGTCATCGGACACAGCAAACGCGGCCGCTTCGGATCGGAGATATCGAGCATATCCCAGGGGATGCGATAGAAGCCATCGCGCCGGCGCAGGCTGAAAAGATCGAGTAATGCGGAGCCGATAGCGAAAGCAGAAAGCCGCTCGAGCGCGGCATAGATGCCTACGTGAAATTCGGTCACGACGAGATCGCCGCCTACCTGTTCGGCGCGTATCTCCTCGATATGGCCTACGCTTTTGCCGCGTGGCGACAGCACGCGCCTGCCGGAAAGATGTTCGAGGTTGACGGTGGTGGTCATGCCTACGCCCCCGGTCCGCCAAGATGGGCTGAGCGTTGCATCGAGCGATATCAGCGGTCGTTCTGTCGCCGCTTTCGCTCGGCTTCGATTTCTTCGGGTTCCTTGTCGTCGATCTTGGCTGTCGTGCTGTCTGCCCCCACCGAGGCGCGTAGCGGTTCGTCGAGCTTGGCATTCAGGGCTACGGCCGCAGCCGTGGACCTGATGCGCCGGGAACCGCTGATGCTGGCGGCTCTGGGCCTGGCGTTCGGGACAGCGGTAGGAGCAATGCTTCCACGCACCGAATTCGAGGATCAACAGCTCGGTGAAACGAGCGACGCTATCCGCGACAAGGCGAACGACTTGCTCCATCAAGGCGTCGAAGGCGCCAAGGATGTTGCCGCTCAAGCCTACCAAACAGTCAAGGACGAGGCCGACAAAAAGGGCTTCGGCGCCGATCCTGCTTCGATCATCAACACAGTTTCTGACGTCGTCAAAACCGCAGCCTCGGAAACCGAAAAGGCCGTCAGGGACAAGATCAGCGACGCCAGCGGAGAGCGGGCGACGTGAGGTAGGTTTTCGGCTTGCTTTCACGATCAGGGCGCGCGTCCAAGCTAGCTGCAGCGTGGATGGCCAACGTCAAGCCACGTTGGACCATGCCTGCCTTGCCAGGTCGCATTTAGCGACGCCGTACCGCCAGCGATGACCTGTCGCGGCCCTGCGACTCTGGTAGAAAAGGACCAGCCGAGTGCCCTCGATGACTACGGTCGAGTGACCATTTTCACCTGGTTCTCCAGGGTCAAGAACCGGCCCGACCGTGCGGTAAGGGCCCTCGACATGCTCGGCGAGGGCGAAAAAGACCCGCTGGCGGCTGCCGCGTGGCCCTTCGGGGAGAAAGCATGTCGCGTTGAGAAGAATGCGCCCGCCCGGGAGCTCGACAAGCTGCGCACCCTCGATGCCCCATTCATAGTCAGGATGCTCACGCGAATTGTGGTGAGACAAATCGGTATGGTCGAGTTATCTTGCCCACCCGCTTCCACGGCCCAAACCACGAATCCGACTGGCTGCGCGCGAGATAGATGTCGGGCTGCGGAACCTTGGTAAACCGTGGCATGCCTGAATAGACGATGTAGCGCTTGCCACCGATCAGGGCCGGATGCGGATCGTAGATCCCGTCCTCATCCGTACCGGGAAGTGCATCGATCGCGGACCCCATCACAGTCCAATCGAAGCCGTTGTCCGAGACAACATGCTCACAGCGGCCGCCCGATTTCATGAACTCGGTCTGGATGAACATATGAAAGAGCGAGGTGACGACAGATCGATATCGGAGCCCGCGATCAACCTTGAATTTTCGGGCGCGTTCCCATCGGACTATGTCCCCGACGCCACCGTCAGACTAAACCTCTATTCCCGGCTGCAACGCTTCGAGCGCGCAGCTGAGATCGATGCCTTCGCCGATGAATTGGAAGACCGTTTCGGCGCTCCGCCACCAGAAACGATCATGCTCATTGAGTTGGCCCGGTTGAAACAAGCCGCCGCTGGCGCCGGCATCGTCAGGATCGGCGCCGGCCCCGCAGCCATCGCCATCGAGCTCGCGAAGCTGGACTCGAAGCTTCTAGCCCGTCTGCAAAAGCACCCAGATTGCAGCCCACGCGAAGACCGCGTGATATTCAAAATCGCGACGACACCGGGGCCGGGACGTTTGCGCGCCGCGAGAAAGCTTGTCGATCTTTGCCGGGCGGCAACGACCTAAACAAGCCGAATCTTTGTCAGCAGGGTTGGCAAAGAAAGTGTCCTTCGCAACGGAGCGCTTCGACCAGAAGAAGTGTCGCGCCGAGGCAGTCGCCGGAAGCCTGCTCAGCCATGGTGAGGAGGGACCAGCGAACCAACGGTTGGGTGAAGTCATCGAAAGCGTGACCCGCAAAATGGCAGATTACCGCTTGCCCCAATTTGTCGAGAGCCATCAGTCCAAGGCCCCCGGTCGGATAGGCTAGCGCGGCGATGCGTTGGAGGTGTCGATCCCCATCGACACGAAGCTCGAAGAGGACCACGCCCTGAGTGCGCTCGGCGACGAGGTTAACCTTGTCGGAGAAAGGGCCTGGCATGTGGCGGATGGTGCCGACCACCATCTCAAACATGATCTCATCCAAGCCTGCGGAAATCATGTGGCGAGCTTGCAGGACTCGTCGGCAACCACAACAGTCAAAAGCACTTGTGCACAGCTAAACAACGCACTGATATAAAGCCGAAATCTGCGTTCACGGATCGCCGCCAACAGGGTCGCCGAGGGTGACTGGTGCGCATCAGCGGCTTTTGCATCATGCGCGCGTCGGGGGTTGGATGGGGAAGACATTTGTCCAAACAGCCCGCTCCTCACCGACGGCCTCTCGGGTCGGCAGCCGGAGCTCAGAGGTTCTTGTTGATCTTGGCCGCGACCTTGTTTGTGGCGTCCTTGACAGCCGATTTTGCATCGCCGACCGCCTTTTGTACTTTGCCCTTGGCTTCCTGCGCCTCGCCTCCGTCCCTGAGCCTGTCATTGCCTAACGCTCTGCCAACGCCTTCCTTGGCTTTTCCAACCGCCTGGTTAGCTAGACCCGAGGCCTTGTCGCTCTTGCTGCCCATAGAAATATTCCTCTTCGTTGGCTGTAAACCGTGGCCACCCGCAACGTCAGAGTCATCGAGAAGTTCCAGGGCTTTGCCAGGGAGAATGATTGAGCCAATGGCTTCATCGCCTCGACCTTTCGGGCTCGCCCTCGCCGCACACGGTCGCCTCTCCCGATAAACCTGGAGTGATGCGCAGCGTGGGTTTCGTCGGCATGCGGACACCGTACGCACATCGTTCTTCGAGAGACTTCTCGATGAGCATGTCACCTGCGAAACGGCAGGACCTAGTCCGCGTTGTCAGGTGATTAACTACCTCGTTGGCAAAGGGGGCCCCGGCTGACGATGTCACCTTGATCCGTCAATACAGAGCGTTGTGGGAGAGCTATGGCGTCGATCCGGTCAACATCAAACTCGACGCTGAGGCCGTCGCGTCGAGGTTCATTTTGTCTGGCCGACGGCGTTTCGAACTAGCTAGCTTCCTTGCAGAAGTTGATGGCGTGGCCCGTCGGGTCACTGGCCTGTCAGGTTCGAACGTCTACCCTGCCCCAACGTAGCGGTTCCATCCCGGCCGGGGACCACCGCGTCCGGGCGATTCATTGTCCACAACATAAGCGGAATGCTTTTCATCAACCTTTTGCGGGTCGGAACAAAGGCGAATGATCACATTCATCTGCTGAAGGGACACCGTAATCAGCAGACAGGACTATAAACATGAAGGCTTTGATCTTGAGCGCCGTAGCGCTTTCTCTTGGCATCCCGGCTATCGCCACGGCCGCCGAGGCTGATGTGGTGATCACGTCGCATCACCGTCACCACCATCGCGCCGTTGTCTATAATGACGAGGGAGGTCGGCTCCATCATCGCCATCATGGGCATGTCGCATTCTATGACAATGGCGAGCGTGCGTGGCGCCACCGCCATCACCGCCGGGATACGGTCATCGTGACGATGGGTCACCGTCGCCATCACCATCGACATGTCGTCATCGATCAGGGCAACGACTAGGCCGCGTGCGTGCCCGGCTCCGCTATATTGAAAGGCTCGAGCCGGGCGCACCGCAATCTGCCGGGCTTTCTTCTCGCTGGCTTTGTGGCTAAAAACTACTGACCCATCCCGAACTTGTAGGTCAGCCTAGCCATCACGGCATCAACTTTTGCGTCGGTGCGATAGGTCTCAGGATTAGCACCGAGGCTGCCGTTATCGAACACGTTGTTGCCCGTGCTCGTCTTATGACCGAGGTCAATGTGGGTGTAGTCCACGCCGAGCGAGAGGTTGTTCGTAACGGCGTAGTCGATGCCGGCGCCAAGCGCATAGCCGTTCTGCCACTCTTTTTTCTCGTAGGTCACGAGAGCGTCGTTGTCTCGGGCTCGGAAATCCACCTTGCCGCCAGCATAACCCGCCTTCGCGTAAATGAGCACGCGATCGAAGGCATAGCCGACGCGGCCAACGACCGTTGCGTAATTCGAGATTTTGGCGGTCTCGGTGTCACTGTCCGGGAAATAGGGACTGGTGATGGTTTTGCGGATGCCCGTGGCAGTCCAAGTCGCCTCGCCTCCCAGCACGAATTGCCCCCACTGCCATTGCGCGCCTGCATGAATACCTCCAGCGACGCCGGCTTTGTTGAAGTCAAAGCCTTCCGTGCCGGCCGGAACCGCGTCGGTGAAAAAACCACCGTTCGGCTCCGTTACGTCCGTCGCCGTGATGTCACCATTGGCAACGCCGAGGTGGCCGCCGACATAGAAACCGCTCCAGTCGTAGGCCGACCCAGCGATCGGCGCCACCATGTCGGCTGCTGAGGCTGTGCTTGCCGACAAGGCTGCAAAGGCGACAACTGCTAAGAATCTATTCACGATTTTCTCCCAACCCAAGACAATCCCTCACATATAGTAATAGCCGGGTCCGTCCTAAAAGTGTGTGATGTTTTTGCCACAAACACATATTAGTTGCCACCATTAGGCTAGCGGCATTTCGAGGTTGGGTATCACTCCGGCACTTGCGAAAGGCAAGGTGATGCCAAGTATAGCCTGGTGGTCGCCGCTCTTGCCGAGGATCCGCAGGCAGGCCATGTCGACCTTATGTTGGGCGATGGCGACTATCCTTGGGCATGTACGTTTTGGCGTCGACCGGCAGCCAGCGAAGGCAAACGGCATCACCAGCGCCGAAATCGAGGAAGAGACCGGAGGCGTCTATGAAATAGTGCTCGCACGTGACTGCTCTGCCGTCAGGTTTCGCCCCTCACGTAGCTGCTGCCGACCAACAGCGGACAGGGCGGAAGATATAGACGGCGAAATCATCGTGCTGAACGAGGCCGGCCTGTCGGACTTCGGCGCGCTACGCAAAGCCATCACCACCCGGCAACATGACCTTTATTTCGTCGCCTTTGATCTCCTGCATATCAACGGCCATTATCTTCGCGACATGCCGCTGGAGGAGCGTCGCGAGATTCTTTCCGAGATGATCCTCGAGGGCCAGCGCATCCCAGCTCAGCCAGCGGTGTTGGGGTAGCTTCAGCGTGCCCGCTGTCATGAATGCGTTTGCCAAGGCGCACTGATCAGGGCTGAAGGGGAACCCCGCCCGGTGTTGATCAGGCTAGTTGATCCCAGCACAACTCCAGAAGGACTGCCCGTTGCCGGAAGGTGGCGGGCATTTTGTTTTAGCCTGTGCTACAATGCTATTGTCCAACGAGGCTGGCGCCTATGCGGCTTTTGCTGTTTTCAATGGTGGTGCTGCTCTTCATGGGCAGCGGCTTTTGGCTGGCGGCCGAACTTGTGGTCGGGGGCGGTTGACAAGAATTGTCGACGTAATGCAGTTTCTCGCCGAGGGTAAAGCGAGGAGCGCCACTATGAAGAGAGCCTATGAGAAGCCCGCGCTGATTAAGCGCGAGCGCCTGTCGGTTGTGACAGCCGCCCCAAGTCTGTCAGTTCCGCCGCCGCCTCCGCCGCCATGAGTTCTGCCTGACTTTCTATCAAAGCCCGCTTGCCCTGACCGGCAGGCGGGCCTTTCTTATTTTGATCGAGGGAAACTGAGGATTGTCGCGGGCACTGTCTCCAATGGCTCATGGCCAGGAACTTCATGCCACATGACTTGGCGCAAATTGCGCTGATCGACCTTCTGGCCGCAGTTCGGGCATTTGTAGAAATGGTCCGCTTCAGGAATGACGCCGCCTCCGTGCAGTGTGCCGGCGATCGGTGGACCAAGGTCCGAAGGCGTCGTCAATTCCGTGACGTCTGGACGCTGGTCAGGTCCGACGAGGCTGTACTCGTATACGGCCGCCTGCTCTTCATTGACCACGCGGAACCAATGATCCTGCATCGCTCTTGGCGATACTTGTTGTCCGGCCACGACCTCGGCGGCCTTCATCGGATCGTCCTCCAAGACCACGCCAGCTGACACCACCGCGTCGGCGTAAATCTCTTCCACCACGTACTTCGTCGTCGGGTCCTTTAGCTCCACAGATGGGTGGCAACGTTGATTGTCCCCCCTTTGTTGCACTGGCGCACACGAATGGAGTTTGGAGTTTTGGAACCATTTAGATAAAGCTAATTGAATCGCCGGTCGCGAGTGCCGTGTATGCGTTTGAAGTTCATTGAACCGCTGATGCCGACCTTGGTTAACAAACCTCCCGAGGGCGACGCTTGGATTCACGAAGTCAAGTTCGACGGCTACCGCTCTCAGATCATCAAGGATGAAACCGGCGTTCGCGTCTTCACCCGCCGCGGGCTGGACTGGACGGGCAAATACCGAGACCTCGCCAAGGCGGCCGGCGACCTCGAGGTGGAAAGTGCGATCATTGACGGCGAAATCATCGTGTTGAACGACGCCGGGCTTTCTGACTACGGGGCACTGCGCAAGGCGATCACCAGCCGGCAACATGACCTCTATTTCGTCGCCTTCGATCTTCTGCACATCAACGGCCACCATATTCGCGACATGCCGCTGGAAGACCGGCGCGAGATCCTGGCCGAGATGATCCCTGACGGGCAGCGCATCCAGTTCAGCCAGGCGCTCGCGGGCGAGGCCAGCGCCATCTTCCACCTGATCGACCAGGCCGGCATGGAAGGCATGGTCTCGAAAAGGCGCGACAGCAAATATCGCTCCGGCCCGTCAACGAACTGGCTCAAGGCGAAATGCTATACGGTCGAGGAATACGAGCTGTTAGGCGTCGAGCGAGAGCCCGGAAAGCCGGCCTTTGCCTTGATGGCGGATCGGACGACCGGGCGCTATGTCGGTTCGGCCTTCATCAATTCCAGCCGCGCGATCCGCGAGCGCCTGTGGGAGCGCGTCCAAGAGCACGCCGGGCCGGCGCCCAAGGGGATGAAGCGGCCGGCGACGCAATGGGTGAAGCCGGGGATCATCGGGCGCGTGAAGCACTTGCGCGGCGAGGAGGATTTGCGGCACGCTTCGCTGCAGGATTTTCGCGAGGAAGATTGACCCCTGGAGACTCATGCTGGAGCACGGATATGACCCTCGCGCTTAAGAAAGCAAAACCCTATCCGTCAGGTGTCGATCCTACGCAAATCAGTGCCAACAATCGGAGCGTCGAACGACAAGCCGGCTCCCCGTAGTGGAAAGGCGTGAGGAAATCGGCACGCATAAAACCCTCAGTCCCGATAGGCACTACTTGGTACCAAGCGCCGGTATCTCGCGTGTTCCTTCAGTTCGCCGACAACAAAGAAACCCTATTCCCGGGTGGATCTGTCCTCCAAATCCATAACACGTGTTAATATAATAACCACCACAATTACACTTACGGCAATGCCCACCACTAAGCCCCACCAAAACATCTGATCGCCCACTCACACCAATGCCCCAGTAACGGCTCTGCCTTATTCTGCAATAAAACGCAACCTGCCGGCAGCTAAAGTCCTCTGACAAGGCAGGCAAGGCCGCCCGGCCAAAGCACCTCTCGACGGAAGAGACAACTTTCTAAGTGGCCTCGTCCACCAGAGGCGCCTTCCGCGTCGGCGGCTTGTAAGGCGTCACCAGCCTAACGGTCGCGGCATCAACGGTGATGGGAATGCTCAGGTTCACCGTCACTTTTCCCTCGTCGATATGTGTGACGTCGCCGATCAGTTCGATCGGCTGCCCCTTCTGCACCTTCAACGTGCTGTCAACGATGGAATGGGGCTGTCCATAGGATGGGATGGAAACGCTCACGCGGTCCTCGGTGACCCGCCGGCGTATCGTCGCGGTTATGGCGACCTCGTCGCCAATGTGAAAGCCTCTGCCCATGTGCATGATTCTGGAGCAGTGTGCGGCTTCGTCAAGCGATGTCTAATATACTGCGTTCGTGGACGGGAACCCAAAGCGCAGATCGAGCTTATGGCTTAATGAGCGCGCGTGGCATCGATTTCCTGTACCAATGGATCGCGAACAACGTGCCGGAGACGGCAAAACCAGATGTCATCTCCGTGGACGAACTCACCGATCAGCTAATTGCCGATGCAAAGGCGATCGGCATCAAGCGGATGGAGCTCGACGACGAGGTGGAAAGCCTCTATCGAACGCTGGTCGACTGGATTGTGCACTTCCACGATCCTGGCGCGTCGGAGTAACTTGGTGAAGCTATAGATACCGTTCGCCGTCGGCGCGATGCTCGAAACATGTGGGTCTTGGCGGAGCCGGGCAAAACCGAAGCCTGCATGCATGAGGCAGCCCTCGTGCTCACACAGATGCCCCAGCACTTTCGCGCGCCCACGCGGTGCCGATGTGATGCCTTCGGCAAGTTTGATTGGTTCGTCGCTCATAGTGGGTTGATCGGCCCGACCAGGGCAGGGTGGTCATTCGGCTGCTTGTTGACGGCGGCCGAGTTGACGTCGCGCCCAACACGGTCGAATTGCAACTGACCGTCGATGTCGTGGCTCAGAATGTCCTTCAAATAGTCCTTCGGCGTAGCCGGGTCCAGCCAGGCGTCATAATAGGCTTGGTCGAGAATGACCGGTTGCCGGTCGTGCAGGTTCTTCATCGGCTCGCCGGCCGGCTCGGTGATGATGGTGCAACTGGTGACGTCGAGATTTGAATTGTGGGCCCAGAGTCCGGCAAACGAAAAAGGCGCGTGGCCGGGCAGATAGATGTGCCAAGGATCCTTCTTCCCGTCTGCCGGCGAAATCGTCCATTCGAAGAAGCCATCAGCGGGGATCAGGCAGCGCTTGGACTTGAAGGCGTCCCGAAAGGCCGGCGCCGTGTCAATGCCTTCAATCCTGGCGTTGAACATGGCCGCCTTGGGCATCTCCTTCGCCCAGAACGGAACGAGCCACCATCGCCCTTCGCGCAGGCGGTGGTTGCCGTTCTCGCCGGCGGTGACGAAACGCACATCCTGCGTCGGCGCGATGTTGTAGCGCGGCTCGTAGTTGCGACCGACATCCGCCGGCGCCGTCAGCCGGCAGAGCCGATGGATTTCGGACCACGGCAAATACCGGGTGTAGCGACCGCACATGGCGCTTTCCTCTATCGAGCTTCAAAGCTCATCTCCTGTCACCAATTTGCCATCAGTGAACAAAATGAGAACATGAGAGTCAATACCTCTTGACCTGACAGGAATATGTTCCTTATTCCTGATGTATCTGAGCAGGAAAAAGGCCATGGGAAAGCGCCAAAATGCGCCGATTGGCGAAGCTATGTCCGATTTGGAGTTTACTGCCCAGCAGGCCATAGCTGCAGCCGGTGGCGACGTTGTGGTCGCCTTGCTGACCGTCTTGGCCAGGAACGCCAAACTTGAGCGGGAACTCGCTTTGTCACGCGCGGCGGTCTCGAATGGGTTTTCTCGCGGCTGGCTTAAGGCGCGCCCATAGATGGTGGACACCGCCGAAGACAATTTCCGGATCGAGGTTTGGGATCGGGAGGAGAAGACGCATCTCGAAACCATCTGTCGATCGCCGGATGCGATGGTGAGCCAAGCTGCCTGGCATGCCGCCATCAGGCGCCGGCCCGGCATGCTGCTGATCCATTACAACAGCCGCCACGTCATGGAGAAAATGGTCACGCCGGGCGAAGTAAAGCTTCCGCCTCAAACGATCATCGACGGCAGCATACACGCCGGACTCGACGTCTCGCTCGGCGATCTGCGCGAATGGCACACTCTGCGAGCCTGGTGCAAGAATTGCTCCCACCATGCCCCGGTAAAGGCGGCCGGACTTATCCGCCGATACGGGAGGGACGCGCTATTCAGCACTGTTGAGCGAGCGCTTCTCTGCACGAGCTGCGACCGGGGCGGGCCGGTCCGGCTCGAGGTCCACAGCATGCCGCGAAACTAAGGGTGATGACCGATCGCTTGCGACCCGGCTTGCGGCGGGTGTTTCTTTGTATCGAGCCTCGCGGAAGTCGAGCAAGTTCTGAAACACCTCCAGTTGCCCCGCGAAATTGCGCGCCAGATATCGAACCAGCTTGGGGTTGTTCAGCAGTCGGTCGAAATAGCTCGTAGCGGCGATCAGGTTTAGCATTTCTGAGCCGTGGGTGCTGGCAGCGCTCAGATAGTCATGGCTGACCTCGGCAATGTTGGCTTCCATGGCGGCCATTTGCGCCGGGGAAATACCCTCGTATCTTTTTCTGCGAGCCAAGGGATTGGTGAGTTGTGATCGTGGGGTGAGCTCGATCAAGAGCCTCGCTACTCGAAATTCCACGCGGTTCATCGCGAGCATCAACCGGACAACCTCAACCTGCCGGCCCGGCACGACCTCTCGTAACAAGCCGAAAATCTTCAAGGGGGCGCCGAAATCGTTCAGCATGTCGAGAGCTTCGAGGCAGATGCCTTCGACAAGCGGCTCGTCGACGCGCGGCAAGGAAATCTGCCGGTCTTCGCAGATACCCGCTTTCACCCCGGCCTCTGGCGAATTTTGCATCAAGATCGAAGGAAGCGTTGCGAAGCCATTCGATTGAAGCAATCCTTGAAATGCAGCGATGCGCAGGACATGACGAAAGGCATCGACGACGCTTTCCATCTGGTGTTTCACCGCGTCGGCTTCCCTGATGAATTCCTGCATATTGTCGACTTGGCGCCTGTAGGTCTTCAACAAACCGGAGACACGCAGCGGGTTCATCGGCGCCCGCGAATCTACCGTCAGCCGAATGGCATGCCGATTGTTTGTGACGAAGTCGCGAAGCCCGGCTTTCGTAGTTCTCATATATTTGCCGGCATTGGTTCTCGTCTCGCCATCTCAACCACAGGATCAAGCGAAGCGAACAGGAAGGCATCAAGGCGCACGCCATTGTCGGCCTTGAGCATGTGAAGGGCAGAATGCGCTTCATGAGCGGGTGCGATTAGGAAGTCACGAACGGTCTGATTATCGGTCTCCATCCTGATCAAAATCGTCACCTCTGGCCCGATGAGACCCCGCTTCCAGAACGGCCAGCGTGGAAACCCGGCGACGTTCATCCGATATTGCGCAGTCCAAATCGCCACGGAGAATTCATCATTGACACGCATAATCTTTGTTTGGGGATCGTACAGCGCCGAGCCACCGACCCCGCCGATGTCCGAGATCAAGTTCTCGATTGTTTGCTGCCGAATCTGAATGAGCCGCCTTCTGATGTCGAGTTTCCGATAGTTCGCCGACCCGTCGTATCCGATCAACTGGTAGGCGGCGTTCATGCTTCCAAAGCGATGCGCGTAAATGCTGGCTGAATGACAGCCTGGAGCTGCATCAATTATCGGACTCGACAGCCGTCCCCGCTCTTTCCAAAGCTTGGTCAGATCGGCCAGCAACTCCTCATCGGATCTGAGGTAGGTGCGCCCCCGCCTGATAGCTTGCGCACGATCGAACACCGCCCGGGTTACGAGCGGCTTGATGACGTTGTCGGCGCGCACAAATGCGCCTGGCGGATTTCTTACCCGGTTTTGCAGAAGCCTGTGGGATATCCGGTTCCAAACACTGTTGCCGATATATTTTTCGCTGGCCAGTATCGTGCCTACGCACTCTCCGGTCCAAGGCCGGCCAAACTCGGTGACCAGGCCGCGCGCGTTTAGAGCAGCCGCAATTTCGACTGCCGTTTTTCTCCTTTTCACAAACTGGTTGAATATCCATCGGACGGTTGAAACCTCATTTTCAGGCCCGGGAACGAGAACGACGCGGTCGCTGGCCAGGCCTTTTCGCTCATCGTGATGGAGGATTCCCTTCGGATTTCCAGAGCCGTCGACAAGAAGGCGCCTCAACCCATAGCCCGCGGGGCCACCGCCGCTGAAACCGAGTTTGACTATGCGGCTTTGGCCAGCAAAGACCCTCTCTGACAGCATTCGGCTGTATTCTGCTGCCATGCTACGCTTAATAGCCTTCAGCACGTCGGACCCGACGCTCCCATCGTTGACGAACAGTTCCGCGCAGAACTCGATCCGCACTCCGGCTCTTTGGCATCGGTATTCATAAGAGGCGCTTTCATCAGTATTCTGAAAGCGTCCCCATCGGCTGACGTCATAGACCACGACAGTTTCGAAATCGGCCCGCCGGCTTTCGATATCTTCGATCAGCCGCTTCAAGCCCGGGCGTCCCCAGATGTTGAGCCCGCTTCGGCCCGGATCTTCATACGTGGCAACGATCTCATAACCCATGACATCTGCATAGTTACGGATCGCGTCCTTCTGATTGTCGATGGAGTAGATTTGCCTATCCGTCGACATGCGCAGGTATTGAGCAGCGCGAGCCCTTCGCCTTTCAAACTCGGGGTGGGTGGTTGCTTTGTCCATCGCGCGGGCCATGGTACTCAGACCTGATAATAGAGGCCTGTACCGCCTGCGATTTGGTTAGGAAAACATGTCGAGTTTGCTTCGAATGCGAGCCGTCGGCCGCATCCAGATATATATCCGTGCGCAACTATATCGGCCGTTGAGATCAGCGGGTATGCCCGTTTCTTTTCCGCTTTGGAAACCATGGCTTTCAACTCATGGGAAACCCTGACTCACTTCGTGAGAATCCGCGCCGCCGTTCCGCCGCAATGCAACCGCACTCGGGCTTCATTCGCCCCTGTCCGTCAGTCCCCGGGGCTTTGAGTGGAGTTCCAGTGATGATCATCAAGAAGGCTATTCTCGCGGTGCTGGTTACCGCAGCACTTGCCGGCTGCCAGTCGCAGACCGAAGGCCAGCAGCGCGCCACCACGGGTGCGCTCCTCGGCGGCGCCGGCGGCGCGCTGGTCGGCCAGGCGATTGGCGGCAACACCAAGAGCACTGTCATCGGCGCGGCTGGCGGTGCGCTGCTCGGCGCCGTCGTCGGTTCCGCCACCACCCCGCAGCAGCCCCGCGGCGAACAGCTCTGCCGCTACCAGGACCGCTACGGCCGCATCTACACCGCACCCTGCGACGACCGCTATTACAACGGCAACTACTGAGCCGTTGCCGCCCCCTTCTTTGCGAAGGCCCAGACCATCAGCGGGTATTCCTCGTCGTTGCTGAGGTCCCGCCACAGACCGTAGGCGCGCACAGGGCCACCGATGTGGGCCCTGGCGCAGGCCTTGTTGCCCCAGCCATGGACCTTGACATTTGCTTCGGCAAAGCCGCCCTCGACCATCAGCTGCTTCAGGCCGGCGGGCGTCCACCTGTTGTAGTCGTGTGGCCTGGCGTGCACGCGAAACAGGAACGGTGTCGCCACCATCGCCCAGCCGCCTGGCCTGGTCATGGCGTGGATGTTTTGCACGGCCGCCGCCGGCCGCCGGACATGTTCCAGCACCTGATCGGCGATGACGATGGAATATTCTTCTTCCGTACGGTCCCGGCAGATGTCGAAGGCGGGGAAATCGACCGACCGGTAGTTTGGGCACATTGTCCGCCAGTATCGGTTCCAGCCGGGCGAGATCTCGATCACGTCCGAGGCCTTGCGGTTTCCGGCTTCTAGGAAAAGCGTGAACGCCTCAATCTGGCGGATGCGCAGCCAGTTGCGCGAATCATAGCCGAGCAGGCGTTTGGCCACCTGTTTGCTGCGGTTTTTCAGGGTGCCGGCAAGGCTTGTCGTCGTCACATCGACCTCCTCCTGCCCGCCGCGAGATGAGCCTAGCCCAGGCAAGTGGGCAAAAGATGACAGGACAGCCTATCGCACCCAGGACCATAGGCGCGAATAGCCTATTGAACCGTCATCTGTACAGATCGTTGCCGATCAGAGCGACGCCGAACGGCGAGTTGAGATAATCGAGGAACACGCCCTGATATTCTGGCACGCCGTCACCGTTGGTGTCACGCAGCAGGGTTTTCCGGTTGCTCGGTCCACTATCTTCGGCCGAGCTCGCGCAGCCTTGCGTCGCGGTAGCTTCGACCGGAGAGCGACGTGGAAACAGTTGCTCGCGCTGCTTGGTCCAGCCCTGTCGCGCTCTTGAAGGAACGGGCTCGCAAACACTAGGCTGGCGGGCAAGCTGGGCCAGGAGACCGCTTTTCGCCAAGCGGAAATATGGACCATCGAGGTCGAACCCAGAGATGGCCGACACTGCGTGGCGATGCTGCTGCGCGGCAGCGGCCGAGCCACTGTCGTGCTGACGGGACACTACGATACGGTCACCACCCGCGACTATGGCGCGTTGGAGGATATCGCCAACCGACCATCTGCTCACGCCGGCGCTCGGCAAAAGCCTCGCAGATGGTGGCACAGCGGCCGCCCAACGCGCGCGCGCCGATTTTGCCTCGGGGGAATTTCTCGCCGGCCGCGGCCTGCTCGACATGAAAGCCGGCCTCGCGGCGAGATTGGCCGTCTGCACGCAATTCGCCGAGAGCGCCAATCCGCCGGGGAACATCTTTTTCCTCGCCGTTCCCGACGAGGAGAACAATTCGGCCGGCGCGCGCAAAGCCGCGCAGGCGCTGCCATTCATCGCGCGCGAACGCGATCTCGACTTGGCCGCGGCGATCAATCTCGATGCGATCGCCGACGATGGCGACGGCAGCAAGGGTCGCATCATCGCCCTGGGCACCGTCGGCAAACTACTGCCCACCGCCTATGTGATCGGCATCCCTGCCCACAGCGGCTTTCCGTTGAACGGCTTGAACGCCGCAGCTGGCCGCCGCCATCGCCAAGCGCGTGGAATGGGCGCCGGAACTGACCGACCAGTCCCAGTTGGGGACTGGCACGCCGGCTAGCCTGCTCAGCATCCACGACAGCAAGGCCGGCTATGACGTGACAACGCCGTCACCTTCAACGTGCTGAGCTATCGCTGGGCGCCAGACGAGATGCTCGACCGTTTCGAGCGGCTTTGCGCCGATGCGGTTTCGGCCTGCCTGGGAGATCTCAAGCTGCGCCTCGGCCCAGGCAATGGCTCCGCTGCGGTCAACCTGGTCGATAGCGTTGCGCTACACCGCTTTGAGGCTATTGCTGCCGGCCTCGACGAGGACGCCAAGTCCAAGCTGGGCGAACTCGGCGCTTCGCTTGCCGACGGAGAGCTCTCGCTGCCTGAACAGTGTCGGCTCGTCACGGAAGAAGCGTGGCGATTGAGCCATCTTTCCGAGCCGGCGATCGTCGTCGGCTTTGGCTCGATCCCCTATTTGCCGACAAATCTGTACCAAACACCGGCTGCAAAGAGGTTGCGCGAAATTGCCTTAGAGATCGCCGCCAACGCAACCCGACGCTACGGCTGTGCAATCGGCTGCGCGGACTATTTCGCGGGCATCTCTGATATGAGCTTCTTTGGGGAGGCGGTCGAGTCTTCGCTCGACGTTGTTGCCCGCAACACACCTATGTGGCGCGACGGTGTGCGGTGGCCCCTGCATCGTGGCCTGGCCAACATTCCGACGATCAACATCGGTCCGTGGGGTCGGGACTATCACACGCCGCTGGAACGGCTGCACATCGGCTACTCGTTCAACGTGCTGCCACGCGTCCTTGGCGAAGTCTGTACGGCTTTGCTCAACGAAGGCTGACGCGGACGCAGAGCACTTCGTTTGTCCACTCTAACGGAGGAAGAATTTGGCGAACGCAGAGTTGGACGGCGCTGGGTGGAAGCGAGGGCGCCCGGCCGGATTGACCGGGACCGGGTGGTGATTACGGTGGCCGATTCAGCGCAACTCCTGTTGCGTGACTGGCCGGCGCCGGCCTCGGAAGTTCGTCTCGCGGCACTCAGGGGCTGCCTCGCGGTACTGCGCGGTGAATAGCCGGCGCGATTTGCCAGGCAGGCATTCCTCGTCGGAGGCAGAGACGCCGAATACTGCTGCGAACCGATTTGACCTCGTCCCGCACTTTACTTCACAGCTCAGGGCTTAGACCTAGCCCTCAGGGTTTGGGCAATGTCGGTTGAGTGGGCTGCGTGCCCTGCTGGTCGCCGCCGGTGCTGCTCTGCGGCGTCGGATTGCTGTCGATCTTCGGGTTCTTGTCGACAGGCTGGCTGTTGACCGTATCCGTCTTGGATTTGGCGGGATCCTCATTGCATCCCGTCAAGGCAGCAAGCGCAATCGTCACCAACAGAATGGTTCTCATTCCAAGCCTCCCTTCCGTGCCACTGGCAAGACGTTAGACCAGTGACCCATCCGGTCAAATCGAACCGATAGGCCTTGCCGTGATGCTTTTCTGGCCAGCACCAGATCGAGTGCCGCGTCATCGACCGGACTGCGCATGAAGGGACGGACAGCCTGGCAAGCCGACTCCGTCGAGACAAAATCGCAGGAAGTGCTTCTGGCCACGACATAGTGTTCGATCAGAATACCAACCCGTTTCAGCGCGATGTCTTGGGCATACTGCATCTGCTTCTCCTTGGCTGCCGAACTTCCGGACACGAGTGTTGTTCCACCTGTACAGAAAACTTCGCTTCCGGGCCGCCGCACCATCTGACGCTGGCGCACGGATCCAAGGGACAATCCTGCCGCGCGGTGGTTGGGGCGCAACCAGGAGCGCAAAATATGACCGGCAGCAACAAAACTGGCGGTGGTTACCGGGGCCTCAAGGAGATAGACAAGAAACTCGCCAAACTTTGGGCGAGGGCCGGTTTTAACTTGATCATCGCGGCCGATGAGCCGGCGATCAGGCAAGCGGCCGAGGGCGCTTTCGTCGAAGACGTGGCGGTGAAGCGCTTGAAGTCGATCTGGCAACCCTAGAGGGCGCCGAAAAATTGATCGCCCGGATCGGCGATCGTATCGATCTTCTTTTTCTAAATGCCGGGCGCGGCCTCGGCACGGTTTTCTCGACCAGGACTGGAAAAAAGGCCCGTCGCATCGTCGACACCAACATGACCGGAACAATCTGTCCAGCCCATCAACTGGCGGCGGGGATGCCTTGAGTCGCGTCCGGCGCCAGATGGCCGGGGTTCGTAGGAACAATTGCAGGTGGCGTCCGTTTGTTGGCTATCAGCCATCGAGGAACCCGCATGACCGCACCACGAGCCGTTTGGAAGGGCTTCTTGAAAGTCGGATCCGTTACATGTGGCGTGAAGATCGTCGGCGCGACCAGCGAGGCGTCGAAGAACCATTTCAAAATTCTCAATCGCAGGGACGGCTTGCCGGTAAAAAGCGCCTACATCGATGAAGCGACTGAGGAGGAAGTCGACGCCGAGGACCAGGTGAAGGGTTTCGAGATCGACAAGGACGACTACGTGCATGTCGAGCCCGATGAACTCAAAAAGCTGAAGCTTACCTCGGAGCACACGTTGGAAGTCGGCGAGTTTGTCGACCTCGACGATGTCGACACGCGATATCTTGAAAAGCCGTATTACCTCATTCCGGCCGACGGCGCAGCGGCCGAAGCTTTTGAAATCATCCGCAAGGCCATGGAGGAGAGAAAGGTCGCGGCCCGCTCCTGCGTCGTGCTTTACCAGCGTGGCCGCGAAGTGCTGATCCAGCCCTTCGGCAAAGGCATGCTCTTGACCGAGCTGCGCAGCCACGGCGAGATGATATCTGCGGAAAGCGTGTTCGCCGATATCAAGAAGGTAGAATATGATGCGGACCTGATCGAGGTCGCCAGCCTGCTGATCGACAAGAAAGTGACCCGTTTCGATCCGTCGAAATTTGAAGACACCTACGAGGACGCGCTGATCGCGATGATCGAGGCCAAGCGCAAAGGCAAGCCGCCGCCAAAACCGGCGCCCAAGCCGAAGGAAAATGTCGTCAACCTGGCCGAGATTTTGCGCAAGAGCCTGGCGCAAGCGGACGGCAAGTCGGAGAAAGGCAAAGCCACGGCATCGCGCAAGCGATCGGCCTAGCTAGGGCGCTCGAGCCTGCCCGCCTCAGCCTCGCACTCCAGCGTCCAAAGCCAGGCTGCGAATGTTCGTGCGGGATGTTGCAAGGCTGCGGCCCAAGCTGCGGGAAGCGCATCGGAAGATTATCGAAATAGACTAGCCGAATATCCCGGATCCTTGCTGGGCAAGGTGCTCCGGTTCACTCTTGCCTGCCCCTGCAACAAGCCTCACCGGGAATTTCAGAGTTGCACCTTGGCATTGTCACCAACATCAGGTTTGGCCCCGGTAACTGCAGCGAAAACCATCTTTGCAGTAGCGACGACAAGCCCCGGGCTGTCCCACAATTCGCCTTCGTCCGGGGTCACCTTGATAAGCCGGATTTCAGGATCGCTGGCGCTTTCCCACCAGGCCTTGTCGGTCTTTTCCCAGAGCTCCGCGATTTTCCCTCTGTCGTTTGTCACTGCGGCCGACCCCGAGATCGTAACGTATTTGTAGTGGCTGCTGTCGCTCCAGGCCAATGTCACCTTGGGATATTTCGCCAGCTGCTTGTTCTTGGCGCCGTCGTCATTGACGAGGAAATAGACGGCATCCTCGTCCCTCCTGACGCGAGCCGAGAGAGGACGGGCGCGATTGTATTTCCCGTCCCAGGTCACAAACATGCAGATGTCGATATCCGTGGCGAGTCCCCAGATCCGGTCCGTGGCCTGGGCCGGGGTGAGGTCGCTATCTTGCTCTCGATCGTGGGTCATGAGTTGTCCTTCGGGATAAGGTGATTTTGCTACAACTCCGGGAGGGTCTCCACGTTCCAGTCAATCGCGCGAAGCGACACCGTGCAGACTGGACCCAGCCCGGTGCATTCCATCCGGGAACCCTCATCCCAATCGAGTGTTCTTGTTGGGCGAATTCACCGTTTGAACATGGCAAGAGACGTGCGGCTGAGCAACTTTGGAATGCGATCTGCTATCAGAAAGGCGGTCGCCGTCCGGCCAAGGCTTGGGCGTTGGCTCGATAATCTCAAATATCTTGCCGTTGCTATCACGGCCGGCCTGGTCACGCTGGTGGCGATTAACCTGATGCCGGATCCACGCGCGATGCGCACGATCGTCCCACACGTTTTCAATGCTGAAGATCCCGCATTCGCAAGGAGCATGAGCAGCTATTCAAACGGACAGATGTACGATGCGAATGCCGTACAGACCCTGGTCAATGGCGACGATATCTTTCCCGCGATGCTGCGAGCGATCCATGCTGCTCATTCCAGCATCGATATGGAAACCTACATCTATTGGTCGGGTACGGTCGGCTACGACTTCGCCATCGCTTTGGCTGCGAAGGCGCGAGACGGCGTCGAGGTTCGCGTACTTGTCGACTGGGCCGGCAGCCTCCCCTTCGACGAAGATCTAGTCCACGTCATGACGAGCGCCGGAGTGCGGTTTCAGCGTTATCGACCCGTCCATTGGTACACAATGGATCGGGTGAACAATCGAACCCACCGCAAGCTTCTCATAATTGACGGGAAGATCGCATTTACCGGAGGCGTCGGGATCGCCGACAACTGGCTGGGAGACGCACGCAACCCGAATGAGTGGCGAGACACCCACTATCAGGTAGAAGGACCCGCCGTATCCGCCTTCCAGGCGGCGTTCGCCGAGAACTGGCTCGAGGCGGCAGGCGAGACCTTGCAAGGTGAAAAATTCTACCCGCCACCTGAACCCGCAGGATCACTCAGCGCGCAGTTGATCCTGGCTTCCCAGCCGAATGGCTCTGTAAACATGGAGTTGATGATGTTGGCCGCCATGGCTGCCGCCAAGGATCACCTGCGGATCGGAATGGCCTATTTCGTTCCGGACGACATTGCGATCCAGCAAATCTTGGACGCCAGGAAAAGAGGCGTCGCGGTCGACGTCATTGTCCCCAACTCGCTGACGGATGTCCCCATCGTTCGAAAAGGCTCGCGCTATTTCTGGGGCGAGTTGCTCAAAGCCGGGGTGCGCATCCACGAGTTTCAGCCGACAATGTATCACCCTAAGCTGTTGATCGTGGATGATGTGTGGGCCAGCTTCGGCTCGGCCAACCTGGACGAGCGGTCGCTGCGTCTCAACGACGAGGCCAATCTGAACATTTACGGCAAGGATTTCGCACAGACGCAGATCGATCTGTTCAACCAGGACCTTGGGCGGTCGAGGCAGATCAGTCTTGAGGAGTGGCAAGCGCGGCCGTGGACTGAAAAGGTGACGGACTGGTTGTCGAGCAGACTGCGCTCGCAGCTGTAGTGTCTGTGCAGACAAGCCGCACTATGTAAGCCTCTGATCGAACAGGTGAGAGGCAGCTGATCAATGGCAAAGCATGCCGTTGTCAGTTCATTGGCACCTGCCATGGGCCCATTCCACAAGGTGACCCTGCTCTCGACGGCGACGCGCGCGCTGGTCGGTCATGGAGCAGCAGAACATCCGCCGGTTGGTATGCATCACCGGCCTCGGCGCCGGTGACAGCCGCGGCCATGGCGGTTTCTTCTTCGACCGACTGCTCCTGCCCCTGATGCTGCGGAAGGTCTATGAAGACAAGGATCGCCAGGAAGATGCCATCCGGGGCAGCACGCTCGACTGGACCATCGTTCGACCGATGGTGCTCAACGACAAGCCAGCGCGCGGCCGCATCAAGGCAGTGACCGACCTTTCAGGGGTACATGGCGGGACGATCGCGCGAGCCGATGTCGCGGATTTCGTCGTTCAGCAACTCACCGCGGATACGTGGTTGCGCAAATCGCCCCTGACCGTGAACTCATAAAGGGTCGGGGTGGGCGGGCTCGTGCTCTTACGGTGCTGCAAACTGATCCGCAAGACACTGATGCGCAGCGAGAACGTCGAGATACTATCGGACAAGACCAATGCCGCTGTCATGCGGCATGCTGGTCGCGCCTTCCCGGGCGTTAGGCGGGTGCACCCTTGCACACACGGTTCAGACGCACGACTTCCCCGTCGGAATCGGCATGATACTTTACGCGCTTACGGCGTTTGTTCGTGGCCCCTGTGGGCAGGTCCTTTAAAAGCTTGAAAGCTCTGGCCACTCTCCGCTGGCAGGTCGAAGGCCGACTTCTCCTTCGTGATTCCCTCGATGGGCACACCAGCGGATTTTCTGCATGGCGGCGATGGTTCCCGCGGAGAAGCGAGGGGCGCGGACTGCGTCGTGGCCGGGAAAGAAGAGGCTACGGAACATTAGAAGTCGCCAATTGTTTATAGCATCGGAAAACTGAAAAAGCCCCAGTGGATGCTCGTGAATGAACACTGCCCAGCGCGTCAATTCGTGGATTACTGCTCAGAAGCCAATCGCTATCTGCGACAGCTGCATCGTGGACGAATTGAATGTAACTCCAGCTCAAGTCGGCCAGATCACCGGGGCCCTTGGAACCACGTCCGACTTCGACCGCGATAAAGGAGTATGCGGGCGCTGCTGCGAGAAGACCGTTATACGCGCGAATTAGTCTGGAGCTGAGCGTCGACTGAAGGCAGTCCCCGGCCAAGCAAGGGGTCGATGTGCTGGCCTGCTGAATTGTCATTCGGCTGGTGGGCGAAGTCAGGACGAACTATCAACGTGGGAGCGCAGGTAGGTCCGGCGCCGCCCACCGCCGGGCCATCTTTCGCTTTCGGTTTTACCAACCTTGCCTGCCATACCAGTCATCGATATCGCGTCGCGCGCGATCCTTTTCGATGCCGTAGCGCTCCTGGATTTTGCCTTCGAGCTGGTCGCGCTTACCTGCGATGCGATCAAGGTCATCATCAGTGAGTTTCCCCCACTGTTCCTTGACCTTACCCTTCACCTGCTTCCAATTTCCTTCGACGCGGTTCCAGTCCATGACGACCTCCATTGTTCGAAAAAGGCGGAACGTCGTCGAACCTCCGAGGTTCCCGGCGACCAGGGATTCATAAAATGACCGGGGTCGCAGCAAGACACTGTCGGGGCGCAATTCCTGCTATAAGCGCGATATCGCCAGGATGAGCAAATTCGAAGCGCCGCACCATGTCGGGGATTGTGGCTTTACGAAAACGCGTCCACACATTTTAGGTCATGCTCAATTGTTGCCGTCAGGGATGACCAAAATGGGAACGGACTGCGAACGAGTCAGCCGCCACGGCGATCCGCCATCGCTTCGAAGATCACTTCGAAGACGCTCCCCACTTCTTCAGTCACCTCGCTGGGTGCGATCCCCAGCTTTTCAGCAGCTTTCAACATTTGATCGGGCACGTCGCTAGCAGCGATCGGATTGCCAACCGGTTCGTCCGGCAATGATTTACGACCCAGTCGTCAAGGAACCAGCGGCCGCGCAAACTCACTCGGGAAGACTGGGGTCGAAATGCATGATGGCTTCGATGATGGTGCGGTAGAGGCTGTCGACCTCTTCGTCGATCTCCCCACGCTTAATGCCGAGCGCCTTCGCATCGGCAATTAGCTTATGGGTAAGTTCGTCCACGGTGATGACATCTGCTTTTGCCGTCTCCGCGACGTTGTTCGCGATCCATTGGTCCAGGAAATCGATGCCACGCGCTCTCATTAAGCCATAATTTCAGGACGGCTCTTAGGTTCCTCCTACCGGCCCAGGGGCTGCTTCGAAAGCGATGTCAGCTCGGCTTCATCTTTGATGCCGGCCATGTAATTGGCAATGATACGGGATGCGAGGGCGTCACGAGTACCGGGTGATTGATCATCGCTCTTGAGGCGATGGAAAACGCGAGCAAGCAGGGCCAGTTCCGGTGGCTGAAGAATGCCGGCCTCAGCAGCTTTGTGTCGAATTGGCATGCTCCCAACTCCAACAGCGAGGCCGCTATAAAACCAGGGCGCCGGCTAAAGGCAAGGCTATTCCTCTTCTCGGAAATCCTGCAGCGGGGCGTGACGAAGGTCTTCCTCGCCCCGCAGGTGCTTTACGCGGCCAATGTGCCCAGGCTTTACCCATTGCGTCGCCGGCCGCTTCATGCCCTTCGGCGCCGGTCCAGCGTGCTCCTGGACACGCTTCTATAGGCGCTTGCGGATGGCCCGGCTGGAGTTCATGAACGCCAGCAGCGAGCGCAACCAGGACTGGAAGCCGACGTTCGAGCGGGAAGGATGAAGGATGGCTGTCGCCTTTTGGCGGGGGCGTTGGGGACAAGGCGCCGGCCGGGCGAGCCGATCAGGTTCCGCCGCGTTGTAAGTATGGGCGATGTGTCGGAGCAGAGGATGTGGCGTGATCGCGTAAGGCTGTTCAGCGTAGTGTCATCAGTTTGCTCTTCGAAGTACGCTTGGCAGCCTTCGCTGAAAAATTGGCTGTCCGGTTCAGGCTGCAGGCCGAATGGGTGCCAGGTTTGCAGTCGGGATTGCAGGTGCGACTGACGACATGAATGACCGGCGAGTCGCTGCGGCCTTGAGGGCGATGCCAACGGAGGGGCAGGCCCGATGCCGGTCCTGGCCTTCACCCTGGCCGCTGGCGTCGTCATAGCGTTGCTTGGCCGTTTTAAGGAAAAGGAATTCTCACGCTCGATCTAGGCGGCTCGGCGCCGGGGGCATCGAGAGGAGGCGGCGCCGAGCCTAACCGGTGGGACACAAGGTTGGGATGATATGAGCATCCCGCCGGCTACGGGCGGTTATGCTCTTCCTGAAATAGATCCGAAGCATCCGAACGAACGAAAATAAGAGGCATCCTTGCGCGACCACGAACTGACCGAGCGGCCCGGCAAGGGCTGGACGCCATGGGAACACGGGCCCGCAGCGGTCTGGTGGGATGCGCGGAAGCTGCACTTTGCTCTGTTGAACGTCAGCGTGCTCCTTTCCGGCTCTGAACTTGTTGCGATCGAGCATTGGGATTTTCGCGGCGACAGATGGTGCATGCGCAAGCCGCCGTCCGATCCCCCGCCGCTTCCCGAGGTCAACCGGATCGAGAGGCAACGCGCGGCAGACGAAGCCTATGAGCGATTCCGTGCGCAAGGCGGCAGCGCGCGCAGCTGGGGCCAGCGAGCCTATTTGCGCGGGCGAAATTCAAGAATCGTCGCAGATGGCTCCGGTTCCAAAGGTTCGTGGCCGGGCTCCTCGTGCCACATGATCTGGCGCAAGTCGCGCTGATCGACCGGCTGACCGCATGTCGGACAGTTATAGAAATGATCTGCTTCGCGAATGAAGACGGCGCTGTGCACCTTGCCTGGAATCGGTGGGCCGAGGTCTGATAGCTTTGTCATGGCGATCGAAACAAGCCGTCACGAGTTCCGGACTTATATTAGCATATGCTAATTGAATCACAGTTGCGAGTCAGCGCATGTGTCTAACATCAAGCCTACCCGAAACTATTTTAGCACATGCTGATGGAATCGCGCTTTTGCGAGTCCAGTCATGCGTTTGAGGTTTGTCGCGCCTTTGATGCCGACGCATATCGCTCAGCCATCCGAGGGCGAAAACTGGCTGCACGAGGTGAAGTTCGACGGCTTTCGCTGGCAACTCATTATCGACGAGAATGGCACCCGCATTTACACCCAACGGTCTCGACTGGAGCGTCCAAGTTCGCGAGCCAGAGGCTTAAGCCGCATACCTTGGGCGGAGAGCGCCATAGTCAACGGCGAAATCATCGTTTTGAACAATGCTGGTCTGTCTGACTTCGCGGGCTGCGCAAGGCCACCTCCCCCCGGCAGCACGACCTCTATTTCGTGGCCTTCGATCTGCTGCATCTCAATGTGCATGATTGCGCGACATGGCGCTGGAAGGCCGTCGCGCGATCCTGGCCAGCATGATCGGGACGGCGGTCGGATTCAGTTTACCGAGCCGCTGCCGGGCGAAGCCAAGGCGGCATGCTTCTTTCCACGACTTTCGGGCGGCCGCTCATTGACCAGCGTCTTCGGTGAGGAAAGATGCAGCAATCAGGTCGTCGCCAGCAATCTGACCGTGACCGACATCCATGATGGCCACGACCTTGTGAAAGATTTTGAGTTCGGCCTCAGTTATACGCGCTGCCCGCATTCTCGCCTGCAGATCTGCCAAGCGCGCCACTAGAGCCTCGGTCGTCTCAAGCTCAGGGTTCTTCATCTTCATTTGTCCGGTTGAGGTGTGACGTGCGATGCACGCCTTACACGCCCCGCCACGGTTGGCGGCGGGGCGCGAGTTCGTTCGAACTTTCAGTCGTAGACTTTGACGATCTTGCGGGTGCCCGGGTCGACCAGAACTGTGTGTTTGTCGACCACTACATAACGATACTTGACGTTCGGAACTTCGTGGAGCTCGACCGTGTCAGGTAGAGCCGTGCCGACGTTCAGTTCCACTCCCGGAATCTTGACTGAAGCCAGCGGTTGCTTCTTCACGTATTCGCGCACTACAGTGTCCTGTTCGGGTGTGATGACAACATCCTGCGCTGCCACCGCGCCGACGCCGGCAAGCAGAACGAGCGCCGCGGCGCCGCTGGTTAGGTGCATTCTCATACTTTTTCTCCTCTGACCTGGCGAACGGCACGACCGCCTGTGCGCCAAAAATCCAAACCTGTCGGCAGGCCAGACGTTCCCTGCCGGGACTTCGGTCTGATCTTCTGCATGACCAAGGTCCCTTCGCAGATGCGCAATGGTCGTGCCTCTTCGACACGGCGGAACGGCCTCGAGCCAGGGTAGTTGCTTCTCCAAATTCGGAGAAAGCAGATGGATAGAAGCGTTGGGCAAGCGCGCTGGTTGCTAGCGCCGATTTTCGCGACGGCCGTCACCTTTTTGGTGATGGGCATAATCCTCGGGTGACATTTCATGGATCGGCACAGCTACGTCCCTTCCTGTGCTGATAGGACCCGCGAGCCGCTCCGGCAGGCTGGCGGGTCCTCTATTTGGAGTATGGAAACGATGACATTGGCCCAGATATCGAAGGTGCATGCGAACGCTAACGACGCAGCGAATGACAATCCTTCGCCTGAGCCTGGTTTGCCGAACGCCGTGTCTTTGACTGACGAGGAAAACATTGCCGATCTTGTCAGGCGAACCGAGCGCACGGCTATGTGGGTGCTTCTGGGAATGGGCGGCTGGTTGGCGTTCGTCCCTGTTGTCTACCTTGTGATGACCCACGGAATTTGAACGCGTACGAGCATTGCCCGACCGCCTAGGCCGGCTATGGCTCATTACGTCAGGACCTCGTGTCCGGATTGCAAAGCCGCCGGCCGCGATCGGCGACAGGTGTTTTTCACAGGCATTCCCGACTGCGAAGGCCAGCAGCGGGCGCGCAACCGGGACTGGAAGCCCACATTCGCGCGGGAAGGATGAAGGATGGCCGACGCCTTTTTGGGCGAGGGGCGTTGGGGATAAGGCGCCTGCCGGACGAACGATTCAGGTGGACAGATGGCCGATTTATCCGGGCCAACCCTGGAAGAGCCGGAGATACTCCGAGCCATCGATCCCGGTGCAATTCTAACAGGCGCCCTTGAGCAAGTGCTCCAAAACAGCGAAGTCATCTAGATCCCTATATGGTGTGAGATCCAGATCGCCGGGAACGCGCTTGAGCGCCTCTTCATCGATTTGTTTCTCGTGAGCTTTCATCACCGACTGGTAGGCCCGCCAAGTCAGGCCGGCGCCTCTGACAGCTCCCTGCTCAGCGCGCAACGCAATCTGATGGGCATGGAGGTAGTGCAACCTCAACTCGTCGAGGAGTGCCTTCTCTACAATCTCGTGCGTGACCAGGAAGGGCGTAAGTCGCATGTCGACGCCCTTCCATGCGATCGTGCGCGGTAGATGCCGATCGATGTAGACGGTTTTCGCATCTTCGCTATAGCCAGCAATGTAGGGGATGTCGAAGTCGTGACTAACCGTAACTCGCCTCTGAAGCGCCGTGACAGCGTCCGCTAAGACCCTATCATCCACCTCCTCAGATTTGTGGCGGACTTCGTTTTCAAGCTTCAAGACGTTGCTCCATTTGATCGTGCATTGAGAGCTTTCGCCTCCCGCTCAAGGGTGTCGCGATCGTTGCCGTGCCTTTTGATCAATTCACGGACCTGCGGGAAAGACAGGCCGAATTTGCTGGCGAAGTAGCCGACCTCATATTCCTCATCTCCGCTCACGCGGCCGCGATCCTGATAGCCAAGCTTGTTCTTGTCGTCAGTCATCGTTTTCACTCCCGTCTGAGATCGAGCGCAACGTGCTGTGCGCCAGTTTGTTTCGGCCGGCACTGCCAATTTGGGAACTATTTTAGCAAATGCCGATTGAATCGCCGGTTTGTGAGTCCGTTAGTATGCGTTTGAAATTCGTCGCGCCTTTGATGCCGCCCCTTGTCGATCAACCGCCCGACGGCGAGAACTGGCTGCACGAGGTGAAGTTCGACGGCTATCGGTCGCAGCTCGTCATCGATGAGGATGGCACCCGCGTTTACACGCGCAACGGTCTCGACTGGACCTCAAAATATCGCACCCTGGTCGAGGAAGCCGCGCAGCTCGGCGCCGAAAGCGCCATTATCGACGGCGAGATCATCGTTCTGAACGATGCAAAGCGATAACCCGCCGGCAGCACGACCTCTATTTCGTCGCGTTCGACCTGTTGCACCTCAATGGTCATGATCTGCGCGACATGGCGCTGGAGGAACGTCGTGAAATCCTGGCCGGTATGATCGAGCCTGGCCGCCGTATCCATTTCAGCGAGCCGTTGCCGGGCGATGCCAAAGCGATCTTTCACCTGGTCGACCAGGCTGGGCTGGAGGGTATCCGGTTGGTGACAAAGGCGACACGGAGCCACATCGGGCAGGTCGGCACGCCCATGGCCGCAAGGCGACAGTGCCGATCGCGACGCCTGCTTCGGCAAAGGGAGTGGGGTCAGCTTCGGCGTGCGGCCGGAAGATCTCGCGATCGCCAGTGATACGGACTATCTGTTCGAGAGGACGGTCGACTATGTCGAGCAGCTCGGCGAGGTCCAGCTGGTCTATATCGACATCGGCCGTGCCGACCTTCCGCTGGTGACCAAGCTGCCGGGCAATGTCGAGGTCAGGCGCGGCTCGACGCTGCCATGGCTGGACCAATCGGCCGATCGCCGCTGCGGTACCTGCGCTTGGCGCTAGGCGTCTAGGATCCTCAGCTCGACGGCGGCCCAACGGATCCGCGTTCGATGATCGTGGTCGGCAGGATGAGCCTTTCGGGCGATCGTATTTCGCCCTTTAACCGCCGGATGAGCAGTTCCGCGACACTGTTGCCGAGCGCATAAACGGGCTGATCGATGACGGTAACTGGCGGGGTTGTCACGCTCGTCCAATCCGCATCATGGAAGGTGATCAGGGAGATATCCTCGGGGACCTGCAGGCCACGCTGGCGGATCACCCTGAATATCTCCAGTGCTATGACGCTGTCGGAAGCAAGGATCGCCGTCGGCCGATCCGGCCCTGACAACATTTCGTCGGCAACCCTGCGCGTTTCGACATGGCTAGTCGCCCCAAGGCGAACAAAACGTTCCGGCCGGTCAATTCCGGCATCTCGGCACACGGCGAGGAACCCGTCGATACGCTCGCGAACCGACGAGGTGTAGATTTGCCCGAGATCGCGGTACTCACGCCCCTCGGAGGCGACCGCGGTCACATAGGCGATGTCGCGGTGTCCGGCATCCAGAAGAACGCGGGTCGCCCGCATGGCGATGCCGCGATCGTCGACCGTGACTGTATCGACATCCAGATCGGGCAGCGCCCTGTCGAGCAGGGCGAGCGGCCGGCCAGAACGATGGATGTCGCGCAGGTGCGAGATGTCGCGCGATTCCGACGGTGTGACGATCAGCCCGTCGACGCGCTTGCCGATCAAAAGCCGCACGGCTGCCTTTTCAACTTCGATCTTCTCGCCGGAGTTGGCCAGAATGACATTGAAGCCAGCCGCCCTTGCCGCATCGCTGATACCGCGCACTGCCAGGCTGAAGAAGGGGTTCTCAATATCGCCAACCACCACTCCGATGATGCCGGACCTGCCGGTCGTCATGCTACGGGCCAGCTCGTTAGGGCGGTAATCCAGTGTCTTGGCCGCAGCCATAACCTCAGCGCGGATCGCTTCGCTGACCACGCCGTATCCACCCAGCACGCGCGCGGCTGTCGCCTTCGACACGTTTGCCGCGCGGGCGACATCGCTGACTGTTATCGACCGTTTCGGCGCGGTTGTTTTCATCGAATGAGGACTTACAAGAGTTATTGACGGAAGGTCAATCTGACGGTAACCCTTACCAAAGAGACCGGTCTCACGCAATAAGAGACCGGTCTCTAACGAAAGGTGATTCCTGACACGGAGTGACAGCTAGCGTGCGGTGCGCCGACGAACGATGTGCCGCGTGAAATTTTCCGGAACAGACAAAACCAGAAGAACAACTTTCAGAGTGGAGAGAAGACATGAGCAGGATTGGAATTCTCAAGCCGTTGATCTCGCCGGTCCGGGCCGGCGCAATGGCTCTTATGGTTGTATGCATCGGAGCGGGTCTGGTTTCGCGGGCTTCCGCGGCGGATGACAATCCCTTTGGCCTCATTGATGCGAAGGTCATCAGCGTCGGCACCATGGGAGACGCCAAGCCATACGCTTTCACCCAGGCGGATGGCACATTCACAGGGTTCGACCTTGAACTGTTTCGCAACGTCGCTGGTCGCCTTGGATTCAAACCCGACCAGGTGATCTTCACCGGCCAGGAATTCTCGGCGCTTATGCCCTCGGTTGCCAACGGGCGATTCGATGTCGCTGTCGCCGCGATCGGCACGACGGATGCGCGCAAGCACACGGTCGACTTTTCTGACGGGTATCTTGCAGGCTATCTCTCCGTGCTGACCGCCGACAAGGCCATCACGTCGGCGGATGGGCTCAAGAGCAAGCGTCTTGGCGTCGTCCAGGGTACGCTGCAGGAAATCTACGCCGCGAAGAATTTTGTCGGAACCGATCTCGTCAAATTTCCTGACAACAATTCGGCCGTCTCGGCGCTCAATAATGGCACGGTGGACGCTCATTTCCTCGACTACGAGGCCGCCAAGCAGTATGGCGAGCGGTATCCCGGGCTGAAGATCGCAATCAACATTCCGTCCTTTGACGCTCCCGCCGGCTTCGTGATACGCAAGGGCAACGACAAGTTCCGCGATGCATTGAACACCGCGCTTCACGCTGCGATGCAGGACGGTACCTGGAAGACGCTCTACGAAAAATGGTTCCCCGGTTCGCCGATGCCTGACCAATATCTCCCCAAGAAGTAGCCGCGCCCGGCCGTCGGCCTGGGTGCCGGCGGCCGGACCTTACCTGCCGCGCTATGTCTGCCGGTGCCAACAGCGCAACGGAAAGGGGACCGAATGGACTGGCTTGAAAACTTACGGCGCAGTTTCCTCGACTGGCAAGCCATGGCGGACGTGCTGCCAAGCATGATCACCATCGGATTGAAGAACACCTTGATCCTCGCCGCCGCATCCACGGTGCTCGGCATGATCCTGGGCATGATCCTTGCGGTCATGGGCATCTCGCAATCGCGCTGGTTGCGCATTCCGGCTCGCGTCTACACCGATATTTTCCGTGGCCTTCCGGCGATTGTCACGATTCTGCTCATCGGCCAGGGCTTTGCCCGCGTCGGCCGTGAGATCTTCGGGCCGTCGCCCTTTCCGCTCGGCATCCTCGCCCTCAGCCTGATCGCCGGCGCCTATATCGGCGAAATCTTCCGCTCCGGCATCCAGAGCGTCGAGCGTGGGCAGATGGAGGCCTGCAGGGCGCTCAGCATGAGCTACGGCCAGGGCATGCGCCTGATCGTGATACCGCAAGGCATCCGCCGCGTCTTGCCGGCCCTGGTCAACCAGTTCATCGGCAACGTCAAGGATTCGAGCCTTGTCTACTTCCTCGGCCTGCTCGCGTCGGAGCGTGAGATCTTCCGGGTCGGGCAGGACCAGGCGGTGGTCACCGGAAACCTCTCGCCATTGCTTCTGGCTGGTGTCTTCTATCTCGTCATCACCGTGCCGTTGACCCATGTGGTCAACTACATCGACAACTCGCTGCGGGTCGGCAAGCAAAGGCCTGGCCTCGTCACCAGCGGCCTTGCCGAAGTCAGCGAACTGGAAAGCGCCATCGGCGGCCCGCCTTCGGAGACCAGCCCTGAAGACCGCTCGGCGCTGCCCCGGTTCAAGGGCGGCAGTCTCGCCGTCACCGATCTCGACATGGCCTACGGCGATCTCAATGTTCTCAAAGGCGTCAGCCTGACGGTCAAGCCTGGCACGGTCACATGCGTCATTGGTCCATCAGGTTCGGGCAAGTCGACCTTGCTGCGCTGCCTCAACCGCCTGGTCGAGCCCAAGGGCGGCGACGTGTTGCTCGATGGCGCGAGCATCCTGGCGATGAAGACTGAAAAGCTGCGCCGGCGTGTCGGCATGGTGTTCCAGCAGTTCAATCTGTTTCCCGACCACACGGCCCTGGAAAACGTCATGCTGTCGCTGACGAAGGTAAAAGGCCTCCCGGTGCCGGAGGCCGAGCGCATCGCCGAGGCGCGCCTTGCCGATGTCGGGCTGGCTGCCCGCAAGAACCATCGTCCCGGCAGCCTATCCGGTGGTCAGCAGCAGCGGGTGGCAATCGCCCGCGCGCTGGCAATGGACCCGGAGGTCATCCTGTTCGACGAGGTTACGAGCGCTCTCGATCCCGAACTGGTGAAGGGCGTCCTAAATCTGATGGCGGATCTCGGCCGGCGCGGCATGACGATGGTTGTCGTCACCCATGAAATGGGCTTTGCTCGCAAGGTGGCCGATCAGGTCGTCTTCATGGATGAGGGCCGCGTCATCGAGGCCGGCACGCCCGCTGCGATCTTCGATACACCGAAAAGCGCACGCCTGAAGCACTTCCTAGCCGAAGTGCTTTGATCCCACGATCGCGGCCCCCTGAAACGGTCGCCCCACCAACCTCCACCAATCGAAAGAATATCCCATGGCTACCTCACGTTCGGTCTCAAAGGTCGTTGTTGTCGGGGGCGGCATTTTCGGTGTCTCCTCGGCGGTTCATCTTGCGAGGCTCGGGATCGAAACCGTTCTGGTCAATGATGGACCGCTCGCCAATGGAGCTTCCGGCCGCTCGCTCGCCTGGTTGAATTCCGCGCGCAGGCGATCAGCGGAGTATCATCGCCTGCGCATGATCGGTATCGACCGCTACCGCACGCTCTCGGCAAGATATCCGGATGTTGCCTGGCTGCGCTTTGACGGCGGCCTGACATGGGATGCCGATGACGCCTCCAACGAGATCGCGGATATCTTCGCCCATGAAAAGGGCCTCGGCTATGACGCGCAACATCTGTCCGCGGGTGCCATCGCTTCAGCTACCCCCGGCATCGCCGCAAGCGCTGTCACGCCTCAAGGTGCGATCTTCAACCCTGGCGAGGGGTGGGTCGACCTGCCGTCGCTGATCGAGATATTGATCGCGGAATTCCTGCAGCGTGGCGGGCAACTGGTCACCGACGCCGGAAGCGCCGCGGTCACCGTCATTGACGGCCGCGCCACCGGCGTGACCACGACAAACGGCGCCAGCTTCGCTGCCGATGCGGTCCTGCTGGCGACCGGCGGCGACGTGCCGCGAATGGTCGCGGTCACCGGGGAGCATATCGACGACGGATCGCCGATCGCTCTGCTGGTCAGGACCAAATCGGTCGATTTGCCCCTCCGGGCCGTGCTCAACACACCGCGCGTCGCCATCCGCCCGACGCCGGACGGAGCTCTCGCGCTCGATTCCGCCTGGTCGGAAGAAGAGGTGGCCGTCGATTCCGACGGCACCTATGGTGTGAAGGATTCGACCGTACAGGGCCTTCTCGATGAAGCCTCGAAGGTTCTTGAGGGTCATCCGAAACTGGAACTGGAAAGCTACGGCGTCGGCCCCAAGCCGATCCCCGGCGACGGCGAGCCGGTCTTCGGCCAGCTGAAGGACATCCAGGGATATTACGTCGCCTTCAGCCACAGCGGCGCGACGCTTGGGCTGATTGCCGGCGAACTGCTTGCCGGCGAGATCGCCACCGGAAAAGAACATCCGCTCCTTGCAAACTTTCGGCCAACTCGATTTTCTTGAGTACCAAATCCAAGGGCAATTGCGCCAAGCCGAACAATAGCCGGCGGTTGCGGTCGACCGTTGCAGACAATGGTGACTTCGTCCCTCGTCGCGCTGGGTTTGGCTTCAAATTCTCACCTTCTTGGGCATCGGGATCGCGCTGCCGAATATTGTGATCTCCGTCCTGGCGACCGTCATCGGCCATCAGCAAGTAGAGGGTTGAATACTCACCGACGCCGGGCGGTAGCGATATCGCGGAATCGCGGTGGCACCGTATACGCCAGCGCTGGCCAGCCAGTAATTCGGTGAGAAAGGTGGGAAGATTCATGGCCGCCCGCCCTGACTGACTTGGTTGAGCGTTTCGCAACGCCACCGCCCATCCTAAGATTGAGGAGCTTTTCCTAGCTGTCCCACCCAAGATAGACTCCCGGCAGTGCCGCCATGTCATCACTGATCACCTGGACCTCCCGGCCACTAGCCACGGCCCTCAGCTGAAAAGCCCGATCCGATTCAGGTAGTAAAGCGTTTGGAGGCTTGCGCGATGGAGTGCCAAGCATCGAGGAGCCGTACGGGTGGCTCTGACGGTGAAAAACGCCGACTTGCAGCAAACCCGCGCAGCCGCACGATCGCGTGCATCAGCAATCCCCCGCTGGCGGCACTCCCCCCGATCGGGTGTTCCCTGTCCGGAATCCGTTTGCTCGGAGTGACGCTAACCGAATTTGGGCGACACCTGATCCGGGCCAGGTCGGCAAATCTCCCTGACTATCTAGGCCGTAAACTCATAAATACGAGATGGCCGGGATGGGTGGCTAACGGACAAACCAAAAGGGTGTATCTGCTCCAATTTGATATAGCTCTTCAAACATATCTGCACTGATCTTCTCGAGCTTTGCCTCAGCCATGCCTTCGCGCCAGCTGACATCAATCAGCGACGGACAGTGGTCTCCGTTGCGCTGCTCAAGTCCAACACTGTTGCGAGTGACCTGCCCGTTGGGAAAGATCTCCACAGACCGCAAAACATTGTCAGCCGCCTCATCTACCTCATACAGTAGCCAGAGCGGTTCACCTTCCGGCACAATGTCATCCGGCCAGCGTCCACGAAAGTAGGTGTAAGAGTTCTCGCTCATGGGCGAAATTTAGTCTTTCTGCCTTCGTTGTTGAATGTCCGAATGGGTCGTCTATCGACTGGCGGCTTTCATGTTGCGGTGAAATCTGATTCACGCTCGGCATGAGCCGATATGACCTGACTGAGTTCGAGTGGTAAGCGATCCAGCCACATCTGCCCAACAAGTTGCGGGGCGTCCCGCGCGTGGACGACCGCCGTGTGATGAACGGTATTTTCTGGGTGTTGCGCTCAGGCGCTCGCTGGGCCGATCTTCCCGCCCGCTATGGGCCGCCTGCGACAATCTACAATCGGTTCAACCGCTGGCGCAAAGCTGGGGTCTGGGACCGCCTGATGAGGGCCGTCACCAAGACCTATGACGGCGAAGTTCGGAAGATCGACACTTCTATTGTTCGCGTCCACCAGCAGGGTGCGACGGCAAAAAAGGGGGCCGAGATCATTGTCTCGGTCGTTCCCGAGGCGGGCTTACAACTAAAATCCATGCTCTTGTTGACGCGCAAGGCAGGCCGATCAAGCTGTTACTGACGGCAGGCCAGAAGAGCGACATCGCATCCGCAGCGGACTTGATCAAGAATTTGCCTGAAGGGGCCATGCTGCTCGCCGACAAAGGCTATGATGCCGACGCTTTGCGCGCTGCCATCACCGAACAAAATGCTTGGGCCAAATATCCCGCCAAAGGCCAATCGCCAAGACCCGATCTGCTTCAGCCCGTTCCTCTACAAGGCGCGTAACCTCGTCGAGCGCTTCTTCAACAAAGCCAAGCAGTTCCGCTGCATCGCAACTCGATACGACAAGCTGGCCGAGAACTACCTAGCCGCACTCAAACTCGTCTCAATTCGCATCTGGCTACGCGGTAATGAGTCTACGTCCTAGGAAGCAGCATCGTTATCGAATTGCTTTGCGAATGCGGTCAGTCAGCGTTTGCTCAACATCGAAGTAACCCTGCCAGGCGTCGGGCTCTTGAGCCCGCGCGGCAGCGGCAAGGACGTCGAACGTGGTAGCGCTTTTGAAAGTCGGCAACTCGTCCCAGGTGACCGGCACGGCGCAGGAGGCACCGGGCCGCGCACGGGTCGACCAGGGGCAGATTGCCGTTGCGCCTTGTCCGTTGCGTAGGTAGTCAAGAAACATGCGGCCCTTGCGCTTCGCCTTGCTCATGTTGGCCACGAAACGCGAAGGGTCGGTGCGAGCCAGCAGTTCAGCGAAGTCCTGGCAGAAGCTTTTGACCTTCTCCCAGTTTGCTTCGGGAATAATCGGAACGACGACGTGAACGCCCTTGCCGCCGGATAGCAACGGCCACGACTGCAGGCCGAGCGCTTCCAGAATGCTTCGGATATCAAGCGCTGCCTGCTTGACGTCACGGAAGTTCAGGCCCTCGTCCGGATCTATGTCGAAGATCATGCGATGTGGCAGGCTCGGCTGCTGCCGCAGGCTGCCCCAGACATGGAATTCGAGCACGTTCATCTGTACGCCGGCGATCAGCCCGGCCAGGTCGTCGACCCAGAGGATGCGGCTTTCCTTGCCGGACATCTTCTCCAGCTGCCCGTCATGGATGGCCTTCGGCATGCCAGGCAACTAGTGCTTCTGAAAGAAGCTCTGCTGCAGGTCGCCGTCGGTGTCGCGCACCAGCGAAAGGGGCCGATCCTGGATGTGCGGTAGCATCCTCTCGGCAACCGCTGCGTAGTACGCGACGAGCGTCGCCTTTGTCGCCTTGGTTCCGGGGTACATGAGCTTGTCCGGATGCGTGAGTTTGACTCCGACCGCAGCGGCGATCTCCTTGCCGATTGCCGGATCGAGGTCGGCGGAACCAGACGTCTTCGCCACTTCCATGACGACCTGATCGGCTCGCTTGTCTTCACGCATCCCCTCGAAACTGGGATGCCGCAGACTGCCATCTGGCGTCACCTCTGAATAGGTTACCTCGGCAACGAGTTCGGGCTTCACCCAGCGGGCGCGACGCGCGATGTCGAGCGGCACAGAGGAAAAAGCCGGTTTTTCCATTCGCCGTCGTTCAAGCTGGGCAAGGATCTTGTTGCGCATCGCCTCGGTGAAGCCGGTGCCAACACGTCCCCGGTACACCAGCTTGCCATTCTCGTATGTGCCCAGGATCAGCGATGCCATGCCGCGGCCAGTGTCGCTCGGGCGGTAGCCGCCGACCACGAATTCCTGTCGTTTCGTGCACTTGATCTTGAGCCAGGTGGCAGTTCGGTCGCCGACATAGCGGCTGTCCGCGCGCTTGGCGATCACTCCCTCGTGGCCCCCGGCGCACATGGTCTCGAGGATTTTCTCTCCATGATCGGCAATATGGCTGGAAAACTGCAGAGCATCATCCGGGTCGGGTTCGCCCAAAAGCTCCGCAAGCCGCTCCTTGCGCTCGAGGAGCGGTTGGTTCGAGATATCGCCGCCGTTAAGTTCCAGCAGGTCGAAGGCGTAGAACTTGAGCGGCATGCCGGCAGCAATGCCAGTTTTGAGCATGGAGAAATTCGTGCGGCCCTGGCTGTCGATTGCGACGATTTCACCGTCGATCAGCGCCGAGCCTTTGGTGAGTTTCCGCAGCGGTGGGAGGACCACCTTGAACTGGCGGGTCCAGTCGTGACCGTTGCGGGTGTAGACGACGACTTCCGATCCGGAGACAGCGACCTGGGCTCGATAGCCGTCGAACTTCATCTCGAAGAGCCAATCGGCGCCCACCGGAATGTCGTCGGTCAGCGTGCAGAGCTGAAATGGCCGAAACGTGGGGAGTGGGTATCGCGGGGTAGAGTCTGAGTCTCTGCGCCGTGTACGCTTTTTGCCGAGGGCGGCCTCTACGGCCGACATGCCGAACTCGAATACATGGTGCGATTCAATCCTCGCCCTGGGATTTTGTTCCACACGCGCGTCGTTGAATTGAACCGGAAGAGTCCGGCTGCGTTGTTCAGAACTGGAACGCAACCTTGGAGCAAGAAAATGGCAACTACTCAAACAACTCGCGGCCGCAGCCAGGATCGCGCGAAGGTCGCTGGTGGGCAGGATCATGAAAGTCAAGTATGAGGCGGGCAAGACCGGAGCAAGCAAGCCCGAGGTGAAGTCGGCCGTGAAATCGGTTGGTAACAGCCGCAAGAAGGTTGAGGACAAGCTCAAGAAATAGCTGGGTGCGCAAGCGATGATCCGTATCGCCACCTTCAATGTAAACGGTGTTAACGGTCGGCTGCCGGTCCTCCTCGCGTGGCTCAGGGCCACGCGTTATGACGTCGTCTGTCTTCAAGAACTGAAAACATCCGACGAGAAGTTTCCGGTTGAGGCGATCCGCGAGACGGGATACGGCGCGATCTGGCACGGCCAGAAATCCTATAATGGTGTTGCTATCCTGGCTCGCGGAGCAGACCCCGTTGAGCGCCGGCGCGGGCTTCCCGGCGACCCTGACGACAGCCATAGCCGCTATATCGAGGCGGAGGTTAGTGGGCTCGTTGTCGGCTGCCTGTACTTGCCAAACGGAAATCCCGCCCCTGGTCCCAAGTTTGATTACAAGCTGCGTTGGTTCGACCGCCTGATCAGCTACGGCCGGGGTCTCCTCAAAGAGGGCGCACCGACCGTGATGTGTGGCGACTACAATGTCGTCCCAACCCCGATTGATGCAGTGGTGCCGCGACGATGGCTTGGCGATGCAGTGTACTTTCCCGAGAGTCGGCAAGCCTATGCCGGGATGCTTGAGGATGGCTGGGTCGATGCGGTCCGGCGCATCCATCCGCAAAGGGGTGTCTATACTTATTGGAATCACACCTATGGCGGCGGCTACGACAGGAGTTCGGGCCTGCGAATGGACCATCTTCTGGTCAGTCCCTCGCTGTCGCCTCGGCTTGGCGATGCCGGGGTGGATGTAGAGACCCGGGCCTGGGAGAAGCCGAGCGATCATGCGCCGGCGTGGATAGAGCTTGAGTAGCCCGAGTCGAGGCGATCCCGCCAGCGATTCAGACGGCGTTCGTTGCTGCGGGCTGCTAACTTCGCCACTCTTTGTCAGAAATTTGTAGCATTCGTCGGAAGGGCGGCGGGTCTTGCAGCATTACTACGCCTTGCACTGCCTCAGGTAGTCGAAACCAGCCGCCGAACTAGATCGCGGCGCTGATTGCGTGCGTCACCCGATGTTTTTCGATCTGCCCGACTATGATCACGCTTTGGCAGTGCCGGAGAACTTTTGCGATCGAGCCAATTCCAAAGCGGTCGATGCGCTTGCGCGCGACTACGCCAATAAGATATCGACGTAGCAAGCATGAAGGATCTCTGGATCGACTGCCTCACCGTCGCAACCAACAAAGACGACCACGCCATACGCAGACGTCGTTACTGACAGGCCAAAGGGCGGTATCTTCCCGGATCTAGCGGATAGCGTCAGCCAGCGCGTCCCGTGAGCAAATGCTATGCAATCCCGGTCTATCTCCACCGGCACCGCAAGTCCGGGCACCACTTTCACGCCTTCCTCATCCAGCTCGAAACTCGAATCGACGATCGTGACGACCGTCGCATGGATCCGTCCGGTGCGAACCGTCGTGCGTAGCAATTGGCCAACTGCCGACGATTCATAGACGATTGTGCTGTCCTTCTGCGCCTCTAGGACGTCAATGCCACTCCGGTTACAAGCGAAAGCGGCAAACCCCGTTTCGCCTGCGGCCCGCGGATTTCTTTGGACTTTCCACCCCTGTCGATGCCGAAACTCTTCAAGAGGACGGTATGTCCGCTTCGGCTTTGATTAGGGCAGGATCGCCCTTATTCCAGAAACATCAGGGCTGTGGCCAGAAATCCCATTCCGAAGCAAGAGGCCATCGAATAGGCGATCATCCCAACAGCCAGATAAGCGCCGCTGCCTGCCGGTATATGGCTGCCGATAGCGCCAAAGGCCACGAGGCAGCCCGCCACCGTCAATCCGATGATCGCGCCTGCAGCAAGGTTTTTGATCACAAAAAGCACCAGTGGAGGCATGGACTGTGCTCCCGGAAAGAGTCGCGGGCGTTTGCCGCCGGCTGAAATTCAGCAACTGACACCTAACGGCAAGACACGCGTCCGGGTTGCCTCCTGTCTGTTTTCTTTCGGGACCGGGTCGACACTGAGGTCCTGTGCAATGGACAGCCGATCGGGCGCACAGGGTTCCGATCGAGTGGTCGAGCTCCAGCGCCACAGCGGCCGTAACCCGTGAGCGCTTCAAGGTTCTCAGCAACCTACCCTTCAGCCGACTGGATCATCACGAAATAGCGGCGGGAACGCTCTACGTGACTCGGGTTGGAACAATGCCGGGGAAATCATCTAAAACAGAAGAGAACAATATGCACAAACAGGCGGGTAGCCGACCCATACAGTGAGCGGGCTTTTAGCCTGCAAGGCTATTTTCACGGTATCAAGCGGTCCAGGGATGGCTATCTCCTTAGGTTCAAATCGCGAACGGTCACATCGGGAGCAGCAGCCGGGATCGCGATGCTGCCTCCCCGCGACGCTGTCAAAGCCACGCTAATTCGGCGTAACCAGCAAACGTGTGGCTAGCTGCAGGTCAGCTGTCTCCAAACCCTCTCCCAGAATCGGGCGAAAATTGGCCGAAGGAGTGCTTGGGCGGCCTCGTGTCGTCCGCGTATCGCCAACAGCGAAGCGAGGTCAATAGCGCTCCGCAGCCCCCATGCGCGAGCCCCCTGACGATCGCTGCACCGCGCGTTGACGGGCGGCGGTCGACCACCGCCTTCCCGAGCCCAACCGGGAACCAGGCCCCAGCGCGCCGAGACAAGGCCGCCCATGCTGGTCGACAACTCCTCACGCATGATGATCGGATAGGTCAGGCTCGGCGCGCTGTTTCACAGCGGGAAGCTGTTGCTCAGTCGTTCGACATCGCCCGGATGGGCGAATTCGAACCGACGAACCATGTCGGGGATTGTCGTCTTTACGAAAACGCGTCCACACAGATTACGTCATGCTCAATCGTTGCCGTCAGGGAAGACCAAAATGGGAACGAGTCAAGGCGACGATTGCCTTCGCAGCCAAGCCTCAGACTGCTCGTTGTTGAACGCAACCGCTTCCTCCAGCGAGGGAAACTGCCGCGCCGTTATCGATCCGTCCGGCATCATCTGGACTGCCAAAAAAGGCAGGCCCTTGATGGGTGGTGGGTAAATTACGAAGGTTGGCGCAACCTGCTGATTCACTCAGGGAGCCCCGGTTCGAAATGTATGATCGCGTCGAGGATCGTGCGGTAGAGACTGTCGACCTCTTCGTCTATTTCGGCCCGCTTAATTCCGATCGCCTTGGCGTTGGCAATGAGCTTGTGGGCGAGCTCGTCCACCTCCGCATGGGCAGTTTCGGGAACAGTGTTGGCGATCCACTGGTCCAGGAAGTTGCTGCCGCGCGCGCTCATTGACGCTTAAGCTTCGTCGCCGGCTTTGGTTCCTGCGAGGACAATTGCGCGGCTTTAAGCCGCTGCTCTCTCAATCGAGCGGTCTTATCGGCCCTTGCCTTCCGCTCCGCATCCAGCACAAGCTTGCTTTCCCGGTCGGCTCTTTCGATCCTTTCGCGATCGACCTTGCGTTGCGTCATGACAGCCTCCTTTGGAAGGACAAGCCAAGAAAGAAATGAGTCTGAAAAGGTTCAACACGAAATTCAGCCGTCCAATGTCAAACGTTATTGCCGTGGCCTTCGGTCCAGGCGTCTTCGCGGACCCTCACCCTCCACTGAGAGTTTATGCAGGCCGAGGCCGATCCGTTGGCCCTCTGCGAAGGCCCGCGCATACGATTCGATCTCGAACGACTTGATTGTCGCGTTGCCATTCCGCACAACGCGAACGAACCACTCGCCGAGGTTCTCGGTTATTTCGACGGAATCGGGGGGTATTTCTGAAGCCATGCTTCCTCCCAAGATTGGGCGAAAGCACCGGAGTTGGCTTCCAAGCGACCGTTTGCCGTGCAGTTGCGGGCGACTTAAGGATCCTACGCTATCTGGGAGATCCCGGACACAACATTTGTGTGTCACGGCCTAAGAATCAATCTGAATATGAAAAGTCATAGCCACTTGCAGAAGCTGGCGGCCCCTCTCGTCCCGGACCTTGAATGGCAGCTCCCGATGGGGGCCATCCGGCAACACTTCCTTTATCACCTGGCGGCCTCACGCTTGACGGCATCGAAACTGGATAAGTCTGTCCCCACCTCGTCGGGCTGAGCTACGCCATTATCCAAAAAGTCGAAGAATAGAGCGCCATAGGCGTTCAATCTCACAACCATGAAAAAGTTTCCTGAAAGCGAGAATTTCGTGAGCCGCCCTGTGCGAAAATCCTCGACCAGGGTGCGATATTTTGAGGTCCAATCGAGACCGTTGCACGTGTAATACGAGTGCCATCCTCGTCGATGACGAGCTGCGAGCGATAGCCGTCGAACTTCACCTCGTGCAGCCAGTTCTCGCCGTCGGGCAGCTGGTCGACAAGGGTCGGCACTCGGACCTCGGTCCTACGGTTCCGACGGCCTGGAGGGTGAGTTCGAGGACGAACTCACCCTCCAGAAGCTATATGAAGCTCACGAGCTCAAGCCGGCGATCGAGGAAGCGTCGGTGCGGGTCAGCGGCTGATTGCATCCCCGTTCACTTGCCTGCGTGGAATCTATCGTTCGGGCGTCAACCAATCCTGTTCGACGAGATCGCGCAATTTGTTGGCGCGGTCGAGCGCCTGTCTGCTGGCGGCTTGTCACGAAGCGTCCCATGAAGCTTTTGCGATTTCGGGCAACCGCGTCATTGTTGCAGACGCGATCTGCTCCGGAGCGGACTGCACGACGCCATGCTGGCCATCTACGAGAGCCGCTTTGGGATGCAAGTGGAGACGGTCACCCCTGCCGATCTCGTGGCGGCGGGAATCGATGGAATGCTTTGAGCAGGAGTGAGCGCGCATGAGAAAGCAGCAGTGCATCATCGAGACGCTAGGAGTATCGTCCCGTTTCGATTTCGCACAGGAAGGCCGGCAGCGCATCGACTTCCTCGCTTCCTATCTGCGGGCATCGGGTCTCGGCACTTATGTGCTCGGGATCAGCGGCGGAGTTGATTCGTTGGCTGCGTTCCTGGCGCAACGCGCCGTCGATGATCACGGCTGGCCGGAAACGAGGCAGAGTTTCTGGCCGTTCGGCTTCCTTATGGAACCCAGGCTGACGAGAGCCACACACAGCGGACACGATACAGGCGGACGAGGTCCTCCGCATCGACATCCGGCCGGCTACCGACGCGATGTTGGCGTCTATAAGGTTCGCCGGCGCTCATCTTAGGATGCCGGCCGTTAGGATTTCGTGCTCGGCAACATCAAAGCGCGTCAGCGCATGATTGCCCAATTCGCGCTGGCCGGCGCGCCCGGATCAGCGCCTGGAAGGCCGAGAGGTCGACGACGCCGACTACAGTCGGATACTTCACATGCTTCGGGCAACGCACACAAGCGCGCGCTTCCGGTCGCGCTTATCCGCCTGCCCTCTTCTGCCTGATCAAAGCCGGCATTTACCGCGAACCCGCACACCTTTGCCCCAAGAAGTGGACGACGGACGCCCCCGGCAATGGGCGACCGATGCAATTCTCGCAGCGGCGAATGTCACTTCTGTACTAGGATTTCGGAACAACGAGGCGCGCCAGAGCTTAGGCTTTGAATTCAGCGAGAGGTTACGATGCGCGCACTCACCTGGCACGGCAAACATGACATTCGTTGCGAGAGCGTGCCCGACCCCACGATCGAAGCGCCTACGGACGCGATTATCAAGGTCACCTCCTGCGCCATCTGCGGCTCCGATCTCCACCTCTACAATGGCGTTATTCCCGACATGCACAGCGGCGATGTGCTCGGCCACGAGAACATGGGCGAGGTTGTCGAAGTCGGATCCAGCGTCTCCAACCTAAAGGTTGGCGACCGCGTCGTGGTGCCGTTCGTCATCGCCTGTGGCGAGTGCTTCTTCTGCAAGCGCGGCGCCTTCTCCGGCTGCGAGCGGTCCAATCCGCAGAAAAGCAAGGAAAAGGCTCAGACATTGTGGGGTCATTCGCCAGCTGGCCTTTTTGGCTACTCGCACCTCCTCGGTGGTTTCCCTGGCGGCCAGGCGGAGTATCTTCGCGTACCCTACGCCGATGTCGGGCCGATCAAGGTGCCGGCAGGCCTGAGCGACGAACAGGTGCTATTCCTCTCCGACATTTTTCCAACTGGCTACATGGCGGCGGACTTCTGCGACATCCAACAGGGTGACACGATCGCCATTTGGGGCTGCGGCCCGGTGGGACAGATGGCGATCAGGAGCGCGTTTCTGCTTGGGGCAGAGCGCGTTATCGCCATTGATACGGTTCCGGAGCGATTGGAACTGGCGCGCGCCGCCGGCGCCATCACAGTCGATTTCCTGGATGAAGATGTCTACGACCGCATCCAGGAGTTGACCAAAGGGCGCGGAGCAGACGCCAGTATCGATGCGGTCGGTACCGAGCCGCTGGCCAATTCCAGCTTCTACGCGATGGTCGACCGGGTGAAGGTCGCGACCTTCATGGGCACGGACCGGCCGCATGTCCTGCGTCAGGCAATCCACTGCACGCGCAACTTTGGCACGGTCTCCATTGTCGGCGTCTACGGCGGATTTCTCGACAAGATCCCATTTGGATCCGCCATCAACCGGGGTCTGACGATGCGCATGGCCCAGACGCCGGTACAGGGCTATTTGTCGAAACTTCTTGTTCATATCGAGAACGGCGACATCGACCCATCCTTCGTGATCACCCACACGGCGAGCCTCGAGGAGGGCCCTGACCTCTACAAGATGTTCAACGACAAGAAGGACGGCTGCATCAAAGTCGTTCTCAAGCCCTGACGACGGAGGTAGCACATGTCTGATCCCTCACGACCCCTCGCCATCGTCACCGGCGCCTTTAGCGGCATTGGCCTCGAACTTGCGAAACTCGCGATTGAACAGGGATATGATCTTACCATCGCTGCCGACGAACGCGATATCCACGAGGCCGCCAGGACGCTCAAGGCCCAGGGAGCCAAGGTTCAAGCCGTTCAGGCTTCCACCACCGAGGGTGTCGACCAACGCTATGATGCCCCGCGCGACCTAGGGCGTCCGGTCGAAATCCTGATCGCAAACGCCGGATGTGGCCTCGGCCACGCCTTTCTCGACCAGGATATTGACGAGGCCAAGCGCGTTGTCGACATCAACATCGTCGCGATCTACCTAACGCAAAAGGTCGGATGTGACATGCGCGAACCAAACCGGGGCAAAATACTTCTCACCGGCTCGGTTGCCGGTTTCATGCCGGGCTCTCGCTTCTTCGAAAGGGCCGATATGCTCGATACCAACGTCGGTCAGCAGGAGAAAGTCGATCCCGCCGATGTCGAAAGCAGGTTGGGACGCGATGATGCGGGGCGATGGCGACACTGTCAGCGGCCTGAAACAAAATCCAGTCCGCAGTCGCCAACGGTACGCCAGCGCGCCTGCTTGCCGAGCAGCATCGGAAGATGGCCGAGCCCGGTTCGGCTGACGACTAGTGCGTGAGCCCAATCCGCCGACTCTTGCGTGTCCCCGAGACAACGAGGATTCGAACTACAACATGAGGTGCGACTGTCTCATAGTCGGCGGCGGCCCGGCCGGGTTGGCGGCGGCGACATACCTCGGGCGGTTTCGCCGTCGGGTCATCGTCGTCGACGCCGGGGAAAGCCGCGCGAAATGGATTCCCGTCAGTTACAATTGTCCTGGTTATCCCGACGGCATCGTCGGCGTCGACCTGCTTGAACGCCTGCGGCAGCAGGCGCTGATGTGTAACGTTGACCTCATCAACGATACAGTGACGGCGCTGCTGCGCGAAGGAGATGATTTCGTCGCCGCGGCATCCTTTCCTATTCGGGCGCGCGCGGTGCTCATCGCCACCGGCATAGTCGATACGCTTCCTCCCATTCCGGATGTGGCCAACATGATCGCAAGTGGCGCGCTGCGGCTATGCCCGATTTGCGACGCCTACGAGGTTGTCGATAAACGCGTCGCCGTAATCGGCCCTGCAGACCGGGCTGCAAAGGAGGCCGTCTTCCTGCGGACTTATTCCAGAGACGTCACTTTGCTCGTGACTGATCCGATATCTGACCTTAACCCCGCCGCGTGTGAACTGCTCCACGGGGCTGACGTCACGGTGCAAGAATGCCTCCCGGATTCGATACGCGCAGAGGACCAAAAGGTTCGTGTAAGTCTTCTAGACGGGAGGACGCTTTCCTTCGACACGATCTATCCCGCCATGGGTTGCACCATGCGCTCAAAGCTCGCCATCGATCTCGGCGCGGCATTCGACGAGGCCGGCAATCTGGTCGTGGACTCACACCAGCGCACCGGCATAGCGGGCCTCTATGCAGCAGGCGACGTCGTCGACGAAATCAACCAGATCGCGGTGGCCTTTGGGCACGCGGCGATCGCCGCCGTCGCCATGCACCGCTATCTTGCGACCACCGACTAGGAAAACTGGGCGCGTTGCGGGCGGAAATGGTCGGTTCGGGGGTCGGCCCTCATGTTGAACGTTTCGGAACTTTTGGTTCGCTGGGCGCTTGTTGAGCATGCTCTTCACGACTCGGTGAACGGCAGCGCACATAAACCTCTCGACACTGATTTGCAGATCGGCCGGTCCGTAGGGCCGGCCATTGTCCCATTCAAGTCTGTCTCCATTGTTATTGTGCAGTGCAGCAACGATATTGCTGCGAGTGCGTTGCACACACGCCGTCCAATCCCGGGCGTCAAAAACAAGGACGGCTCAATTGCGAAAAGTCTCCGATAAGATCGCGCGCCTTGCAGCACTGCGCGGGCTACAAGGCACACATCCCACCTCTTTCACATCCGCCGATCGCCTCTCCCCCCTAGTAAATTTCGGCTCCAATCCTGGTGTCTTGCAGGCACAATATTATATGCCCGCTGACCTCCCGGATGGGGCGCCGCTGGTCGTTGTGCTGCACGGTTGCACCCAGAATGCAGCCAGCTACGACCATCAGTCGGGGTGGTCGCAACTCGCTGACGAGGCCGGTTTCGCGCTTCTCTACCCCGAGCAGCAACGCGCCAACAATCCGAACCTCTGCTTCAACTGGTTCCTGCCGGCAGACATTACGCGCGATCGTGGCGAGGTCTTCTCGATCCGGCAGATGATCGAGACAGTGGTCGTTGCCCACGGCCTGGACCGAAAGCAAATATTCGTCACCGGTCTTTCAGCCGGCGGCGCAATGGCCGCCGCGATGCTCGCTACTTATCCTGAGGTGTTCGCCGGCGGCGGCATCATTGCCGGGATGCCCTTCAGCTGCGCGACAACCATTCCGGCAGCGTTCGATCGGATGCGTGGCCACGGCATCCCTTCTGATCAGGAGTTGCAGCGGCTCTTGCGAAAAGCTTCCAAGCACAATGGGCAGTGGCCCAAGATTTCGATCTGGCACGGCTCCGGCGATCATATTGTGGCCTCTACCAACGCGGAATCCATCGCGGCCCAGTGGCGCGACGTGCACAAACTCGACACGGCGCCCACGCATTCGACAAGCGAGCGCGCACGAAGCCGGCGGGTCTGGGCTGACGAAGCAGGCGAGGCGAAGATCGAGATCAATATGATTGCAGGTATGGGCCACGGTACCCCCATCGGCAACGGCGTTGGCACGGCCGGGCCTTACATGCTCGATGTAGGAATTTCATCAACCGAGGAGTTGGCGCGGTTCTGGGCTCTCGGCGATGCCGTTGACGCGAGAGGGTCAGCGAGGGCTAGGTCCGCGCCGAGGCCTGCTGAGCCGAGGGTCGAGAGAAAGCCATCAGCATTTGATCTTCGGCCAGCGGCCGTGGAGCCGGCTAAGGCCAGGCTTGCAGAACCAGATCGCATAGATGTGGGGTTATCGAAGGGTCGAGCGGTGAGGAAGGTCATCGAGGACGCTCTGCGTGCCGCGGGCCTGATGCGGTAGGAGAGCGCAAACCCTTAAGGTTCCGTAAGCACGGCTAAGCGCAGTAGAGGCTCTGAACTAAGGAACGCGGTAGCTTTGTAATCGGATCCTTCTCGCCCGCGCCGACAACACCGGCCAGCCTTTCGACGTTCGGATATTTGTCGCCCATTTTTTTGCCTCTATCGGTGGAAAGCGCACCCTGGACGCGGGGTTGCGAGCCCGTCACCTACGCATTCCACAAAGCAGTAGTCAACCTCCCTGCACGACTTCCTCGGCCACTCGGTGAACAACCCCTGCGCCGCTTTTGTCCCATGAGAAGAATGGTCGCGACCGTCGAATAGCGGCATTGCCCATCAGTCGGCCGGTCGTTGCTGTCCGGTAGGCGTACGGTGCCCCCGGATAACTCTGCGTAATCATCGATGGCGAGGAAGGGCTTGTGCACCATTTGGGGAGCCAAGCGCTCATCTACCCCAGGCAGTAGAAACCTAAGCAGACCGAGAAGGCTGCGGGAGCCTCTCATGTGGCGCTTGCAACGACGCGGTGGCCGGCGGCGCTGGCGTAGCCAATGACCCAGTCTCTTGGCCGTCCCCAAAAAGGCGGCCTAGGCGAGATGGCCGCGCAAGGTCACTTCCAAGGCCAGCGAGACGGTGGAAATCAAGGCAGGCGCACGGTCAAATTTTCTCGGCGATGGAACTTCCCGACGGATTGCGGGTTCGCCGGTATAGGGACGACTGAGGCCCATTCCGGCCTGTGCAATTTGCAGGCAAGCGCCTCGCCAACAGGAGACGTCCATGAAACATCAGACACTTGAAGAACTGCATGGGGTCGCGGAAGTCGAAGAATCCTTCCCGGCCATGACGCGGCGTGAGCGTTTGGAACATTGGGCCATGCTGCTCGAACGAAATCCCGAGCGGTGTCTCGCCGCCTTCCCCGGGACGGAATACATGACCTTGGGTGTGCGCGAGAAAGCCCAGTCCCTCGGCTCCGCGATCAGCATCGCTTTCGCCGATCCAATGTTGTGCGCGCAAGGATTGAAGAACGATACGTATGGCGAAGCGAAGCGCTTCTTCGACCTAGCGGATTGGCAGTTGCACGCTATAGTTTGCCATTGCCATGTCGGCGGGAGGATGAAAGCCGGATGGGCCGCAGTTCAAGTCCGATCTGCCATCGACAAGGAAGGCAAGGCTTTCAGCAAATTGCGCGACGCCATGGCGCATTGGCCAGTATTCCGCATCCTAACTCACGCAAGTGAGTAAGAGACGCCTCAGGAAACTGAAAGAGGCAGCGGTCGGAAAAGGTCCAAGCACGTGACCGACGGTATTTTGGACCTGAGATCGCCAACCGTGAAAAAACGGGCGAGCGTCGCTCGTTTCCTTTTGCCTCATGGAGCTAGCTGCCGAGCATGTTCCTCGGAAGTGGTCCGCTGAGATCCGCAGCGTAGCGTGCTTGCTATGTATCTTGTCCAAATACTGTTGCCCCGCTCAGACAACCAGGGTGAACCCTTCCCCCGAACGGATTTCGACCGCGTGAAAGAAGAATTGGCCGCCCGCTTCGATGGGGTGACCGCCTATCTCCAGGCGCCTGCGGAGGGTCTTTGGAAGGACGGCGGAGAAACAGACCGGGACGATATCGTCGTCTTCGAGGTGATGACGCCGAAGGTGGACGCTTTGGAATGGCAGCGTCGACGCAGCGATCTAGAGCGCCGCTTCCGGCAGGATAAAATTGTGGTCCGCTACTCGAAGATAACGGTCCTTTGAAGCTTATTGTCTTGGGCTCGTCGGCCTCGGATACGTTCCAGACTGCCCTTTTATGCGACCTTCGAAACACGAATGGCGAACGTTGAGAGGGCGTTCTGTGTTTTGACGTCAACAAGCCTGCCCATTCCGCAGTTCCCTGATCATCAGCAATGGCATGAACGGCGCCGAAAGCCGAATGACAGTTCGCGACTTCGGGATGGCGATAGCGGACGTTTCGCATGGGGGGCTTGGAAGTCCCGCCTGACCCTCGGGATCCGGAACTATCGGACCAGACGACATGCCAATTCAACGGAATTGGTGGGCCCACGCTTGCTCAGCCAGCAACCCGAGCGGGCAGCAAAGCACTTGCCTATTTGGTATGCTGGTATAATATGTACCTGACATAGCGTGTTCCCGAGGTACCGTGGGCACGATCCCCAAGGCTGCGCAGCAGAAGGCAGCGTTGATCTCTGCCACGAGTTCCTCGAACGCATATTTTCTGGAGCCGGAAGGGCCGGAGCAGTCACGGGCCAAGCGTGAACTGTGACCGGTGGCATGACCGAGCTCATGCAAGGCTGTGCGGTGCCAGTTGATCGGCTCGAAATAAGCTTGGGGCGGAGGCACCTGTATATAATCGCGGGCAGGCATATAGAACGCCCTGTCGCCACCAATACGGAAGTCGATACCGGTGGCCTTGATCAGAGCCTCGACCCGCGGTTCGATCAAGCTAGCCACCGGCAGCGGAGCCGAAACCGCGACTTCATCAGGCAGTCCTTCACATTGCTCGATATTGAAAACGGTGAAGCGCTTGAGGAAAGGGATCGCCTGGGCATCCTCGCCTGTCTCGCGAGCCCGCTTCCTCTCATGATCCGGGACAAAACGATCGGCATAAACGACCGTTGTCCCACGCTCGCCTCTGCGGACGTTCCCGCCGAGCGCGGCAGACTGTCGATAGGTTAGCCAACTCTGCGATGGGAACCCGCGTTCGACGACGGCACCCCAGAGGATAAGCACGTTGATCCCGCTGTAGGTGCGATGCGTGCTGGCATTCTTCGGCAGGGAAAGCGACGCGACGAGTTCGCCCTCCGAAGCCGAGGCCAGGATCTCGTTGCAAGCATCACCCGTCATCCTTCCTTCGGCGAAGCAGATATTGTTCTCCCCTATCATCCCGCCGAGCCAGACTCGGCATTGGCCCTTGCTGGCGCCATCGAGATACAGCTCGGCCCTAAAATCCGTAGCCGTGGCATCGGTGAGGTGAAGTCGACGCGGTCATTCTCCTCAGCGACTTGTTTGAGATTGTCCTCGAAAGTTTTGCGGATGGCGGCGAAGGCGCCTTTGGCAAACCTGCGACGGTCCGCATCGGTCGCCGTTGCGTGCAGCCTGGGCAGCAAGTCCCGGACTGACCTCGCAGGCGCAGACTCCACGCCTGGGAAATCCTTGTGCTCCGGGGCCAATGGAGCACCAGGAAAGCTAGGGCGGTTTGAGGGCTTTGCCCGCTTCATGTCGACGCCATTCAGGATCGCCTGTCTCGCCACTACCTCGTCCATACCGACTATGCGGATCTGGACAATGGCCGTCAGCAATCCTTCTGGTTTGCAGTTGTGGACCATGACAGGCACAACGCGCCGGTTAAGTCCTTGAGGATCCCGCGCGAATGCACTGGCCCATTCGGCCGCCGCCATGCCGGACTTCAGGTAGTCGGGCGAGAGCACCATGATCGTTCGTTCTGCGGCGCTGGAAGCTTCCTGCATCTCGAGGACGAAGTTGCTGCCCGGGCGGAAATCCCAAGCCTGGAGGATAGTAGTGAAACCCGCCTCTTCGAGGATGAAGGCTATCCATTCGGCCCATTCTTTGTCCGAGCCGGTATAGCTGATAAAGAAATCGGTCATTTCCAATTCCTGGCTGGTGCCGGCAAATTCGAGGCGTTGAATGTCTCGGATGGGTAGTCTGCGGACTGGAAAAGTCTATACGAACGGGGTGGATCGAGGTTCTACACCCCGTTATTGACGAACATTGACGGGCGGCGTGCGGCAGTTCACTTTTCGCTCGACTTGCCCATTTGAGTGCCTTCACATCGGAATTCCATCACAGCCCATATGCAAGACAACACAACCCAGGTGACAAAGCAGGCTCAAAGGAACAGTCAGAGCCATGCCGTCAGCGCGGACCTGATCGCCGTTGTCATCGCGGTGACCGACGGTAAGCCACGCGTCCTCACCATCGAGCAGGCTCAGGCTTTGCCATCCGGGCTTTTTGAGCTCGGCCATCGCTCCTTGCAGTCGGGTCTGCGAGCGTGGGTGGAGCGGCAGACCGGTCATCAACTGGGCTATATTGAACAACTCTACACCTTCGCCGACCGCGACCGGACCGACGACGAGCGCGTGCAGATCTCGATCAGCTATCTTGGCCTGACGCGGGAAGAGCAGGCAGAACATTCGCAAACACATGGCTGGCACGGATGGTACGACTATTTTCCATGGGAAGATCACCGCGCCGGCGTGCCTTCTATCCTGCCTGACATCGTCCTGCCGCGTCTTTCGGCGTGGTCCGACGACGCGGAAGACCCAAGCATACACCGCGACCGCCGGCAGCGCGTGGCATATGCTTTCGGTCTGGATGATCGCGACTGGAATGAGGAACTCGTCCTGCAGAGATACGAGCTGCTCTACGAAGCCGCGCTGGTGGCCGAGGCCACACGCGGACGGGACAACGGCAATCCGCCGTCCATCCCTGGCCTTCCGATGATCGCAGATCACCGGCGTATTCTGGCAACGGGAATGTCCAGACTGCGGACCAAGATCAAGTACCGCCCCGTCGTCTTCGAGTTGATGCCAGCAACGTTCACATTGCTGCAGCTGCAGCGAACCGTGGAGGCTCTGGCTGGCAGGCTCGTTCACAAGCCGAACTTTCGGCGTCTGATCGAAGAGCAGGATCTGGTCGAGGAGACAGGCGAGACGATGTCCGACACCGGGGGGCGCCCAGCGAAGCGCTTCCGCTTTCGCCAAACGGTCTTGGTGGAGCGAACCGTCGCAGGGACGAAATTGCCACTCTCACGCGGTTGACATTTCTTATACTCAAGATAAGTATATGTCAGTTATACTCATTTGGAGAATAATTGGCTATGCCTGTCACTTCCGCGCGCACGGCCGCGCTGTACGACCGCGTGCGGCAAGTCATTCCGTCAATCGAGTGGCCGGCATTCGCCGATGGTATCGAAGCCATCCTCGATCTGAAACGGCGGCGCAATGCCGTTATCCTGGCGCACAACTACCAGACGCCTGAGATCTTCCACTGCGTTGCCGACATCGTCGGCGACAGCCTGGCGCTTGCCCGCAAGGCGATGGCGGTCGAAGCGGATGTCATTGTGCTGGCTGGCGTGCATTTTATGGCCGAAACGGCGAAGCTGCTCAACCCGCAAAAGACGGTGCTCATTCCCGACCTACGGGCAGGCTGTTCGCTGGCGGGCTCCATCACCGCCGAGGACATCCGCCTGCTACGGCTACGCTGTCCCGGCGTGCCTGTCGTCACCTATGTCAACACGTCGGCCGAGGTGAAGGCCGAGTCCGACATCTGCTGCACCTCGGGCAACGCGAAGGCCGTCGTCGAGTCCCTGGGTGTTCCTCGGGTGATCATGTTGCCGGACGAATATCTCGCCCGGAATATAGCCGCCCAGACCGACGTGGAGATCATCGCCTGGTCGGGACATTGCGAGGTGCATGAGCGCTTCACGCCGGCCGACATCAGGGAATTGCGCGAAAGCCATCCGGGCGTGACGGTGCTCGCGCATCCCGAATGTCCGCCCGAAGTGGTGGCCGTAGCCGATTTTTCCGGCTCGACGGCCGCCATGTCCGACTATGTCGGAAGACAAAAGCCAGCGCGGGTCGTGCTGATGACCGAATGTTCGATGAGCGACAACGTTGCGGTGGAGCATCCCGAAGTCGAGTTCATCCGGCCTTGCAACCTCTGCCCGCACATGAAGCGGATAACGCTCGCCAACATCCGTACTGCGCTCGAACAGAACCGCCATGTCGTAACCATCGAATCGGAGATTGCAGGGCGTGCGCGGCTGGCCGTCGAGCGGATGCTGGCGGTATGAGCATGGACGTTCGCGATCTCGCCCGCCGGCCGGTCATCATCGGCGGCGGCATAGCCGGGCTGATGACCGCGCTGCACATGGCGCCTGAGCCGGTGCTGCTCCTGTCGAGATCGCCGCTTGGCGCGGAGGCGTCGAGTGCGTGGGCGCAGGGCGGGCTGGCCGCCAGCCTGGGCGGCGATGATGAACCGGCGCTCCATCTTGCCGACACGCTCGCCGCAGGGGACGGCCTTTGCGATGCGGATACAGCAAGGCGCATCGTGTACGCCGCGCCCGCGGCGATCGAGGATCTGACGCGCCTTGGGGCTCGCTTCGATCGCACATCTGCAGGAGTTCTGCGTCTCGGGCTGGAAGCCGCGCATAGCAGGCGGCGCATCGTTCATGCCGGAGGTGACGGCAGCGGAAGGGAGGTGATGCGCGCCCTGATCGCGGCCGTGCGCTCCACGCCTTCGGTTCTTGTCGTGGAAGGAGTCGAAGCACGCCGGCTGGCCGTCGAGGACGGCAGAATCGCCGGTGTTGTGGCGAGCGGTCCGACAGGTCCGGTGTTCTTTGCCACGGGACGGGCCGTTCTCGCCACGGGCGGCATCGGCGGCCTGTTCCGCGACTCAACCAACCCACTGGGCAGCTGCGGACAGGGTCTGGCGCTTGCGGCGCGCGCGGGTGCCGTCCTTGCCGATCTGGAGTTCATTCAGTTCCACCCGACCGCGCTTGACGGGCCCGGCCGTCCGATGCCGCTCATCAGCGAGGCGGTTCGCGGAGAAGGTGCAACAATCGTCGACGAAACAGGGCGGCGCTTCCTCGATGGCCTGCTCGGGGCGGAACTCGCACCGCGCGACATCGTCGCGCGCGCCGTCTGGCGACATCTTGCCGACGGCCATCGCGTCTTCCTCGACGTCCGCGAGAAGCCAGGCACGATGTTCGCGCAGCAATTTCTGACAATCGCATCAGCCTGCGGCAAGGCCGGCATCGATCCGGCGCGAGACCTCATTCCCATCCGGCCGGCCCAGCATTACCACATGGGTGGTGTCGCCGTGGATCTGGCCGGGCGAACATCGGTTCCTGGACTTTGGGCATGCGGCGAAGTCGCGTCGACCGGGCTGCACGGCGCCAACCGGCTCGCCAGCAACTCGCTGACCGAGGCCGTCGTTTGCGCGCGCTGGGTTGCCGAAAGCGTCGCTGGTGCACCGGACGGCGGTGGGAAGCCAGCGATGGCAGCTAACCTGCCCGCGCCGGATCCGAGGCCTGTGCGCCCTCTCCTGTCACATGCCCTTGGCGTCACGCGGGATGGCGAAGGTTTGAAAGAGGCTGCGCGCGCCTTGTTGCTGCTGTTGCATCGGCACGACACAGCGTCCGATCCCGCCGCCGTAGGGCTGATGATCGCGGTTGCCGCCTTGCTGCGCCGCGAAAGCCGTGGCGCTCACTACCGGAACGACTTTCCCCATCAAGCGGCCGTCGCCCGCCGCTCCGAAATCAGGCTCGACGCGGCCATGTTTGCGGCGCGGGAACTCGGCAACTCTCCAATGCTCGAAAGCGTCGCTTGATGAACCTATCCCCCCTTCCAACGATCATGCTCGAGCCTCTGGTGCGGGCAGCTCTGCTCGAGGACCTTGGCAAGGCCGGTGATTTGACCACTGATGCCATCGTACCGAAGGACCATCATGCGACAACGGTGCTGACTGCGCGCGAGGCCGGAACTATAGCCGGTCTCGACCTGGCGATGCTCGCTTTCAGGTTGATCGACCAGGATGTCGAGATGACAGTGGAGCGAGCGGACGGCAGCAACATCGCGCAAGGTGAGACCATCGCATCGGTCAGCGGTCCGGCCCGGGCCATACTCACCGCGGAACGGACGGCGCTCAATTTTCTGTGCCATCTGAGCGGTATCGCCACCGCGACGGCATTGATCGTCGCGGCGGTCCGCGGCCACGGCGCAAGAATCGTCTGCACGCGCAAGACGACGCCTGGATTGCGAGCGGTCGAAAAATATGCCGTGCGCGCCGGTGGCGGCTCCAATCATCGTTTCGGTCTCGACGACGCCATCCTGATTAAGGACAACCACATCGCCATCGCTGGCGGAATTCGCATGGCAATCGAGCGCGCGCGATGCAGCGTCGGCCACCTAGTCAAGATCGAAGTCGAGGTCGATACGCTAGCCCAGTTAGAAGAGGCTATGGCCCTCGCCCCAGACGCCGTCCTGCTCGACAACATGTCTGTCGACGAATTGCGCCAAGCAGTGGCGATGGTTGCCGGCCAGGCGATTACCGAGGCGTCGGGCAGGATAACGCCGGCGACGGCTCCAGCCGTCTCCGCGACCGGTGTCGACCTGATCTCCATCGGCTGGTTGACCCACAGCGCGCCAATCCTCGATATCGGGCTCGACTCCGCGAAATTTGTCCGTCGGGCCTGACAATCGGCGGTCGACCGGACGCTTTTTCGACCCAGCCCGCCAAGTTCAAAGGTGCCTAGGTCGCCCAATGCAAGGGGAACAGGATGGAAATGCACGCAGCGATTTCGGAAAAACCATGCGTGAAGCTCAATCCTTCGACGGCCACCGGATGTGGACCGTGGAAGCTGCTCGGGCGCTGCATGACGCGCCTTTCAACGACCTGCTGTTTCAAGCGCAAACCGTTCACCGCCGGAATTTCGATCCCAACAGGCGGCGGCGGGCGCTGGTCTCAGCGGCGGCGCCCTCGTCGTCGGAATCTAGCGGGGTAACCCGGCCACCCAGAGGATGGCGGGACGATTCATCCATGATGATAGGAAACAGGACCATTGCGAAAACTAGTCGCTGGCAAGCTGCACGGCATCTACGTCACCGAAGCGAACCTCAACTACCATGGATCGATAACGCTGGACCCTGACCACTGCGAAGCAGCCGGGATCCTGCCGATGGAATTTGTGGAGATTTGGAACAAGAATTCCGGTGCGCGGATTTCGACCTATGTCATTTTCGGCGAGCGCGGCTCACGATGCTGCATCCTCAATGGTGCGGCTGCCCGCACCTGCCAGCCAGACGACCAGATCATTGTTTGCAACTCCATATACCTGGACGAAGCGAATATCACCTCGTTGAAGCCGCGGATCATCACCTTCGACCAGGACAATCACATACTCGATCGCCTGAGCTACTCCGTCGATCTTGACGCACATGGGCGTTACAGTTTCTCGATCCTTGACGAGGCGAATGAGCCTTTGGCCATTCCTGCGCTGGTCTCCGGCGCGTGACTTCCTCTCGAGATTTGCCCGTGCTTTGCGCGGGGTTTCATTAGTCGCCGATCACCGCCGCAGGTGGAAATGCGCTTGACAAAGCAGTGTCGGCTCGGTCAATTCGAAAACATTCACCAGGGGAGTCCCGGCAAGGGGCTGAGATACTGCTGGCTATCGCGGCGCAGTGACCCGTTGAACCTGATCCAGTTCATACTGGCGTAGGGACGGTGCAAGCGCTTTGCGGGAGTTTACGCCCGAAGACCTGTTTTCAAGCAGGTCGACCAAAGCGTCTTTTCATCCTTCCGGCACAGAACTGGGTCTCCAATGCATGAGCAAAGGAGCCTCAAGATGAATGCCCTAACCCCAGCCGTCTCAACGGGACCGCTGCCTGCCTCACGGAAAATCCACAAGCCCGGCGTCCTCCATCCGCACATCAAAGTGCCGATGCGCGAAATCTCCGTCCATCCGACAGCGGGCGAGCCGCCCATCACCGTCTACGATCCGTCCGGCCCCTATACCGACCAGACTGTCGAAACCAGCATCGAAAAGGGCCTCGCCCGGCCTCGCCACGAATGGATCACGGCGCGGGGCGATGTCGAAGCCTATGACGGCCGCCATGTGCGGCCGGAAGACAATGGCTTCGTCACGGGTGAGCGCCTGACGCCGGAATTTCCCATTCGCAACCGGCCGCTAAGGGCCAGGGCCGGCAAGGCGGTGACACAGCTTGCCTATGCGCGCGCCGGCATCATCACGCCCGAGATGGAGTTCGTCGCCATCCGCGAAAACCTCGGCCGGGAAATCGCCCGCGGCAAGCTGCAACGCGACGGTGAAAGCTTCGGCGCGGCTATTCCCGATTTCGTCACGCCGGAATTCGTACGCGACGAGGTGGCGCACGGGCGGGCGATCATTCCAGCCAACATCAACCACCCAGAGAGCGAACCGATGATCATCGGGCGCAATTTCCTCGTCAAGATCAACGCCAATATCGGCAATTCCGCTGTCACTTCCTCGATGGCCGAAGAGGTCGAAAAAATGGTCTGGGCGATCCGCTGGGGCGCCGATACGGTGATGGACCTGTCGACCGGCCGCAACATCCACAACATTCGCGACTGGATCCTGCGCAATTCACCGGTGCCGATCGGCACGGTGCCGCTTTACCAGGCGCTCGAGAAGGTCGGCGGCATCGCCGAGGACCTGACCTGGGAGGTGTACCGCGACACGCTGATCGAGCAGGCCGAACAAGGCGTCGACTATTTCACCATCCATGCCGGTGTGCGGCTGCATTACATCCCGCTGACCGTCGACCGGGTCACGGGCATCGTCTCGCGCGGTGGCTCGATCATGGCCAAATGGTGCCTGCACCATCACCGGGAAAGCTTCCTCTATGAGCATTTCGAGGAGATCTGCGACATCTGCCGCGCCTATGACGTATCCTTCTCGCTCGGCGACGGCCTTCGTCCGGGCTCGATCGCCGATGCCAATGATGCGGCGCAATTCGCCGAGCTGGAAACGCTCGGCGAATTGACGCAGATCGCCTGGGCCAAGGATTGCCAGGTGATGATCGAAGGTCCCGGCCATGTGCCGATGCACAAGATCAAGGAGAATATGGACAAGCAGCTCGCTGTCTGCGGCGAGGCGCCCTTCTATACGCTTGGACCACTGACGACCGACATTGCGCCGGGCTATGACCATATCACCTCAGGCATTGGTGCTGCCATGATCGGCTGGTTCGGCACCGCCATGCTCTGCTATGTCACGCCCAAGGAGCATCTCGGCCTTCCCGATCGCAACGACGTCAAGATTGGCGTGATCACCTACAAAATCGCCGCCCATGCCGCCGATCTGGCGAAGGGCCATCCGGCAGCGAAAGTCAGGGATGATGCCCTTTCCCGCGCGCGCTTCGAGTTCCGCTGGGAAGACCAGTTCAACCTGTCGCTCGACCCCGAAACCGCGCGGTCCTTCCACGACCAGACCTTGCCCAAGGAGGCGCACAAGCTGGCGCATTTCTGCTCGATGTGCGGGCCGAAATTCTGCTCCATGCGTATCTCCCACGACATCCGCGCCGAAGCCCAGAAGGAAGGCATGGCGGCGATGGCGGCGAAATACCGCGAGGGCGGCGATCTCTACATGCCGGCTGACGAGACCGGCGTAGCGCTCATGCCAGAGGCGCCGGAGCCATCATGAGGGTGTTGGTCAAAGGGGCCGGCGTCGCCGGCCTCACCGCCGCCTTCGAACTCGCCGCCCGCGGCGCGACGGTCACAGTCGCTGAGATCCGGCAGACCCTTGGCGGCAATGCCTCGTGGTTCGCCGGCGGCATGCTGGCGCCATGGTGCGAGCGTGAAAGCGCCGAGCAGCCGGTGCTGGATCTCGGACGCGTCGCCGCCGACTGGTGGGATGCGGCACTGCCGGATCAGGTGACACGGGCCGGAACACTGGTCGTGGCCATGCCGCGAGATGCCGGTGAGCTTGACCGGTTCGCCAGTCGCACGTGGGGGCATCGGCGTGTCGACGGAGATGAAATCGCGTTCCTGGAGCCCGACCTTGCCGGCCGCTTTCGCCGCGGGCTGCTGTTCCCCGACGAAGCCCATCTCGACCCGCGCCGGGCGATGGCGGCACTCCATGACAGGTTGTCGGCCATGGGTGTCGAATTCCAGTTCGATGTCGATATCAGGCGGATTTCCGGTTTCGATCGTTGGATCGACTGCACGGGAATGGCAGCAGCCGATGACAGGCTGCGCGGCGTTCGCGGCGAAATGCTGATCCTGCGCGCGCCTGATATCTCGCTGTCTCGCCCGGTCAGGCTGCTGCATCCGCGCTTTCCACTCTATGCGGTGCCGCGCGCCGACCACCGTTTCATGATCGGCGCGACAATGGTTGAAAGCCAGTCCGCCGGTCCGGTGACGGCACGTTCGATGATGGAGCTGCTGAGTGCCGCCTATGCCCTCCACCCGGCCTTTGGCGAGGCCGAGATCGTCGAAACCGGTGTCGGCGTTCGTCCGGCCTTTGCCGACAATCTGCCGCGGGTCGAAACGAACGGCGGGATCATCGCGATCAACGGGCTTTATCGACACGGTTTTCTCCTCGCCCCCGCCATGGCGCGCCAGGCCGCCGACCTGGTTTTCAGCCAGGACAGAACCAAGGAGCTTGCTCATGAAACTGACCGTCAACGGCGAAGCGCGTGAGGTTGCCACCGCCACCACGCTAGCCGAATTGCTTGCCGCGCTCGACTATGAGGGCGACTGGCTCGCCACCGCCGTCAACAGCGACCTGGTGCACAAAGCCAGCCGGACGGCGTTCTGCTTGAACGAAGGCGACCGGATTGAAATCCTCTCGCCCATGCAGGGAGGCTAGCATGTTCGACCTTCTGGGGACGACGCTTCAATCCCGCCTGCTGCTCGGCACGGCTCAATATCCTTCGCCGGCCGTCCTTGCCGATGCAGTCAGGGCGTCGGGCACGTCGGTGGTGACCGTCTCTTTGCGGCGTGAGATGGCGGGCGGCAGGGCCGGCGAAAAATTCTGGTCGCTGATCCGCTCGCTCGGCACGAGAATCCTGCCCAACACGGCCGGCTGCCACTCCGTCAAGGAAGCGGTCACCACCGCGAACATGGCGCGCGAGGTCTTCGGCACGACCTGGATCAAACTCGAAGTGATCGGCAACCACGACACGCTGCAGCCGGACGTGTTCGGCCTGGTCGAAGCCGCCCGTATCCTGTGCGAGGACGGCTTTGCGGTATTCCCCTATACCACCGACGATCTCGTCGTCGCCGAGCGGCTGCTGGAAGCGGGCTGCAAGGTCCTGATGCCGTGGTGCGCACCGATCGGTTCCGCCTTGGGACCGGTCAACATGACGGCGCTGCGCTCGATTCGCGGACATTTCCCAGGCGTCCCCCTGATCGTGGATGCGGGGCTGGGACGGCCGTCGCACGCTGCCACCGTCATGGAACTCGGCTTTGACGCCGTGCTGCTGAATACGGCGGTCGCCAGGGCGGCCGATCCCGTCGGCATGGCGCGTGCTTTCGGCAAGGCGGTCGAGGCCGGTCGTGAGGCTTTCAGCTCAGGAATGCTCGAACCGCGCGACGTCGCCGTGCCATCGACGCCGACGATCGGCAGGGCCGTTTTTTCATGAAGCTCGATCCCTTCTACCTGATCGTCGACAGCGCTGCCTGGATCGAGCGGCTGGTGCCGCTCGGCGTCAATCTGGTTCAGCTTCGCATAAAGACCATGGATGAGGCCGGATTACGCGCGGAGATCCGCTCAGCGAAGGCTTTGTGCGCTCGATACCGGTGCCAGCTGATCATCAATGATTACTGGCGGCTGGCGATCGAGGAAGGCTGCGACTTCGTTCATCTCGGTCAAGAGGATTTGCAAGCCGCCGACCTGACGCGGATACGGGCAGCCGGCGTGAGGCTCGGATTGAGCACCCATGATCATATCGAACTGGAAACGGCGATAAAAGCCGAACCCGACTACATCGCGCTTGGCCCCATCTACCCGACCATCCTGAAGAAGATGAAATGGGCGCCGCAAGGGCTCGAACGGGTCAGCGAATGGAAGCGTCGGGTCGCGCCTGTTCCACTGGTGGCCATCGGCGGCCTTAACCCGGACCGGCTCGATGGTGTCTTCGCGGCTGGCGCCGACAGCGCGGCAGTGGTGACTGACATTACATTGAATGCCGATCCCGAAGCACGCACCAGAGAGTGGATGGAAAAGACAGATCGATGGCGCTGAGGCGAGAACCGCATGTGCTTGTCGTTGGCGGATCGGACTCCAGCGGCGGGGCTGGAATTGCACGTGATATCGAGACGATCTCTTCCATTGGCGTGCGCACCTGCCTTGCTGTCACCGCGCTGACAGTGCAGACGCACGAAGCTGTCATGGAAATCCATCATTCGCCATCTCGCCTAGTGGCCGAGCAGATGCGCGCCGCGCTGCAGGCCAACGAGGTGGCCGCCATCAAGATCGGCATGCTCGCGGCGGCTGAGATCGTCGTTGCCGTTGCCGGCGTGCTGCGCGAGAATCCGCAGGTGCCGGCAGTACTTGACCCGGTGCTGGCCTCGACCTCAGGCCGGGCGCTCCTGGAAGCAGGCGCCATCACCGCCATGAAGCGCAATCTGATGCCGCTTTGCCGTCTCGTCACCCCCAATCTCATCGAGTTGGCGCTCCTTGTCAGCTCGGAATTGGCGATGGATGAGGGAAGCGCGCTTCAACAAGGACAAAGACTGCTGGCCGCCGGACCTCAGGCCCTGCTGATCAAGGGCGGCCACGCATCGGGACCTAGATCAACCGATATTTTATTGCGCTCCGATCAAGAACCAATCCACTTCGACTTGCCACGCCTTGCCGTATCGATGCGCGGGACGGGTTGCGTGCTGGCCAGCGCGATCGCGGCGCATCTGGCGAAGGCGAGCCCACTCGAAGACAGCGTGCGCAAAGGCAAGCGGTTTGTTTTCGAGAAGCTCCAGAGGCAAACAGCCGAATGACAGTGGCTTTATGCCAAGTCGATCTGCCCGCATGAGCGGCGCCATCTTTCGACACATCGGCGCTGTGCGTATCAGTAAGGAGGTCGGTTGGGGGCAATCCCTGGTCCCAATGGCATTCACTAGCGTGTCGGCTATGATGATCCGTACACGATTTATCTGACGCGACAGCCATGATCCCAACCGCCCGGCGACCGAGTCGGCCCTGTGCTAGCGCAACGGTCGACCCTGTGCGGGATGACATATTTTACAACAGCGCCTGGCGGACCACTTCCAAAGCCGGCATACTTCCAACCCTCGCCACGCAAAAAACGAGTTGACAAATGCGAGTATAAGGAATCGCTTAACATGGGAACTATCTTGGTCGGCAATGGGCAGGGTGGCTCGACGGTCTTTGGGAGAAGACGCCATGCAGCAGCTGCAGCACCTAGCGGAATTCGGTGGGATGACCGCCACGCAATGGCCTATACATTCCCTTGAGGAGTGGACTGCGGAACTGAAATCGATCTGCGGAAATTTCAACACGCAACGGGCCGAGCACACCCTCGTAACCGGCAATGCCACCATACTGGATGCAGGCGGGCTCGACCTTGCTCAGGTGGCGAACGATCTCGACGTGATCCGCCGCGACGTCGCCGATATCAGGATCGACTATAGCGAAAATCTCTTCCTGTTGCTGCAACTCGAAGGGAGTTGCGGTATCGAACAGAACGGAAGGCAATCTATCATTACCCCGGGCGACTGCATTCTCGTCGACAGCTCCAGCCCATCGATCTTCCATTTCGGCGGCCGTTTTTCCAACCACCTCTCGGTGCATCTCCCCCGCCAGTTGATCTTCGCCGACAAATCAGCACGGGTCGAAGTTTCACGCAGGGTAGAAGCGGAAGACCCGATGTCGGCGATGCTGCGAGCGGTCGTTGCCAAGCTTCTGAAAACAGACGCAAGCGACAAGCGAGCACCGCATCTGCGCGACCTCCTCTTCAGCACGACACGCCAGGCTTTCGCGACCGATAGTGAGATGGATGAGCCGCTGCTCTCGGACAGTTCCGGCGGCAGGTTGGAAGTCGTGCAGATACTCATCGACAGATATCTCACTGACGAGCATCTGACGCCGCAATGGCTTGCCGACAAGGTTGGTATTTCGCTGCGCACGCTGCAGGAGGACTTCAATGCACTTGGCACGACGGCGACATCGCTGATACGAATGCGCCGCCTGCATCTTGCTCACGAACAACTGGCGCAGATGAAGAACACCACGAAGGCGACCACGATCGCCGAGGTCGCCTATTCCGCTGGTTTCAACGATATCTCATATTTCAACCGCTGCTTCCGAAAGGCCTTCGCCTGTTCGCCAAAGGATATTCTCCAGCAGTGATAGCGCTGCGCTTTTGTCCTATTCGCGCCGCGTTCGAATCCAAGACAGAAACGGCGGCTTCAATATGAATGCTCCTCACAAATTGCTTTGGGAGGAGCTCGGATATGAAGCGCTACACGCTGTTCATCGGCGGCAAGCCGGTGGAAACCGCACGCCACGCCGATATCCTTAATCCTTCGACCGGGGAAGTTGTCGGCGCAATGCCCCTGGCCACGGTGGGGGACCTCGACGCAGCTGTTACTGCGGCAGCGGCTGCGTTCGAAAAGTGGCAGTTGAAATCGAGTCTGGAGCTGGCCGACGCCTGCCGCGCCATTGCCGCCAAGATAGAAGAAAATTCAGAAGAGCTTGCGCGCCTGTTGACGCTCGAACAGGGAAAGCCACTCAATGGTCTCGGCTCTCGCTTCGAGATCGGTGGTGCTGTCGCGTGGACCCGCCACACCGCGGAAATCGAGCTTCCTGTCGAAGTCCTGCAGGATACGCCTGAAGGTCGCGTGGAGTTGCATCGCAAGCCCATCGGCGTTGTCGGCTCGATCACACCATGGAACTGGCCGGTGATGATTGCCTGCTGGCACATCATTCCCGCAATCCGCGCCGGCAACACCGTTGTCATCAAGCCATCACCCCAGACACCATTGTCGACCATTCGCCTTGTTGAGCTGATGAACGAGGTTCTGCCGGCGGGCGTCGTCAACGTCGTCACTGGCGAGAACGAGATTGGCGCCGCCATGTCCGCCCATCCAGGCATCGCCAAACTGACCTTCACCGGCTCCACCTCCACTGGCAAGAAGGTCATGGCCAATGCCGTCGATACGCTCAAGCGGCTCACATTGGAATTAGGCGGCAACGACGCCGGCATCGTGCTCCCCGACGCCGACCCCAAGGAAATCGCCGAAGGGCTGTTCTGGGGCGCCTTCATCAACAACGGCCAAACCTGCGCCTGCCTGAAGCGCCTGTATGTCCATGACAGCCTTTATGACGCCGTGTGCGAAAGCCTCGTCGCCTATGCAGCCCACATTCCGGTTGGCGACGGCCTGTCGGAACAATCGATCCTTGGTCCCGTGCAGAATCGGATGCAACTCGACATCGTAGCTTCCTATGTCGAGGATGCACGCGCCAAAGGCGGCCGCGTTCTGATCGGCGGCCAGAGCAACGGTGGAACCGGTTACTTCTATCCGATCACAATCGTTGCCGATGTCGACCATGGCTGCGAGCTCGTCGATCGCGAGCAATTTGGCCCCGCCCTGCCAATCATCCGCTACACCGACCTCGCCGACGTGATCGCGAAGGCCAACGACAATCCGGCGGGCCTCGGCGGCTCCGTCTGGGGCCGGGATACGGCAAAGGCGAAACAGGTGGCCGGCCAACTGGAATGCGGCACCGTGTGGATCAACAAGCATGGAGCAATCCAGCCGAATGCGCCCTTTGGTGGGGTAAAGCAGTCCGGGATCGGCGTTGAATTCGGCGTCGACGGGCTGAAGGAATTCACCACCATTCAAACGATCTTTTGCTGACACCAACGCTGTCGCGAGCGTCTGCCCGCCCGCATCGGAGCAACCCATGAACGAATTCGACTATATCATCGTCGGTGGCGGCTCGTCCGGCTGCGTCGTTGCAGCCCGGCTGTCGGAGAATCCGCAGAACAAGGTCCTGCTCATTGAAAGCGGCGCGCGCGACACCGACAAATTCATCCATATCCCGGCGACGTTCTTCAAGGTGATCGAGAAGGGCAAGGATGTGCACTTCTACGTGTCCGAGCCGGACAAGGGGTTGAACGGCAAGCCCAACGTCGTGCCACAGGGCAATGTGATCGGCGGCGGCAGTTCCTTGAACGCCATGATCTATATTCGTGGCCAGCAGCAGGATTACGACACCTGGGCGCAAATGGGATGCCGCAACTGGTCCTATGACAAGGTTCTTCCTGTGTTTCGCGACGTTGAGGCCAATCAGCGCCTTTCGGGCGAATTCCATGGAGCAACCGGCTATCTCAAGGTCTCCGATCGCCGCTTTGGTCATCCCCTGTCCTGGGCCTTCATCCGGGCAGCACAGGAGGCCGGCCTTCCGTATAACGAAGACTTCAACGGCAAGGTGCAGCAAGGCGTCGGCTTCTACCAGACGACAACGCACAACGGCCGGCGCTGGAGCGCTGCGCAAGCCTTCCTGCGCGATGCCGAGAAGCGCGCGAACCTGACCATACTAACCGAAACCCGCGTCCACAAAGTTCTGTTTGTAGGCAGGAAAGCGGTCGGTGTGCTGACCGAGAATGGCGTCACCTATAAGGCTCGGCGCGAGATTGTTCTAACGGCAGGCGCGCTTGCCACACCCAAGATCCTGCAACTCTCGGGCATCGGCGAGGCCGAACATCTGAAGAGCCATGGGATCGACGTGATCGTGGATCTGCCGGGGGTCGGGGAAAATTATCAGGATCACCTCGAGGCCACGGTTCAGGCGGAGGTCAAGGATCCGATCTCGCTCTTCACCCAGGACAAGGGGCTGAAGGCGGCGGGCCACATGCTGCAATATCTTCTCACCAAGACCGGCCTCCTCACATCCAATGTTGTGGAGTCGGGCGGCTTCGTCGATACGGCCGGGACCGGCCAGCCGGATATCCAGTTTCATGTCCTGCCAACCTTCATCGGCTTTGCCGACCGGGCCGTGGAACCAGGTCACGGGATTGCCATCGGTCCTTGTTTCCTGAGGCCGCAATCACGGGGCACGGTCAAGCTGCGTTCGGCCAATCCTAGGGATAGTGCCCTGTTCAACGCGAATTCCTTCTCCAGTCCTGCCGATCTCGACACGCTCGTACGCGGGGTGGAATGGGCGATCCGGATCATTGAAGCCCCATCGCTCGCCCGCATCGTGAAGCGGCGTGTCCTGCCCACGCCCGGACTCGAGCGAGATCCCGAAGCCCTGCGGGACTATATCCGCTCGATTTCGAAGACGGTTTTTCATCCTTCGGGCACGGCCCGGATGGGCAGGCCGGACGACCGCATGGCCGTTGTTGGCGAGGATCTCGCGGTCCGCGGCGTAGAAGGGCTACGCGTGGCGGACGCCTCCATCATGCCAACCCTTGTCTCGGGCAACACCAATGCACCGGTCATCATGATCGGCGAGCGCGCCGCCCGCTTCATGCTGGGTAGGGACCTCGTCGCATGAAGTGACGGGATTTCGGACGACCTACTGATTTCAACAGTTCTTTGGGAGGAGAAAGCATGAAACGCACAACGATACTTCTGTCGGCATCGACGGCCGCGCTTATCCTGGCGAGTGGCTCAGCCATGGCTGCAGCGCAATGTGGATTGAACAACGGTCAGAAGGCGACCGGCGAGCCGATCAGGGTTGGTGCCCTGGTCGGTCAAACTGGCCCTGACGACTTCTCGTCTTCAGCCGACGCCGCGCGCGCCTATTTCAACTGTCTCAATGCCAATGGCGGTATCCACGGCCGCCCGATCGAATATCTGGTTGAAGACGACCAGTGGAACCCGGAAGTCGCGAGCCAGGTTGCGACCAAGCTGGTAAAGGACAAGGGCGTCGTCGCGCTGGTTGCCAACGGCTCTTTTGTTGAGATGGGCGTCAACGCCAAGCTCTACGCAGAGGAGGATGTCATGGCGATGGCGGCAGCTTGCGCCGTCGCCGAATGCTTCGAATCGAAGAACATTGTTTCGACCAATGAGGGACCCCTGCCCTCGAGCGTCGGAGCAGCCCAATGGGCCGTCGCCAATCTCGGTTCAAAGAACGTCGTTTGCATCGGGCTCACCATCCCCTCGGTCGGTCCCTATTCCTGTGGCTGGACCGAGAAGTACATGCAGTCCAAAGGACTCTCCGGCTCCAGTCTTTTGCTCGATCCGGGCGCGGCAGATATGAATGCCTCCGTTCTGGAAACCGTAGCGAGCGGCGCCGACACCGTTCTCGTGAACCTGCCGCGAGGAATGGCCGCAGCCTACCTCAAGGCCGTCGAGGAACAGAACCTGCGCGATAACTTCAAGTGGATATCCTCGACACCCCTCTATGATGCCGCGGTTCCCGCCATGCTCGGCGCCTATTGGAATGGTGTCATGAACGTCAATATCGAGCTCACGCCGATCGATGGCACCGGTCCAGACGCCAGCAACTGGCGCGCGATCATGGACAAGTATGCTCGCCCGGAGGATCCGCGCGACACCTTCAGCCAGTCGGGCTATCTCTCCGCCCGCTTCTTCACCGATGCCCTCCTGAAGCTCGATCCGGCGACCATTGATCGCAAATCGGTCTCAGAGGCGATCCGGGGAATCAAGAACGAGACCTCGGACCTGCTCTGCGGCCCCTACTACGTTGGCAAAGCCGACCGGCACATGCCCAACCATGCGAACATGATGGTTCAGATTTCGGGCAACGGCTTCAAGGTCGTCGGCGGCTGCACTGACGTCGACAGCGCGTATCTCGATCCTATCCGCTCCGCGGAAAAAGCCCTCGGCATAGCAAACTGATCGGCGAAGACATGAACGTCCTTGGCCTGTTCCTCGTATCCGGCCTTGCCGTCGGCGCACTCTATGCACTCGGCGGGGTTGGGCTGGTGCTGCTCAACCGCGCCACCGGCGTGCTCAATTTTGCCTACGGCGCCATCGGCGCCGTGGGCGCCATGGTCGCCTGGCAACTGCTTGAATGGCAATGGCCCGAGCCCGTTGCTTGGGTAGCCTGCATCGGGATCGCCCTCGCCCTGTCCGTCTCCTATGGCCGGCTGATCGCGCCGGGCCTCGCGCATCGCGAACCCATCGTCAAGGCGGTCGCTACGCTCGGGTTTGCCCTCGCTTTGCTCGGCGCCATGAACCTCCTGTGGGTGGTTACACCGCGCAAGCTGACACTCACCCTCGACGGGGCCTCCATGTCGATCCTAGGTCTGAGAATCACCGGAATCCGGATTTTGTCACTGCTTGCAGCTTTCAGCATTACCATCGGAATGGGTGTCTTCCTGATACGCACCCGCATTGGTTTGATGATGCGTGCGCTCGCCGACAACCGTGAGGTCGCATCGATCCTGGGTACGCCGGTAATCAGGGTGGAGACGATCGCCTGGGCCATTTCAGGCGTGCTCGCTGGTTTCACTGGCTTGATGTTTGCATCCCTCGTGCGACTTGACCCCGCAGTGCTGACCTTCCTCGTCATTCCCATCATCGCGACCACCATCCTCGGTCGCCTCACATCCATACCCGCGACTTTTGCCGGCGGCCTTGCCATCGGCGTCCTTGAAAGCGTGGTCACACTCTACAAGCCGTTCGCGCCGTTCCGCGTCGCAACGCCCTTTATCGTGGCTATCCTTGCCATGATGTGGCTCCAGCGCGGCCGTAGGCTGACCTTTGCCGGACAGGACTGAGAGCATGCAAGCAGAGCAAAAGCCTCTTTCCGGAATTCTGGCGCCTTCTGGCATGAGCCCAGCCGGCTTTTCGTTCGGCCGCTATGCACCGCAGCTTTTTTTCGTCGGCGCGGCCATCGTGGTGCCGTTTGTCGCAAGCGCCTTATGGCTCAAAGTCTTGACCGCCGTGGCGATCTACACACTGACCTCCGCCAGCATCGCGGTCCTCTATCGGCGTCTCGGCCTTGTGTCTCTGGCCCAGGTCTCGCTCATGGGGTGCGGCGGCTGGGTGGCGCTCCGTTTCGGCCATGGCTTCAAACTGCCATTCGAACTGAACCTTCTTGCCGGCGGCCTCTTTGCCGGACTGATCGGCATGATCCTCGCCTATCCGGCGCTGCGAATGCGCGGCCTTTATCTGGCGCTCATCACGTTGATGGCGGCGGGTGGCTTCGGTATCCTCATCAATGTCATTCAGTTCCCCAATGGGGGTGGCGGCTTTGCCGGTTTCGAAGTCAAGGCGATCGGTTATCTGCCACGGCCGGCGATCGCACAATCGGACGCGGCCTTCTTCAGCTATTGTCTGATCGTGGTGGCCGTCGGCTTCCTGTTGATCGACATCCATGAACGCAGCCGCGCCGGCCGTGGTTGGGCGCTTATTCGCAAAAGCGAGGCCGCCGCCATGGCCGCGGGTGTCAATGTGACGCTCTATAAAGTATGGGGCTTTGCCCTTTCCGGGTTTCTCGCCGGCATTGCGGGTGCCTTGCTCGCGGGCAATCTCCAACTGCTTGATGCACGCTCTTTCCCGCCCGCGGAATCGGTGATGATCTTCGCGCTGACGGTCGTCGGCGGCGCCTGGCACTGGTATGGCGCCGTGATCGCGGCACTGCTCTATCGGCTCCTCCCGGCCTTCCTCAACAACCTCGGCGTGGACGGCAACGCGGCCTACATCATCTTCGGATTTGCCCTTATTCACGCGCTTTCCACGGCTCCCAGGGGGCTGGCCGGACAGCTGTCGGATGGTTTGAAGCGGTTGCGCAAGACGGAGCCCTCCGCATGATCTCGATCGAGAATCTATCCGTTGCCTTCGGGGGAGTTACCGCGCTCAATGCGGTCACCGTCGAACTCACACAGCCGGTCTGCGGTATCATCGGGCCAAACGGGGCCGGCAAAACGACCCTTCTCAACGTATTGTCCGGCTTCGTTCTGCCCCAAAGCGGCTCAATCCACATGATGGACACCGACATACTGCCGATGAAACCACATCGGCGGGCTCGCTGGGGCCTGCGCCGTTCCTTTCAGAAGGAACAGGTGGTGGACGAACTGACGGTGGAGGACAACGTCCACGTCATGATCGACCAACTCGGACTGTCGGCGGCTGAACGGCTCCGTGCGACAGCTGCCGCGCTCGATTTTGTCGGGCTCACGGCGCTACGCCGAGCCTCGGCTGGAGGGTTGAATGCTTTTGAGCGTCGGATGATCGAAATCGCGCGCTGCGTCGTGGGACGCCCACGGGTGATCCTTCTGGATGAACCGGGAGCAGGCTTTTCCCAGGGCGAGGTCGAGAAATTGCGGCAAGTCATCTCCAGTATTCACGACGTAACCAGATCCATAACCCTGCTGATTGATCACGATGTCGATCTGATCCAGGCGGTTTGTCGGGAAACCATGGTGCTCGATTTTGGTTCGTTGATCGCCGTTGGCGACACCGCCAGCGTGCTGACCGATGAGAAAGTCCGCGCCGTCTATCTCGGCATGGAAGACGCTGCATGAGCACCCTGACAGTTCGTGATCTGGCGATTGATCGGGGCGGCAAGCGTGTCGTCAAGGACCTGTCCTTCACGCTGGTAAGCGGCCAGATTACTGCCCTTCTCGGGCCGAACGGCGCCGGCAAGAGCTCACTCGTCTTGGCGCTCGCCGGTGCGATCCCGATCGCGGCAGGCACAGTCGAAATCGACGGCAAACCGCTCACCGGCAAATCGCCCGAAGCCATCCGCGCGGCTGGCGTCGCCGCCGTGCCGGAGGGGCACCGGGTGCTCAACGGCCTCAACGTCGACGACAATTTGAAAGCCGCCGGTTTTCAGCTGTCTGCACGGGGTGCCGCCGAAGCCGTCGAGGAAGTCTACACGATCTTCCCTGAACTGGCCGAGCGAAAGCAACAGCGCGCGGGTACGCTCTCTGGTGGACAGCAACAGATGCTGTCGCTCGGCCAGGGTCTGGTCGCGCAACCAAAATTCATTCTCGCCGACGAGATGTCGCTCGGCCTTGCACCGCTGATCGTCAAGCGGCTGATGGATGTGCTGAGCAGACTGGCCCAGCACGGTACCGGCATACTCCTGATCGAGCAGTTTACCGCGCTCGCGCTGAAAAATGCTCAGGCGGCCCACGTGATGTCGCGTGGCCGTTTCAGCTTCAGCGGTACCCCCGCGAATCTTCAACAGCAACCGGATATCCTTCATCGGGCCTATCTCGGTTGAAGAGCAACGTCTTGGTATTGATGCGTTGTGCTCCACGAAGTGCCGCAGGGCTGGCCAACATTCGCTTTCCAGAGCGCAGCTGACCATTCAGACTAAGCCGAGACGACGAAACCCGGCCCGGCGATGACAGGGCCGCTGCATTGCATTCCGCCTCCGCTGGCCGCGATCGTTTTTCAAAGTGGCGTCGCAGCATCGAGGTGCCGACAGTGGTGGCGCCGACGCGCGCTCTGGCGCGTCCCGCAACGGCCTGATTACCACAATGCCATGCGCTGGACGCTCCCCTGACGCGGCCGCCGTCTTCGCCAAATAGCCGCGCCGATCCAGGCGCGAAATGGAGCGTGATCTGTCAGCTTTCCGCCGTCAGACGTAGCGGTTGACGATGTTTTCCAGCAATTCCTGGCGTCCGGAGCGCGGCTGCGGCTCGATCTTCTTCTTCACCACGCGTTCGGCGATGTCTTCCAGCGTGCGCTTGCCGGAAAGCATCGCCTTGGCCTCGGTGCTGTTCCAGCCGGCGTAGCGCTCGGCCAGCGGCGCCGACAACGCCTTGTCCTCGACCATGCGAGCCGCAGCCTTCAAGCCACGTGCGCAAGAGTCCATGCCGCCGATATGGCCGATCAGCAGGTCCTGCGGATCGAGCGACTGGCGGCGCAGCTTGGCGTCGAAATTGGTGCCGCCGGTCTTGAAGCCACCGGCCTGCAGGACCTGGTAATAGGCCAGCGCCATCTCCGGAACGTTGTTGGGGAACTGGTCGGTGTCCCAGCCCGACTGGTAGTCGTTGCGGTTCATGTCGATCGAGCCGAACACGCCGAGCGCATTGGCCAGCGCCAGTTCGTGCTCGAAGGAATGGCCGGCCAGGATGGCATGGCCCTGTTCGATGTTGAGTTTTACTTCCTTTTCCAGGCCGAAGCGCTTGAGGAAACCGTACACCGTGGCGACATCGTAGTCATACTGATGCTTTGTCGGCTCCTGCGGCTTCGGCTCGATCAGGATGGTGCCCTTGAAGCCGATTTTGTGCTTGTAGTCGACGACGAGGCTGAGGAAGCGGCCGGCCTGTTCCTGCTCGCGGCCAAGGTCGGTGTTGAGCAGCGTCTCATAGCCCTCGCGCCCGCCCCACAGCACATAGTTCTCGCCCTTCAGCCGCTTGGTGACGTCGATGCAACTCTTCACCGTCGCCGCCGCATAGGCGAACACATCCGGATCGGGGTTGGTGGCGGCGCCCGACATGAAGCGGCGATTGGAGAACAGGTTGGCCGTGCCCCAGAGCAGCTTGACGCCGGTCTGCTTCATCTTGGTGGCGAAATAATCCGCGATCTCGTCGAGGCGGGCAGCGCTTTCCGAAAAGTCCTTGCCCTCGGGCCGCACGTCGGCGTCGTGGAAGCAGAAATAGGGCGCGCCGAGCAGCGAGAACATTTCGAAGGCGACATCGGCCTTGAGGCCAGTTCCATCGTGTCGATGCCGCCGGCCTTGGGGAACCAGGGACGGTCGAAGGTCTGGCCACCGAACGGATCACCGCCCGGCCAGGCGAAGGAATGCCAGTAGGCGACAGCGAAGCGCAGATGGTCTTCCAACCGCTTGCCGGCCACGACCTCATCGGGGTTATAGAAGCGGTAGGCCAGCGGATTGGTCGAATCCGGCCCCTCATAGCGAATGGACTCGATTCCCCCGAAGAAATCGGTGGTCATTGGAAAACTCCTTTAAATGGCGCGAGATATCGCACGGTAGCGCCGGAAGCCTTTGGAAAGAGCGGACCGTCCTCGGGGCCAGCTGCAGTTTCTACATTGCGGGACAAAGTCAGTTTACAGCCGAAATTCGCCGGCCGTTCTCATCGAAGCGATGCAGGTGCAGCCGGTCAGGTGTCATGCGTAGCGTCCCGTCCGTGAGGCCATGATGCCCTGCGAGGCGTATGATAATTTCGCCCTCATCCGACTCCACATAGGCGATCGTCTCGTTGCCGAGATGCTCGGCGAAACGCAACCTGCCCGTCCAGATGCCATTGGCGTCGTCTATTGCGATATGTTCGGGGCGTACGCCGATCGTGGCGGCGCCTTCGGCTTTTGCACTCTCTCCCGATATCAGGTTCATGCGCGGAGATCCGATGAACGTAGCGACAAACAAGGTGTTTGGCGCGTCGTAGAGTTCCATCGGCGACCCGACCTGCTCGATACGCCCGGCATTCATCACGACGATCTGGTCTGCCAGTGTCATCGCCTCGACCTGGTCGTGGGTGACATAGATCATCGTCGCGTTAAGCCGCTTGTGCAGATCCGCGAGTTCAACACGCATTTGGGTACGCAGTGCCGCGTCGAGATTGGAAAGCGGTTCATCGAACAGGAAAACCTCCGGGTTTCGGACGATCGAGCGCCCGATGGCGACGCGCTGGCGCTGGCCGCCGGAGAGTGCCGCCGGCTTGCGTTGCAGCAGAGGCTTGAGGTGCAGCACCTCGGCAGCGGCTGCGACGCGCGCTTCACGTTCCGCCTGCGGAACCTTGGCGAGCCGCAGACCGAAGTCGATGTTCTGTTCCACGGTCATGTGTGGAAACAACGCATAGGACTGGAAGACCATCGAGATGCCGCGTTTCGACGGTTCCTCGTGGGTGACGTCACGATTGCCGATGGCAATCGATCCCTTCGTCGGTTGTTCCAGGCCGGCGACCATCCGGAGCAGTGTGGACTTGCCACAACCGGACGGACCGACCAGCACGGTGAAAGAGCCATGGGGAATGGAGAGCGTCAGGTTGGGTATGGTCTCGACAGAACCAAAGGTCTTGTTGATGCTCGAAAGTTCGACGGCGGCCATGAATTCCTCCCTAGGTTTCTTTGGTGTCCGACAGAAACGGTCAGCCTTTGACCGCCCCTCCCGTCAGTCCGGCAACGATGTATTTCTGGGCCGCGATGAAGAAGGCGACCGCAGGCAGAATGGTCAGGGATATGAAAGCCAGGGTGCGGTTCCACTCCGAGAGATATTCGCCTCGAAACTGCATCATTCCGAGTGGCCAGGTGAACAGTTCCCGCGAGTTGATGACGACGAGCGGCAGCAGGAAATTGTTCCAGCTCTGAACGAACACGAACACCCCGACGGTCGCCAGAATCGGCGTCGAGAGGGGCAGCGTGAATTGCCAGAAGAACCGGACATAGCCGCAGCCTTCGACATGTGCCGCCTCGAAGAGATCCTTCGGCAACTGTTCGAAGAACGTCTTGAACAGCATGATCGAAAGCGAAAGGCCAAAAGCTGTCTGGGGCAGGATAACGGCCCAGTAGCTGTCGAGCAGCCCGAGGTCACGCACCTTGATGAATAGCGGCAGGATCGCGGTGGCGAACGGAAAGACAAGACCCGCCAGCAGATAGGCTTGCATCATTCTCGACCCAAGAAAGCGGATCTGGGCGAAGACATAAGCCGCCGCCGCTGAGACGATCAGGGTCAAAAACACGGTCAACAGCGAGATGATCAGCGAGTTTCCCATGTAGCGCCAGAACGCCGGATCGCCCAGCATGGCCGCGTAGAACTCGAAGTCCCATTGCTGCGGGATGCCAAAGGGATTGACGCGGAGTTCGCCATTGGTCTTGAAGCCGCCAAAGACGGCGACCGTTAACGGCCCCAGCACGAAACCGGTAAAGACCAGCAGGACGGCGGCCTTTCCAAGCGCTGGAAGAAATCTGAACGCATTCATGACCGGCTCCCCTTGCTAATCTGGCGTTGGTAGAGAACGGCGAAAGCGACAGCGGTGACGAACAGCATGACGCCGACTGCACTTCCGAAGCCGATACGCGTTCGGGTGAGGCCGAAAGTGTAGAGATAGGTGACAATCGTATGCGTGGAGTTGGACGGGCCACCATTGGTGAGCGGGATCACAACGTCGAAGAGTTGCAAGGAGCCGACGATGGAGAAAAACACCGACACGCCGATGGCCGAGGCGATCATCGGCACCTGGACATGGCGCACGATGGCCCAACGCCCAGCGCCTTCCAGCCGCGCCGCCTCCAGCATTTCCCTGGGCACGCCCTGCAGGGCGGCGATATAGATCATCATGTGAAACCCGAAGTATTTCCAGACGACGACCAGCGTAATGGCCGCGAATGCCCAGTGGCGATCCGCGAGAATGAAGACGGGCTCCATTCCCAGCGCGTGGAAGAGAGCGGCGGCCACCCCGGTGTTGCCGTCGAATACGAAACTCCAGATCAGGCCCGAAGCCACCTCGGCCAGGATGAAAGGCAGAAAGAAGATGAGGCGAAACAACGTATTGGCAGGGGTCTTCTCGTAGATCAGCAAGGCGAGGCCCAACGCGATGGGCAGCTGAATGAAAACGGAAACCGCAAGCACGATCAGCGTATTGCGTACTGCTTGCCAGAAGACGGCATGGCCCAGGGCCTGCTTGAAATTGTCCAGACCGATGAAATCTGTCGGTGTGCCGTAGCCGTCCCACTTGAACAGGCTGTAGTACGCGGCGTCGAACAGAGGTAACGCCACAAACAATGTGAAAAGCACCAGCGCGGGCGGCAACATCAGAAGGAGGGCGCTGGTTTGGCTGGTGAAGCGCCTTCCACTACGCATGCTCGGAGCTAGTCCGGGCGCAGCAAGCTCGGTCATTTTCATCCTCCCTGGATGGATTGAAAGACCGGGCGCGTGGTTCGCGCCCGGTCAAAGCCATCAGCGCATGGACCAGGCGTCCTGCACGGTCTTTGCCGCCGCCTCTGGCGTGACGACGCCTTGGGCCAGATCCGCGGCCACGTCCGTGACCGTGGCCCCGACATCGGATCCGAGCGCCTGATCGAGAAAGATCTGATGGAACTTCGAGACAGCGAGCGCCTCGGACATCTTGCGGAAGAAGGGATTCGCAATGCTCTCTTCCACGCCCTTGGCGATCGGTATGAAGAGACCCTGGGCGCCCGCCAGCTTCTGATTTTCGGTGTCGGTCATGTATTTCAGGAATTCGACCGCTTCCGGTGGTGCTCCGGCAATGACCGCGTAACCGTTGATGCCCCCGAACGTGTCGGTGGCCTCGCCGGCCCCACCTGCAACCGCAGGGAAGCGTATGGTTCCGAGCTTGTCGTCCGGAATGCCCTTGCCGCTGACCGAATTCTGCTTCTCGGTCCCGTACTCCCAATCGCCCATGAGATGAAACAAGGCCTTGCCGTCCCCGAACTGGCCCGTCGCCTGCTCGAACGTGGTATCCATGAAACCAGCCTCGAAGGGCTGCAGATCGACGAGTTTCTTGAAGTCCTCGCCAGCCTTCACGAAGGGCGCGGCAGAGAAACCGTCGCCTTCGCCGCCCATGGCCGCGGCCATTCCGTCCTTGCCCGCCTCACGCACCCACAGATAGCCGTAGTAGAAGTGCAGTGGCCATTTGTCCTTGCCGCCAACCATGATCGGCGTGACACCAGCCTCCTTTGCCTTCTTGACCGCTGCCAGAAAATCATCCCAGGTCTTGATGCTTTCAGGGTCGACACCAGCCTTCTTTGCGAGATCGAGATTGGTCCAAAACACCACATCGCTCGCGTTGACCGGCATGCCATAGACTTTTCCGTTGACGGTGAACGCCGACAATCCGGCGCTAGCGATCGACGCCGACCACTGGCTGGTGACGGATGCGGAGATGTCCTGGAGAACGCCGGCTTTGGCCTGTTGCGTGAGCACGCCCCCCGCCCAACTGAAAATGAGGTCCGGTTTCTGATCCGACTGCAGCAGCGTCGTAAGCTTCTGCTTGTAGGCCTCGTTGGCGATGTATTCGAAAGCGATATCGACACCTGGATGCGACTTCTCGAAGTCCGTGGCCATCTTTTGGTGATAGGCCTTTTCGGTATTCGGTACCTCTGGCCGAAGAACGTGGACCGTCACATCCGCGAACGCCGCAGATGCAAAGAATGTGGCCAGAAGCGATGCTGCCCCCAGCATGGGCAAGCCTGACAATTTTTTCATTTCGGTTTCCTCCCTAGAGAACGGGCTTGGCGCCCGCCGCTTGGTTTCAAAGAGTGAGCGTACTTATGGAAAAGGGGGCGAGGTTCAAAGTTGCCGATTCACGGCTGCCCCGGACCGTGATCGTCCTCTCGATATCCTGCGCGTTCTGCACGACGAAGACTTCGCCGCCATCGAGGTTGCGGAAAGCCAGGGTGTTTGCGGCCATCGGGCCACCGGTCTTCAATACGGCCGCGCCCGGTCGCACGAAGCCGGCGAAGTGCTTCATGACGTAGAACTCGGGATTGAAAATGGCGCTGCGCGTGGTGGGATCGACGGTCACCATGGCGTTCTGGCGCCAGCCCCAGGTGCTGACGCCTCCGGGCTCCAGCACCATGTTCCAGTAAAGGTAAGCCTCGGCTCCATTGCTCAGGTAATGCTGGATCAAGTCGAAGACGTAGTGGGCTTGATCCCAACTGTTGGCGCCGTCACCGCATTCGTTTTCGGTCTGAATAATCGGCAGATCTGGAAAGGCCTGGCGCGTTCGCTGCACGCCGTGCTTGCCGGCCCATTGGAATCCCATCCCCTTCACGAAAGAGGCCGCAGCCGGATCCGACAGAATGGTGCCCGCCCAGTCATTGAAGTCGCCGCGCTCGATCGTGCCCGCCCATATCTCGGCATCAAGGCCGGCAGACCTGAAGGCAGCTCCCAGATCGTCGCGGATGAAGTCGCGCATTTTCGCGCCTGTCCAAATGCAGGAAGGAAATTTCTGATCCGAGTTCGGCTCGTTCTGGACGTGCACCGCATTGATCGCGATCCCCTCGTCCTCGTATGCCTTGACGAAACGGACGAAGTAATTCGCATAGGCGTGGCGATAGCGCGGCTCCCAGATCAACGTTCCGTGGTTATGCGCCCGCGGGAACTTCATCCAGGTCGGCGGGCTCCACGGCGAGGCGAAGAGATGGAAATCGTCGCCACGCACCGCGCGCGCGGCCCTGATGTAAGGGATCAGATATTGCCGGTCGCGGGCTATCGAGAAGGTCTCCATGGCGAAGTCCCCCTCGGTCTCGTTGTGGCTGTACCAACTCTCCGCGTAATCGTTGGCCCCGATCGGGAGCCGGCAATAGTTGAAGGCGCAGCCATCGTCCGAGAACAGGGCACCGAGCACCTCGCCGCGCTCGTTTTCGTCGAGATGCGAAAGGGCCTTCCACCCAAGCTCGTTGAAGCAGCCGCCGAAACCCTTGAAGTCGGGCGTAACCACGCCATCCGCCCAGACGGATGGACTGTCCGACGCCTGATGCGCGTCGACGCGGATCGTAGCCCATTGGGCGCTTGGCGAAGACGATCTGAGTTGTGGTGCCATAGCCGCCTGTTCTCCGCGCACAGCTCCGCCGTCGAGGGCAAACTGGAGACGATGCTCCATGCCCTCGCGGGAAAGAGGCGTGCATTGCAAAAATCACCTGCTGTTGCTGCCCATGGGCGGCAACAGTCGTGTTAGCTCGGTCCGGAACCCCTCCCCGGGAGCGATCTGCCGCATCGTTACGCGGCTTGATCTCTTCAGCCTTCATAGGGCATCATGCGCGCTAATGCAATACTTAATTCACAGAATGAAGTAAGTCATGAAACTCAAGGCGGATCAAAATACGACGCGGGCGATGAACCGGCGCCTGATACTCAACTGCCTGCGTCGGGAAGGTGATCTAAGCCGGGTCGAGATAGCTGCGATGACAGGTCTGAGCCCAGCCGCGGTTACCGGTGTCACGGCCGCACTGATCGACGAAGGCATCGTCTTGGAAGGCAAGAGCACCCAAAGCAGCGGCGGCCGCCGGCCGATACCACTCAGCATCGACTATGCCAGACATTGGTCCATCGGGTTCAAGCTGACGGAGGGCCGGCTGGAGGGCACACTCACGGACCTTTCCACCCGTACGCTTGGCGCCTGCGAACTGCCGCTCCCCGACCACGGCCCCGTGGCCGTCGCCCATGCCGTCAAGGAGGGCGTGGCCACGCTTATGGGTGATCGGCGCGAAGGCCGGCAGAAACTTGTCGGCATCGGCATGGCGATGCCAGGATTGGTCGACGTCAACCGTGGCGTCTGTCTGGTTTCGCAGCGCCTGGGATGGTGGGACGTGCCGATCGCGGAAATGATCGCGTCGCAGATCAGCGTACCCGTCTGGGTCGACAACGACGTCAATGCGTTCGCCATAGCCCAGCAGCTCTTCGGACACGGACGGCGACGCAGTTCGGTGCTGGTGTTGATCATAGGCACGGGCGTCGGGGCGGCGCTGATTTTCAATGGCCAGATCCATCGTGGGGCGCGATCCGCGGCTGGCGAGATCGGGTTCCCCGTCAAGGACGGCGATGACTCGATTGCGACGCAGGACCGCTTGAATTGGGATCGGCGTCTCTCCGAGCCAGCCATGGACAGCGCCTGGATTGAAATCAGCAAGCGCTCCCGCAAGCTCCCTGCCGACCTACAGCAGGCCATCGAAGCAGGCGAACGGCTCGCTCTGGACTATCTCAGCGAAGTCGGCCGCGAGATCGGTCACCGGCTCAGCGGCCTGATCGATCTCATCGACCCGGAAGTCGTCATCGTCGGCGGAGAAGCGGTTCGTTTTGGCCCGGCGCTTATCGAGCCCCTCATTGCCGCTGTCCGCGAATCCTCGTTCGCGACCCCGCCGCCGATCGAAATTGACTGGGACAACAACGTCTGGTCCCGAGGCGCTTCGGCACTCGCGATTCAGAAGTTCTTCGACTTCGAAGGCACTGCGGGGTTTGAGCGCGAGAGTGGTGCGCGCCCAACCGGAAACGAACCCTTCACCGAAAGACGCGGCTAGCAATATCTGTGAGGCTGCCGTCGCGGGTGATCGCACCCGCCCGTAGCGACCTGCCCGGTCGTCTTCCGGCCTTTGTCGAAATCCATTGTCGGCCATTGAAGAGGATGCAGCGAGTCCTTGGTGCAGAACGTCTGATTTTAAGTTGGCAGCGAGAGTCACCGGATTGCCGGGCCATTACTGGTTCCGAAGTGAACTCTGGAGACCAGACCAAGTTCAGGCCAGCATGTTATGCAAGTTTGACCCCCTCAGGGGCAGTTCGATGTGGCCGCAATGAACTCAGAGCAGTCCGCCGATCTGCACGCCATTCCATGCCGCCGCCGTCCCGTGCTGCGAAGATTTGCTCTGCAACATTCCGGCCGCTCAGGGGCGTCCGCTCTGCTGCCGGACGCTTTCTCCTCAGACTCATCCGACTAGGATGAGCCCACACGCCGAAGTATATGAGATCGCCGGGCAGTGGGCCCCGACCTTTGTTCCTCATCCAAGGCCTGTGTGGCGTTCTAAATTCCGATTGCGCAGCCATCCTTGCGTGGTTTCTGCATCTGGAGTTGATCAGCAAACCGATCGATCTCAACCACACACAGTCACGCACCTGCTCGGAGTCGGGCAGGTGCAGGATGGCTGTTGTCGGCAAGGCCGTGTGCTTAGAAACGAGCACCCTGAAACCCGCCCAAGGAGCACCCAATTCGCCGACGACCAGTTGAGAACACTCCCCAGAGGCACCATCCAAATGTTGCGACCTCGAACCGAGAAACACGCGGAGCAATCGACTTGACCTCTCGTTTGACACGGAGGCGGGACACAAACCGCCACGCGCATGTTTTGGTGTCAGGCCTCGATTACATGCCAACCGAAACCTTCTTGACAGGCCGGAAAGACCAAGTATTCTCCTCACAGTGAAATTTTTTTCTTACCAGCAATCATCTGGTGAGGGGGATCTGGGGACTTTGCTGCGCCGCGACCGGCGGATCCTGCCTGAATTAACAGCGATCAGAACGAACAATCCCTAGAGGAGGCATGCTCTGATCCACATGATGTGTGCTTTGCGGTCATTCCAGCAACTCTGGGTTGATTAAGTGAACCGACACGCAACGTGGTAGGGCCTGTGCCAGGATGAGATCTACAACAATGGGAGCTAGCAAATGAGTTCACTCGTCGACACAAGCCCTGCAGAGCCGGCGGGGCAACTGCACAGAACCATCGACTGGCGTGGCGCATTCTGGGTGGCCAGCGGCGTGCCACCATTGGTCCTGTTTTCGATCGGCGGCATTGCGGGGACGGCCGGCAACGTCGCCTTAGCGATCTGGATCGCATCCATGACGATGGGCTTTATTCAGTCTTTTACCTATGCCGAAATCGCGGGCCTTTTTCCCAATAAGTCAGGCGGCGCCTCGGTCTACGGGGCAACGGCCTGGCTTCGCTATTCCAAATTCGTGGCACCGTTGTCCGTATGGTGTAACTGGTTCGCTTGGTCACCGGTGCTGTCGCTTGGTTGCTCAATTGCTGCGGCTTACATTCTCAATGCCCTGACGCCCGTGCCCATTTTCACAGCTGCCTCGCCAGAAGTCGCCCAATATCTTGCCGCGAACGTTGGCGCGAGTGCTACAGATGCCCTCGCAGCAGTGACCGCTGCCGCAACGCCCGCCATTCGTACATGGACGCTCTACAGTCATAATCTGGGACCGGTCGGTTTCTCTCTCAACGCCACGTTCTTCATCGGCGCAGTGCTGATGCTCATCACCTTCGCCATCCAACACCGAGGCATTCTTGGAACAGCGGCGGTTCAAAAAGTCGTAGGACTGCTGGTCATCGTTCCACTGCTGATCGTTGGCGTCGTGCCTATCATCACAGGTCAGATCAATTGGGCCAACTATGCTCCCTTCGTTCCGCTCGCCGCCCCCTATGCACCCGCCCCCGGCGCATGGAACATTGGCGGTTGGACGCTTGTTCTTGGAGGTATGTTCATCGCGGCATGGTCCACTTATGCATTCGAAACTGCCGTCTGCTACACGTCTGAGTTCAAGAACCCGGCTACTGATACATTCAAGGCCATTTTCTATTCCGGGCTGTTGTGCATGCTGCTCTTCGTGCTGGTCCCGTTCACCTTTCAAGGCGTGCTCGGATTGAATGGCATGCTGGCTACGCCGATCGTGGACGGCTCAGGCGTCGCCGATGCTCTCGCGGGCATGGTCGGCGGTGGCGGCTTGGTAAAGACCTTGCTCGTCATGCTGATGATCTTGGCGTTGCTGCTCGCCATCATGACGGCAATGGCTGGGTCCTCACGCACGCTTTATCAAGGTTCCGTCGATGGGTGGCTGCCGCGCTATCTTAGCCATGTCAACGAGCATGGTGCCCCCACGCGCGCCATGTGGACCGACCTGATATTCAATCTGATCGTACTGGCCATCGCCTCCGCTGACGCGACAAGCTTCTTCTTTATCCTGGCTGTGTCGAACTGCGGCTACATCATCTTCAACTTCCTCAACCTGAACTCCGGCTGGATACATCGCATAGACAATGGCGCCATCAAGCGGCCGTGGCGGGCACCGACTTGGCTGATTACGCTCGGTGCGCTTTTTGCCTATTGCAATGCGGCCTTTATGGGTGCCGGCGCAAAGGTCTGGAATCCAATGGCTCTATGGGCCGGTTTGATCACCGCAGCTTTGATCCTCCCGGTCTTCTGCTTCCGTCACTATGTCCAGGACGGCGGGAAATTCCCCGAGCACATGCTTGACGACCTTGGCATGACGCCGAGCGACCTGAGCGTCAGGAAAGCTGGCATCCTGCCATACCTGACCCTTCTAGCCGGCATAATGGTGGTGCTGCTTGCCAACTGGTTCTTCGTTCTCTGAGCCAGCCAACCGACGAGGAGGGACCGGCGCGAGCTGGCCCCTCCTAAAAGTTTCGGCAGTCCGAAACCCGCAAGCCGGCGCCAGTCAAATATTCTTGTGATGAATATTTATTGCATCTTAGTTGACATTTGCGTTGCTCCGCTGATACGACTCCGCCCGAGAAATCAGCGACCTTTAGGCCAAAGCTCGGATTTCGAGTCACCCCCGCAATGCGGAATCTGGCGCCCTGGACGCAAAGGGATTTCCTGCCTTGCACGAACGATGAGGAGTCATCCGACCGATGGCGAAAGTGATGGACGGTAAGCTCGCTTCGGCCGACGTGGTCAATCAAGTTAAGGCTGCGACCGCTGACTTGATAGCCTCCAGCGGCGTCACGCCAGGTATTGCTGTCGTTATCGTGGGCGAGGACCCGGCGAGCCAGGTCTACGTCTCCTCAAAGGGCAAGAAGGCCAAGGAGTGCGGCTTCCACTCGGTGCAACACACATTGCCAGCCGATATCAACGAGGCAGAGCTTGTCGAGCTCATCGAAAAGCTCAATGCGACCGCTTCGGTCCACGGCATTCTGGTGCAACTGCCTCTGCCGTCTCACATAGACACAGGGCGGATCATTCAAACGATCGCACCAGACAAGGATGTCGACGGCTTCCATTTCATCAATGTCGGCAAACTCGGCACCGGTGAGCTCGACACAGCTTTCGTGCCGTGCACGCCAGCTGGATCCATGCTGCTGATAGAACGTGCACGCGGCCGTGACCTTTCTGGTCTCAATGCTGTGGTGGTGGGTCGTTCCAACATCGTCGGCAAGCCAATGGCGAGCCTGTTGCTCAACGCGAATGCCACCGTAGCTGTTGCCCACAGCCGAACCAAGGATTTGCCCGCGCTTTGCCGGACCGCTGACATATTGATCGCTGCAGTTGGCCGAGCGGAAATGATCAGAGGTGACTGGATCATGCCGGGGGCAACCGTCGTCGACGTCGGGATCAACCGTGTCTTTAATGGCGAGGGAAAGCCCCGGCTGGTTGGCGATGTGGCCTACGCAGAAGCCGAACTTGTGGCGGGCAACATTACCCCGGTTCCAGGCGGTGTCGGGCCGATGACGATCGCCATGCTCATGGCCAATACCTTGACCGCTGCCCGCCGCGCAGCCGGGCAGGCGCCGCTATCACTTTCCGCTACATCGCGCGCTCAATAGGCGCATCGTCCGCTCAATCCGAACCCTCATTAAGGCAGAACCCATGGCCGAAGTATCATCCGACATCGAGATCGCGCGCGGTGCCAAGAAAAAGCAGATCCAGGAGATCGGCCAGAAGATCGGCATCCCGACCGAGCACCTTTTGCCCTATGGCCACGACAAGGCGAAAATCTCGGCCGAATTCATCAAGTCGGTGAAGGGTAACAAGGACGGCAAGCTGATCCTAGTCACCGCCATCAACCCGACGCCGGCCGGCGAAGGCAAGACCACCACCACGGTCGGCCTCGGCGATGGCCTGAACCGCATCGGCAAGAAGGCGATCGTCTGCATTCGCGAAGCTTCGCTCGGCCCGAATTTCGGCGTCAAGGGCGGCGCTGCCGGCGGCGGCTACGCGCAGGTCGTGCCGATGGAGGACATGAACCTCCACTTCACCGGCGACTTCCACGCCATCACCACGGCGCACAATCTGCTTTCGGCGCTGATCGACAACCACATCTACTGGGGCAATGAGCTCGGCATCGACACCCGCCGCGTTGTCTGGCGCCGCGTCATGGACATGAACGACCGGGCGCTGCGCGAAATCATCTGCTCGCTCGGCGGCGTCGCCAACGGTTTTCCGCGCGAGGCCGGCTTCGACATCACTGTCGCCTCGGAAGTCATGGCTATCCTGTGCCTGTCGAACGACCTGAAGGATCTGGAAAAGCGCCTCGGCGACATCATTGTCGCCTACCGCCGTGACAAGACGCCGGTCTACGCCCGCGACCTCAAGGCCGACGGCGCCATGGCCGTTCTGCTCAAGGACGCCATGCAGCCCAACCTCGTGCAGACGCTGGAGAACAACCCGGCCTTCGTCCATGGCGGCCCGTTCGCCAACATCGCCCATGGCTGCAACTCTGTCGTCGCCACCACCACGGCGCTGAAGCTCGCCGACTATGTCGTCACCGAAGCCGGCTTTGGCGCTGATCTCGGCGCTGAAAAATTCTTCGACATCAAGTGCCGCAAGGCGGGCCTCAAGCCGGCAGCCGCCGTCATCGTCGCCACCGTGCGCGCCATGAAGATGAATGGCGGCGTCAAGAAGGAAGACCTCGGCAAGGAAAACGTCGAGGCGGTGAAGAAGGGCTGCGCCAACCTCGGCCGCCACATCGAGAACATCCGCCAGTTCGGCGTGCCGGCGGTGGTTGCCATCAACCACTTCTATTCCGACACCGACGCCGAAATCCAGGCGATGAAGGACTACGTCGCCTCGATGGGAGAAGAGGCGATCCTGTGCAAGCACTGGGCCAAGGGCTCGGCCGGCATCGAGGAACTCGCCAAGAAGGTGGTGGCATTGGCCGAATCCGGCGCCTCGCAGTTCGCGCCGCTCTATCCCGATGCCATGCCGCTGTTCGAGAAGATCAACACCATCGTCCAGCGCATCTATCGCGGCTCGGAAGCGATCGCCGACAAGTCGGTGCGCGACCAGCTCAAGGCCTGGGAAGACGCCGGCTACGGCAATCTGCCGGTCTGCATGGCCAAGACCCAGTATTCCTTCTCGACCGACCCGAACCTGCGCGGCGCGCCGACCGGCCACACCGTGCCGGTGCGTGAGGTCAGGCTTTCGGCGGGCGCCGGCTTCGTCGTCATCATCTGCGGCGAGGTCATGACCATGCCCGGCCTGCCTAAGGCGCCATCTTCGGAAAAGATATTCCTCAACGAGGCCGGCCAGATCGAAGGCCTGTTCTGAGATGCACGGGTTAGCGGCGACGATTGCTGTGCAAACCGTCATGTGTTCGCCGCACTCCACCGGACTTGCTGCCAGCCAAGACCCGCTGGCAGCAATGCCGTTTTATCCGCACAACGAGGATGTCGCAGGCATGCCGCCGACGGGAGTTGGAAAAGTTTCCGACGAAAATTTCAAGGCCTCAGGAAGCTTCCCGAAATCGCGGGAACTGGAACGGGCGGTCAATTGAACGTCCCGTTCGCATCTCCCACCACCCGTCACTCAGCCGGTCTGCTTGAGGATTCGCCGAGGCCCAGCATCGCGGCGGTGACCGACCGGGTTTTTGTGTCCAACCTCTGCGTACACGGGTATCATGGAGTGCTGAGCGAAGAGACGCGTCTGGGGCAGAAATTTTTCATCGATATCGATTGCGTGTCGGATCTTGAACAATGCGTGCGTGACGACGACTATTCGAAGGCCGTCTGCTACGCCACGCTATGCAACCTCGCGGTCGAGGTGTCGGCTTCCGGCCCCTTTAGGTTGATCGAAACGCTCGGTGACCGTATCGCCGAGAGAGTTCTTGTCGGATTTCCATCGGTGTCTGAGGTGCTGGTCCGGATCCGCAAGCCTTCTGCCCCGATTGCCCACGCCTTGGATCATGTCGGAATCGAAGTACGCCGCGCGCGCAAGTCGCGGGTAGCCTTTGCCCTTGGCAGCAACATAGGCAACAAACAGGCGAACCTTCGCGCCGCATTGTCATTGCTCAGCCTCGAAGAAGGCGTGGAAATCGATGCCGTCTCACATTTCTACAAGACGGCTGCCTGGGGCGCGACGGACCAGGATTGGTTTGTCAACGGCTGTGCAATCGGCTTGACCAGTCTGTCTCCACGCCATCTGCTGCAACGTTGCAAAGCGATCGAAAGCCAGATTGGGCGTACACCAGAGAGACCGTGGGGGCCTCGTCTCATTGATATCGACGTTCTGTTCGTTGGTGACGCGGAAATTCGCCTCCCAGGCTATGCCCTGCCTCATCCGGAAATGTTCAATCGTGCATTTGTGCTGGTACCCTTGGCCGAGATCGCATCGGAGCAAAAAGTAATGGGACGACTTGTCGGGAACGCTGTGGCGCAGCTCCAGCGCATTGCCGGCGACGTCGTTAGACTGGATGACCCCTCTTGATCGATTTCAGCCGGATGTTTGATCCCGAGCTTTGATGGTTCATGATTGTGGTCCGAGTGCATGGGAGCGCCACAACTATAGAGGCGATCCGTTGAGCGATACAGCCTAGTCAAGCGAGCTTCGCTCGGGGGAGACAGGTTATCGATGCGCCGTCCTACAAAGGCTCTGCCCCTCGTGCCGACCGAGATTCACGTCAGTACGGTCGAGGATGACACTTAAAGCGGCAGTGCTGCATTGATGTCTCCACCAGGCGACGCGCTTGATTTGGGTTGACTGCAGGCAGTCGACCGCCAAAAATGAAGTTTCCGCTAGAGCCCATGAGAAGCGACGATCTCAGTGCCATATTCGGCCGATGCGTCCAAGATGCTATGCCAGATGCTATCGGCAAAGCTGGTGAAAACCAGGACGTTGAAGATTGGCGATCCATCGGCGGCGTTGGCGCCGCGCCACAAATTGACGCCGGTGTGGTCGATCGAGGTCGCGGCAGCCGCACCGACGGGGAAGACCGTATCGTCCAGATCGAGCGATGACAGCTTGGCCAGCATCTTGCGCGCGCTTGGGCCGGATATCCGGATCAGCGCCCGGCCGTCTGACTGATCGGAAAGCGACGCCTTGCCTGCAAAACTTTCGCGTAGCGCGTCGACCGGCGATTGCCCCTCCGCGTTGGCAAACAGGGCATAGAACTGGTCGGCCCCTGACCAGATCAGCGTGGCGGACTCGCCCGCGACGGCCTGGGGCGTTGACGGCGCTTCTACATCAAACCGTGCCTTGGCGGCCTTGGCGGTGGCCGGCCCCTGCCCGCGCCGGGCGAAGACCAGGACCAGGCTGAAGTCGCGCACCTCCGACAAGACGATGCCAGGTTGAAGCACGGCCGCGCCTCGGCGACCAGGAGCGGCTGCATGCTGCAGCGGCGAACTGGCGGTCCAGGTAAAATCAGCCACGCTGGCGTCCTCCCTCGGGATCGTAGAAGACCGGATTGCAGATCTCGACGTCGTAGTCCTCGCCGCGCAATGGGTCATGCACACGGACGATTTCGCCAAAGCGCTCGCGGCCGCGCTCGACCAGGCCAAGGCCGATCCACTGGCCAAGCATCGGCGAGTGGCAGACCGAGGTTGCGTAGCCCTGGTCGGTGTCGGGTCCCGGTATCGCGCCCTTGGGGATGATGTGCGCGCCCGAACGCAGCCGTCGTGCCTTGTCGACCGGCTTCAGGCCGACCACAACCTGGCGGTTCGGATCGACGAGGCCTTCGCGAGCGGCGAGAACGCGGCCGACGAAATCCTTCTTCTTCGACGCCATCTTGCCGAGGCCGAGATCACCCGCCGTCGTCGTGCCGTTGAGTTCGGGACCTGCGACGTGGCCCTTCTCGATGCGCATGACGCCGAGCGCCTCGGTGCCATACGAGATGACGCCGAACGGCTTGCCGGCAATCATCAGGTTGCGCACCAGGGCGTCGCCATAGCGCGCCGGCACGGAAATCTCGAAGGCCATTTCACCCGAGAAGGAAATGCGGAACAGCCGGGCCGTGACGCCGCCGCGCAGCTTCACCTCGCGCACGCCCATGAAGGGGAAGCCTTCATTGGACAGGTCTTCGGCCGGGTCGACGATCTCGCGCAGCAGATCGCGGGTTTTCGGCCCGGCGATCGAGAATTGCGCCCACTGGTCGGTGCACGATGTCAGTTGCACGTCGAGTTCAGGCCACAGCACCTGACGGCAATATTCGAGATATTGCATCACCGGACCTGCCTTGGCCGTGGTGGTGGTCAGGAAGAAATGATCCTCGGCCAGCCGCGACGTGGTGCCGTCGTCCATGACGATGCCGTCGTCGCGCAGCATCAGGCCATAGCGCGCCTTGCCGACGCCGAGCGAGGAGAAGATGTTGATGTAGACGCGGTCGAGGAAGGCGCCGGCGTCGGGACCCATTACGTCGATCTTGCCGAGCGTGGAGACATCGCAGAAACCAACGCCGTTGCGCACCGTCAGCACTTCGCGGTCAACCGACGTCAGCCAGTCCTTTTCGCCGGGCAGCGGATACCATTGCGCGCGCTTCCACAGGCCGGTGTCGACGAATACGGCGCCGCGCTCGGCGGCCCAGCGGTGCGAGGGCGTCAACCGAGTCGAATGGAATTTTTCATCGCGATGGTGGCCGGCAAGGGCACCGATGGCAACCGGAACCTGCGGCGGCCGGTAGATGGTGGTGCCGGTCTGCGGGATCGTGCGCCCGCTGACTTCGGCCATGATGGCAAGACCGGTGACGTTGGAGTTGCGGCCCTGGTCCGTCGCCATGCCAAGCGTCGTGTACCGCTTCAGATGCTCGACCGATTCAAAGCCTTCGCGCTGGGCGAGCGCAATGTCCGACGCCGTGACGTCATGCTGGAAGTCGACGAATGCCTTGTGCTTGCCCTCGACATGCCACAGCGGCGCGATCGAGAATACCTCCGCGACGGCCGCGGACGCGGCGCCGGCCTTTTGCTTGTGGCCGCATTCGGCGGCGGCCTCGATGCCCGAGGCATGACCGCCACGCAAGCAGGCGCTGAGCGAAAAGTCACCGTTGGCCGCACCAGAAACAGTCATTCCAGGCGGACAATCGCCCGGCACGAAGGCGGCAATGTCGTCGCGCCAGGTGGGTCGGCCGCGCTGATGCGAGGACAGGCCGACCGACGGGTTCCAGCCACCGGACATGGCCAGCGTGTCGGCGGCGATCTCCGCTGTCCCGCCACTGGCTTGGGCGATGCTGATCCTGCTTATTCCCGACACGCCGCCGCTGGCGTCACTGACGACGCCGTTGAAGACGCGGAAGCCGGAAGCCTCGGCAACCGCCCGGAACTGGTCGGGAATGTGCGGGCGTGAATCGATGACGCCGGATATCTCGATGCCGGCACGCAGCGCTGCTTCGACGGTTTGCCAGCCGTCATTATTGTTGGTGAACAGCGCGATGCGCTTGCCCGGCGTCGCGGCGAAACGGTCGATATAGGTGCGGACCGCCGAAGCCATCATCACCCCTGGGCGATCATTACCCGAAAACACGATCGGGCGCTCGATGGCGCCGGCCGCCACCACGCAACGCTTGGCGACGATGCGCCAGAGCCGCTGGCGGACCCGATGCTTGGCGGGCGTCGCCACATGGTCGTTGACGCGTTCGAGGGCGCCATAGGTTCCACCGTCGTAGACGCCGAACACCGCCGTGCGGGTCATGATGCGAACGTTGGGCAAGGACGAGAGCTCGGCAAGCGCATTGGTCAGCCATTCGCGCGAAAACAGCCCGTCGATCTCAGCGTGATCGGACAAGAGCCTGCCGCCGACGCGGCTGTCTTCCTCGGCGAGAATGACGCGGGCGCCGGCGCGGCCGGCGGCGAGTGCGGCGGAGATGCCGGCCGGGCCACTGCCCGCCACCAGCACGTCACAATGCGCCCAGGCCTTGTCGTAGTGATCCGGATCAGCCAGGCCGCTCGATCGGCCAAGGCCGGCGGCGCGACGGATGGCGGGCTCATAGATCATCTCCCAGAACTTCGCCGGCCACATGAAGGTCTTGTAGTAGAAGCCAGCGACGAAGATCGGCGACAGGAGCTGGTTGACCGCCATCACGTCGTGGCGCAGAGATGGCCAGCGGTTCTGGCTCAGCGCGTCGAGGCCGTCATAAAGCTCGGTGGTGGTCGCCTTGGTGTTGGCTTCGCGACGGGCGCCGCTGCGCAATTCGACCAGCGCGTTCGGCTCTTCCGACCCCGCCGTCAGGATGCCGCGCGGGCGATGGTATTTGAACGAGCGGCCAACCAGCCTGACGCCGTTGGCGACGAGCGCGGAGGCAAGCGTGTCACCAGCAAAGCCAGTCATCGTCTTGCCGTCGAAGGCGAAGTTCAGCGGTGCGGCGCGGTCGATCAGGCCGCCGGTGACGAGGCGGTTGGATTGGGCGCTGCCGGAAGCCGCCGTGGGAACCTTGGCACCTGCCGCGGGCTTGCCTTGCGCGGAGGTGAGCGTCAGCGAGCCGGTCATGATCTAACGCCTGCGGTTGGAGCCGGCGAAGAGCTGGCGCCTGCGCCGGGCGCCGCCTCGACCGATGTGATTTCATGCGTGGCGGTGTTGCGGGTAACGCGGAGCCAGGAGCGGCAACCACCGCCGTGGTACCAGTATTCGTTCATCTCTCCGGAGACGTTGTCGCGCAGATAGACGTAATCGTAGAACGCCTCCGCCTCGCCGACGGCACCGCCGGCAACGTCGAGTGCCACCATGGCTGGGCGCTTCGGCTTGGCGTCACCGAGATAGGTGAACTCGCCAACTTCGCGCGTTCCACAAAATGGACATGCTATGCGCATTTCCCGATAGTCCTGTTCTGGTCTTCAGTGAAGGTTAGGCTGGGGCCCCTGCCCCTTTTCGTCGATCATAAAGCCGCGCTGGAAGCGGTCGAGGCGGAAGCGTTTGGCTTCCTCATGCGGTTCGTCGCGGGCGAGCAGATGCGCGAAGGTCAGGCCTGAGGCAGGTGTCGCCTTGAAACCGCCGTAGCACCAGCCGGCATTGATGTAGAGGCCGTCGACCGGCGAGCGATCGATGATCGGCGTGCCGTCCATGGACATGTCCATGATGCCGCCCCACTGGCGCAGCATGCGCACCCGGCCGATCATCGGCATCAGCGCCATGCCGCCTTCGCAGACATCCTCCATGACCGGCATGTTGCCGCGCTGGGCATAGGAATTGTAGCCGTCGAGATCACCGCCGAAGACCAGGCCGCCCTTGTCGGACTGGCTGACGTAGAAATGGCCGGCGCCAAAGGTGATGACGCCGGGAATGAGTGGCTTGATCGCTTCCGACACGAAGGCCTGCAGCACGTGGCTTTCGATCGGCAGGCGCAGGCCGGCCATCGCCGCCACCTTCGAGGAGCTGCCAGCGACCGCCATGCCGACCTTGCCGGCGCCGATCCTGCCACGCGACGTCTCGACACCGGTGATCGCGCCGTTCTGGTCGCGGATGAAGCCGGTCACTTCGCAGTTCTGGATGACATCGACGCCAAGCTTGTCAGCCGCGTGGGCATAGCCCCACACGACGGCGTCGTGGCGCGCCGTGCCCGCGCGGCGTTGCAGCAGTCCGCCCTGGATCGGGAAGCGTGCATTGTCGTAGTTGAGGAACGGCAGCATCTTGCGGATCTGCGTGGCGTCGAGCAGATCGGCGTCGATGCCGTTGATGCGCATGACGTTGCCGCGCCGCGCGAAGGCGTCGCGCTGGGCGTCGGAATGGTAGAGGTTGATGATGCCGCGCTGGCTGACCATCGTGTTGTAGTTGAGGTCCTGTTCCATCCGCTCCCACAGCTTCATCGACAGCTCGTAGAAGCCGGTATTGCCGGGCAGCATGTAGTTGGAGCGGATGATGGTGGTGTTGCGGCCGGCATTGCCGGAGCCGATCCAGCCCTTTTCCAGTACGGCGACATTCCTGATGCCGTATTTGTGGGCCAGGAAATAGGCAGTGGCCAGCCCGTGGCCGCCGCCGCCGATGATCACGACGTCATAACGACTTTTAGGCGCCGGGTCACGCCAGGTACGGGACCAGTTTTTGTGCCCGGACAATGCCGCACGCGCCAGGGAGAAGATGGAGTATTTCATCGGGTCAATTCTGCGAAAGTTGCACTTCCAAAATGTTCGAAAACGGCTCCGCCGGGCCCTGGGAGGTAGCGGAGGCGGCAACGGAGCCGTTTTCCACGCGGACTCTTTGGATTTAGACGTCCAGTGTGTGATCGCGTTCCCATTGCGTGAAATGGGAGGCATAGGAGTTCCATTCCTGATGCTTCAGCTTGAGAAACGCCGTCGAAAACTCCTCGCCCATCGCGGCCTTGAGTTCGATGTCCTTGTCGTATTGGCGCAGCGCGTCGAGCAGGTTTAGCGGTAGCTTCGGACCGTTGGTTACGCTGTGGCCGTCCTTGTACATGTCGATGTCGGAGCGTTCGCCCGGATCGGCTTTCGTGCGAATTCCGGAAAGACCAGCAGCGAGAATGACGGCCTGCATGAGATAAGGGTTGGCGGCGCCATCGGGCAGGCGGAGTTCGAAGCGGCCAGGGCCAGGCACGCGCACCATGTGGGTTCGGTTGTTGCCGGTCCAGGTCACCGTGTTGGGAGCCCATGTCGCGCCGGAGATCGTGCGTGGGGCATTGATGCGCTTGTAGGAATTGACCGTGGGATTGGTGATCGCGGCAAGTGCCGAGGCATGCTTCATGATCCCGCCGAGGAAATGCCGGCCCTGTTGGGAAAGGCCCAGCTCCATGCTCTTGTCTGCGAACGCATTGGTTTTGCCGGCAAGGTCCCATACCGAGATGTGGGCGTGGCAGCCATTTCCGGTCAGACCCTGGAATGGCTTCGGCATGAAGGTGGCGCGCAAGCCGTTCTTTTCTGCGATCGACTTGACCATGAACTTGAAGAACGAGTGCTTGTCCGCGGTCGGCAGCACGTCGTCATACTGCCAGTTCATCTCGAACTGGCCGTTCGCGTCCTCATGGTCATTCTGATAGGGGTTCCAGCCAAGCTCCAGCATGGCGTCACAGATCTCGGCGATGACATCGTAGCGACGCATGACGGCCTGCTGGTCGTAGCAGGACTTCGCCGCGGTATCGTACTCGTCGGAGATTTTTTCTCCCCCCGGCGTCGTCAGGAAGAACTCCGGCTCGACACCGGTCTTGACGCGCATGCCCAATTCGGCCGCGTCCGCCACCAGACGCTTGAGTGTGTTGCGTGGCGCCTGTTCGACGCCTTTGCCTTCCATCACGCAGTCTGAGGCGACCCAGGCTACATCCCGCTTCCACGGCAGTTGGATGACGGAGGAGGCATCCGGAACCGCCAGCATGTCGGGATGTGCCGGCGTCAGGTCGAGCCAGGTGGCGAAGCCGGCAAAACCGGCACCATCCTTCTGCATGTCGGCGATTGCTTGAGCGGGAACCAGCTTGGCGCGCTGCCCACCAAAAAGGTCGGTATAGGAGATCATGAAATACTTGATGCTCCGCGCCTTGGCGAATTCACCCAGATCGGTTGCCGCCTTAGGCTCCAGTTTGCTCTCGAAAGCCGTTCCCATAGCTTGTCTCTCCCAGCTTTGCTGAATCAGAAGGTGTTTTTGCCCGGTACCCAGTTCGTGCCAGCCAAAGGCACGCCGGCCATGGCTGCTGACTCAAGCGTCAGGGCACAAAGGTCCTCCGGCTCCAGATTGTGCAGATGATTCTTCCCGCACGCACGCGCGATCGTCTGCGCTTCCAGCGTCATCACCTTCAGGTAGTTGGCCAACCGTCGCCCCGCCGCGATCGGATCGACCCGCTTCATCAGCTCGGGGTCCTGCGTGGTGATACCGGCCGGATCCTTGCCTTCGTGCCAGTCGTCATATGCGCCAGCAGTGGTTCCAAGTTTCTGGTACTCGGACTCCCAACGCGGATCGTTGTCGCCTAGAGCAATAAGCGCCGCCGTTCCGATCGACACGGCATCGGCCCCCAGCGCCAACGCCTTGGCGACATCGGCGCCGTTGCGGATGCCTCCAGAGACGATGAGTTGCACCTTTCGGTGCATGCCGAGATCTTGCAACGCCTGGACGGCGGGCCGAATGCAGGCAAGTATAGGCTGGCCCACGTTTTCAATAAACACTTCCTGGGTTGCGGCGGTGCCGCCCTGCATTCCATCAAGCACGACCACGTCGGCACCCGCCTTCACCGCAAGCGCGGTGTCATAATAAGGACGTGCGCCACCGACCTTGACGTAGATAGGCTTTTCCCAATCGGTGATCTCACGGATCTCGAGAATCTTGATCTCAAGATCGTCAGGTCCTGTCCAGTCAGGATGCCGGCAAGCCGAACGCTGGTCGATCCCCTTGGGCAACGTGCGCATTTCGGCAACACGGTCAGAGATCTTCTGGCCAAGCAGCATGCCGCCGCCGCCGGGCTTAGCGCCCTGGCCTACAACGATCTCGATTGCGTCGGCGCGGCGAAGATCGCGCGGGTTCATTCCATAACGCGAGGGCAGATACTGATAGACCAGCGTTTGCGAGTGGCCTCGTTCTTCCTCGGTCATCCCGCCATCGCCGGTAGTCGTTGATGTTCCCGACAGCGTGGCACCGCGTCCCAGCGCCTCTTTGGCTGGGCCAGACAGCGAGCCAAAACTCATGCCGGCAACAGTGATCGGGATCTTCAATGTAATCGGCTTCTTGGCGTTGCGTGCGCCGAGTATGACGGTCGTGTCACACTTTTCACGGTAACCTTCGAGCGGATAGCGGGAGATTGACGCGCCGAGGAACAAAAGGTCATCGAAGTGCGGGAGCTTGCGCTTGGCGCCGCTACCGCGAATATCGTAGATGCCCGTGGCCGCGGCGCGGCGGATTTCCGACATCGTATAGTCGTCGAACGTCGCGGATTTGCGCGGGATGGTTGGCGGATTCTGATAGGTCATGATGCTGGCCTCAATACGCGGCGGCGTTGTCGATGTTGAAATTGTACAAGGTGCGCGCGGAGCCGTAGCGCGTGAACTCCTCCGGCTTCACGCCCTTGACACCGGCGCGGTCGAGCAGTTCCTGCAGCTTGGCGATGTGCTCGGGACGCATTTCCTTGGCGATGCAGTCGGCTCCAAGGCTCTGGACCTTGCCCCTGACGAACAACTTCGCTTCGTAGATGGAGTCTCCGAGCGCGTCTCCCGCATCGCCGAGTACCACCAGATGCCCTGATTGCGCCATGAAAGCCGACATGTGTCCGATATCGCCATGAACGACGATATCGATGCCCTTCATGGAGATCCCGCAGCGCGAAGAGGCATTGCCTTCAATAACCAGCAAGCCACCCCTGCCGGTAGCGCCAGCGTACTGGCTGGCGTCACCCTTCACGATGATTTCACCCGACATCATGTTTTCGCCAACACCAGGTCCGGCCGACCCATGTACCGTAATGGTGCCCTGGCTATTCATGCCGCCGCAGTAATAGCCAACGCTGCCCCTGATATCGACAGTGATTGGCTGGTCCACTCCAGCAGCGACAGCATGGCCGCCGCCGGGGTTTAGAATTTCCCAAGCCGTCTCGTTGGACCCCGGCTTGATGTTGTGGAGCGCATGGTTGAGTTCCCGTAGCGGCGTCTTGGCAAGATCGAACTTAACCGCTGAATGGTCCGAACTGCGCGGCGCTGCGGCCGTGGCAAGATTGGTCGTATGCATACCTCAATGCTCCCAGAAATAAACAGTTGCTGGCTCAGGTTCCCAAACCTTGGCGTTTTCTATGCCAGGCAGCATCGCGAGAGCGCGATATTCCGACCCGAACGCCACATACTGGTCGGTTTCGGCGAGAACTGCCGGCTTGCAGGCGATGGGGTCGCGGACCACGCCGAAGCCTGATTTGGTGCCCACGACAAAAGTGAAGAAGCCATCCAGATCGCCGAGTGTGTGCTCCAGCGCTTCGCCAAGCTTCATACCGTGAGCCATCTTCGATGAAAGATAAGCAGCCGCCACCTCGGTATCATTCTCGGTTTCGAACTTCATGCCTTCGCGCTTGAGTTCACGACGAAGGTTGTTGTGGTTCGACAGCGAGCCGTTATGAACCAGACACTGGTCCGGCCCCGTGGAAAACGGATGGGCGCCCATGGTCGTCACCGCCGATTCGGTGGCCATACGGGTATGACCGATGCCGTGCGTTCCAATCATCTTGGACAGGCCGAAACGATCGACCACGTCCCCAGGCAAGCCCACTTCCTTGTAAATTTCGACGTTATCGCCCGAACCCATGACGCGGATCGATGGCCTGATCTCGCCAAGCGCCGCACGGGTCGCATCGATCTGGTCTGAGGGGACGTCGATGACGGCATGCGTCGAATTGACAGCGACCTTGACCTCGACGCCAAGCTTCTTGCGCAGCTCCGCTGCCAATCCGGCAAAATCGGACTGCGGCGACTGCGACTGAATGGTGACCTTGGCGCGGCCAGGGGTGGCAGGTCCGTAGATAGCGATGCCCGCACTATCAGGTCCGCGATCCGTCATAGAGATCAACATCTCGGACAACATCGCACCCAATTGGGATTGAAGCGATTTGTCCTTCAAAAAAAGCCCCACGATTCCGCACATGACGGCCACTCCATAGTGATTGCAGCTGACAATTTTGGTAGCAGGTCCAAATTGCCAAATCAACTGTCATGAATTTTTTTTTCCTCAGGGAGAAATAGGCGGACACCACTTTTTTCTCGCATACAGGCCAGAACCATACCCAACTGATGATAGCAGCGAGAGCCAACTATCTGCTTTTTATAGAAATTCTCGAAGGCTGCCTGACAAGGCTGGCGAAGGCGTTGACGAGAATAGGCAACGCCGCTGGGTTTAGGGCCTCAGTCGGCCACAAAATAAACCCGTGTTCCCGTGGTCCTCTGCCCAGCTAATCCTGTCCGCCGCTCTGCGGATACGAGATGATGGAAAGGTAGCGCATTGGAAGTTTGATCAGTTCTTCCGGTCCGTGCGGGGCATCAGCATCGAAGAACAAGCTATCGCCAGGCAACATGCGGTAGAGCTTGCCGCCGTGGCGATACACAACCTCGCCCTCGAGCATGTAGAGAAATTCCATGCCATCATGCTGGAACATTGGAAAGACGTCGGAGTCTTCCGTTAAGGTAATGAGGTAGGGCTCGACCTCGACTCCGCTGGTGTTCGAACCGATATGGCCAAGCAAGGTGTACTGATGACCTGCCCGGGTGCCACGCCGTTCAACGTCCATGCCCTCGCCTGCCTTGACGAAAACAGCGTTTCGATCCTCCTCGAAGCGTCGAAAAAAAGCCGTGATCGGCACGCCCAGGGCATTGGAAAGCGTCTGTAGCGTCGTCAAGGACGGTGATGTTATCCCGTTCTCGATCTTCGACAGCATGCCGAGCGAGATATTCGTGGTGCTCGCAAGGTCCGCGACAGTAATGCCCAGTTTCTTGCGAAAGGCTCGGACCTCGCGACCGATCGCAAGCTCAAGGACTTTCTCCCTGGCATCGCGAACGGCATGGGGATCCTGGGACAAGACAGCAGAACGTGCGACGGCTGGCGCCGCGGGCGGTTTGCCCTCTGGCTCGTTGACAGACACCTTGGCGGCCGTCACAAGCTTTTTGACTTTTGCCATTTCGAACCGCCCAAATCCCAGACCCTACGATTTCACTTTAGGTAAACATATTTGCCACACCTTACAATACGCCGACTCCTGGCACGGGGCACGGCTGGCTGTCATCGAAGCGTTGTCAAAGGGTGCCGGCACTATCCGGGCGCCCGAGGACACTGAAGGTCAGCGCATCAGGACAATCTGAATATCGGCAGCATTGGTGCCGGTCGCGCCGGTAATCAACAAGTCGCCTGAGCCAGCAAGCGCCCGGTAGGAATCGTTGTTCTCGAGGCTGCTGACGGGATCGAGGCCCGTCTTCCGCATCCGGTCAAGCGAGCCAGCATCAACTATGCCGCCCGCTGCATCCGTCGGTCCGTCAAGACCGTCGGTTCCAGCACTGAGAAGAACCCATGGTCTGCCTATAGGCAAATGTTCGTTCAGCAGAGCAAAGCGTAAGGCGAGCTCCTGATTACGCCCGCCGGTTCCACTACCCCTCACCTTTACGGTGGTTTCCCCGCCAAAGACCAGTGCCACAGGCGCATTGTGTTCGGCGGCCGTGCGTGCGCGTTTGTGGAGCGTGGCTGCAGCAGCAAGGACATCTCCGCAAAGCCAGTCATTTGGGTGAACCACGGAATGAAACCGGATGCGGGCCTTGTCAGCTACCCTTCGCTGACTGATCAGATTGCTCCCGACAATGACATTCTCGACATTGTCGAAATCATACGCGGCCTCGTCAGGTACCGCTTGGAACTCATCAAGCCGGCAATTCAAAGCGGTGGTTAACTTCGGCCGCAGTCCATATTTATCAAGCACCTCAACTGCTCGTCGGGCCGAGACATCGGGCATCGCGGTAGGTCCGCTGGCGATTGCCGAGACGTTGTCGCCACGAACGTCCGAGAGAATTAAGGATAATACGCGGGCTTTTCCCGCCAAACGGGCAAGCTGGCCGCCTTTAAGTCGCGAGAACAATGGCCGGACGGAATTGATCTCGCCAATGTCCGCCCCGGAGTGAACCAATACTTTGTTGAGGGCTATCTTGTCGGCGAGTCCGATGCCCAACGGCGGCGCACACAGCAAGGCCGAGCCGCCACCGCTGACCAAAACAAGAACCAGGTCGCCGTCCCGCGCGTCCGCAACGGCATTCTCGATCGCCGCTGCGCCCGCAATGCTGCCCTGATCCGGGATCGGGTGGCCGCCAGTCATCACCTGGACCCCATCAATGGGGTCCATGTTCTCGTGATTGGTGAGGGCGGTGGCCGTCTCCAACTTGTCGCGGACAAAAGGCAGGGCAGCCCGCGTCATGGAGCAGGCTGCCTTGCCGAAGGCGACCAGAATGATCCGCGACGCCCGCTCGAGCAGTTCACTGCGCTCAAGCAACGCCACGGACACTGCGTGTTCAGGATTTGCCGCCGCCACGCCCTCGCGAAACAGGGCTACAGCCTCTTGCCGAAGGGCCTTGAGCACGCCCGCCGATCGGATGACCACCTAGGTCACCCTGTCGGGCGGTTGGCGCCCCTCGGAGAAGGCGATCAAGTTGTCCACCGCCTTCATCCCCATCGCCACGCGTGTCTCTTCGGTGGCAGAGCCTAGGTGCGGAAGTAGAACAACATTGTCCAATCGCAAGAGCCGTTCGGGGACGAGAGGCTCTTCGGCAAATACATCCAGGCCGGCGCCAGCGATGGTGCGGTTCTCGAGCGCCTGAATAAGCGCATCCTGATCGACAACGTCACCCCTGGCCGTATTGATCAAAAATCCACCCGGCTTCATTGCGCCGATGCGCCTGCCGTCGATCAAGTGTCGATTTTCGGCCCCTCCGGGGCAATGCAGCGACACGAAATCCGATCGATTGAGGACTTCTTCGATGCTTGATACCTGCGTGGCAGCCATCGCCCGGAGCTCATCATCATCCACGCGCGAGCGATTGAAGAATATGATGTCCATGCCAAAGCCGAAACGGGCACGCTTCGCAACTGCCTTGCCTATGCGCCCCATCCCGATGATGCCTAGCGTCTTGCCCGAAACTTTGGCGCCAATCATATGGGTCGGACACCATCCCGACCATTTTCCCGCCCGCAATTGGCGTTCGCCCTCGCCGGTGCGCCTCGCAACCGCGAGCAGCAAGCTCAGGGCAATATCGGCGGTGCAATCCGTCAGTACGCCTGGCGTGTTTGTCACTAGGATGCCGCGCTGCCTGGCGGCATCGAGATCGATGTGACTGAACCCAACTCCGAAATTTGCGATCAACTTGGTGCGCCCGTCCTCATCGGGAAAAACAGACGCGGGCAGCTTGTCGCTGACCGTCGGCAGAATCGCATCAAAGCCCGCCATCGCGGCCTTGAGCTGCGTCGATGTGAAAGGAATATCTCCCTGGTTCAGCGTGACGTCGAAGCGTTCCGCAAGGACGCGCTCGACAGCGTCGGGCCAACGCCTCGTCACAATTATGCGCGGCTTCATGCGAGTTCCTCGCCGGTTGGATAAGGATCGCCCGTCAAAACCAATCCCGATTGCACGAACTCGGATCAGGCGGCTTTCATTTGCTCGGCGAGCACGCCGGCCACTGTAGCGCCGAACGCGGCGGGTGTCGGCACAATGGTCACGCCGGCGTCACGCAGGATCTCCACCTTCTCCTGTGCAGACTCGCCGAAGGCGGAAATGATTGCTCCGGCATGGCCCATACGTCTTCCCTTCGGCGCAGAGAGCCCGGCGATGTAGGCGATCAACGGTTTCTTCATATTCGATCTGGCCCACTCGGCGGCCTCGGCTTCTTGCGATCCGCCGATTTCACCAATCATGACCACCGCGTCGGTGTCATCATCCTTCTCGAACAGTTCAAGAATGTCGCGGAAGGACGACCCATTGATCGGGTCGCCGCCGATGCCGACGCTGGTCGATACACCGATGCCGAGCGCCTTCATCTGCGAGGCCGCCTCATAGCCGAGCGTGCCGGAGCGGCCGACGATGCCGACGCGGCCGGGCAGGTAGATGTTGCCCGGCATGATGCCCATCAGCGCCTGTCCCGGCGTGATCATGCCGGCGCAGTTCGGGCCGATCAGCCGCATGCGGTCCTCGAAGCGGTAGCGGCGCATGTAGCGCTTTACCTGCATCATGTCCTGCGAGGGGATGCCGTCGGTGATGCAGACGCAGAGTTTGATGCCGGCGTCGGCGGCTTCCATGATCGAATCTGCGGCGAAGGGCGGCGGCACGAAGACGATGCTCGCTTCCGCGCGGGTCTCACGCACGGCGCCCTTGACCGTGTTGAAGACGGGCAGGCCGAGATGCGTCTGGCCGCCCTTGCCGGGCGTGACGCCACCAACCACCTTGGTCCCGTATCGCTGCATATCCTCGGCATGAAAACTGCCGATCTTCCCGGTAAACCCCTGGACGATGACGCGGGTGCTGCGGTTGAGCAGGATTGCCATTTTCTCGACCTCCCTCAGGCTGCTTTTTTCTTGGTGGCCGCGCGCCAGGCGGCGACGGCCTTTTCGGCGGCTTCCGCCAGCGTGTCGGCGACAATCACCGCCTCGCCTGAATCGGCCAGGATGCGGCGCCCTTCCTCGACCTTGGTGCCGGCAAGCCGCACCACCAGCGGCACGTTGACGCCGACTTCCCGTATTGCCTTGATGACGCCCTCCGCAACCCAGTCGCAGCGGTTGATGCCGGCGAAGATGTTGACCAGGATGGTCTCGACATTCTTGTCGCCAAGCACGGCGCGGAAGGATTTCGCGACCCGCTCCGGCGAGGCGCCACCGCCGATGTCGAGGAAGTTGGCCGGCTCGCCGCCGGCGATCTTGATCATGTCCATCGTCGCCATGGCGAGGCCGGCGCCGTTGATGATGCAGCCAATATTGCCGTCGAGGCCGACATAGGAGAGGCCGCGGTCGCTGGCGAAGGTTTCGCGTGGGTCTTCCTGGCTCTTGTCGCGCAGTTCGGAGATTTCCGGCCGCCGGAACAAGGCGTTCTCGTCGAACGACATCTTGGCGTCCAGGGCCATCAGATTGCCGTCTCCGGTGATGACCAATGGGTTGATTTCCAGCATCGCGGCGTCATAGTCGCGAAACACCCGATAGCAACCCAGAAGCGTCTCGGTCGCCTTTCCGATCAATTTGGTTTCCAGGCCCAGACCAAAGGCGATTTCGCGCGCCTGGTATTGCTGCATACCCGTACCGGGATCGACTGTTGCCCGAATGATCGAGTCAGGCTTTTTCTCCGCGATTTCTTCGATCTCCATGCCGCCAGAAGCGGAAGCTATGATCATGACCCTCTCGGCCTTACGATCCAGCACAAAGGCGAGATAGATTTCCTGTTGGATCTCGACCGTCTCCTCGATATAGAGCCGCGATACCAGCTTGCCGCGTGGGCCGGTCTGGTGGGTCACCAGCTTCCTGCCCAGCATGGACTCGGCGGCATCGCACACCTCCTGGTCGGAAGCACAGACTTTGATGCCGCCGGCCTTGCCGCGAGCGCCGGAATGAACCTGCGCCTTGACGACCCATTTGCTGCCGCCGATTTCGCTGGCACGATACGTTGCCTGCTCGGGGCTATAGGCCAGCCCGCCGCGCGGCACATGGATCCCATGACGGGAGAGCAATTCTTTCGCCTGATATTCGTGGATGTCCATGTCGAACTCCTCCTCAGTTCTGTGCGGCTTCGCGTAAATGCATCGGACGCTCGATGGCTTCGTGCGTGACCAGGACGTTGCGCGCCATGCGTTCCGATGCAGCGTCGATCATCTTGCCATCCAGAGACGCAGCACCCTTGCCCTGCTCCTCCGCTTCCTTGAGCACTTCAATGATCCGCCTGGCCCGCGTCACCTCCTTTTCCGGCGGTGAGAAGACGTCGTTGGCGAGCGCGACCTGCGAGGGGTGGATCGCCCATTTGCCTTCGATGCCGAGTGCGGCGGCGCGCCGGGCGGCCGCCTTGTAGCCTTCCGGATCGGAGAAATCGCCGAACGGCCCGTCAATGGCGCGCAGGCCATAGGCGCGGCAGGCGACGGTCATGCGCGACAGGGCGAAATGCCACTGGTCGCCGGGATAATCGGGGTTGAGGCCGCCAATGTTGACGGTCCGCGCCTTGTTGCTGGCGGCATAGTCGGCGACGCCAAAATGCATGGCCTCCAGCCGGCCGGGCGTCGCGGCGATGGCCTCGACATTGGCCATGCCGAGCGCGGTCTCGATCAGCGCTTCGAGACCGACCCGGGTCTTGTAGCCCTTGGCCATCTCGATCTGGTTGACCATGGCTTCGACCATGTAGAGGTCGGCCGACACGCCGACCTTCGGAACCAGAATGGTGTCCAGCCGGTCCCCGGCCTGTTCCATGACGTCCACGACGTCGCGGTACATGTAGTGCGTATCGAGACCGTTGATGCGCACCGATACGGTCTTGCCCTTGGCGCGCCAGTCGATGTCGTTGAGCGCCTGGATGATGTTCTTGCGGGCGCGCTCCTTGTCGGGCGGGGCGACGGCGTCCTCGATGTCGAGGAAGACGAAGTCGGCGGCGCTGTTGGCCGCCTTGTCGATCATTTCCGGGCTGGAGCCGGGAACCGCCAGTTCGCTGCGCTGCAGCCGCAATTTTTTCAAATGGTTGATGGTGTGGCTCATCGTCGGTTCCCCTCAGGCGGCTTCGGCGACCGGCATCGCGGCCGAGGCGCGGAAATGCTGGATGGCGGCGCCGACGCCGGAGCCCGGCGCCAGCTTGACGCCGCAGTCGAGCAGCGCCAGTTCGGCGGCGGACAGTGACGCCAGAACCATCACCTCGTTCAGCCAACCGAGATGACCGATGCGGAAGACCTTGCCCATCACCTTGTTGAGGCCGCCGCCGAGCGAGGTCTGATAGGTGCCGTAGGCGCGCTTGACGACGTCACCGCTGTCGATGCCTTCCGGCACCAGGATGGCGCTGACGGTGTCGGAGTGCCATTTCGGCGCCTTTGCGCACAGCTTCAGGCCCCAGGCGTCGACCGCCTTGCGCACGCCTTCGGCGAGGCGATGGTGACGGGCGAAGATGTTGTCGAGCCCTTCCTCAGCGATCAGATCGAGCGAGGCGCGCAGGCCGCGCAGCAGCTGTGTCGCCGGCGTGTAGGGGAAATAGCCGGCATCGTTGGCGCGGATCATGTCCTCGAACGAGAAATAGCAGCGCCGATGGGTCGCCTCTCTAGAGGCGGCGATGGCTTTTTTGCTGACCGATAAGAATCCGAGACCCGCAGGCATCATGAAGCCCTTTTGGGAACCGCTGACGGCGCAGTCGACACCCCATTCTTCCTGTCGGAAATCGATTGAGCCGATCGATGACACACCGTCGACGAAGAGCAGCGCAGGATGACCAATCGCGTCGAGTGTGGCACGGCAACCAGCGACATCACTGGTCACGCCGGTGGCGGTTTCGTTTTGCGTACAGAACACCGCTTTGATCTGGTGCCCCTTATCGGCCTTCAGCCGCTCGGCGTAGAGCTCGAGCGGAACACCGGTCCCCCACTCGCAATCGATTGCATCCACAACGAAGCCGAGACGTTCGGCCATGTCGATCCAAAGGTGCGAGAACTGGCCGAACCGTGACATCAGCACCCCGTCGCCGGGGCTCAGCACGTTGGTCATCGCCGCTTCCCAGGCGCCAGTGCCTGACGAGGGGTATATGAAGACGCGGCCGGTCTCGTTCTTGAACACCTTCTTGATGTCTTCAAACAACGGCAGCGTGAATTCCGGAAATGATCCGGCGCGCATGTCCTCCATCGGAACATTCATCGCCTGCCGGACCCGTTCAGGAACGTTGGTCGGTCCTGGGATGAAAAGATGGTTGTATCCGGCCATGACAGATTCTCCTCATATCGGCTTGGCGAATCCCGGCTCTGAAGGCATCGCCTGCTTCCGATTGGAGCATAGATATCTCGGCCCATTCGAAACAACACCCATCCGGGGAGAAAATACAAAGATCCCGCCTCGAAATAGGCCCATATGAGCACTCCATCATGACCCAAAAGGGTAGGACAAACCTACCCTTTTCAATTATACCGCACGCAAGACCACTGACAGTTATCAGTATGACTGTCTGTACTAGCCAGAGAAATTTGTGAATGACTTCGATGTCTTTTTTTACAACTAGAATTTTAAATAATATTGACCTGAGGTGCGGATATCTCTTTGGAACAATAAATCCGAGATAATATTTTTTGAATTATATTTTCCATCCGGAGCGAATCGACGTGATTGAGCGCCAGCTCGTCACTATGCATCTGTCGACGACAGGTGCGGCGTTGATGGCACATGGCCAACAACAGTCGGCTCCCGTTTGCAAACGTGGTCCGACCCGCTTCAAGCGATCTCTGAGCCTCTGGCGGAACCAGAACGACCAGTGCATCGAGCATGCGCCGGGGAAGCAGGTCCTTGCAATCACTCATTCGGCAGAAAACGGAGCTGATCGTCACATGCTGACCATCAACCGCAACCGACGGTTCGTCGGCCTCAGCCGCCCATTCTTCGTAAGAATCCAATGCATCCTGGAAAGACAAATGAAGCCCGAATGGGGCATGCCCGTCGTGAAGCGGCGGCAGAAAGCGCGACGCCTCGCATGAGCCACGTTGATGAAATCCGCCTGGGCAAACGTTGGCAATTTCCATGGAAATGACGAACTCCGCGCTCGGCGTTTCGCAAAAACATGCCTGCATATAGCACCTGTCTCGCAGGACGTTCTGCCTTTATCGGCCCAACCATAGCTTAACCAAACGAATACTACAAATAATATTTCTTTCCTAAAAGGAATATTTCTAAATCACCGGCGGGTGCGTGTTCGACCCAAAAGCGTGCTGCATCGCGGGCGTCTGGCGCGCGAAATCGGACAGGCGCATGCTGGAGCCTGATGGCAAGAACAAACCCTGCGTGAAGCGGCCTTCTTCAATGACCGACCGCCTGCGCCAGAACGTGGAGTGAATGACACCAGGTCGTCTGCCGGACTTAGCGGATAGTTTGCGGCACGCCCCGCTTCTTCTCTGCAGCATACAGCGCCACGGCCATAGCACGATTGCGTGCATCGAGCTTGTCGTAGAGATTTTTCAGATGGTATTTGACCGTGTTTTCGGAAAGACCGGTGCGCGTCGCGATCTGTAGATTGGTCCAACCGTCCGCCAGAACGGCCAGCAACTCTCGCTCCCGCGGTGTAAGTTTTGACAACGGTGTATCGTTAATTTTGGCGACATCGATGAAAGGTATGCAGATCCTGCCTCTCGCGACGACGAGTAACGTTTCGAAGAGAATACATGGATCGTCGAACTGATAGCAAAAGCCTTGTGCTCCCATGCGAACGCACTGTTTCAAAATGGCGGTGTCGTGCTCATTGGAGAAGACCACGACACGCACGTGAAGCTCGAGCCTTCGCAACGCGGCTAGGACCTCGCCACCATCCATATCTGACAGCTTCCAACCGACGACCGCGACATCAAAGGCGCAGACCGGCTCGGAAGCCGCCTTGATGAAGGCTTCCCCGCTCTGAACGCATTGTGCGAGTTCAAAACGCTGATCCTTGTTTATCATGTCGCAAAGGGCACTTAAGACCAGCGGGTTGCGGTCCGCGATCATAACCTTGAATCTGTTCACTTCGGCCATGGGTATTGTCGATCCTGAACCCGGTTTAATCGTAGATGGGGAACCTGCGCACCAGCGTGCCCACTTCTTCGCGAACTTCGTTCTCGACGGCCTTGTTGCCTTGTTCCCCGTTTGCCAGAAGCCCGTCGACAACCTTCATCGTCAATTTCCCTACCTGACGAAATTCTTCGGCCATGAAGCCGCGCGTCGTACAAGCGGGGGTCCCGAGCCTGATCCCAGAAGTGACTGCAGGGGTCTGCGGATCGAAGGGGATACCGTTCTTATTGCAGGTGATGTGAGCGCGACCGAGAGCGGCTTCCACAGTCTTTCCGGTCAATTGCTTGCGGCGCAGATCGACGAGCATCAGATGGGTGTCCGTGCCGCCGGACACGATGTCCACCCCACCAGCCGCGATGGTTTCGGCCAGAGCCTTGGCATTTGCGACAACATTGGCGGCATAGGTTTTGAACGCGGGCTTCAACGCCTCACCGAATGCAACCGCCTTGCCTGCGATAACATGCATCAAGGGTCCCCCTTGGATGCCTGGAAACACCGACGAGTTGATCTTCTTCCCAATCTCCTCGTCATTGGACAGCACCATGCCACCGCGCGGACCTCTCAGCGTCTTGTGCGTGGTGGTGCTCACGACATGCGCGTGCTGCAACGGATTGGGATGTACCCCGCCTGCAACCAGACCGGCAAAATGGGCCATGTCGACAAAGAGTTTGGCGCCAACTTCGTCACAGATGTTGCGGAAGATTTCGAAATCGATGATGCGAGGATAGGCCGAGCCGCCAGCCAGAATGAGTTTCGGCCGATGCTTGATTGCGAGATGACGCACCTCATCATAGTCAATCCGCTGATCCTGCGGCCTCACGCCATAGGAGACAACGTTGAACCACTTACCCGATTGGCTGACTGGAGATCCGTGAGTGAGGTGGCCGCCGGCGGCAAGGTTGAGCCCCATGAACGTGTCACCCGGCTGCATCAGCGCCATGAAGACCGACTGGTTCGCCTGGCTGCCAGAATTGGGCTGCACGTTGGCATAAGTGCAGTCGAACAGCTCCATGGCACGATTGCGGGCCAGTTCTTCTATCTCGTCGACATACTGGCAACCGCCGTAGTAACGCCGGCCAGGATATCCCTCGGCGTATTTGTTGGTCAGGACAGACCCTTGGGCCTCCAGCACCGCCTTTGAAACGATGTTTTCCGAAGCGATCAGTTCGATCTCGTCCCGCTGCCTTTGCAGTTCACGATTCATCGCGGCGTCGACGGCCGGATCGGATTCTGCAACGCCTGTGCGAAAGAACTGGCCGAGGCTGCCAAGGTCCGGTCTTGTCGGAATATTCATTTGTGTCCTCCTTATTCAGCACAATAGCGAGCTCTGATGCTAGCCGGTCCATCCAAGGCCAGCGGATATGCAGTTGATCGACAACAGAAGCGCATTGATTGCCCGCTTAGGACTTGGCTTCGAACCATCATGCGTTCGGACCTCATGCAGTAACTTCACCTGAAGCTTGTGGATGTCGTCCATCTGCGGTCGGGTTCGGTCGAAGTGGCGCTTAAACGCAGGAAAGCGTCGCGACAGGTCGACCGGGCCGGTGATCTCCCCGATTATGCGGCGCGTCAGCTGATATTCGGCAGCAATCTTCTTATGGATGCGCTCGCCTGTCTCAGGATCAGTGACAAGCCCGGCATATAGGCGGCCAATTTCCATGTCAGCCTGGTATAGCGTCTTGTCCACCTCATCGACGATCAGGCGGAAGAAACGCGAACGCTCGAACATCTGCTTCAGCAGATTAATGCCATGATCGCCTCGCACGGAGACGAACGAATTCAATGCGCTGCCGATACCGTACCATCCCGTCAGAAGATGACGGTTCTGGCTCCAGGCAAAGACCCACGGTATGGCTCGAAGATCAGCAAGGCTGCTTGCACCAAAACGACGCGGAGGTCTCGACCCGATCTTCAGGAGGGCGAGCTCTTCGACGGGACTCGCCTGGTTGAAATAGTCGATGAATCCCGGCTCGTTGATCAGGCTGGCATAGGAGGCCTGCGACATGCCGGTCAGGGCATCGAGCGCTTCTTCGAATTCCGGATTGTCCTTAAGTTCGGCCTCGTCGGCCGACTTGACGCTGTGGGCCAATACACTCGCGGCGAGGATTTCGAGCTGATAGAGCCCTGTTCCGCGATTGGCGAATTTCGAAGACACCACCTCGCCTTGTTCAGTCACGCGCATCACGCCACCAACTGTTTGCGCGGGCTGGGCCGCGATCGCCCTTCCAGTCGGCGCACCGCCACGGCTGACCGATCCACCACGACCATGGAAGAAGCTGATCTTGATCTTGTTTTTCTGACCCGTCCGCGTGAGTCGTTTCTGGGCTTTGCTCAATTCCCAGTTAGAGGCGAGGAACCCGCCATCCTTGTTGGAGTCAGAATAGCCGAGCATGATCTCCTGACGGTTGGCGAAGTCACGTATCGATCGACGAACAATCGACGTCGCCAGCAATTGATCCATGATCTCTGGTGCTGAGCGCAGATCGCCAATCGTTTCGAACAGGGGCACGACCTTGAGCCTGATCGTGCCAGATCCATCGAGAGCGGTCGCCAGACCGCAATACTGGGCAAGGAGGTATACCGCCAGAATGTCCTCGGGAGACTGTGTCATGGACAGGATGAAGGTGCCGATCGACGTGTTACCACTTTCAAGCGCAGCGTCGCGAATGACATCAAACAGATCGAGGAGTTCACGTGCTTCCTCACCAAGATTGTCTCGTTTGATCTCGAGCCGTTCGCCGGCGTGAAGGCTTTCGCGTATGCGCGCCGACCACTGTGGGCTTCCAGGTTGACACGCCGGAACATGCGGCGAGGCTGCTGCGAACAGTTCCGCCAGGACGCGATTGACCACCGTCGAATTCTGTCGGATATCCAGCGACACGGTGCGAAAACCAAAAGTATCGAGCTGCCTCACCAGCGGATGGACGAAGCGTTTGGCAATCAGATTGCCTCCGATGGCGTCAAGCACCTTCGAAAGCGTTAGCAGGTCCTTCCTGAAACCCTCTTCATTCTGATAGGCAACACCACTTCCCCTGCCATGCAGCGCATCAAGCCGACACAGCATGGCTGCAGCGAACTGCCGAAGAGGTTCATTCGAATTCCTCGTCGCGATCTGCTGTCCATCACCGCTTTTATCAAGCGCCACCGTCAGCGCAGATCCAAAGAACTCCGGCATATCGACAACATTGGAACTGGCACTCAAAACTGTGACCAGCCGCCGTACCTTTTCCCGGTACCATTCGATGGCCGCGTTGCGACACTCAGACAAGGCAAATGCAGTGATCTTTGCCGTCACATAGGGGTTGCCATCGCGATCGCCCCCAATCCAGGAACCATAGCGCATGAACGACGGCGTCTTGAGATCATGCTGCGGATAGTGCCGGCGCAATGCTCCCTCCAAGGTCTCATAGAGCTGCGTCGTCGCCTCAAAAATCACCTCACGAAAAAAATGCAATCCCCAGGCAATCTCTCGCTCGACGGAAGGGCGCTCCAGCCTTAGCTCGCCGGTCATCCACAGGATTTCGATCTCACTCTTCAGATCGCGGACCAGAGTATCGCGCTCACGTGGCGCCCATCGCTGCTGCTCCAGTTCCGTCAATTTGCGGTAGATGCGCCGGTGAATCTCAAGCACCGTCACGCGCTTTGCTTCGGTAGGGTGCGCCGTCATCGTCGGTCCGACACAGAGCCCGTTCAGGACCTCCTGTACAGTCGCGGCCGAGTAGCCTTGCGCTGCGATCTGGCCAACCACATTGGAGAATGACCCGATCACCTCGTCGGCCCCGCCGGCCTGCTCAAGCTCCCGGCGTGAGCGCATTGCAGCCAGTTCTCTGGCAATGGCCAGGAGCTGAAACCAGATGCCAGCGGCCTGCAGAGCGGCGATGCGCCGTTCCTTTGGCAATGTGTCGAGATCGACTTGCCCATTCAGCACTTCGGCTATGTCTGGCTCGCGTTCGGCCACAACCGACAAGAGCAGTCGGAACAGCAAGCTGCGGGCATCTTCACGGAAATTCATTGGCCGATTTTCTTCCAAAACATCGCCCTGCTCGTCTCTTGGGCGATGGTCCTGTTCCGGGAGCATGATCATCTTCGTGACCCTTCGGCCCCTGGGGCATACTTGAGGGGTTTCTGATATTCCTGCAATGAATTTTATATTCATATCAGTGTAAAAGCAACGCTTCAAGTAGCATATTGTCGGCGGCGTAGGATATAATTAAATGTAATTTTTTCAGATGCTTACAGCCTATGTCCCGCTCAGCAGCACCAGCCATCCTCCGGATGGAGTCCCCGACAGGAGCGACACAGGGATCCAGCAGATCAGCTGCGGGTCTGACGCCGTTCGCCGCGCATTTGGCACATCGCCAAGCAGTTGTGTCGACGCGAACGACGAACTTTTCGCCGGACCATCGCCATTTCCCCTTTTTCAGATGACAGAGGTGGCAAGCCCCTTGGCTGTTTGCGAAGCTCCCGTTGAGGCCAGACAGATGCATCCCACTTGGCCAGAACGGTTCTTGTCGACTCTAGCTCAAAGGGGGGCGCGTCCATCCTGCTGGGGAAGGACGCCAACGAACTCATTCGCCATCATCAGGATCGTTTCCCGCACGCGAGTTTTCTAGCAATCCACAGGGAATACGAAGGCCTCGTCAACTGCCTGGCGGACATGATTGAGGGCTCGCGGCGGTGCCCCGCAGCCGCGCGCTTCCACTTTCAAGACCTTGAATTTAATGGCTTTCATAGTCGTCACAGGAACTACGAGGTCACTCCAACCATCTCGACGCTCTAGCCTCATTTCTGAAAGCGCATAACTGTTCCTTTAGGGCAGGCATTCTTTACGAGTTCGGCGGTAGGCTCGCAAACCGAAAAGTTGCCTTACAGTAAACTTTATTGCATATGGGTATTGCACTGCGCTCGAATTTCAGTTCAGTATGGTTTACTTGGCGCCAGCCTTAGGCAAAGCGCGGACGCGATTGAGACAGTTTCGGAGGAGGACTACTGATGACGGCATCCTGGAGATTTTCGACCCTGGCGGATCGCCACCGGGCGCTGGGTTCGAAACTCGAAGACTGGAGCGGCATGGGAACCGCCTGGACCTACGACAAGGATGCCGACGAGGAGTACATCGCCATCCGCACCAAGGCCGGACTTATGGATGTGTCGGGCCTGAAGAAGGTGCACATCACAGGGCCGCACGCCTCGCATCTCATCGATCTCGCAACCACCCGTGATGTCGAAAAAATCTATCCCGGCAAATCTGTCTATGCGTGCATGCTGAATGACCAAGGCAAATTCACCGATGATTGTGTCATCTACCGGATATCCACCAATTCCTGGATGGTCGTCCATGGCTCAGGGTCTGGTCATGAAGAACTGACCCGGGCGTCGATCGGCCGCGATGTTTCCGTTCGCTTCGACGACAATCTGCATGATTTGTCGCTGCAGGGTCCGACAGCGGTCGACTATCTGGCCAAGCACGTGCCGGGCATCCGCGACCTCAACTATTTCCACCACATGCAGACGCAGCTGTTCGGCTTTCCCGTGATGATTTCGCGCACCGGCTATACAGGCGAGCGCGGCTACGAAATCTTCTGCCGCGGCCAGGATGCCGGCACGATCTGGGACAGAATCCTCGATGAGGGCAAAAGCCTCGGCATCATTCCTTGCCGCTTCACCACGCTCGATATGCTGCGCGTCGAAAGTTATTTGCTTTTCTACCCCTACGACAATTCGCAGAAATACCCGTTCGAGAATGAAGGCCCTGGCGACACGCTGTGGGAACTCGGCCTCGACTTCACCGTCAGCCCTGGAAAGACCGGTTTTCGTGGCGCCGAGGAGCATTACCGCCTCAAGGGCAAGGAGCGCTTCAAGATCTATGGTGTGCTACTCGAAGGCAAGGAGCCGGCCGACGAAGGCGCGCCGGTCTATCGCGACGGCAGACAAGTTGGCGTGGTGACCTGCGCCATGTATTCGCCGCTGGTCAAGAAATCGATGGGCATCGCCCGGCTCGACGTCGACTGCGCGGTCAAGGACACCAAGCTCGAGATTCGCAACAAGAGCGGTGCCATCAAGGCCACCGCCCAGCCATTGCCGTTTGACGACCCCAAGAAGATCAAGCGCACTGCGAAGGGATGAGGCGTTGGACACCACGCCGGTAAAGACGATTCTCAGTCGGCCGGTCTTCGGAACATTGTCCCCGCAGACCGGAAGCCACCACCTTTTTGTTGCTGACGCGGAAGGAGCTCTTGCTATTTCAGATATGGCCGCAAGAGCGCCGGCCGGATTTTTCGAAGGCGCCGAAATCGTCTATATCCCGGATCCGGACGGCAAACACGTCGCCGCTCTCGAAGCGCTGAAGCCGGGGCAGTTTCATCAGGCGCCGTCCTTCGCCAGCCTGTTGCCGCGATTGAAGCAAACGCTGGCCAACGCGCATATGGGCTTGCGTCTCTACCTTGCCGGTACCGAAGGCCTGATTGGCCAGGCCATGCAGGTGGCCCTCGAAGCCGGCATCGACCACACCTCGATCCAGACCGAGCATCGGGGCTCGCTGGCGCGGCGCATGCAGTGCGTCCACTGCAAGGGCATCACCGAGAACGTGACGACGCAGCCGGCGACCTGCGCACATTGCGGCTTGCTGCTTCTGGTGCGCGATCATTATTCGCGGCGCCTTGCCGCGTTCCAGGGTGTTTGCATCAACGCCGAGGATCGCAGCGAAATCCCTCCGATGGAGGAGATCTTCCGATGAGCACCGGCACCACCAAGCTCGATGTCGTGGTCAGCGATGTCGTCCCGGTCAACGAACTGGTCACGCGCTTCCATTTCCGCCGCCGTGACGGGGAGCTTTTGCCGACCTTTTCCGGCGGCGCCCATGTCGTGGTCGAGATGCGCGACGGCGACCTCACAAGGCTCAATCCTTATTCACTGATGGGCTCGCCGCTCGACACGCGCGAATACACCATCTCGGTGCGCCGCGACGATGTCGGCCGCGGCGGCTCGCTGTTCATGCACCGGTCGGTCAAGCCCGGCCTGGAGATGGTGGTCAGCTACCCCGTCAATCTGTTCTCGCTCGACCTCAGGGCGAAGAAGCATCTGATGCTGGCCGGCGGCATCGGCATCACGCCGTTCATGGCGCAGACCGCGCAGCTCGCCGGGTCCGGCGGCAATTTCGAACTGCACTACACCTGCCGCACCGCCTCGCTCGGCACCTATGCCGACGTGCTGCAGGAGCGCTATGGCAACCGCATCAGGCTCTATCACGACGATCGCGACGAGCGCATCGAGCTGGACCGGCTGTTGTCGTCGCAGCCGCTGGGCACGCATCTCTATGTCTGCGGCCCGGCCGGCATGATCAACTGGGTCCGCGCCCGCGCTGCAGAGCTGGGCTGGCCCTCGGAGACCGTACACTACGAGCATTTCGCGGCGCCCCAGCCCGGCCTGCCTTTCGACGTGACACTTGCCGTCAGCGGCAAGACCATCCGCATCGGCGAGCAGCAAAGCCTGCTTGAAGCCATCGAAGCCGCCGGTGTCGATCCGCCCTATCTCTGCCGCGGCGGCGTCTGCGGCCAGTGCGAGACCAACGTCATCTCGTATGACGGCAAGTTCATCCACAACGACCATTGGCTGAGCGAGGAAGACCACCGTTCAGGCTGCAAGATCATGCCATGCGTCTCCCGCTTCGAGGGCAAATCGTTGGTGCTTGAACGCTGAGGCATATCGGCGCGTTCGTCGGTCAGGAGGAGGATGTTATGGGAATTGACTTTAGAAAAGAGACGTTCCGGGGCGACTTTACCTTCAGGAACAGCCCGGAGCAGATCAAGCGCTTCCCGTTTCCGTTCCACGAAGACAGCTACATGTATGCGGTCAATATCGAGCCGCATGTTGTTGGTCCCAAGGGCAGCGTGTTGGAAAACCTGATCGACGTCGACGAGCACTATGTCGCCGAGATGCAGGACCGCGCTTTGGTGCTGGCCGAGGACCCGCTGCGCTGCCAGTCGCTGCCGCACATGACGCTGGCCGGCTGGGACCTGCTTGAGCTTCTGATGGAACAGCAGGCGCTGGGTTACCCCGAGCATTTCACCCTGGAGCGAAACGGCGATCGCTGGCGCTGGATCAACCGGCCGCTCGGCATCGATGACACCTTCACCTTCGGCGACACCTCGACGCTGCCTTACGGGCCGATGGAATACATCACCCGCCAGAGCCAGGGCGATTTCTGCATCCTCGACCAGCGCGACGGCAATCTGTGGATGGATGCCGGCATGGTCACCACCCAGGCCGACTGGTCGCTCGATTTCGACATCGGCATGAACTTCTTCGAGTGGCACGCGCCAGTGCCGCTGGCGCACGAGAAGGGGATTTTCGTCAGGGCGCTGAAATTCCTCACCAATATCCAGCAGGGCAAACCGGCCAGGCGACTGAACTGGACGATGACCGTCAATCCGCGCCTCGATACCAGCCCCGAAAACTACCACAAATGGGGCCCGGACCGGGCAACGGTGACGCCCGAGAACGTCGGCGACAAGGTGCATCTGCGGGTCGAATTGCAGAGCTTCTGGCGGCTGCCGCGCTCCAACGGCATCGTCTTCCCGATCCGCTGCTACCTGATCAAGATGGACGAACTGGTGACGCAGCCGAAATGGGCGCGGCGCCTGCACCGCGTCATCCGCGACCTGCCCGAAGAACTTGCAACCTACAAGGGCCTTACACGCTACCGCCCGGCCCTGATCGATTGGCTGTCTAAACTCGACGACGGGAGCCCGACTTCGCCCGGGTTTGGGCCGAACTGACCCTACCGACGCAGTCGCAGCAAGACATCAGCCGGAAAGGTATCGAACTCTTGTCGATGCACTGGGTCGTGTCGGAACTTGCTTTGGAATAACGCCAAACGGACGGTTTTGATCATCTGATTTGTCTCCCCAGCTGGGGCCGCTCCAACAAAGAGTGGCCCATTTTTTACGGATTCGATCTTGCCACGATCTGACCTAGACCATTTTGTGAACACAAACACGGGCCGCAGCGGGATGATTGGCCAGAGCTAAGGTGGGATCGCAAAGCGTCATGCCAGCCCGGATGGGCGCTAACTAGGTCTTCGTCGAGGAGGTGACGGCGGCATCGGTCATCCGCTGTTTAGCGCGCCCTGTTTCTTGTTAGTCTCGAAAACCTCGGTCCCGATTGCCGGGCGCGAGATATTCTCTCACCATCAGCTCATTTGGCACAAAGCGCACTCGCATAGCGGCACGCAAGTCGAGTGGCATCTTCGCCCGCCACGCCCGGAGCCGCCGCGCATGCTCGAATTCGACACCTCCGACGCACTCGCCGCCAGAGTGGCGACCGGCGTCTGTGTCGCCATTACGCCCCCTCTCTGCCTGCACCAGGGCGCTGCCCGTATCGAGAGCGTCGAGTTGATGCCGCTGGTGGGACCCGGGTTCTCGCGCGAGCTGACCTTTCACCCGCCGCGAGAGCGGGTTACCACGGCTTCTGAAGCTTGCTGCCTAGCTCGAGCACAAGGTGGAATGCATAATGTTGAACCCTGTAGGCGAAGGTTGATTCGAAACATCGCCCGAGGCAGTGCTCCAGTTTATGAACAAGACCTCCGCCCTATTCACGAGTTGCCGGCATGGCTCCTGCCTTTAAGGCGATGGCGAAGCTCCGCATTCAAGCCATTCAAGCCAACCGCCACGTGCAGCGCGAGACGTCCCTGGGAGATAGCTCGTTGTGCGCGCAGGGAAGCCGTTACCTACAACGATGTTCTATCATGAAATGTTATTCGCTCACATGTCTTGACTTCTGCGGTCTGGATGTTAGCGTGACGGTGGACAGCGAGGAGCATATACCGCCCCGCCATTGGATTGGCTGCATTTAACGGTCGTCTAAGCGTCGTCCCCAATCTTCGTTGAGCGATCTCCTGAAGCAACCGCGGTTCAAGCAACGTTTAAGATGGACGGCGACTTTGCACCTGCTCAGGCGATGCACCCCTTGATATGTTTTGCAGTTCGTCGAGGATAGGTTGGTTGATTTTTGGAGGTAGCATTTGACCGGATCGTCGAAACGCCTGATTGTGGGAATTAGCGGAGCTTCGGGCATTATCTACGGGATACGGGCGCTTGAGATCGCACGCCGTCTGAATCTTGAAACTCACCTTGTTATGAGTAAATCAGCGAAGCTGACGGCCACGCATGAGGTCTCACTCAAGATCAAAGAGATTGAGGAACTGGCTAGCGTTGTTCATCGCAACGAAAATGTTGCCGCTTCGATTTCAAGTGGCTCATTCGAAACAATTGGCATGATTGTGGCGCCCTGCTCCATCAGGAGCCTCTCGGAGATAGCGCATGGCACTACTTCGAGCTTATTGACGCGCGCGGCAGACGTCGTCCTGAAGGAACGGCGACGGCTGGTCCTGTTGGTGAGAGAGACCCCGCTTCATCTTGGGCATCTTAAAAGCATGGTGCAGGTGACTGAAGCTGGTGCTATCGTTATGCCACCGGTTCCCGCATTCTATATTCGCCCTCAGACGATTGATGACATTGTTGATCATACCGTGGGCAGGGCGCTCGATCTCTTTGGAATGAGGCCTCCGGATCTCGTCAGGTGGTCCGGAGCATAGGTTCCAGCACTATACGCACCCCTCGCGCACAAATGACAGCGTGAACAGTCCTGCTCGCGGCTTGCCCACTGCTGGTTTAACTCGCACCCGATCGAACTTGGGAGGACGGAATGCCTCACGTCGCAGAGAAGGACTTGTGGAGTTTTTCTCTAGAACTCTACGCCCGCCCAGGAGTGAAGGAGCGTTGTATCAATCTGCAGGATGCGCTTGGGCTTGATGTAAATATCGCATTTTTCTGCCTCTGGTGGTCCGATCCTTCAGCAACCTACCTCGACCAAAATGCGTTCGACGCAATAATTGCTCCGGCTGTGCGGTGGCACCGCACGGTGGTTCTCCCAACGCGCGCGGCCCGCAAGGCGTCAAAAGGCGGCATGGCAAACCTGCCGGCTGGACAAACAGGCGACCTCTACCGTGCACTTCTGAAGGTCGAGATTGACACCGAGCATGCCGAGCAAACGATTCTAGTTGGAGGTGCCGTCGAACATACTGGCACCCTACCGTCTGGGCTCCGGGTTTCCGCGTCAAGGGCTGCCTTGAACATCGCGCTCTACAGCTCGCATCTTGGGCGCAAGATGGATGTTCAGGACTTTGACGACATGGCCGCAATTATCGCCCTCTGTTGCGGCGTGCCGCCACAGACCGCTCTTTCACACTTGTCCGCTTCGGTATCCTCGATCGGATGATTTTATGCCTCATCGGCCCCTACAACGATGGCTTACCGATAGCACTGGCCGCTGTGAGGCTCCAATGGGCGACCCAAGCGCGTTAACGCCAAAGCTCTAGGTTCGGGCGGAATACCATCTAGAACGCCTCGATCGCGATGACATAGTGCGAACGAGCTGCTTCAACAAATTCGCGATTCCACGCACCGATCGGCACTGCAAATTCTTTGCCCAGCCCTGGTACTGTGCTGTGATGCCGAATCTCGCGATCGAAAAATTAATTGCACGTCGAGGCCGATCTGGAACTAGCGATTTATCGCTTTTACAGCTCCTGCCAAAATCTGGTTTTGACCGATGAGCAACAAAAGTTTGACCGTCGATGGCCAGGATGAAGTAGTCGCATCCCGTCGAGTCGTCGTGCACCTGGATGAGACCTTTGCCAAACATCTAATAGGCACCGCTAGTTATACAACCACAGACCTTTCGATAAATGTATATGATGTAGCTATCTAGCGCAAGATCGAAGTGCGGGAAGGGTGCCGTAGCCCGCTGTGCAAGGCACCTGTCATTTCGTTGAGCGGCTTCGGTTTCGACGGAAAGGTGTGGATGGCAATGAGCAGGCATTCAGTTGGACCGAGGAGAAGCGACGAGACAATGAACGCTATTTTAAAGGCGGCTGAAAGCCTGGTGTTGGAGGCTGGTCACGCAGGCTTTTCCTTTGAGGCGGTGGCACGACGAGCACATGCGGGCAAGCCAACGATCTATCGATGGTGGCCAAACAAGTTTGCTTTGCTAAAAGATATCTACGAGAGGAGAAATCATGGCGCCGCCCCAATTTTTAAAGATTCCTTTGAAGAGGACATAGCCGCCTGCCTGACGCAGGTATTTAACAGCTGGTCTCGTGGATCAGGCCAGATATTGCAGTGTATGTTCGCAGAGGCTGTGTCAGCCCCTTTAGTGAAATCGTCGCTTCGACAGGTGGTCTTTCAAACTTTTCGCCAAATGGAGACTGCCTTCACAGCAGCGATTTCCCGAGGTGAGGTGCACAGCGCTACCGATGTGCAGCATGCTATCGAAATAATAGCATCCTATTCAGTAGCGCATCTGCTCGTAGCCGATGCGGTCAGGCCAAATCTCAATCAGGTCGCATCATGGTTCGCCCACGGCATGACCGCTGGCGGCGTCGACTTGATTCAAAAACAGGTTCGCTAGCTCCTTCAGACATGTCGGGATATCGCGGGCGCGGGAAGCGGTTCTTACGCGCCAGGCCACGGCGTTCGGGTTGCCCTCATGGCTGGCATCGACAGGTGCCTTCAAGCGCATCGTTCGATCGCGGTAAATGGTGGTGCTGGACGTCAGCGTCACCAACAACAAGAGGTGAACGCAAATTCGGCTAGATGCGGCAATGTCGAATGCTGGAATTATCAGGTCGACTTGTTGGGAATTTTGAAACGCTTGCAGGCTCAAATGTGCTGGGCGCACGGGCGCTGTATCCCCCTTACCGGCCCATGCCCCACCTACTATCACTTTCAGCGCTCTCACGCTCGGCCACTCTAAGCTCGGCTATGGCGAACTCGCTGTTGCGCGACAGACGGTTGAAAACGCCCTCCGCGCGCTCCAGATCCTCTGCGGACACACCTTCAAACAAGACGTCGTTTACGCGGCGGACGAAGTGGTTGACAGTTGCGACCGTCTCCTCGCCAACCGCAGTCAAACTGACAAGCACACTTCTGCGGTCATCGTCAGCAGCGAATTTTTGCAGGAGGCCCATACGGATAAGCCGGCCGACCTCCGTCGTTACGTGCGTCGGCGCGAGATGAATGTATTGAGCTAAACGCTTTATCGTGACGCCCTGCTCACCTTGCCGGTATGCAACGCCGGCGAGGACGGCGAACTGCGAACCGGTCAGACCGATCGAGCGACCAAACGCATCTCGGCAGACCGAAAAGCGTCCCAGCACCTCAACGAAAAGGTAAATCACCTGTCGAAAGCGGTCGTCGCTACCTTTGTACAAGAGCTCGCGGTGTGAAACGGTTAACGGGGGAGAAAAGGGCGCTGGCTGCGACTTGCGTTTTCGTACTCCCCCTTGAGCGAGTTCCTTGGTCGTTGTCACTTTCGCCATCCATATACCTCTATCTGCGCAGCCGTAGGGGATAAGCCTACAATCCCAAGGAGCACTAGTTACATCACAAAGCTAACTCAATCAAAGAGGGGATTGGGGATTTCCGCAGGACACTCATATCCGCGACATTTGTGTTCCCCCTTGCGATCCTTCCGTTCTCGTTCCAAAAAAAGCTTGATAAGAAACGTACATTTTGTAGTTATAACTTCTAGATTGAACGCTCGTCACGAGGACCCTTCATGCAATCCAAGATCCAGGCTGCCCTCCCCTCGCACCGCAAGCTTTATTATGGTGGCGGATGGCACGAGTCTCTGACGGGTTTGAGCGAAGAGGTTTTCGATCCTGCTACCGGAGCAAGTCTCGGCATCACCGCGATTGCAGGTAAGGCGGATGTTGACGCCGCTGTAGACGCCGCACAGGCAGGCTTCCGAGAGTGGCGACAAACAAAGTTGCAAGATCGGGTCGCACTGTTGCGCAAGGCGGCAGCAATCATCAGAGCCAATGCCGAGCGGATAACTCTGACAGATTCTGTCGATTCTGGTGGCCCATACAAGCGGATGATTAAGGACGCCGAATCCGGAGCCGCCACCTTCGAGTTCTTCGCAGGACTTGCTACGGAAGCAAAGGGAACCACGATCCCCTTCACTGCAGATTCAATCAACTACACGGTGAGGGAGCCCCTCGGCGTGGTTGTGCGTATCAATGCGTATAACCATCCATTTCTGTTTGCCGCCCAACGTGCAGCCGCCCCGCTCGTTTCGGGTAACGTAATCGTTATGAAACCGCCCGCCCAGGCGCCGCTGTCTACGCTGCTGTTTGCAGAACTGGTCGGCGACCTGTTTCCACCCGGCGTATTCACTGTTTTGCCGGGAGGACTCGAATGCGGCCAAGCGCTTGTCGAGCACCCGAAAGTCGCCATGGTTGGCTTGATCGGGTCAGTCGCCACAGGAAAGGCCATCGCTCGCTCCGCGGCCGGGACGTTAAAGAAACTCAGTCTCGAACTAGGGGGCAAAAATGCTTTGATAGCCTTTCCCGATGCAGACCCCGCGAAGGTCGCAGCTGGCGCGGTCCAGGGCATGAATTTTACATGGTGTGGCCAGTCCTGCGGATCGACATCTCGTGTTTTCCTGCATGAGAGTATTTACGACGAGGTCATTGGGCACATCGTGGCATCCGTGTCGAAACTCACGGCCGGCATTCCATCCGACCCGGACACGGACATGGGATGCCTCGTCAGTGCAGAGCAATTGGCAAAGACAGAGCGTTACGTTGAGTACGGCAAGGAGGACGGAGCGACGCTGATCTTCGGTGGTAAGAGGCCAGAGGATCCCCGTCTTTCTGGAGGCTTCTTCTACCTTCCGACAATTTTCAAAGATGTCTCGCCGTCTATGCGAATTGCGCGCGAAGAGATTTTTGGTCCGGTAATGTCCATCATTCGCTGGTCTGACGAAGAGAGCCTGTTCCAGGCTGTAAACGAATCCGAGCTGGGGTTGACCGCCTCGATCTGGACCGAAAACCTGAGTACCGCCCACCGTGCGGCCGCAAGGGTCGAGGCTGGGTATATTTGGGTCAACGGCTCGAGCACGCATTTCCTTGGCGCGCCATTCGGTGGCTACAAGCAGTCGGGCCTCGGACGGGAGGAATCCATCGAGGAACTTCTTGCATGCACTCAGCTCAAGAATGTCAACATTGCTTTCTGATGGGTTCGGGGGCGGCCCGCAACGTAGATGCGGGTCTTCCTACGAACGCCGACAAATCAACGCACGTTCACTTCCACGGTGATTTGATGGTGCTCGACAATGGGTCCAAATCGCGACGACATGTCAGCGTCCTTGGTTGAATGTCCGTCGCCAATCGACCTGGATAAACTTCGGATACAAACTGACATTGTTGTCCGCAGCGCCTCGGCCCCATTTGCTCACTCGGTCTGGCAAGGGACGGCAGCACTGTTCAAGGCGACGCCGACCGGGATCCCGTGCCTCCGGTGAGAGCGAAGTCGCCAAGATGGATGCAGGCACCCTAACGGCAGTGCAAATCATCCGTGTTCAGAAGCTGGCGTACTGTGCAATTTGCCGATGCCACGGTCGACTGCTTTGCTGGTCAGCTGGAGCCGTGCAGGCGCGACCGAGGAAAATGACGAGGAATGTGAACAGTTCGCGAAGTTGGCAGTGAGCCTCCAACAGCGCCGATCACCAGCACGATGACTAATCGGCAACGACCGCTACGGAAAGGGCACGTCGGCTCAGGGTCTGTGCGAATAAATTATACCCAGACCTCACTCCGGTTATCGGCGCCGGCCTTCGCATGGGATTGGAGGCCGCCCTTCTACTTGAATACCTGCGGCCACTTCTGCCGGATTCCTTGGGCCTCTTGGATGCCAAGCGCTGTGGTGGGCGCGTAGGTGCCCAGCTGCTGAAACGGAATGCAGGCATCGATGATCATTTTCGAATGTGAGGTCAAACCAATATCCCGATGCGCTGGGGGGATGCGAGGATCGAGCGAAGAGCTCCAAGCGTTCCGGATAATGTCCACATCCTCAGACGGTTCGGCTCTCGTGGTTATGGCCCACATTACGTCATTGAGACTTGTGGGATCGATATCTTCATCGACCACGACCACTAGACGCCCCATATAGCTATGCGCGGCCGCAATGAGCGCTGCGCGCTTAGCATGACCGGCGTAGCGCTGCCGGATTGCGACGACTGTCATCAGTTGCGAAACGTGCTGCCAAGCTCCTACTACGTCGGTGACACCAGCTGCTTCCAGGTTGCTCCAGATGCTGGCAGCACGGAACGACAATCCGAAATGGAAGCGTGGTGGCTTCAAAGGCGGAGAGCCGAAAAGTATTGGATCGTTGCGAAAGTAAGTGGCGTCCACCTCCATCACCGGGCCTGGTCGAGAATCGGCCGCGTAGTAGCCGGTGAACTCCCCGAACGGCCCTTCTGGAAGGCTTTCAACAGCCATCGGCAGTAATCGCCCTTCAAGGACTATCTCCGCCCGCGCGGGGATCGGAAGGCCAGTAAGCGGCCCCTTGAACACCTCTACCGGCGCTCCGCGGATGGCGCCCGCAAAGTCAAGTTCTGATGCTCCCTCCGGGAGATACTCAAAGCCAGCGATAAACAGTGATGGGTCCTGGCCATTGACGACGGCCACGGGGCAGGCCTGGCCGCGATCCCAATATTTCTTCGAAATGATCGCACCATGACGTCCGTTGTGATCGAATTGAATAGTGACGCGATTTCGACTGTGGACTTGGACGCGGTAGATCGAGCAGTTGACCCAGCCAGTATCGGGGTCTTGCGTCAGGACGACGCTGCCAGACCCGATATAGGGGCCCCCGTCCAGCTTGTGCCAGACTGGGCTTGGGAAACGAGAGAGGTCAACATCCTGGCCACGCGCTTCGTTTTCCAGAACTGGGATGTCTTTAGTCTCTACAGGCGCGATCGGCTCCAAGCTCGTGCGTCGAGTTTTCCAAAGCTTCAGTGCTTCCAGTGCTGGCAGGTTGTAATCTATGCCAAGGGCCAGCGCTGCTCTCCGCGCACTGACCGTTGCGTTGGTGAAAACGCGGTTGCCAGTCGCCTGGCCGGGAATGTCGTTGAACAAAAGGGCTGGACAGCTTGCGTCGCCGGCAGCGACTTCGGTGATAGCGCCTATCTCATGCATAAGGGATGCGCCTGAAACGCGCCGGAGATCGCCTATGTCGTCCACCAACCCAATGAATTCGCGAAGATCTCGGTAGGCAACATTCATGGCGAGCCCCTATCAGACAAATGATGCATGTGCAGTGGTTCAGATGCCCTATTTGGCAGGGTCAACCTGCAACGGCGACGCGTCGACTCCCCAAGCCGCATTGAAAGACAATGATGTGGCAGTCCCGTTGGCGGGGCACAGCAGACACCGCGTTGGCGGCTATGGTGGGCAGCGTGTCGCGTACCTACCATCCGTGCGGCCACATCGCGTTGTCTGGAATTGTTTCCGAACCCACTGGGGGCGCGAGATGCCGATAAGTACCGCCGTGGAAAAGGAGGGGATCGGTCCCGGCTTCGGAGTTGCGAGTTGCGGCAAGAACACGCCCGAGAAGGATAATATGGTCCCCTCCATCGTAGCGCGCGTAGACTTCGCATTCAAACCACATCAGCGCTCCCCCGATCAGGGGAACGTTGATCACATTAGCCTCACGGATTTCGACTCCGCTCCATTTATCCGCCATGCTCCTGGCAAACCGGCTAGAAAGCTCGGACTGCGCCCGCGCCAAGATGCTTACGCCGAACCGGTCAGTCGCGTTCCAGGCTTCCAATGCCCGAGCCGTCCGCGCAATGCTGAACGACACAAGCGGAGGGACAAGCGAAACCGAGTTGAACGAACTAACAGTCGCACCGATCATCTCGTCGCCGACGCAGGTGGTAACGATCGCAACACCCGTCGCGAACGTCGCGAAAGCATTCCGAAGTTCCCGGCCGTCCTCTAACGTGACGGGCTGGCCGCTTCGTTTGTGCGAAGGCCCTGAGGCCTGGAGTGAACTAATCGAGGGCAAGGGCTTTGTCCACCAAGTTAGTTGCGCGGCGCATGTCGTAGCTTCGCAGCATATTCTGCTTAACAATGAACGACGCGCCGCCGTAGAACTTCTCGTACTGTTGATGCCGGTTACCAAACTCAGAGCCGACGAAGTCCCACGCCAGCCGCATTAGCCGAATGCGATCGCGAGCAGACGTTATTCCGGACGCCATGTAGCGCTCAATATCGGAGGCAGTCTCCGGGCTGTCGAGATCTTTCACCGAGGAAGGCATGGTGATCATCGCTGCACCGGTCAGCTCTTTCACCACCTCTATCATGCGGGGGTTGATCTCAGATTGAAGCGCCATCACTGAATAAAGCGCCGCTGGATCAGGCCACATGAAACCGCGCTCATCATAGGTCGCTGTGGTCTCCTGCGCTTCCAGCATCTTCTCCACGATCGACACCAGGGCTGTCAGTTCTCCCATCTGTACCATCACAGGCGGAAGCCCTGAGTTACCGGTAGTTTCGTTCATTCGCTGCAGCAAGCCGACCATAAAGCGGAGCTTGGTCGCGTAGCGAGCCTGCGCCTGAAGGTTGCCATAAAGATGCGAGGGTGTCTTCCACCACTGGTCGCGACACACCTCAATGTTGCGATAGATGAACACTTCTTCCCACGGCACGAACACGTTGTCCAACACCACAAAACAATCAGATTCATCGAACCGGCTCGTAAGCGGATAGTCGAAGGTATTGGTAGCTTGCAGAGCGAAGGGACGCCGAGGATAGAGCTTCAGACCTGGAGCGTTCATGGGTATGGCGACGCCAATGGCGTAGTTCTCGTCACCCGCCTGAAGTGGGTGAATGCAGCTTAGGTAAAGGTAGTCAGAATAAACCCCGGCAGTAGCCAATTGCTGGGCGCCGGAAATCACGATCCCGCCATCCTTCTCCTTCACGACACCTGCGTAGAGAGTGGGATCACTTTGTTTGTGCGCCGGCTTAGACCGGTCGATCTGCGGCGGCACAATGGCATAGGTCGCCCAAAGGTGATTTTCGCGCAGCTTTTCGTAGAAAGAAACCACGCGCTCGCCGTATTCCTTGCCGCCGGCTGCGAAAACTTCCGGAAGTGCCGCATAGCCGCAGAAGAAACCAGATACGTGGTCGGGTGACCTGCCGATCATCCCAAACGAGGCCTCAGACCACGTTTCAGACGCCAATCGCCGTGCCTTAAGATCCGCGTGGCTCTTAGGAATTTGATAAGCGCGCAACACGCGGTTGCCAGAGGTCGGCGACACGAAAGTCATCCGCTCCTCCATCGCAGGGTCAGAGGCGATGTCGAATAGCCGAGCAGCCGACCTTGCCCCTTCCGCGAAAGCAGGATGCGTCGTGACGTCACGAACACGTTCGCCATCAACGAAGACGGCGCGACCGTCCCGAAGCGAGTTTAGATACTCCTCACCCGTTCGCATGCTCCTTGAAGACTGAGCCTTTGCGGCGTCGATGGCATGGAGACCAGGATTCATCGAATGCACTCCTACTTGATTGATCTAATTAGATACATACATATTGTAGCTATTTTGGTCAAGCAGAATCTTTGGCGACCCGCTTTCCTATCTCTCGGTCTGCGGGGTGCCCTGATTGCAAATAGGACTCGCCTGTCAGGTTCGCCCGGAATCCCGCTCTTTGAAGACATTGAGCTTGCGATACTCAGTAAGGCACTCCACCACGACGCATTTACCATCGCGAACCATTGGGATCGCCTCACTCAGCGCTGCCAGATACTCGTCGTAGCTAGTAATGGGTCCAATACCTATTGCTCCGAAGCCTTTCGCAACAGAAACAATCTCGCACGACGGGTCCACCAGGCTCATTGCCACGCCGGCGTTCTCCGTGGGACGATTACGAAGTTCCGCCATTCGGACTTGATGATGCTCATCGCTGAGGAAACTTCTGTTGTTGTTGACCACAATCAGGCTTGGAATGCGGTATTTGGCGGCCGTCCAAATCGCCGAGGAGCCTGCAAGAAATTCTCCGTCACCTATGACTGCGACTGGGAGCTGGCCATTTTTGCTTACAACGATCGCACTACCGATCGCTACGGGAACCATCATGCCGACGGCGCCGCCAGCTTCTCCGGACAGGTCGAGGCTCAAACCCGTCCCGAGTTTCATCACACCAGGCGCTTGGCGACGCGAATTGCCGACAGTGATACAGTACGGTTCATTCGCCAGCTGTTCCGCCAAGCCCGTCCAAAGTGATGTCTCGGTCAGCCGTTGCCCTGCACGGTTCGAGGCTATTAGCGCCGCTTGTCGTGCAGATAGCTCGGCCTTGAACGCCCTTAGTTGAGTACGCCGGCCCTCTACCCGAGATCCCGACGACGTATCGGCTTCAATTTTGGCTTTACAGCATCGCAGGAGCTCTGGGAGGGCCGTTGCCGGAGAAGCGAGGATAGGTAGGTCTACAGCTGGCAGGGCTTGATATTCGGCGGTAAAGCCGCGATGTAGCAGCTCATCGCTCGAGATGTTGATGATCTTAACACCTGCGGGCAGGTCGGCCGTTTCGCCGGCCAAATCCGTACAATCGAGCGCAAGAACGACGTCCGCCTTCGACAAAATCGCCTTCTCGTCTCCGGTGAAATCAAGGTCGTGCGGACTAGGAAAGCTCCTCCATGCCCAGCCCTGGTCAAGGACAGGCATGGCGAGCATCTCCGCAAGATCCACCAACGCCTTGCTCGAAGTCTCGTCTCGTCCGGACCGGTCGGCAATAGCGACGGGAAATCGACTCTTGCAGAGCCAAGAGGCTGCTTGTTCAACCAGTTCAGGAGGTGGAAACGGCGATGCAGCGGGCGCGAAACGGGTCTGATCCGGCAGAACAAAATCACTTGGGACCGGTGCCTCCTGAATATCAGTGGAAACACAGACATAGACAGGGCCTGGCGGTTCCTGCCGCGCAATGCGATTTGCCCTGAGAAGAGCTTCTGTAAGAGCTGCGAACGAGGCGGGCTGATCATCCCATTTCGTGAAGTCGCGGACCAGATTGCCCTGAACGTTTGCCGTATGCATGCCGTCAATCAGCGGCCGTCGCTTCGCGGCGTCTACGGGTCCCGTGCTGCCGATGATGAGCATAGGGCTCCGGTCGATCCAACTGTCGAAAATTCCCATGGAGCCGGCCAAGAGACCGACGACATTATGCAAGATGACCCCCATGGGCTTGCCGGAGGCCCTGGCGTAACCGCGGGCGATGCCCACGGCGGAATTCTCATGAATGCACAGAAGAAGACCTGGATCCTTATTCCCTATGTGGTTGACGAACGAGTCTTGCATTCCCCGGAAGGATGCACCGGGCATTACAGCAACGTATTCGATGTCCATTCGGTGCAGCATTGCAGCGACGACATCCGACCCCCACTCCGGCCCGTCTTTCGACGGGCCGGACTTGATGACGGACTCAAGCATTATAGTTTTTTGCACGTTAAAACCTATCTACATACCTAAAAAGCAATGACTAACTAAAGCTCGAGTTTGCCAGATCAACCTGGGTTTCCAGCGACACACGAAGGTCGAATGCCGACTGAGCCACCCACAGCTTGTCGATAAAGAACGGCACGATCAGTCCGGATTCTTCGGCGACGAGGCGCAAAGCCTCCTGAAAAAGGCTTTTTTGCTTCGCTTCATCCAGCGTAGCCAGGGCCCCGGCAACCAGCTCATGCAACTTGGGGCTTTTGAACCGAGATTCGTTCACATGGGAGTCCTCGCCGTAGGTGATCGGAAGCCGGTCTGCTGCGTGGCGGGTTGTCCAGTAGGTCACATACATCGCCCCATGCAGCCAGACTTGATCCCAATAAGTCGAAGGCGGGTGCTGCTTGACGGTTACTCTAATTCCAGCCGGGGCAACGATGCCCGCAAAGGCAACGGCAAGATCAACCATTCCTCCGAACGATTCCGACGTTCCCAATTCGATATCGATACCGTTGGGATATCCGGCTTCCGCGAGCAGCTTTTTCGACAGTTCAATATCCTGCGAGTGATCTACGTCTGAAGGATATAAGGGATCCGTTGGAGGCACGGGAATGTCGTTGCTGACTTCGCCATAGCCTAGATAGGAAAGGTCTAGTAGCTTCTTGCGGTCTATAGCGCGCTTGATTGCCATTTGAACACGCGGATCATTGAACGGCTTCTGAGTCGAATCCATGGCAATGCACATCATTCGATCAGCGGTGAGCCGTGCCAGCTTTACCTTGCTGTTGCCCTCAATCGTCCGAGCGAGCGAAGGTTGTATCGCATCACACGCGTCGAAATCGCCGGCAACCACTGCCTGCAACTTAGTCGCCTGCTCCGGGATTACAGAAACGCGAATACGCTCAATCTTCGACGCTCCACCATAATACTCGTCATTCCTTACAGCTTCCCAGCCCTTGCCAGGCGAATAACTGACAAGCTTAAATGGACCGCATCCGATGGCTTTGCTCAGGTCCGTTGTCCGCGTTTCGAAGCCGGTCGGAACGATCGCTGACTGCCTCGTGCCGAAAGTAAGCGGAAGGAACGCGTCGGGTCGCAACAGGCCGATCGAGATCTCGTGATCGTTTTTCACCACGATACGCTTGGGATCAATCGAGGGCGCAAGCCGCGCAAAAAGATCTGAGCCGACATTTTTATCAATCAAGCGGCGGATCGTATACTCGACATCCGCAGCGGTGAACGGGCGGCCGTCATGCCACTTGACGTCCTTTCGAAGATAGAATGTCCATTCGGTCGCGTCGCTGTTGGGCTCCCAGCGCTCCGCAAGATGTGGCGTTAGCTTATATGTCGCATCATAACGAACCAGATGATCGTAAACCACGCCGACGACGACATGTGAATTGGTTATTTCAGACAGCGCTGGATCAAGCGTTTCTTTGACCTGGGCATCGCCAATGGCGAGTTTGATCTCTGTTTTGCCGGCAGCGTGCGCCTGAGAGATTAGTGAATCTACGATGCTCAAAGGCGCTAGAGCACCTAGCGCAAGCATCATAGCGTGGCGTCGACTGATGTTCCAGCCGACAGCTTCCTGCTGCTTCTTCATGACCAGTTCCCCTGTTTTAGGACGGCCGAAACGCCGCCAATATTAATCTACCAGATTAACATATCTCTGTCATCTAAAATAGCACCTAAAATCGTACATATTCTGTCGGGAAACGCGTTGGCCGCGCGGGGGCCACAAGCGTCAGATGACAAGCTCTGTCACAACATCGACAAGAGCGGGGCGTCCGCTACGAACGATATCCATTGCTTTTCTCAAAGTGCTCTCTAGATCCTCCAGCCGTTCTATCGGGCCGAACGCCTCCAACCCGTATGATCGCGCCATAGCAGCGAAATCGATTTTCGGATCGGTGAAAACATTGCCCAGCAACGCATTTGCTTCAGCGCGGCCTCGTCGGGTCGCAACGCGCTGTCCGTGGGCCAGCGTATTTTTGTAAGCTCGGTTGTTGTCCATGATAATCAGCATGGGAAGATTTTGATTTGCGATTGTCCATAAAGCCGACGGGCAGAAAAGAAGGTCACCGTCGGAGATAACTGCAACTGGGACACTGCCGTCGCTAAGTCCAATAGCGCCGCCTATCGCGGCTCCTGGCATATAGCCACAGCCCCCTCCGCCCTCGCCGCCCAGATGCGCGCGGTGCTTGGTCATGTCGATCAGCTTTTTGTCCCACCCGTACATTGACCCAGTAACCAGGGTCCAATCGAGTTCAGAGAGGACCGTTTTCATAGTTGCGGCCAGAGTCGCCAGTGAGATGCCCGTCTGTGTAGACACATCCTGGCGCCATTGCGCTCTCGCCTGATCGACTACGCCCTCGATCTGCGCGCGCCGGCGCCCGGATTGCTCGGCGACATCAGGAAAGTGAACGATCTCCTGGAGGATGGCCTTCAAGGCAGGCGCAGCCGCGGAGGTGATCTGCTCGCTGGCGCGCGGAAGCTTTAGGTAGTCCTGCGACCACGAACGGATGCGTAAGTGCGCCGGGCTTATCCAGATCACTTCCGTCTCGGGACGGATATGGGGTAGAACGCGGCCGTCGCGATCTTCGACGTCGATCGCCAAGATCAGATCAGCTTGCGGCACTACTTTTTCTTCCAGATAGCTGAAATTGAGCCGGTGATTGGTCGGGAAGTTGAACCTCGCTCCGCAATCGACTACCGGACACTCCAGTAACTCAGAAAGCTCACGAATCGAGTTGAAACCTTCAAGTGTCTCGCCAGCGAAATCGGTAACGATTACGGGTAGCGTAGCGCTTGCAAGACGGCTCGCAACAGATTGCGCATGCTCCCGACTGAGGGCCGGCGACGTCGGTGCGTTATTTAGCTTGCGCCAGTGGGTAGACGCCGAACTTCCGATTGGGGCGTCCTGCACGGAAGTGTCGAAGCACACGTAGACCGGACCTTGCGGGACGGCTACCGAGGTCTGCCACGCCCGCCAAAAGCTCTCCGGCACCGACTCAACGTCGAGCGGCTGATCATCCCATTTTGTGTATTCTCTGATTTGCGCACCCTGATCATGCGCTGAATGGATCCAGTCGATCCATGGTCTACGGTCCTCCTTCGAGAGCGGGCCGGTACCACCAAGCACGATCATCGGCACTCGGTCGCACCAGGCGTCGAAGATGGCCATGGTCCCGTTCTGTAGACCGACGATGTTATGCAGAATGACGGCCATCGGCTTGCCCGTCGCCTTCGCATAAGCGTGTGCGGCAGCAACCGCGACGCCCTCCTGGGGACACATGATTGCCCTGAATTCGGACCCGAAATGGGCGAGCGAGTCGGTGATCCCTTTTACACTGAACCCGGGATTGAAGGTAATTGTATCGATGCCCGCCTCAAGAAGAAGCGACATCACCAAATCCGACCCATATTCAACAGATGTTCCCGTCAATTTATTTCCCCTTTGACCGATACACGCATTGGCGAGAACGCATTCTCATTATCTCCACACTGCAGATCAGGAATAGCCCGCAATAGCTCTCGCGAGTATTCCTGCAATGGGGAATTGAACAGCTGTTCTGTCGGCTGCTGTTCAATATCTTTTCCCAAATGCATCACCATGCACTTGTCAGCGAGAGATCTGATAACAGCCAAGTTGTGACTGACAAAAACAATGGCGGTGCCGCTTTTGTCCGAGAGATCTCTCAGAAGCTGCAAGACGTGGGCCTGAACCGATACGTCCAGGGCAGACGTGATTTCATCGCACAAGACGACCTTGGGCTTCGGTGCGAAGGCTCTAGCAATTGCAACACGTTGCTTCTGCCCACCGGAAAGCTCCGAAGGGTATCGATCCAGGATGCTAGTTGGGAGGGAGACCGATCGCATTGTCTCCACCACGATGTCATGCTGGTCAGATCGGCTGATCTTGCCTTCTCGGGCGAGGACCAGCGGACGCCGGATCAAGTCAAAAATGGTGTGCCTTGGGTTCAACGAAGTATCAGGATTCTGAAAGATGACCTGAATGCCGAACTTGGCGATCTTCGAACGCTTGCGGGCGGAGGCCGCAAGGACCTCTCCATCAAACTCGATCGAGCCGGAAAAAGGTTGAAGACCTGCGATTGCCCGCAGCAGTGTGGATTTTCCGCTCCCGCTCTCTCCAACGATGCCAATGATTTCCTTTGGCCGTAGCGTAAGCGAGACGTTGTTTACTGCTGGTTCTTTTTTGAAGAGATAATGGCACGAAATGTTACTTACCTTCAGGACCGGTGCAGTTGAGCTCAGGCCTGTTGCGCGTCCAGTATCGATCCGCGCCCTAGCCTGCTGGCCTTTCAGCGGGAACAGGCATTTTACAACGCCGCCGTCATTGCGCAAAAGATCGGGAATGTCTGTCTGTTCGCAAGCCTCGCGTTTGTAGGCGCAGCGATCAGAGAATGAGCACCGACCCAGAACAACGCTGGGGGGTGTCTGACCTGAAATCCCTTCGATCTTTGCGGGTATGCGAACGCTTGGAACTGCTCGGATCAAAGCGCTGGTATACGGGTGTTGCGGACGGTCAACGATCGCTGCAGTCGGCCCGTATTCAACCACACGCCCGTTGTACATTACCGCCAACTCGTCAGAGCATTCGCGCAGCAAAGCTAAATCATGGCTGACGTAGAGAGTGGCGACGTTATTCTCCGAGACCAACTCTCGGATGAGCGCCGAAATCCGAGCCTGGGTCGTAACATCCAGACCCGACGTTGGCTCATCAAGGAGCAGCAGGCGGGGTTTGCAGGCCATGGCCATCGCAATGCAGATGCGCTGGAGTTGTCCGCCACTGAATTCATAAGAATAGCGACCAACAGCGCTCTCGGGATCTGGGATAGCAACAGATCTCAACAACTCAATGCATCGAGCGACAGCGTCGGCATGGGAGATCGCGAAGTGCCGCCGGATCGTTTGAATGAATTGGTGACCGATGGTTGTAGCCGGGCTGAGGGCGCCATATGAGTCTTGGGAGACGTAAGCGATCTCCTTGCCCCAGATAGCGCGCAGATCCTCTCGAGGCAGCACGAGAAGGTCGCGATCGCCCAGGAGTGCCTCTCCAGACGTGATTGCCACGTTGCTGCTTTTATAACCTATAGCAGCGAGTGCAGTGGTTGATTTGCCCGAACCTGATTCTCCAGCCAGACCAAGAACTTGACCCGCAAATAGCTTCAGGTCGACCTTCTCGACGACGTGGTTCAGTGTCCCCGATGATTGCCGGTAGGCAACAGACAAATTTCGGACGTCAAGGACCGCTGTCAAATCACTACTCTTCCGTTTTCGGAGGCTCCGACGACGCTCGCCAGTGCATCCGCGACAAGGTTGAACCCGACCGAGAGGATGGCGATAGCCAAACTGGGGGCCAGGGTTGCCCATGGATTGATGGAGATGAACCCTCTGGATTCGGCGACCATCAATCCCCAATCAGAGCTCGGCGGTTGAGCGCCGAGGCCCAGAAAACTCAGGGTAGCCACAAACAGAATTGAATAGGTAAGTCTGAGAGCATACTCTGCTGAGGCAAGACCCATAACATTTGGGAAGACCTCACGAAGTAGAATCGCGAGAGTAGATTCGCCGCGCGCCTCGGCCGCCGCAACGTAGTCGTTCGTAATGATGCCCTGTGTGGCTCCGCGTATCACTCGGCCAATGCGAGGGATATAAACAATCGTCACCACAGCCACGAGGACCATTGGCGAAGTTCCCAGGGCACTAATTATAACAAGTGCTAGCAGCAGGGGCGGAACAGCGAGAAACAGATCAAATGTGCGAGTTATGAGTAGATCTGTTTTGCCCCCTTTGTAGGCGCCGTAGGTGCCGACACCGCCTCCAATGCAAAACGCCAGGGTGACGGCAACCAAAGGCACGAGCACAACTGTCCCGCCGCCGAAGAGGAGCCGGCTCAGGATATCCCGACCTAACTGATCAGTCCCAAAGAGATGAGCCAACGACGCGCGCTCAAGCGGCGCACCGACGCCGAGTTCGCTGTACGAATAGGGAGCGAACAGCGGGCCAAGCAGAATAACCAGGAAGATCAATGTGAGCGATGCTATTCCAACACGCCCCTGCACCGTGTGGAGCAGCGCGTGTTTGAAAATGGAAGACGGCTTGGCTGGTGCGTCCAGGGAACCCGTGACAGCGCCGCCCACTATAATCGTGCTCATGCACTCCCTTTCCGCCTGCGCAGTTTCGGATTGAAATAGATCACCAGAAGATCGCAAACGAAGCTGATGGCGAGGAAAAGCGTGCCCATGACGACTGCTATCGCCTGCACCACGTTGGTGTCGCCGGAAGCCACAGCCTGGACGAGCAGCCGCCCAATGCCAGGAAATGCGAACACATTCTCGATGACGACTACCCCGCTAAGCAGATAGACGACATTGATGCCCACGGCGTTGACGAAGGGCACAGCCGCGCTGCGCATCGCATAGTCCCACAAGACAATGCTGCGACTCATGCCGCGCAGGATTGCGGCCTTGATAAAAGGCGCGCGTAGAGCTTCGGCAGCGGATGCGCGCGCGATACGACTCATATGCGGCACCATCACAACGACCAAGGTCAAAGTCGGCAAAACATAGGCTTGGATACGCTCCAGAACAGTCCCGTGGTCTGCGAGCGTGCTGTCGACCGGCACCAGGCCTAGGCACAGAGCAAATACGAACATCAATATAATGGCCACGACGAATTCTGGGATGCCGGCCAGGATCACTGTCAGGGAGAGAAGACCCACGTCCGTGGCAGTACCCCACTTCTTAGCCATCAAGAGCCCCAGCCAAACGGATATGGGCAGGGCGAGAGCGAGTGCGACAACTGAAAGCGCAAGGGTGTTGCTGATCCAAGGGATGACAACCTCGCTCACCGGCCGGTTGTTCACCGCGGACATTCCCCAGTCGAGGCGGACGAAGTGCCAGAGCCACGTCAGGAACCTGAATACCAATGGCTGGTCAAGCCCGTTCTGGATGATGAAATTGTTGATTGCGTCGGTGCTCGCTTCGCGGCCCAGCGCATTCATTGCCACTGCTTCAGGCGAACGAATACTGGTCGCGGCAAATGTCACGATACTGATTATAAGTAGCGCAAGCAAAGCCGAACCGACCTGCTTCAATGTTTCGCATAATGCTCGCATCTGCATCCTCTGTCCGGTAGTCCCGATTGCCCAGAGCGGAACGTCAATGCTTTGGCGCAAGACGACTCAGAAGAGACACAAACTTAGTGGGCTTCTTCTGTGAATCGTCCGATTTCTCTTTAGCCGTCACCGCCGCCTGTACGAGCTTGCCGCCGAGATAGCGGAAAGGTTCGGGTGGAAATTTCTCGGCCGGGCGGTCTACAAGGCCGCATTCCGACCACTCGTTCTTTAGCTCCAAGGCCATCGAAGACAGGATGCGTCCGCCAATATGGGACAATGCGACTCCATAGCCGCTCCAGCCAACGCCATAGGATACATTCTTGTACTTCCCAAAGCGGCCGAAGAAGGGAAGCCCCGTCGGCGTCATGTCTATCGGCGCGGTCCAATTGTGAGAGATCTTTACGTCAGCCAACATCGGGAATATTTTTTGGAAGGCTTCCGCGGTTTCACGAGAATGTTTTGGGGACGAGTCGTAGCGGTCGCCGAACCAACCTCCGAATGCAAGTCCTCCCCCACCGCGACCGAAGTAAATTCTGCCGTCCGGGGTGGTGCGATAAACCTGGATGCGCTGGCGCGCGTTAATAACGCCGGTGCCGTTAGTCCATCCCAACTGCGCCAACCTTTGCGGAATCGGGCTGGTAGCAAGCAGGTCAGCCGCAATAACTACGATTCTTCCCTTGACTGCGGGGTGGTTTGCTGACCAGGCATTGTTGGCCAACACAACCTGGGGTGCCGAGATCGTGCCGTTTTTCGTGACGACCACAGCCGGGTTAGCGTCTCTGATCTCGAGCATGGGCGAATTTTCATATACCCTCACTCCCAATTCGATTGCCCGTCTACGGAGTCCGCGAACCAGATAACCGGGGTGAAGAGTAGCTGCGTTCGGATCATAGACGCCAGAAAGGTGGGTATTGGTCCCGATCCGCTCCTGAATCTCTTTCGCGCCTAAGAGTGTAAACCTCTGCTTGCCGAGCTCTTCAAGCTTGCGGACCGTTGCCTCCCAACGTCCTACATGTGCTGGCGTGGACGCAGCCCACATCCAGCCATCTTTCCGCGGTTGTGCCTCCGGGCAATGCGTTTCACAGAAACTTATGACCTGCGCCACCGCATCTTCGCTCGCTATGCAAAGCTTTAACGCCTCCTCCCGACCAAGGACCTCTTCCAGCGTTAAGATCTTGAGCCACCACGGCATGGCAAACCCGGCATTGCGCCCCGAGGCGCCGGAGCCGCACGTCTTGCGCTCCACAAGCGCTACGTCGAGCGACGGTTGAAGCCGCTTCAGCTCTAGAGCCGTCCACAAGCCGACATAACCGCCGCCTACGATTACAACGTCGGCTTTATGATTGCCGCTAAGAGGGGCATTGCCAGGAAAATCGTCGCCAAAAGCTTGGTCAAGCCAAAGCGGGCGGCGCTTTCCCAGATCGATAACACTAGGGGCGCGCAGCGTCAAAGGTGTTACAGCTTGACCGTTTGGACTTGCCATTTGTACTAACTTTCCAATCTTATCGAACAGACGATCACAGTAGTAGTAACTGTCGGGCGCTATCTAACTCAACTTCATCTCTTGCCTGCAGAGGCGACATCTGGGCTCGCTCGATCCAGCCGGGAGAGGACTCAAGCGCCTCTTCAAACATCAAGCGAAGAAGCCTTCATGGTCTCAACCTCTCCGCTCGTCGTATGCCAAGGTGCAATATCTACCTACCGTCTCGCCGCATGCTCATCCCTTCCGACGAGATAATTAACATACAATATTAATATGAATTTCGTAGCTGTCAAGCATTTGGTCGCGTCAATTCACTTTGCCCCGACTGCCGCAGTCGCTTCCAATTCCAACCGGATAGCGGGGTCTGCAAGGGTGGTGATAAGGAGAGTTGACGCAAAAGCCCGACGTTCCGGGTACTTGTCTACTTTACTCCTGAGAAAGGCCTCCCGGCGGCCCACGTAAGGTTCTCGCTCAGAGGCGTTGGTGATATATTGGTTCAGCCGAACCAGATTATCGAACGAGCTTCCAGCCCTTTCGAGTTCCGAGATTAGACGGGCGAAGGCGAGTTCCGTCTGCTCTTCGAGTCCGGGAACTGGATTGCCATCGTCGTCGACGTGCCCGACGATGCCTGAGAGAAAAACGAAGCCGCCAGATACGCACCCGCTGCTCCAAGGCATCGTGTCGCGGCCTATGCGGAACGGTCCAAGCCCTTTGGGCAAAATGCCAACTTCAGTCACGATCTATCCTCCGATGCGAACGTTGAGCGCCTTGAGCTGCGCATAGCTAAACAGCTCCTCCAATCCATCCTCGTGTCCGATGCCGGAGTTTTTGTAGCCGCCGAACGGAACGCCTTCGAATTGCGAGGAGGAATCGTTGATCCACACGTAACCGGCCTGTAATGCGTGCGCGAGCCGATGAGCGGTCCCGATATCGCGACTCCAGACGGACCCAGTGAGCCCGAAGGTCACGGAGTTAGCGATCTGGACTGCCTCATCGAGGGTGTCGTAACCTATTATCGATAGAACTGGTCCAAAGACCTCTTCGCGGGCCAGGCGACTTTCGGGACGAACGTTGGTGAAAACGGTTGGCTTGTGATAGAGGCCAGGCCCGCAGCCCGTGTGAGGCTCACCACCGGTCACGAGTTCGGCGCCCTCGCTTTTGGCGATGTCCACGTACATCCGTGTCTTTTCGAACTGCGCCTGAGAGGCGAGCGTTCCCATCCTAGTGGTGGGCTCAAATGGATCCCCGATCACAATAGATTCAACCTCCGCCTTAACCAGAGAGGCGAACCGCTCCTGCTCGGAACGGGGCACGATTGCACGGGTCGTCGACATGCAGGACTGGCTCTGCCAGCCCACGAAATTCATTCCTTTTACGACGCCGACTGCAGCGGCTTCGAAGTCGGCGTCTGGAGCAACGATCAGTGCATTCTTGCCGCCAAGTTCCAACGTGATATTCTTTACTGCAACAGCGGCGGCGTCGCGCTGAATGGCCATCCCGACTTGTGAGCTGCCGATGAAGCCAATTCTCTTGACTGCCGGATGTCGGACAATCGCTTGCGGACACTCCGCCCCCTTCCCGACGATCACATTGAGCAATCCCGGCGGAAGATGTTCTGCAAACAATTCGCCCATACGCAAAGCCGAAAGAGCCGCGTTCTCTGAAGGCTTCATGATAAGGGCGTTGCCCGCGACCAGAGGCGCGCCGATCTTTTGACCCGCGAACAACACTGGATGGTTGAACGCGTTGATGCGTGCGACCACACCGTAGGGCTCATACCGGGAATAGCAAAGGTGCGTATCCGCGACCGGGTAAGTCCGTCCAGTCAGGCTCAGGCCGAAATTCGCCATCATCTCTAGCGTGTCGGCTGCGGCATCCACGTCCGCAAGCATAAAGGAATACACGTTTCCGACATCAATGGCGTCGAGCGCAGCGAGCTCCTTGCGGTGCTCGCGGAGTACCGTCGCAAGCTTCCTTACAATGGAAGAGCGCTCCTTGACGGGCATGCGGCCCCAATCAACCTGAGCTTTGGCCGCGCTCGCAACCGCAGCTTCGACATCGCGCTCACGCGCATCGGGCAGTTGGCATATCATGGCGCCGGTGACGGGACTGAAGTTCTCAAACTCCTGCCCTTCCAACGCGCCAGTGATCTTACCGTCTATCACCAACCCCCACTTTCGTGCACCGACCATCGATGCGGTTGACGACAGCGTTGGTTCTGACGCTTCAAAAACTGCGGAATCGCGAACCATCTGAATGAAATCTCCTCCAAAACACCAACTGTTATATCCATAACTAACATATCATTTTGATGTTTTGTCAACTAGCAATTTCCCTGGCTGATGCCGCTCGTTGAAACAGGTGAAGCGCTTAACCTCTGCGCCACGTCTGGCACCGCGTCATGACATTGCGACCGGCTTGCACACCACGTGACATGAGATGGCATCGAGCTTTGGAAGCGCACAGTGTGATTATAATCGGACTGCGCTGGGACATTCACGAGCCCACAACGGGGCTTTGGCTCAACACTATGCCTGGGAGGCATCAGTTCATCAGATCAAGCCAATCGGGCAGATCCCCAGCGTGACAGATCGAAGAAACCAATGCCGATGCTAGCAATGCAGGAGATCTGACCGCATAAAGGGGGCGGAACCTCCCCCCTTCGACGCCAAGCTCGTTGCCACTAAATTCCACTGACGCAACTGCTTGCCGCAGCCCTCGCCGCCGCTGACGGTGCGCCTGCCCGATTCCCTCTTGACCAGGACTTCAATACCTTTCTAATTTGGAGAATGTTTAACATTAATTCAGAAGCTTTACGAAAGCTCTGGGAATGGGGAGTTGGATACAGGGCGCATTGTTGCGTTGTCCGTTGTTGCCACAGCAGAAAGCCACGCACCGGATACCGTTCAATAGCTGCCAGAAAAGTTTCCAGATTTGATATCAAGATACCTTTCAGGTACCAGTTCCTAGAACCTGACTCGCTCTGGTCTGCCGTCGTTGGCGCTTGGGCAAGAAGGTTCGGGGTGGTTTATCCGGAGGACATGAGTGCCAGAGATCAAGCAGAAGTTGGCTACAACCGGAGTTGCGGCAAAGACGAAGACCGTTGCCAGCATCAAGCAGACTGAGTTTTCTGCGCCGTTGACAGTCTCCAACCCCACTTTACTCGTTGACGGCAGCGATGACAGCTTCCGTCATGTCATATACCTGTTTGCCGAGGTTCTCGGAAAATTGACTGTTTGCCGAGAGGCGTTCGGTCGGCAGATCGGGCTGACCGGTTCCCAGTTTGCCGTCTTGTTCGGAGTGGCCTATCGACAAGGTGAGCAGGGCGTCACCATAAAGCGGCTGGCGCAGTATGTTCATCTGGCACCAACGCACGTGACGACCGAGGTGGGCCGCTTGATTCGCGGTGGCCTGCTCGTGAAGCGCTCGTCGGATGACGACAGGCGCAGCGTGCTTGTCAGTCTGACCGCGGAAGGCGAAAAGACGGTTAAATCTGTCGCACCTTTCGTCACCAAAGTTAACGACGTTCTGTTTGAAGGAATGACGGCGGCCGATCTTGCTTCGGCCGAATCGCTCTTCACTCGTCTTTCTCGCAACAGCGAGTTGGCGCTGGCGCAACTCAAGGTCGCGGAGCGGGAAAACCCGATCGACTGAGCAGCCATCCGCCAGCGGTCAGACGTCGCTGAAGGCGCTTGTCCGGCTCGCCACCACATCCTCGTAGGCGAGATCCTGCGAAGCCAGATTCATGTGCCGTGCGAACCTGCTCATTCCCGCGACGGTCTTGCGGGAGATGCGGTGATCGTAGAATGGCAGATCGCGCTTGATCAGCGTTGTAATGAGGCCGGCTTCGTTTGCCGGGAACAGCGCTGCGCCGACCTGGGCCGCCACATCCGGATTTTTATGCAGATGGGCGTGGGTATCGACGATCGCCTGCACGATCGCCTGTGCGCGTTTCGGGTCTTCCGCGACGAACTCGTCGCGAACGGCGATCGAGGCGAAAGTATAATCGAAGGCCTCGGAAGGACCGTCACCCCGCCTCACGTCAAGAATGACCTTGCCGATGCCCCTGGTTGTAGCGATCTCGGCTGCCATGCCATTAGCCCAGAATCCGTCGATCAGGCGAGCCTCGAGCGCCTTGGCGGCATTGAGACCGAAGTTGACGGTTTGGCCGGGCTGCGATGGAACCGGAGCGATCGTTACCCCGTCGCGTTCGATGTCGATACCCGCTTCAGCGAGCAACCCACGCAATCCGGTTTCCACCCACGGCGCCGCGCCGATCCTTTTGCCTTTCAATACCGAAAGGTCGCCGCGTTGCGCGGCATAGTCGGCGTGCATGACCAGGAACCAGTACATGCCCTGCGCTTGCGCGCAGAGGAGTTTCACGCCCTTGAAGTTCGGAAAGGCGGCCAGGGCCGAATGTGCGGATCCGGCGACTATGTCGATCTCGCCGTCCCGCAGCGCCTTGTAGGAACGGTCTACCGGGAACATCAGGTCCAGGGAAACGTCCAACCCGTTATCGCGGAAATGGCCAAGCTCTATCGCGGCTTCCGCCGGAAAGTAGGAGTTCGACACCATGTCGGGCACAGCAAGCTTAAGCATGGCAATAAACTCCTTATTGGAACCAGTGCGTTTCAAGCAGGAGACAGCCGCCATCCGACTTGAAGGGGCCGTGATAGACGCCCGGCGGCCGAACTGCGTAAGTATAGCCCTCGAATTTCTCCCCCCCCTTCCCGTCCGTGTCGTTACCGACAATGAGATCCCCTGAAACGAGGAAGACTTCCTCCCAGTAAATGTGGACGAATGGCGAGGTCGTATAGACGCCGGGGTCGAAACGCAGCAGCCGGGTCCGATTACCCTTTCGCGCCACCTCGTCAAGTCCGCCGGAGAGAATCTTCTGCTTGATGCCCGATGGGTAGCCATCCGGGGTGTGCCAACCCTCTTCAAGGTCGACGATGGCAAATTCCTCGTGAAGCTTTTCTGTCATCTCATCCTCGCACAGGCAGCGTGATTACGTCGTAGGCAGCGGTGATTGTCTCACCGGTTAATGGATCGCGCATCTCCATCTCGAACCGCTGGGACGGCTGCAAGCCGCCACGAACAGGGAGCGTGCCGCAGAACATGGCAGACCCTTCGCTCAGACCCTGACCGCCGAACCCAAGCACCACCAGTTCCCCAGGTGGGCGCATGGTGCTCAGCGTACCCTCCTGGTAGAGACGCCGTTCGCCGTCGACATTAATATGCGAGCGGATTTCGATGTCATCCCATCTGTCTTTGATGTCGGCGAAGCGCCAGAGTGTCGAACTTACTGGTTTCGCGCAAAGTTGCTTCGAGAGGGTCACGCCGATTGTTTCTGCCTTGCGGTCGGTATGATCGGAACCGACGCCGACCCAAAGCTGGCCACCGAGTGTGACCAGCACCGGCTCCACCTCCCCGCTCGAGGCATCACCCATCACTTCGATCGAGTGACTGACGGTCAAGAGCGAGGCAGAAACCCGGTAGAAAATCGGCGTGGAGGTGGGCCTGGCAACGCCGATCGCCTCTAGTTCGTGGATGTGTTTTTCGACGGCATCACGGTTTCTGCCAGTCCATCCGGCGATCGTCAGATCTTTGACATCCCTCGGATCGAGCGTTCTCGTTTGGATCAAGTGACCCCCTCCTTCTGTTTCAACGCGGTCATTATTCGCCTAGACATGCCTCGACCGATCGGGCCATGGCCAGCAGTCGCCTGTCCCGGCCAGATTGCCCGATCATCATGAGAGCAGCGCCAGGCAGGCCTTCGACAGGCAACGAAATGGCGGGCAGATCGAAGAAATTCGCGATCGCCGTGTTGCGCAACAGGAGTGCATTGCGCTCCGTGAAACCTGCCGCACTTGCTACTTGCTCCAGCGTCGGTGCCACGATCGGAACAGTTGGCATGACGAGCACATCACAGTCGGCCGCGCTCCGGCCGACTGAAGCGGCAAGCGCGCCACGTCCACGGATCATATCGATGTAATCGGCGGCGCCGATCGTCTTGCCGCGTTCGATCCGCACCAATATGTTCGGATCTATGCGGGAAGCCTGGCTCAGCCTGTGGCGGTGCAAGGCGAAGGCTTCGGCGGTTGCAATTCCGCCCTTGGCATTGACCTCGCGCATGCCGTCGAGTTCAGTCAGCATGACATCTGTCACGCGACAACCAGCGGCCGCCAACGCCTGCAAGGCGCGATCGAACGACTCGGCAATCGCCGCATCTATGCCCTCGAAGGGCAAACCTTGGACGACGCCGACGCGCAGCCCCGCCAGCGGCACCGCAGCCTGGTCGTCTTCGACGCCGGCCAGAACCGCGTCCGCCGAAGCGCATGCGTCGACCGTGCGGGCGATCGGACCCACACAGTCCAGACTTTCCGACAAAGGAAAAGCACCTCGGGTGGAAATCCGGTTGCTGGTCGGCTTGAAGCCGACCAGGCGACATAGGGCGGCCGGTATCCGTGTCGAGCCTCCGGTATCAGTGCCAATCCCGATCTCGCAGAAATCGCGGGCTACCGCCACGGCGGCGCCTGACGAGGACCCTCCCGGGACCCGGCTGGTGTCGAGTGGATTGCGTGGCGTTCCCAGATGCGGATTGGTGCCGACGCCCGAGAATGCGAACTCGCTCATGTTGGTCTTCGCGACGATGATCACGCCCGCTGCCCGCATTCGGTTCACAGCAACCGCATCACGGGTCGCAACCTTGCCCTCGCCGGCGAGAACCACAGAACCTGCGCGGGTCACCTCGCCGGCGACATCAAAAAGATCCTTGATTGTGACGATCGCCCCGTCGAGCGGCCCGAGACTGATACCAGCCTTGGCACGCGCATCCGCTGCCGTTGCCGCGGCGCGCGCACCGTCGGAGTACACGGTGGGGCAAGCCACCATGCCGTCTAGATTTGGGTCCCCGATGGCGGCAATCGCCCGGTCTAGCCGCTCGACCGCAGCGCACTTCCGATCCATTGGAGACCTCGATATCTCTAAATTTTACATAGGAACATACATACCTAATGAACATAATCCTGTTGCCGGCAGTCTGTCTAGCTTTTTCCGGCGCCGACCATCTAACCGTCGGTCGTAGGCTCAGATGAAGAAGGCAGGATGGCAGGATTTGGCCGACACGCATTCGGCAGATAAGCAAGGCTGCCGGCTCCAACCTCTGGTACCTGCTGCCCTTTTCCCCGTTGATGCACTGGAGATCCGACAATCTGACAGGGCTGAGACATTAACCGACCACACGTCACGGCGCTCGGACTGAAGCTCGAGGCCGTTCGAGTGGGAATACCACAGATTGACGATGGCAAAGTGCGCGCATACGTCGAGCTGCACATCGAGGAGGGACCAATCTTAATCAAAGGAAGGAACTCTCGAGTGCGCTCGTTACAGGCATTCGGGGAAGCGTCCGCTATCGGAACCCACACATCCTAGGCGAATATGCACATGGAGCCTTTCCTCCTGAAATGCCTCCGCCTGGTGTCGCTCGGAACAGAGTTCCGCTGGGTCGCGGTGTCACTTCTAACGCACGAAAGAATAGCGAAACCGGTCGCCGTCCGCCTCGATTCGTCCAACCGTCGGATTTGGGAAATGGATCGGCAGAACCAAGGTGCCGGTTCCGGCAACCGATGCCAGGAAGTTTCGGCGCGAGCGGATGCCAGCCTTTGGGTCCCAGTCGAAGTTTGTCGACCATTCCGGTTCGCGGCATTGCAGGGCGTGGTGGAACAGGTCGCCGGTGACTACGGCACTTTGGCCCCTCGAGCGGATATTGACGCAGCAATGGCAAGGAGAATGGCCGGGTGTCAGCGTCAGAGACACGGTATTGTCGAGCTCATAGTTTTCGTCCACCAGAAGTGCCTGCCCCGCCTCAACGATCGGCTCGCAGTTGAAACGCCAGACGTTGTCGAGCGTATTGTCGCCTTGCCGGGTCTCAGCTTCCCTGGCGGCGTACTCGCCCTTGTGGAAGACGTATTTGGCATTCGGAAATGTCGGTACCCAGCGCGCGTCCTTGAGGACGGTGTTCCAGCCGCAGTGATCGATGTCGAGATGAGTGCAAAAAACGTAGTCGACGTCCTCGAAGCGCAGGCCCGCGCCACGGAAACCGTCCAGCCAGGGCTGTTTCGGAAAGTCCATTGGAGCCGAGTAGCCCTTGTGGTCGCCGGTGCAGGTGTCCACCAAAATGGTGTGCTTCGGCGTGCGCACGACGAAGCTCTGATACGTGATAACCATTCGGCCAGATGCCTTGTCGAAAACGACCGGGTCTAGTTCGGCGATGTGACGCCGCCCGATCTCCGGATCATAAGCTGGGAACATGTCCTCGGGTCGGCGCCAAGGGCCGTCCCGTTCTATTATGCTGGTAATTGTTACGTCCCCAATTCGAAGCGTCTGCATGCTACCTTCCTCCGAGATATGGCCTTTTGTCGGTTGCCCCGAATGTCACCGTGTCGCCGGGTGCTACCCTCAGGAACTCCGGCTCGAAGTGCAGAGCCTGCCCGGTGGTTCCCTTGTTCAGCATCTGCACTTGATGCTTGCCCGACATGTCGCCACCGCATGCGGCTGCCACGGTGAGATCGAAAGTGCTCTGTTCATCGGATCTGTCCCTCAGTCTTTCTTGAGCCAGCCCTATCGGTTCCAGAGGACCGACAGCGTGCTTCGCGGGGCGCTCTCTGCGCTGGCACAACCTCGTTTCACATCGCTTGACGTTGCGTTGGCGCAAAGAACCAACGAGCTTCGATCCGCTACTCGGGATCTTCCAGGAAAGCAGCGCGCGTATGGCAGCTCCGCCACAGACAATAGGCCGGGTGATTGGCGCGGAGAGCGTTGTGCGACGCTGGCCGGCCCATATCCGGGTGTTCATTCACCACGAGATGCGACGCTACCGACGCTGGTCCTGGCCCGTAGAGAGGGCATTCCGCAATGCGTTATCTGCAAAAATGAATTTATCCACCTCAGCCGGCGTACGACATCCAAGATAGGCCAAAGTTTTTTCAAACTCGTCAGCCAAGAGCCTGAAGACTTTTGCGACGCCGGGCTGCCCAGCAACGGCAGCGCCGTAGAGCGGAGCGCGACCAATAAGAACCATAGCCGCGCCAAGGCCCAAAGCCTTTGCAATATCACTTCCACGCCGCACTCCGCCGTCAACAAGTATAGGTATACGCTTGCCCACTTCAGCAGCGATTTCCGGAAGCATCTCGACTGAGGAGACGGCTGAATCGAGAGCTCGCCCTCCATGATTGGAGACCACAATCGCGTCGGCGCCACAGGCAATCGCTTTTTGAGCGTCCTGGCGACTGAGAACGCTTTTAACAATTAGTCTTCCCGGCCATACATCTCTAATTTTAGCAATCTCATCCCAGGTCATCGCCTCATGTCGGTCTGGTATCGCTGCATTGCCTAAAATTGATTGATACCGTTGCGGATGATTGGCGTGATACCAAATTCCTTTCTTTGCTAATTGCTGTGCCGCAACGCCCAACAACCAGCGCGGCCGGCGAACAGCATCAATGCTGGTGCGGGTGCTAAATCGGAACGGTATTGAGAATTTGTTTCGTTCATTATGTTCTCTCGATCGCCCCAGCGCCTGATCGATAGTGACCACCAATGCCTCGAATCCGAGGTCACGCGCGCGCGCGATCATCTCGTAACAATAGTGTGTCTCCCTCCACATATATATTTGAAACCAAAGTCGGCCGCCGGCTTCTCTCGCGACGGTCTCCATACTGGCATCAGACGTCGACGCGAGCGTGAACGGAATCCCAGCCTCTGCCGCAGCTTTCGCAATAGCAACCTCGCCGCTGTACCAACAAAAACCTCCCATACCGGTTGGAGCAGTGGCGAGGGGTAGCGAAAGTGGCTTCCCAAACAACTGGGTGCTCATATCGCGCTTGGAGAGGTCGACCAGAAACCTAGTCTGCAGCTTGATCTTTCTGAAAGATTCGATGTTGTCGTTAAGCGCAACCCCGTCTTCAGACCCTAAGTCAATGAATTCAAACAGAAATCTTGGCAATCGGCGCTTCGCGGCTAGCCTGAAATCCGAAACGGAGAGGCATTCCGTCAAACGCATATCGGTTTCCTCTCACCCTTATGCACCCTTATGGCAACTTCGAGCATAAAAATAATGCCCCCCGCGAGGGCAGCCGACATTGGCTAATTACCTACTTAACTATGCTATTTCGCAACATGTCAACGGCAGATAAATACCAGCCAATAGGTGGAGCAGACCAGGCCACGTGTGACGCCAGCATGTGACCGGGGGAGTGCGGTGCTGAGGTCGTCGGCACCGGTGCTATGGACGGAGCCCCGCGACGATGAAGACAGCGCCGATGCCGAATATAGCGTCGGCGGATCGGAGTGTTCGACAGTTGGATCGACAGGTCTCCGATGCTGCTTATCCGTAGCACGAGTCCTGTCGATGCAACCAAACGGCGGCCGCTGATCGATGGAATGCACACCGCTATTGCACATTAGGACGATAGAAAGCTATCATAATGCATATGAAATTTAGCTTCATAAATAACCTTTTTTTGGGAGGGCACTAGGTGCGCCAGTCGGAGTTGCAAACGGGGATCGTTTCCGAGCCGAGCCCCGAGTGGGGAAGCGATGTCGCCGCTGCCATGCTGCGACATCTCGGGATTGAGTATGTGACCATGAACCCGGGGGCCAGCTATCGGGGGTTGCACGACAGCCTTGTCAATTTCCTTGGTGATGAGCGGCCGAAAATGTTGCTTTGCCTGCATGAGGATCATGTAATCTCAATCGCTCACGGCTACGCGAAAGTGCACGATAGGCCTATGGGGGCCATTCTCCATAGCAACGTCGGCCTGATGCACGGCCTCATGGGCATTTTCAACGCCTATTGCGACCGTATGCCCATGATCGTCGTGGGCGCTACCGGCCCCATTGAACCCGAGAAACGGCGACCCTGGATCGACTGGATCCATACGGCGAAGGATCAAGGAGCACTCCTACGGGATTATGTGAAATGGGACGACGAGCCGCGGTCTACGAACGGCACAATCGAGGCATTTCTCCGGGGCATGCAGTTAACGCAGACTGAACCAAAGGCGCCGGTCTACATCTGCCTCGATGCGGGTATGCAGGAAAGCCGTCTGACAAAGCAGGTGGAGCTTCCTCCGACGCGCTACGGCACGGCGCCAGCTGCCGTTGCGGATGCGGCCACGGTGAGCAGGGTCGCCAATCTCCTGAACGGCGCAACACACCCGCTCTTCCTCATCGGACGTGGATCGCGCTCTCAAGCGGACTGGGACCGCCGTGTCAAACTCGCCGAATTCTTTGGCGCAACGGTGGTGACGTCGGTTCTAGAGCGTGCTGTCTTCCCGACATCGCATCCGCTTCATGTCTTGCCGCCGATCTCGATTTTGGGCGGAAATTTCAAGGATGAGGTTGCGGCCGCGGATGTGATCTTGAGCTTGGACTGGCCGGACCTCAACGGCCTGTTGCGCGGCGTAAGTTCTGAAACCCACAAGATACAGGCGACGATCATTAACGTATCACTGGACAGCCATCTACATCGGGGCTGGAGCATGGATTATTTCGGGCTTCCCCCTGTCGATGCGCCGGTGCTGGCAAACTCTGACAGATTTGTCGAGCAACTGCTCGACGCCACGCGCTCCCTGACCCGAGGAAGCTCCGTCAGCTATCCCGCGTCCACGTCGCCATCAGGGGACTACTCCCCCGGCCCGGGAATACATCCCCACGATATCGAAGTTGCCCTGCAACGCGCTCGAGGTGATCGCGAATTGACGCTGGCCCACTCAAATCTGAGCTGGGTTGGAGACGTTTTCGATCTTCGTGGGCCGCTGGATTTTCTTGGTCACGACGGAGGCGGCGGCCTGGCTGCAGGCCCCGGCCTGACGGTTGGAGCCGCGCTCGCGTTGAAAGATACGAGCAGACTGGTTGTGGGCGTCCTGGGCGACGGCGATTTTCTCCAAGGTGTTACGGCTCTTTGGACCGCTGCACATTATCAGCTGCCGGCGCTCTTTATCGTCAGCAACAATCGATCGAACTTCAATGATGAGCTGCACCAGGAGGCGGTTGCGAAGGTCAGGTCACGTGAAACCGCAAACCGCTGGATTGGTCAGCGCATCGATGATCCTGCCGTTGACCTCAGTGCAATGGCGCGCAGCCAAGGTGTGCAGGCAGAAGGCCCAGTTGAATCCATCGAAGATCTCGAGAGTGCGATCGCGCGAGGGCTCGATGCAGTGAGAGAAGGACGGCCTTATCTCATCGATGTGCTCGTTGGCGCGACCTACGCCCCTCCCTCGATGATGTCGCGCGGCTGAACGTTCGACCAATCGTCATTCACATTATCTCCGATAAGTTTAACGGGTGAGTCTCCTAACATGTCGACTATCAAAGTTCTGGTGCCCGATATGGACGTCGAAGAGGTTGCCGCCGACGTGGCCGGCCCAAACTTGTCTTTCGACGTTCGTGGCGTGCAACATGTGAGCGCCATAAGTGCGGAAGATTGGGGCGACTGCGATGCCGTCCTGATGCGGAATCGCATCGTCCTTGATCGTTCTACAATCGGCAAGCTTTCGAGGTGTCGGATTATCGTCAGAGCAGGTGTTGGCTATGACAACATCGACATAGGTGCATGTGCCGAAGCCGGCATTCCGGTTTGCAACGTGCCGAACTACGGTACGACCGAAATTGCAGACCACGCGATTGGGCTGCTGCTCTACTTAGCGAGGGGCCTTGGCTCGTATGACGAACGCTTGAGGGCGGATCTAACTGGTAACTTCAACGGTGAAAATGTGCCAGTCGTGCGGCGTCTCCGCGGCGGCATCTTCGGTGCCGTTGGCTTGGGCCGGATAGGAACCGCAGTGGTCAGGAGAGCTTCCGCTCTAGACATGAGCGTCCTGTATTTTGATCCACTCTTGCCCGAAGGGCATGAGCTGGGCATGGGTTTTCGGCGTGCCAAGTCCCTTTCGGAAGTGCTTTCCGTATCAGATGTGGTCAGTCTCCACATGCCCCTCAATGATACCACGCTTCGACTACTGGACGCCAACCGGCTTGGTGAAATGAAGCCAGGCGCCATTCTCATAAACATTGCTCGTGGCAAGCTGGTCGATATCGACGCGGTTTACGACGCGCTGCTAAGCGGCCGTTTGGGAGCTGCGGGATTCGACGTCCTGCCATCGGAGCCTCCGGACCCTTCACAGCCTTTGTTCAAGGCATGGTTGGACCGTGAGCCCTGGATTGCCGGGCGCCTGGCGTTGACGCCCCATGCCGCGTCCTATTCTGACGCCTCGACGAGTGACCGTCGTAGGCTGTCAGCCGGCATGCTCAAAGATTTTTTTGAGCATGGGCTGGTGCGGAACAACGTAAATCCAGGTTGGGAAAAATTTTCTAAGGAAAACCTGCTAGCTTCTTGAACGAGGCGCAGCACTTTTCAAGCAAACTCGATCTTGGAGTCTGTCTTCCGCCACGTAGTGGAGCGACAAACGATCAGCTCGACGCACAATCGACAGGCTTCAGCGTACGCAAGGGCGCATCCGACAACCGCTTGGAGCGTTTCGCGATGAATTGGCCTCATTAGATGGCAGGGCAAACAGAAGGATGCCGGCCAGCAGGTTTAGCGAGCGTTTCCAACACGCCCTAACAAAAACGCGACGCTCGACAATTATTGCGAGCGCGTGTCTGGCGCCTGACGCGCCATAGATGAGCCTCCGTCGGAAGTGCGGCTGGAGCCATCGCGATCCGGCAATCCATAAGACAGGCACATTCATTGTTGTTGGATTAGACCGTAAGAATTCGGTGGCACCCGAGGAAATATATGTTGATAAGATAGGTTTAACATGTAGCAATATCGACCGAGGGAAACGTCGACCACCGCTGGATCTGCCCGCAGCGACGGCGGCGCAATGGAGGTCTTTATGGACAACAATCTTAGATTCTACATAGACGGGAAGTGGGTTGACCCGGTCGCCCGCAACGCAGTTGACGTGATCGACCCAGCGACAGAAGAGCCAGTTGCGCGCATCAATCTGGGCACGGCCGAAGACGTCGATCGAGCCGTCAAGGCGGCGCGAAAGGCATTTCCAGCGTTTTCGCGGCGGAGCAAGGCCGAGCGCATCGACCTCCTTAATGCGATAACCGATGAATATCGGCGCCGGTTCGAGGACGTCTCGCAGGCTATGATGCTGGAGATGGGCTCTCCGATCAATTTCTCACGCGAGCTCCAGGCAGCCTCTTCGCTCAGCCATCTAAAATCGGCAGTCAAAGTGCTGAAAACCTACGAGTTCGAGCAGATGCTGGACAAGGCGCTGATCGTGCGCGAGCCGATCGGTGTGTGCGGTTTCATCACCCCATGGAACTGGCCGCTCAACCAAATCATGGCGAAGCTCGCGAGCGCGCTTGCTGCAGGGTGCACCTCGGTGGTAAAGCCGAGCGAGTTTTCGCCTTTGAGCGCGATCATTCTCGCCGAAATCCTTCACGAAGCAGGCACTCCGGCCGGCGTCTTCAATCTCGTCAACGGTGACGGTCCTACCGTCGGGCATGCTATTTCCACACATCCAGACGTCGATATGGTGTCGTTCACGGGCTCGACGCGCGCGGGGATCCAAGTGGCCATCGACGCTGCTGCAACCGTCAAGAGGGTGCACCAGGAGTTGGGCGGCAAGTCTGCCAACATCCTGCTTCCCGGCAATCACCTCGGCAGGTCGGTGCCTGCTGGTGTCATACGTGCTTTCCGTAACAGCGGACAGTCGTGCCAGGCGCCGACCCGCATGCTGGTTCACGAGAACCAACTTGATGAGTGCCTTGACCTCGCCAAGTCCACGGTGGCTGCAATGGTCGTGGGCGACCCGCGCGCGGACAGGACCACGCATGGGCCGCTGGTCAACAAACAACAGTTCGATCGCGTGCAGTCGTTTATCGAGACCGGCATAAAAGAAGGCGCTCGCCTCGTCGTGGGTGGTCTTGGTCGGCCGGAAGGCCTCAACCGGGGCTATTTTGTGCGGCCGACCGTGTTCGCCGGCGTCACACGCGAAATGACCATCGCCCAGCAGGAGATCTTCGGACCGGTCCTTTCGGTGATGACCTATCGGGACGAAGACGAAGCGATCGACATCGCCAACGATTCGATCTTCGGCCTTGCGGGTCATGTCTTTGCCGATGACGTCGGTGAAGCCAGGAGAGTTGGCCGACGGATTCGTGCCGGCCGCATATATCTTAACAATGGACCGAGCGAAGACGACACAGAGTACGAAGCGCCTTTTGGCGGCTATAAGCAATCGGGCAACGGCCGAGAGGTTGGTGTTTTTGGTCTCGAGGAATTCCTGGAGACAAAGGCAATCATGGACTAAGGCTTGTTGAGATTCAGAACTCCACTTTTGGCTCGATTGTGATTCAAGCTTTGGATGGAACGGTTGTGCTAACGGACGCCCAATGGGCGAAGATGGAACCGCATTGTCTGGGTAAGCCAGCCGATCCGTGACGAAGTGGTGGCGACAATCGCCGCTTCATCGAAGCGTTGCTTTGGATCGTGCGGACAGGAAGCAGTGGTGCGACCCTCCAGCCTTTTTCGGGAGCTGGAACACGGTTTTCAAACGATACCGGGACTGGGTCAAAGCCGATATTTTCATTCGGCTTTCAAGGCCTGCTCCCAATGAGCCGGATCACGGTCGATGCCACCATCGTCAAGGTCAATTGATACGGCCAGGGCGCAAATAGGGGACTGGAAGCCGGGGCATAGGCCGCACCAAAGGCGGTATGACAACTAAAATCCTGGCGCCCGATCCGCCCAGCCTTCTGGGCGCTGGCAATCGCGTCCAGATGGGGCGGACAGCACCGGCAGGTCTGCCGGTGCAGCATCAGCGTCCTCTGTGCTCATCGCGGAACGATACAGCATCACGTCATTTCCTATTCTGAAGGTCGGCCTCGCCAGCGTCACTAGGCGACGAAGTATGCTTTCTTGAACTTGTAACGGTTCAGACCCC
>NZ_SRUN01000002.1:0-335233 GCF_004791595.1 Mesorhizobium sp. M8A.F.Ca.ET.202.01.1.1 | reverse complement strand
CATCAGCGTCCTCTGTGCTCATCGCGGAACGATACAGCATCACGTCATTTCCTATTCTGAAGGTCGGCCTCGCCAGCGTCACTAGGCGACGAAGTATGCTTTCTTGAACTTGTAACGGTTCAGACCCCAACCCGTAAGGTCGGGCTCCAAGCCTCCAATCTGGGCCGAGTGAGCATCGATAGTGTCGGGGTAGCCCCAGATGATCAGCCCGCCCCGCTCAAAGGAAATCCGCTGCATCTGATGCACAAGCTCGCACCGGCGGTTCTGATCAAGTTCGGCGCGGGCAAGGTCGTTAAGACGCGTGAACTCTTCGTCGGAGAACCGGGTCGGGTTGAGGGGTGAAGTGGCGAGTTCCCCCAAGGCAACCTGGTTCAGGTAAGGATTGTGGGTCCAGTAATCTACCGCGAAGGGCCAGTTGGTATACTCCGCGAAGAAGCCGCCCTGGTCGAGCCGCTTGACGTTGATTGTCACATCCCCTTCCCGCGCCTGTTCGGCAAAGATCTGTGAAGCTTCGAGCAGACCCGGTGCGGCCGCGGTCGTGGCCAATTCCAACTGCAGATTGGAATGACCCGCGCGGGCAAGCAGCGACCGAGCCTCTTTGACGTCGCGCTCCCGAACCAGAGATGTGTCGAAACAGGGATCATTGGGCGAGTACGCGTCGTATGCGACACGCCCGTGGCCGGAGAAGGCCAGTTTTACGAGTTGCTCGCGATCGACCAGCAACCGCAGAGCCTGCCGCACCCTGACGTCGTCGAAAGGAGGCTTGTCGACCCGCATCGTGAATGGCCGAAACGACCCCGCTTTGCTCGTCAGGACCTTGAAGCTACTGTTGGCACTCACCACCGGTATCTGGGAGTAGGGAAGACCCTCGATCGCGTGAACCTGCCCTCCGAGAAGAGCATTCACCCGCGCAACATCGTCGGGGAGATCGATGAGGACCAGTTCGTCTACGTAAGGCGCTTGTCCATGATAGTTCTCGAAGCGCTTGAAAGTCGATTGCTCACCGGGAACAAATTGGTCGAGCTTGAAGGGGCCTGAACCAACAGGATTCTTGGGGTCGAAATCGACGGGCACAACACCGGTGTTCAGAATGCGGAAAGCATCCCGCAGCGCCGCATCGGGACGGCGAAGCTTAAGACGGATCGTACGGTCGTCCAGCTTGACGATCTGCGCTGGATCGATGGAGCGCATAACCGGAGCTGCATTGCGAGGGTTCTTCGGATCGATGATCCGTCGAATCGTATAGGCGACGTCATCCGCGCCGATCGTCTTGCCGTTGTGAAATTCAGCTCCCTGCTTGATCCGAATCGTCCACTCGGTTGCCGAGGGATTTACCTCGAACTCCTCAGCCAGAAGCGGTCGATACTCGGCCTGTTCGTTATCATCCCCCAAACCGTCGTAGAGATTGAGAACACGGGCGATGTCAGCCGGGGTAATCGGGGAATGCGGGTCAAGTGAGTCGATGGGGCCGCCGCCGGCGATGCCGACGCGCAGAGACCCACCCTTCTGGGGGTTTGGGCTGCTCTGCCCAAGTGCGGAGCCCGCATAACCAAGAGCCATCGCGGCAATCGCGCCACCCATCAGCTGACGGCGGTCCAGTGTGTTCCGAAGCATGCGTATTTTCGACATGAGCGTTCCTCCCTACACATAGAATATTGCTATAGACAATAGGTAGTCAAGTGTGTTTAATTCACTCAATGATTGCTCCCGGGCGAAGCGCATCGATGAGCGCGAGCCGCGGGGAACTGCGCACAGAGGAGACGTTTCTCGTGAGTTACGCAGACCTGAGAGGGTTCATCGAGGCGCTCGACAACCAGGGCATGCTCAGAAGAGTTCCCGGTGCTGATCCGCATCTAGAGGTTGGAGCTGTTACCGAGGTCGCGGCCAACCTACCCGAATGCCCTGCCCTTCTGTTTGACGAATTCGACGGCTATCCCGCGGGCTTTCGCGTCTTCACCAACGCGACAAACAGTTCCGTCAAAGCGGCCATTGCACTCGGCCTTGATCCATCGCTCGCCCCTCTGGAAGCTCTCAAGCGATGGAAAGAGAAACGGTCCGCCTTCCAGCGGAGTGGCCCCTTGCCGCAGCGCCTCACCGAACCTCTGTTTCTAGAGAACACGATGGCGGGCCACGAAGTCGACCTCGCATGCTTTCCTGTACCGCAGTGGCATGCGGACGACGGCGGCCGCTATATCGGATCGGGCAGCCTCGTCGTCATGGGCGATCCTGACAGCGACTGGGTGAACGCATCGATCTACCGAGTCCAGGTTCAAACAGCGAATACGGTCACGATTCAGTTCGATCACTTGGGACGGCACGGAGCCATCCTTGCAAAGAAGTTCTGGGACCAGGGTAAAAGCTGTCCGGTCGCCATCGTCAACGGCCAGGATCCGTCACTCTTCTTAGCAGGTTTCGAAGCTCTCCCAGCCGGTTATTCGGAGTATGATTTTGCCGGAGCCGTCAAGGGCGAAGCGATTCCGCTGGCAAGAGCGCCGCTGACACAACTGTTGGTTCCGGCACTGGCCGAAAGTATTCTCGAAGGCTACCTGCTTGATCCGAAGACGGTGATGGCGGAGGAAGGTCCATTCGGAGAGTTCACCGGATACTATGCGGCGGATCGCCGACCGCAACCGGTAATGCAGGTCGACGCGGTGCATTTCAGGCACAATCCGATCCTGTTTGCCTCGCCTCCGTTGAGGCCTCCGCTCCACCATTTTGGGCTGCCATTGAAGGCTGCAACCCTTTGGACACTGTTCGAAAACGCCGGTGTTACCGATGTCGCCGGTGTTTGGCAGCATGTCTCGTCACTCGTTACGGTTGTCGCTGTCAAGCAACGCTATGATGGGCATGCGAAGCGAGCTGGCCTGATAGCGGCCGCCAATAGCTACATGGGACGCCTGATCATTCTCGTCGATGACGATATCGATCCGTCCAACATGGACGATGTTCTGTGGGCGGTCGCTACGCGCTGCGAGCCCTCGGACTCGATCGATATCATCAGAAATGGCTGGAGTTCCGCCCTCGACCCGCGCATCCCGCCCGAGGCGAAGGAGCTTGGTGTGACAGCGCATTCCAAAGCCATCATCGATGCTTGTCGGCCTTATGCCTGGTCCTCGCGCTTTCCGCCCAGCACCGCGCTTCATCCAGCAGAGGCTAAGGCCGTCAGCGATAAGTGGGCCACGGTCTTGCGCGATCAGACCACGCGCACCGAGGAAGAAGGTCCAGCGATCAATCGGGCAGGAACCACCGGCACGACAGCGCGCGCACCGAAGAACGGGCTCTGAGAGAAATTTTCAACGGAGGAACACTCATGAACAATGATAGACACCTGTTTTCCTTGAATCGCAGACAGATCTTGCCAGCTCTTGCCGGAGTAGCGGTGCTGGCGGGCGTCCAGGGCGCGCGCAGCGCTGACCAGCCGACACAATCTCGGCCGGCACCAACTCGGGACGACATTCTGATCCGCGGCGCCTCGATCCTGACAATGGATCCGCAGAACCCGATTTTTGAGCGTGGTGACATCCTCATCCGGTCCGGTCGAATCGCAGCCGTCGATCACTCCATCGACGCGCCAGATGCCGAAGTCATAGATGCAAGCGACTTGATAGCTCTGCCAGGCTTCGTGAATGCTCATATCCATCTTTGGCAAAGCGCTATGGCTGGTATCGCAGGCGATTGGAGCCTGGACCAGTATGTTCAGCGTATTCTGGGTGGAATCGGACCCCACATCAGCGCCGAAGACTTGTACCTGGCGAACTTGGCTGGGTGCTTCGAGCAAGTGAGCGCCGGGACCACCACTGTGTTCGATTACTGTCATGCGATCAATACGCCGGCTCATGCGGACCGTGCCGTTGACGCTCTCCTTGAGTCGGGCGTCCGTAGCGTTTTCGGATACGGCCCGCCAGGCGATTGGGACTGGTATGCCGACCCTAACCGGGACCATCCCGAAGATGCGGCCCGGCTGCGGAAGGAGCGTCTATCGTCTGACAGCGGGCTTGTACGAATGGCTCTTGCTATCCGTGGGCCGGATGAATCAACCCTCCCGGCCACGACGCGCGATATCGCCATGGCGCGCCGCCTTGGCGTCATCGTTACGATGCACACAGGATGGGGCACGGTCGGACCGAAGAACAAGGCGGCTCGCCAGCTGGCGGACGCGGGACTGCTTGGCCCTGACATCAACCTCGTTCACGCAAACTCCTTCACCGCCAGCGAGTACAAGGCCGTCGTCGACTCGGGTGCGACGATCACGGTGACACCGGAAGTCGAAATGCAAATGGGAATGGGCTTCCCAGCCACCGGACATGTTCGGCTGGCCGGGGGACGACCTGCGGTTGGGACGGACATCCCCACCAACGTCGGTCCGGATATGACTACCCAGATCAGGATCGCGCTGCAGATGCAGCGCGCGCTCGACAACGATCGCCTTCTTCGAGAGGGTCAGGATCCAAAGGAGCTCACCATCACCGTACATGAGGCTCTGGAATGGGCGACCATGGCGGGTGCCAGAGCCCTTGGTCTTGATCGGGAGATCGGCTCGATCACAAAAGGAAAGGCTGCCGATATTCAGCTGATCAGGAAATCACCCCGCGATCTTGGGCAGGCACAGAACCCAGCTGAAAGCGTTGTGTTCTACTCGACGGCAGCGCAAGTCGAATCGGTGTTCGTGAACGGCAAAGCACAGAAATGGCAAGGGCGTCTCGTCAATTCTGCAGCCCACGGCCTGCGCGACCGTCTCTTGCAATCAGGCCAGAGACTCATCGAGCAAGGGCTGGAGAAAAAATGACAGGCGCCCTGAACCTACAAACCCAGATTTTACGTTCTAAGACATCCGGCGCCGCAAAACGGGCGCCATCTGCGAGGGAAGAGATGCATCATCACAAATTCTATATCTCGGGCGAATGGGTTGACCCCGTCGCCCCGCAAACGATGGACGTGATCAATCCGGCGACGGAGGAGCCTTTCGCGCAGATCAGTTTGGGGGGGGCGGCGGACGTTGATAAGGCCGTGCTCGCTGCTCGACGGGCTTTTCCAGCCTATAGTGCGACTTCGGTAGCTGAACGCGTAGAACTCCTCGACCAGATTGCAAACATCTACGAGCAGCGTCTTGATGAGTTTGCCAAGATCATCACCTTGGAAATGGGAGCGCCGGCTTGGTTCTCACGCCAAGTGCAGGTGACGATGGCGTTATCCCACTTCCGGGAAGCCCGACGTGTCTTGCAGGCCTACGATTTCGAGGCCCCGCTTGGGACGAGTCGGATTGTGAGGGAGTCGATCGGCGTCTGCGGGTTGATAACCGCCTGGAACTGGCCGCTTGGACTTGTTGCCTCGAAGCTTGCCTACGCATTGGCCGCAGGGTGCTGCGTCGTCCTCAAGCCGAGCGAGGTAGCGCCCTTGAGCTCGATACTGCTCGCCGAGGTGTTACATGACGCAGGCGTCCCGGCGGGCGTTTTCAACCTCGTGAACGGGACTGGGCCGGTGGTCGGTCACGCAATCTGCTCCCACCCGGATGTCGACATGGTGTCCTTCACGGGATCCACCGGTGCTGGCATTCAAATCGCCAAAACGGCGGCCGATACGGTGAAGCGCGTTCATCAGGAGCTTGGTGGCAAGTCGGCCAACATCATCCTGCCTGACGCGGATCTCGACGAGGCAATTCCAGCTGGGGTGTTGCGGGCCTTCACAAATTCCGGACAGGCCTGCGTTGCGCCGACCCGCATGCTGGTACAACGTGATCAGATGCCTCGCGTTGTCGAAATCGCACGTCGTGCCCTCGACAAGGTTGTGGTCGGCCACCCGGATGACGCAGGCACCCGACTCGGGCCGCTTATCAGCCAGGCACAGTTCGACCGTGTGCAAACCTATATTCAGCTTGGGATCGACGAAGGCGCTCAATTGGTAGGCGGCGGTCTTGGTCGCCCTAACGGTCTCAATCGCGGTTATTATGTTCGTCCCACGATCTTCGCTGATGTGGCGCCCGGAATGAGGATCGCACAGGAGGAGATCTTTGGGCCTGTTCTGTCCATCATCGGCTATGAGGACGAGGACGAAGCCGTGGAGATCGCGAATGGAACGGTTTTCGGTCTAGCCGCGTACGTCCATTCATCTAACCTCCTGCGCGCGCAGGCTGTTGCGCGAAAGCTCCGTGCCGGACGCGCTTACATCAACATGGCAACGTCAGATACCGTCGCGCCCTTTGGAGGGTACCGGCAGTCGGGCAACGGACGCGAGAACGGTGTGTTCGGACTGGAAGAGTATCTGGAAGTGAAGGCGATACTTGGTTGGGCGGCGGCATAGCTGCTTGAACGTCTGATCGAGCGCTTGAAGGCGTCGACCAAGCTCTTTGTCGACGAGACCACGGCGCCGGTGTTCGATCCCGGTCGCGGCCGAACCAAGACCGGCCAGCTCTTCGCCTACGTTCGTGACGAACGACCCTGGGGGCGTCGATCCGCCGTGCGTCGCTTATCTCTACGCGCCTGATCGCAAGTCCGAGCAGGCGGTCCAGCACCTTCAAGGCTTCGTCGGCACGCTGCAGGTCGATGGCTACGCAGGCTATAAGGTTCTGGCCGACCGCAATACCGTGGGCGTGGCCTTCTGCGGGAGCCACGTGCGGCACAAGTTACACGATCTCGCGCCGAGCGGTCCGGCGCGGATCGCCACGGAAGCGCTCGCGCGGATCGCCGAACTCTACCGGATCGACAGTGAGGTCCGCGGCGGTTCGGCCGAGGAACGCCGCGACATCCGCCTGGCGAGAAGCCGCATCATCGTCGACTCGCCCTCATCAGCCAGAAGAGCAAACTCGCCGAGGCCATCCGCCACGCACTCTCGCGATGGATAGGCCTCAGTCGCTTCATCGACGACGGCCGCGCCGAGATCGACTCCAACGTCGTCGAACGCGCTATCCGACCAATCGCGCTCAATCGCAAAATGCGCCCTCTACCCGCAGCGACGGCGGCGGCGAGCGCTGGACGGTCATCGCTAGGTCATCGAAACTACAAGCTCAGCGGCGTTGACCCACAATCTTACCTCGCCGACGTCATCGCCCGCATCGTCGCCTGCCACCCGCAGAGCCAGATCAACGACCTGCTGCCTATGCGCCTAGCCGCTCAAGGTCGTGGGCCTTAGAACACCGCATGCGCTTCAGCCTCCATCTCGACAGCTAGGGCCAGGAGACGGCAGACTCCTGTGCGGAGCACCTCAGTCAGGTGATCGTCGATCTTGTCGGGCCAACGCAGTCGGACGATGCTGGCAGGTGTGTGCATGGCGTGTCGCTCTCTTTGAGAGGTTGACAGGCTTGGACACCCGCCTCGATACGCCGCCTTCACGCCTCCGTCGTCACCCATTCTCCGCAATAGCTCGAGCGCATTCCGGTCGGGCACGAGGTGCGCTGTGTCGGGGCCGGGAGCCAGGGGGCTGCTGACACGTTTGGGCTATTTGGGCCCAATACGGCATCAATCTCCATCCGGCGGTTTAGCCGAAGCCAGATTCACAATGTCGATTGCAGGTCTTGCAAACGCCTGTTAAAAATAGCTATAGAAAATATGAATGTCTGCCAGCCTGCTTTTGTGGTGCTGTTATGCGGCAGTGCCCGAGGCCGACCACACTTAGGGAGAGCATGCGATGAGTACCTTCCGCGAGGCGGTACACGCCAGCGAGCAGGAGAGCACCCAAGGCATGCTTGGGCTTCTGGTCTATGCCCTCCTTCTAGAGAAGACGCCCCTATGGAACGAAGATGCTGGCGGGCGCATCGCACGTATTGGTGAGCATATTGGGTACTATGCCGAGTTGGAGCGCCAGAACAAAGTCTTCTTGGCTGGGCCTTTCGTTGATGATCCAGACCACCCCGATGGAATGATCCTGCTAAAGGTTGCCTCAGAAGCGGAGGCGCACGAAATTGCACAAGGGGACATCTTTCATGTCTTGAAGTACCGGACCTACCGAGTCCGTCCCTGGCTGATCAATAAAGGAGCGCTAGACCTCTCTGTGCATTTCTCCGACCGCTCGTTCAACCTGGCATGACAACGGGGGAGACGGAAATGCCGAACGAGGGTAACGACCTCAAACTCCTAACAGAGCGAATGATGGCAGCACCATTTGTCGTGATCCGCCATGTCAATGCCCGCGATCCCGACGCGATACGCCGGCTCCTGCCCGATCACTTCGCCTACCTCATTGAACTGGAGCGCCGCGGCGTGCTGTTTGGGTCTGGTCCTGTAGCGGGCCCGGAGGTGCCTCCCTATGAGGGTCTGACTATCCTTCAGGGTGTTGATCTCTCCGAAGCTCAAGCCCTCTGGTGCGATGAGCCCTTTTTTAAAGCTGGGCTTCGCGACGCGCACTTTGCCATCTGGACTCTCAACGAAGGCGCACTACGCATCCGATTGTCTCTGTCGACGGCGACAGCCTCCCTTCCGGGGGTCTCGTCGTGAGCGTTTCTGACAGACCTGCCCCAACCGAGCCGATCGCGCGATCCGTCCAGGTCGGCTTTGTCGGCCTTGGCAGTCTCGGTTTGGTACTGGCAGGCAACCTGATAGAACGTGGTCACCGCGTCGTCGGCTATCGGCGCGGGTCGCTTGAGCCGCTCTCAGGTATTGGTGGCACGCCTGCGGCTTCGCCGGCGGCGGCCGCCGCCGGATCGGACGTGCTCATGACCTGCCTGCCGACACCTGAAGCCCTGACCGAGGTCGTGGCCGGTCCGAATGGATTTCTGTCGCGCGGCGGCTTGCTCCCGGTGCTTGTCGAAATGAGCACACTTGACATCGACGTGAAAATGCATACGGCGCGCCAGTACGCCGCTCACGGCGGCGTCATGCTGGACTGCCCGATCTCAGGTATTCCGACTGCCGTCGCGGCTCGAAAGGGTTTGATGCTCGCGAGCGGGGAACTCGCTGTAGTCGAACGCTGGCGTTCCGTTCTCGAAGACATGCTCGACAGCGTTGTTTACTGTGGAGATTTTGGCAATGGATTGCGGGTGAAGTACGTCGCGAATTTCCTCGTCGGTGTCCATATTCAAGCCGCCGCGGAGGCTGTTGCTCTAGCGGAAATCCTTGGTCTCGACTCACTTTTCGTCGCAAAGACCTTACGTGGCAGCGCTGCTTCGTCCGCCCAGTTCGATGCACGCGGTCCGATCATGGCGGCGCGGGAGCCAACAAAGCCCTTGGGGACTCCGCGCATCCTGCTCAAAGATCTTGAGATCATTGACAGGGTTGCGCGGGCGGGTGGGCTCTCTCCCAATCTCCTGAGCGCAGCCATTCCTCGCTATCGGGAGGCGATGGAGCGTGGTTACGGAGACGAGGACGTCGCGCGAATGATCGATCTCGTCGCTCCTGAGAGACAAGGAGACTAGTCATGACGGTCGTAGCCAACGCGGCCAAGCCCGTAATGGCGCCACCAGGCGTGCAGTCCCCTTGGGGCCGCCGTCACATTGCCCTTAATCATGGCATCAGCGGGTGAATCTGCTACCTGCCGCAACTCCGTAATGGCCTCAATTGTTCAACGACCCCAGCAACACCTTGCGTGGCTGCCACGTGCGCCCGGCTGGTTTAATCTTTCGCCATGCGGAAATTGGCTTCAGCCTCCACCTCGCGCGTGACATCGATCACGAGCTCATCCCAAACAACATAGCCATCCGCTCTCCGGGAGGGTCGCGCAATGCCCCTGTCCCAATGGATCCGACCCTCCCGTACGACGACCCGCACACGGTGATCTAGGCCGCGTGGACGTTTCGCTTGCTTGTCCATGTTGGCACGATTTCAATCTCGACAGCTTCGACAATCTGCCTGCCCCCGCTGAGGTGGCCGTTTGATCCATGGTTATGTGCCATCAGGAGGACGAACGTATGAGCAGGAGGCGCTGTTGGCTGAAGAGATCGTCGAAGCTGCGGCAGGTATGCGGCCAACGTGCCTCTACTCAACGCTGGTGGCTCTCCACACGCGAGACGATATCGACGCCCGTTCATAGCCCGCTGCCGAACCGGCCAGCAAGATTTGCCGCACTCAGGCACCCCGGGGCTCTTCGATCAGTCGGTCTCGTTCATCGTCAGAGGCACGCCCGAACTCGACCGGCTGTCTAGCCGTTGATGCCGTTGCCGTCATCCTCGTGGTAGGGCACGGTTGCAGCAAACTTTATAAGGGCCGGGGAGATCGGATGCGTGGCCTCCTCGGCCACATGAGCTGCCAAACCTGCCGCCCGACTGACCACGGCGAGACCCCTCATCGCCCGCACGGGAAAGCCGATCTCACAGAGGACTGCGCCGAGTGCCCCCGTTACGTTCAGGAGAGCCGGCTGGCTGAGGCTTGAGCTAAGCTCCGTTTGAACGATCCTAAGAAGCTTGATGTACTTCCCTTGCACCCCAGCTTCCACAGCGATTTCCAAAAGCTTCTCTGCTCGTGGATCCGTTCCTCGGTAGAACGGGTGACCAAACCCCGGCAAACGTCGTCCAGTACTTCGATACTGGTTCACGAGATCCTGCGCCCAGGCAGTGTGATCGGCAACGTCGATGCCGGCCTTGAGAAAAGTGCCGACGCCTACCATCGTACCCGCGTACTTGTCCCCGACCATCATCAGGCCAGCCGCCACCGCGACCTGGGGTTGATCGGCAACAGAGTCGCCGACAAGGCGCGAAACGAGGGCCGTTGGCGTTAAACCATGATCCATCAGAATGACGAGGGCCGCGTCGAGAACGCGGCGCTGCACGCCGTCTGGTATTGTCCCGGTGACAGCGAGAAAGAACGCCTCTGAGAACGTGACATGGTCAAGAACCTCAGTCAGAACGTCCCGACCGCGCAAGCGCAGGCGGTCAACGTCGAAAGGCGATGTACCGATCCGCGTGACGGGTCCTTCGACCTGGTCTGTTCGAGTGCTCATATACCCCCCTACCCTGTCACTCGTTCTGGAGTTGAAGCCGGTTCCGGCGCGGTAGACCCCGCAGGTGCTCCAATTCCCTCACTAACTCCCTTAGCCGTAAGGTTCTCACGCCAGCTCAGAACGTCAGCCTCGCTAAGCTCCAGTTCCTGCACGATCTCCTCACCATGCGCATTCATCTCAGGCGCCACCACCAGCGGCTGATCCTCACGTGACCCGTTGAAGGTAACCGGCCGGCGCGGGGCAATGTGCGGTCCCAGAATCGGATGCTGCATCTGCGCGAAAACGCCGAGGTGCTTCACCTGTTCGTCGTCGATCACCTCTGCGAGCGAATTGACAGGCGCATGCGGCACGTCCAGCGCAGCCAGGCGATCAAGCCAGTACGCTCTATCCTGCGAACGCGCCGCCGCATTCAACTCACGGGCGAGTTCGAGATAATTATCGACGCGCGCTGCCCTTGTGCTGAATCGCTGATCATCGGCGAGTTCCGGGATCATCAATGCTTCCAGGCAGGCCCGCCAGAATTTCTCCTGCGATGACAGGTGGACCGACAGCATTGCTCCATCCCGGCAGCGAAGAGCATAGGACTGAGAAGCCTGCACCCGCATGAAAGGGCCCGGCTCGAGACCAAGGAGGGTGTGGGCCAGGAACGTGTCGGGCGTGAACGCGATCGCGGAGTCGAGCATGTTCACTTCAACACTGCTCACCCGACCGTGTGCCATCCGAGCATGGAGGGCGGCCAACAACCCGTAACAGGCGTAGATACCTGTTAAGTTGTCAGCGATGGTTGGCCCGGTGATCCGAGGCTCCTCGGGCGTGAAGAACAAGCTGGAAAGGCCGCTTACGGCTTGTGCGACAGCATCATAGGCAGGTCGATCGCGGTAAGGGCCGCTCGTGCCGAAGCCGCTGATCGAGCAGAGGATCAAATTGGGATTGATCTTCTGCAACCGATCTTTGCCGAACCCAAGACGGTCGAGGACACCAGGACGAAAGTTCTCGATCAGAACGTCGGCAGTCCCAAGAAGTTTTTCCAGAACGCGCCGACCGCTTTCGGATTTGAGATCCAACGCGATTGACCTCTTGTTACGATTGTAGGCCAAGAAATAAGGGCTGACGGATCCCCCACGGAAACTTCTAAACGGGTCACCACCTTCCGGATGTTCTACCTTGATTACATCGGCACCAAGGTCCGCCAGCATCATGCCTGCAAGTGGTCCGGTAATCATCGTTGTACATTCGACCACTCGCACTCCCTGTAAGGGCCGTTCCTGCATCGCCGCCTCCATTACTTCTGAGTCTGCCGCCTCCTTTGAACAGGAGGCGGCAACGCATTCCATCAGAACCTATGGAACTCCTTGAACTCAGGGGTTCGGTGAGCAAGCTCCCAAGGATCGATTCGCACGTCGACTACAGTCACGACATCGGCCGCCAGGGCCTGTTCAAGCGCTGCCTTCAGGTCCTTTGGATCTTCCACTCGAATTCCTCGCGCACCATACGCCTCGGCGAGCTTGACGAAATCGGTGTCCCCATAGGTCGACCCGAGTTGGCGGTCCCCGTATTGCCTCTGCTGGAAGATCCTGAGCGCGCCGAAGGAGACATCGTTATAGATGACCACGGTGATTGGAATGTTCTCGCGAACAGCCGTTTCAAGCTCTTGGGCATTCATGCTGAAATCGCCATCGCCGATCGGAACGATAACCTGTCGGTGCGGTTGAGCCAGCTTCATGCCCATGCCGGCAGCAACAGCCCAAGCCATAGAGCCTGAACCGATGCTGTAATGGTACTGTCCGGGATGCAGGATCTTGATGTAGTTTGAGAAGTGGGTGTTGTGACCAGAGCCGATGACAAAGATCGCGTCGTCGTCGGCGAGTTCCTCAAGAAGAGATGCTACAAGCTGTGGCTTGATGGGCTTCGAGTCGAGGTCGACCGAGTAGAACGTCTCTCTCTCCTGACGCTTCAACTCCGAGAGCCTTGCGATCGCCGCATCCTTGTACTCGGATGGCCGGGTTGTAGAACGATCGCGCATCCGATTCAGGACATCGCGGAGGAACGACCCAGTGTCAGCATGCACCCCAAGGGCCACGGCATACTGTCGACCGATTTCGAGCGGTTCGCTCTCAACCTGGATGATCTTGGCCTCGGGCTGGATAAGCTGCCAGTTAATCGTGTTCACGTTATGGAACTGGCATCCCAGCCCAAGGATCGCGTCCGCCTCCGCTACGATCGTGTTCGCTGCGGTGTGACCAAAGTGGCCGAGAAGTCCGCCCGCGAGGGCGTGGTCCTCAGGAAATGTTCCCCGGCCCATCTCAGTCGCCACCACGGGAATTCCGAGTGCTTCGGCCAGGGATCTCAGTTCCGAATCGGCTTTCGACCAAGCAACGCCCCGCCCCGCAATGATAACGGGACTTTTCGCTTCGGCCAGGATGTCCAAAGCACGCTCGACAGCCTCCTCTTCTGGCCGCGGCGCACGGGCAACAAAGCCCATGTGGGCGCCGCCACGAAGCGAAAGATCGAACGTTTCTGTGTCGGCAGGCTGGGCCAGCAGATCTTTGGGGAAGTCCAGATGGACGCAGCCCGGAAGCCCCGACTGGGCCACGTGCATCGCAGTGCGCATCAGGCGCCTCGCGTCCTTCGCTTCAATCATCTGATCGGAGAACTTCGTGAACTTGCTGAAAACCCCCACGACATCGAACTCGTGCCAGATGTCTCGCCCAAGTCGAAAACGGTCTAGGTTGGCTGAGAGAACCATGACGGGCACATTGTCTTTATGAGCCGTCCAGGTGCCAAGAACTGCATTCGCGACGGCTGGTCCAACGTGCATCGTCACGACGCCGAGCTTCCCTGTGACGCGGGAATAGCCGTCCGCCATAGCCACAGCGCTCATCTCAAGCCGCGTCGTGATATAGCGAATTTCGCTCGATCGAGCGTGGAGGCCGTCGATGATCGGCAGGATCGTGTCCCCCGTCATGCCGAAAACGAATGGAACCCCCTCCTTGACCAGAGCATCGACGATAGCCTCAGCAGCCGTCTCCTGTGCTCCTGCAGCGCCCTTGGCGGACGGCGCACTCGTGACCTGCGTCTCGATGTTCATAGCTTCCTCCTGAATCTAAATCGCTAGCGGTGTGTCTATCTTATTATACATATATTTAATAGCTTTCTTGGTCAAGGGAGCCATTCACCAGACAGCACACTTTTCCTCCGCGCGACTGGTGACGAGCGAGTGAGAGAGGGCCTGCAAGGAGTTAGCTCAAATCCGGAGACTTCGATGATCGAGATACGCGGTGGACACGTGTTACTTCGGTTCTTCCGGACAGTTGGCGTCCGCCCTTCCGGGCCGGGTCGAACACATCGTTTCAGGGCATTGCGACACGGTTGATGTCCGCGTTGCAAAGCCTCTCCTTCGAGCAGGTGTCGACCCTGCTCACCCGTTAACTCTAGGACAAAATGCTGACGACGGCTTCAGTTCTTCGCATAGAAGAATGCAGGAGCTGCTCTACCCGCTTGGACATCGCTAGCCCAGAGTCGGATCCGGCCGATCTATGCAAAGACCGGGTAGCGCATCCTGCACACATGCTACGCTTGGCGTGTCCAGGTTCTCATGGAGACAAGCGCACCGGATATCTTGCAGGCAGCAGAAATAGAGGAAATTGCATAAAACAAGCGCTGGACGCCAGCATGTGACAATTGCCATGCAAGGCTGGTCAAGGCCACTCGACGCGTATTCGTATGCCAAGCCGCAGCCCGGATCTTGCCCGGTGAACGACTTGCATCCCTACGGGGCAGAATCTAGTCGGTGGATTCCGTCAGTATCGAGAGGTTGTTTGCAACCGCAGCGGCAGCACCGTATTGCTCGATCAATCGTTCCAGGAACTGGGTCACAACCCGAACGTCATCCTTTCGGAGACCTTTGAACCAGACATCGTTGATCGCGGAAATCGAAGGCATCGATTTATCGAGTGTATTTCTCGACTTACGGGTGAGCTTCACCAGCATTGCGCGGCTGTCCTCGCTGTCCTCAACTTTGGTGACCCAACCCTCGGATTGCAGGCGACCGACTGTGGCTGTGACATTCGCACCGGCACTGTGGAGGTAGTCCGCTATCTGTTTTATGCGTACGCCGCTCTCACCCTCTATGTGGTACAGCGCCATTATGACGGCAAACTCGGTGGAACTTACTCCGAGTTCACCTGCCAAGGCCCGACGCATGGATTGCAACCGGCTGACGGAGGCGAACAGCAAAGCCATCATGTGCCTAAACTCTTGACTGTCGCCTCCTTCCAGCAGTTCCGGCAAAGTCAGGGTCGGCCGCGTACTTAGCTGATTTGAAGATTTTGGCTTCTTCACCCGGGACGACGGTCCTACCGTCGTCCTTTTGTCGGCAAAATCGAACGATCTAGCCACCGGAGCTCCCTTTTTTATTGCTATACTCAATATACGAAGGACTGCGGATCGCAAGCGATCACTACTCGGTTTCCCACAGATATCGACGCGGTTTTCACGGGGCCGGGAGCACGGCGGTTCATCAGCCGACCAGCGCCGTTACCTCTACCTCGATGAGCATTTCCTCGTCCGCTAGTTCCTGAATGACGAGCAGCGAAGCGAATGACGGCTCCCTCATGAGTGCCGGAACATTCGCCTCGAGCCAGGATTGGCGAGCAGCCACATAACGTGTCCTCAACGTGCGGTCGGACAGGTACTGGTTGATCCGAACGGCTCGTTCGAGTGTGCTTCCGGCTTCCAACAAAGCTTCTTGAGCCCTCGCGAAAGCCAAAGCGGTCTGCTCCTCGATCGATCTCACGGGTTGGCCCGCATCATCTGTCTCGCCAGCAGTACCCGCCAAGAACACGAAATCGCCAGCAACCACGCCCTTCAGCCATGGCATCGGCTGGCCCGCGACGTGAACCCGACCGAGGGCTCTCTTCTCTATCCGTTTTGTGTTTGTGCTCATGCGACCCTCTGCTGTTTGTCAACCTTGTTCAACGAACCCGAATGTTCGAGTCCTTTCTCCTGCAAGTATGCCGCGACCTGGCGGCTTGCCACGTGCGCCGATTGAATAGCGCCATCGATGAAACCGAACCAACCACTCGCGTAGTCCGCTCCGGCAAAGAAGACAGATCCTTCGGGCCGCTGAAGATCATCAAAGTAGCTTGAGAGCTGCCCAGGCTTCAGCATCGTCCACGTCTGCTTCGAGAATGGGTCGGTCGCCCAGTCATGGTAAACATGCTCGACAAGTTGCGCCTTCGGCACCCAGAGCCGCACCGCTTTCTCGATCGCGGAGCGGTCAGACGGATCAAGTGCCTTTCGGGATGGCGAAAAGCCATTTGCAATGACGGTGCCGTCCTTCTCCTCATCGTCGACACGCAAATAAGACAGCGGGTGCTCCGGCGGCGCCAGGGCGAGCAAGGCCTCCTGAGGCATGTTCCGCAACCGCAACCAGAACATGCTTCCCTGTGTCATCTGGCCCTCGCTCACGAAGGCAGATTTGCCTTTCGCGAGTGGTGGAGAGAACTCGATGTCCCCAAGCGTCGATAACGGAACGGTAACCACAGCCGCGCGTGAGGTGAAGGTACGACCATCGGCCAGAAGGATCTCGACGGCCTGGGGATTCTGGCGAATTTGCGAGACCACTGCATTAAGTTCAATGCTTCCCTTGCCTTCCGACAGGATCGCCGAGTGAAGCCGCCGCGTTCCGTCACGCAATCGGAACTGCTGGAGGGTCTGAGCGAGAAGATCAGGATCTCCGCCAACCATCGCAAGACGGCGCATCCCCTGGGACAGCGCTCCATCGTCGGGAGGCGCGTTGAAGGAGACCGACGCCAGCCCCCTGACCGCGTCGAGCACCTCACCTTCCACGCCGTCGGCGGTGAGCTTGTCCCGGATTGACAACTTATCGATCTCTGCGAGCTTCGCTTGAGCATAAAGTGGGTCATGCGGGCGGGGGAAAACATCGGTTGCGCCGGCATAAAGGGTCTGCCAAGCTCCCGAATAAAGATCGTGGAACTCACCCACCGAGCACTCGCGAATAGCGCCGCCGCTAGCGTAGCGAACTCGTTGAATTGGCTTTCGTTCGTAGAGCTCCAAACCATACCGCGTGACTTCGGACCAGACGTGCGGCTGGAGCCAGTGCAGCCATTGTCCTCCCACCTCCGTGACACGCCCGTGCCATTCGATCGTCCTTGTTCTACCGCCGAGGCAGTCGCGAGCCTCAAGCAGGATGCAGTTTACACCCCGTGAAGAAAGCTCTCGCAGTGCGACAGCACCGGCGAAACCGCCGCCGATGATAATGACATCCGCATCTACCTCAAACGATTGGTCCATCTGTGCCCCCTACATTCCGCTGCCGGCATGTGCCGGCACAGGTATTTCAATCGACGGCGTGGCATTGACGAGGAACTTGGTGTAGCCGTCACTCGGCCGGTCGATGACGTCTGCCGCGCGACCACTCTCGACGACCCGTCCCTGGTTGATCACCAGCACGGAGTCGGCGATGTTGCGCACGAGCGCAATATCGTGAGTGACGAACAAGAGCCCGAGTCGATCTTCTCGCTGCAATCGCCGTAGCAGATCGACAACGTTCGCTTGCACCGATACGTCCAAAGCTGACGTAATCTCATCACAAATGAGGAGCTTGGGTCGACACACGAGCGCACGGGCAATCGCGACGCGTTGGCGCTCTCCGCCCGAGAGTTCTCCCGGATACTGTCCGAGCACCGCGGGGGTCAAAGATACTCTCTCGAGCGCTGTCAGGACCTCTTGACGTGCCCGCGCTCCTCGAATGTTAAAGAGCGTTTCAAGGGGTGAAGCAACAATGTCGCCGATCGTACGGCGAGGGTTGAGCGACCGGAATGGGCTTTGAAAGATGTACTGAAGCTGCTGCCGAACGGAGGCGGGTCGACCTCGCGCATCACGGGCCTGAACCTGTCCTGCAAACCGGACCGTTCCGTCAGAGGCTGCGACCAAGCCCATGATGCACCGCGCCAGGGTGGTTTTGCCGGATCCTGAGCCGCCCAGGAGCGCAACACACTCGCCCTCGCGAACGGAAAGGCTCACGCCATCCAGGACGCGCATGTTGCCATAGCTTGCCGAGAGACCAGACACATTGAGGAGCTCGGTGCCGTTCACCTCGGGTCCAATCGTTGCAGTTACACGCGCCTGGTGCAGGTTTTCGGTTGGGAAGAAGCACCGGGTTTGATGAGCCTCGGCGACCAAGTCGAGCGATGGTTCCTCGACATGGCAGCGCTCTTGGGCCTGTGCACAGCGCGGAGCGAAGCGACAGCCGGGAACACGAGACCCCGGACGCGGGGCTCGCCCCGGCATGGTTTCAAGAGCATAACGCGCATGGCGATCGGGAGTCGCCCGAAGAAGCTTGCGTGTGTACGGATGACGCGGACGCGTGAAAACATCCTCGCATCGACCCGCCTCGACGATCCGCCCTCCGTACATGACCAAAATCCGATCAGCGAGAGATGAGACGACCGCCAAGTCATGCGTCACGTAGAGCGCAGCTGCATTGCTCTGCTGGCAGAGCCTCGCAACGGTGCGAAGGACGTAGGCCTGGGTACTCACGTCGAGCCCTGTGGTCGGCTCATCGAGAACGATCAACTTGGGTTGGCACATGAATGCCATCGCGATGGCGACCCGTTGGAGCTGTCCTCCCGATAGTTGATGCGGAAGGCGTGAAAGAAAGGCGGCATCGCCGGGCAGTTGAACGTCGCGCATCGCCGTACCGACCAGCTCATTACGTTCGGTCCCGGTCAGTTTGTCGCGGTGAGCCGCCAAAACCTCTCTGAGCTGGGTGCCAATGCTGAGGAAGGGGTTGATGGCTGCAGCGGGATCCTGAGGTATATAAGCGACGAGACGCCCCCTGATCCCCTGCAATGAGCTCCGATGCATCGACAGAATGTCTTTTCCGTCGATGATGACCCGACCGCTGGCAATGGTCGCTCCCCTTCGCGCGTATGCCAGAAGAGAGAGGGCAACCGTACTCTTGCCGGATCCTGACTCACCGACCAGGCCGACAATTTCACCAGGGCGGAGCGTGAAACTGATATCGTCCACGATTTCGTCGCGTCGACCAATCGTCTCAACCTTTAGCTTGACTACTTCTGCAGCTAACATCGTCAACGTCCTTGCTGGCCCGATCCGGATGCTCTTCGCGCCAGAGAATCGGCGATGAGCCCGGCGCCGATTGTCAGGACCGCGATCATGAACGCCGGGAGCACGACGGCCCAGGGCTGGATGAGTAGCCCATTGCGGTTTTCATTGAGCATCAGCCCCCAGTCGGCTTGCGGCGGTTGTAGTCCGAAGCCAATGAAACTAAGGCCGGAAATGAGGCCGACCGACCACGTCAGTCGGGTCGTAAACTCCACGGCCAGCGGCGTAAGCAGGCTCGGTAGAACTTCGCGGGTCAGGACAACCCGGCTCGGCGTTCCAATCACTTGAGCTGCTTGAATGAATTCATGCTGCATGAGCTCGGCAGTTAGGCCGCGGGTCACCCGTGCGATCCGCGGGGCGTGCGAAATCGCCGTAACGAGGGTGATCAGCCACAGTTGCGGACCGAGCATCGAAACGAAAAGGACGACAAGAACAATCTGCGGAAAGGCGAGGATCAGATCCATCGCTGCCATAATGACGTCGCTGACCCAGCTGTTCGACGCACCCGCCGCGAGGCCGACAGCTACCCCGGCGACGAGTGCCAGAACCGTCGCCGTCAAGCTCAGTCCAAGCACCGTTTGACCACCCCACAGAGTGCGGCTGAGAACGTCGCGCCCAAGAAAATCGGCGCCGAACCATAACTCACCGGACGGCTGCTCGAAGGGCGCAGCCAAGAGCGCCGTCGATGTATGGGGAGCGAGCCAGGGGCCAAGCAGAACGAGGGCGAGGACAAAACCGACGAGGACCACTCCAAAGCCCATTCCGGCGTCGGGTAAACGTCTGGGCCTTTTACGGCGCTGTGGTGCCGTTAGAACGTTGGATGTCATGATGCCCCCCTCATGTGCGGGTTCGCAAACGCGCTGAGTATATCTGCGATAAGGTTGAGGGCCACGTAGACGCTGGCCAGCAACAATGTGGCTGCCTGGAGTACGGGAAGGTCGCGAGATGCGACGGCTTCAACGAGGGTTTGACCCAACCCTGGATAGCTGAACAGGTATTCGATCACGACCACACCGCCCGCCAGATACGCCAGTGTTGCGGCAGCTACTTGGATCGTGGGAACAAGCACATTGGGGAACGCGTGCACGAAGATGACGCGCCACTCGGACAAGCCTTTCAGGCGCGCCATCTGAACGTAATCTGTTTCGAGCACAGCCAGCATCGTGGCACGTACGAAACGGCCCAGGTAAGGAACTGTCACCAGAACCAGAGTAGCAACAGGGAGGACCAGGACCTCGGGCACCTTGAGAGGGCTCATCCCAGGCGTCACAATCGAGATCGCAGGAAGCAGATGGAACACTGCGGTCGAGAAGACCAGGACGAGGCCGATACCGACAACGAACTCCGGCAACGCTGTCAGTACCATAGCAGTAACGTTGAACACTCCATCGAACACTCCCTTCTGCCTCGTTGCCGCGAGCAGCCCCAGGCCTACTGAAATCAGGAGACTTAGAATGGCGGCCGCACCGGCCAGGATCATCGTGTTCGCGGCTCGCCGGCTGATGAGATCGGCTACGGGCTGACGGGTGGCCAACGACTGCCCAAGGTCGAACGTGAGAACGCCCTTCATCCACTGTATATATTGGTCTAGCGGCGCGGCATTCAGGCCAAGTTCCTCCCTAAGGGCGGCCAGGCGCGCAGGTGTCGCATCCCGGCCCAGGATAATCTGGGCCGGATCACCTGGAAGCACCTGAGTAGCGGCAAATACCAAGACGGAGACAAGCCATAGAGCCAGAAGTCCGAAACCCAACCGCCGCAAGATCCAGGCCCAGCGCGATGGGGCGGACGGCACCGGCAGGTCTGCCGGTGCAACATCAGCGTCCTCTGTGCTCATCGCGGAACGATACAGCATCACGTCATTTCCTATTCTGAAGGTCGGCCTCGCCAGCGTCACTAGGCGACGAAGTATGCTTTCTTGAACTTGTAACGGTTCAGACCCCAACCCGTAAGGTCGGGCTCCAAGCCGCCAATCTGGGCCGAGTGAGCATCGATAGTGTCGGGGTAGCCCCAGATGATCAGCCCGCCCCGCTCAAAGGAAATCCGCTGCATCTGATGCACAAGCTCGCACCGGCGGTTCTGATCAAGTTCGGCGCGGGCAAGGTCGTTAAGACGCGTGAACTCTTCGTCGGAGAACCGGGTCGGGTTGAGGGGTGAAGTGGCGAGTTCCCCCAAGGCAACCTGGTTCAGGTAAGGATTGTGGGTCCAGTAATCTACCGCGAAGGGCCAGTTGGTATACTCCGCGAAGAAGCCGCCCTGGTCGAGCCGCTTGACGTTGATTGTCACATCCCCTTCCCGCGCCTGTTCGGCAAAGATCTGTGAAGCTTCGAGCAGACCCGGTGCGGCCGCGGTCGTGGCCAATTCCAACTGCAGATTGGAATGACCCGCGCGGGCAAGCAGCGACCGAGCCTCTTTGACGTCGCGCTCCCGAACCAGAGATGTGTCGAAACAGGGATCATTGGGCGAGTACGCGTCGTATGCGACACGCCCGTGGCCGGAGAAGGCCAGTTTTACGAGTTGCTCGCGATCGACCAGCAACCGCAGAGCCTGCCGCACCCTGACGTCGTCGAAAGGAGGCTTGTCGACCCGCATCGTGAATGGCCGAAACGACCCCGCTTTGCTCGTCAGGACCTTGAAGCTACTGTTGGCACTCACCACCGGTATCTGGGAGTAGGGAAGACCCTCGATCGCGTGAACCTGCCCTCCGAGAAGAGCATTCACCCGCGCAACATCGTCGGGGAGATCGATGAGGACCAGTTCGTCTACGTAAGGCGCTTGTCCATGATAGTTCTCGAAGCGCTTGAAAGTCGATTGCTCACCGGGAACAAATTGGTCGAGCTTGAAGGGGCCTGAACCAACAGGATTCTTGGGGTCGAAATCGACGGGCACAACACCGGTGTTCAGAATGCGGAAAGCATCCCGCAGCGCCGCATCGGGACGGCGAAGCTTAAGACGGATCGTACGGTCGTCCAGCTTGACGATCTGCGCTGGATCGATGGAGCGCATAACCGGAGCTGCATTGCGAGGGTTCTTCGGATCGATGATCCGTCGAATCGTATAGGCGACGTCATCCGCGCCGATCGTCTTGCCGTTGTGAAATTCAGCTCCCTGCTTGATCCGAATCGTCCACTCGGTTGCCGAGGGATTTACCTCGAACTCCTCAGCCAGAAGCGGTCGATACTCGGCCTGTTCGTTATCATCCCCCAAACCGTCGTAGAGATTGAGAACACGGGCGATGTCAGCCGGGGTAATCGGGGAATGCGGGTCAAGTGAGTCGATGGGGCCGCCGCCGGCGATGCCGACGCGCAGAGACCCACCCTTCTGGGGGTTTGGGCTGCTCTGCCCAAGTGCGGAGCCCGCATAACCAAGAGCCATCGCGGCAATCGCGCCACCCATCAGCTGACGGCGGTCCAGTGTGTTCCGAAGCATGCGTATTTTCGACATGAGCGTTCCTCCCTACACATAGAATATTGCTATAGACAATAGGTAGTCAAGTGTGTTTAATTCACTCAATGATTGCTCCCGGGCGAAGCGCATCGATGAGCGCGAGCCGCGGGGAACTGCGCACAGAGGAGACGTTTCTCGTGAGTTACGCAGACCTGAGAGGGTTCATCGAGGCGCTCGATAACCAGGGCATGGAAGTCGACCTCGCATGTTTTCCTGTACAGCAGTGGCAAAAAGCGGCACCTGGCGTCGACACGGAAGCTGAAGAGGCGGCGCTGGCGTTCATCGACTGCTCTCCCTGATCGAAGCTCCGTTGCGGAGCATCTTAGGTACAATATATACCTACACTGTGTACCTTTCTAACGCGTTTGGCAAACGCAAATTTCGAGGCGAGGAGCGCAGCGCTCATGACCAATTCAAGGCATACACATGCACTCCAGCAGGGCAGCGCCGGACCCAGTGACCGCCGATCCGAGCGTTTCGTTCCAGCTGCGACCGTTTCGCACCCCGACCTCCTGCGCGATGGTAGCGATTATGAGTTTCGAGATACGATCCATCTGATGACACTCGCGATTGGTCGCCTTCTGATCTGTCGCGATGCGTTTGGAAGACGGGCCAACCTTACGGGGTCGCAGTTCGCTGTTCTTCTCGGCACCGCATATTGTGAGGGCTGCGACGGCGTGACCATAAGGAAGCTTTCAGAACACGTTCATCTAGCCCAGACGCACGTGACGACCGAGGTCGGTCGCCTCGTTCGCATTGGCCTTCTTAAAAAGAAGCCAAGCTCGAACGACCGACGGTCCGTGCAGGTCAGTCTCTCCGACAGCGGTCGCGATGCGGTGGCCCGACTCACCCCCTTCATTCGCACAGCTAACGATTTGCTCTTTGCAGGTGTCACACGATCGGAAATCGACTCGGTCCGCAACTTCTTCGCGAAGGTGGTTTCAAACAGCGAAGGCGCGATCTTTTTCGTCAAGAAGCGGCCCGAAGGCACCTTTCCCTCGCTGGTGCTCGCACCGACGTGATGGGCTTGGCCTAAGAGATGGGAGCTCGTTAGTCGGGGCGCGCCACGCGATAGCCGCCGGGCGGCAGTTCCGGCCTTATGCCGTGGTTAGAGCGTCAATGATATATTGATCGCGATATAAATAATGACAATAATTACGAAGAGCCCGATGAGCAAACCGCCAGCGGGCCGGCGGAAGTAAGATATCATCCGAGAATGCAAACCATGGCCGGCATTTGTGGTCATTTCGGTTTCAATACCATCCCTTGTGCCAAAACTTCCTATAAGTGAGCCAGAACCAGATACTAGCGTAAGTTCTTGGTTTCTCAAAGCTCGCGAGAACGGCCGTGGTCAGGTTGCGAAAGTCCACGCGTTGCAGATGAACTCGTAGGGTGTCAGACCTTGAGGGTCTTGAGCTACGGGCAAAGTTGGCTGCCTACGGGAGGAACCGGTCAGAGCAGTGAACCGTGCTGCCCTTGGCATTGCTCGTTTCGCCTTGCGGCGAGGTGACCCTCAACCTTTTCGCTCCTGCTTGGCTCTGGCAAAGCCCCGATCCGTCGCGATAAATCGCTCAAGCATGGGCACAATCAGGCGAAGGGGATCGGCGGAAGGCTGACCCGCGTCGCGGCCAAGGATCTCAGCATATCTGGACAGATCGCGGTGCAGCGGCGCCGGCAGTTCCACTGTGACCTTGACCGGCTTGTCGTCTGCAATCGGACCGAGTTTCAGCTTGGCCATTTTCAGCCTCCGTAGGGTTCGAGCACGAGATCGCGCGTAACGACGACACGCACATTGAAGCCTGGCCGTATCGTCAGCGTCGGTGCGATGTTGAGTTGGCGCTGGACGATTTGCTGGCCCACCTGGCTGAGGCTGTCGGAGGCGCCGCCGCGCAAGGCGCGCACGATGTCACTTTCCTGGCCGGACGAGCCGGCCTCCGCGCCAACGCTGAGGATGGTGGTGAGTGCGGCCGCCTTGAACAGCTCGGCCCAATGGTAGTCGACGCCGTCCTCAAGGCCGGCATAGCCTTGGGCGTCAGTGCCGGGCTGGCGTTCAAGAACAATGGAGCGTCCGTTGGGAAAGACCAGCCTGCTCCAGACAAGCAGCACGCGCCGCTGGCCGAAGCCGACCCCATTGTCATACTGGCCAATGACACGCGTGCCTTGCGGGATCAGCAGCGAGCGACCCGTCGGACTGTCATAGACATTTTCGGTCACCTGCGCGGTGATCTGACCAGGCAGATCGGAACGGATACCGGTGATGAGGGCCGCCGGGATGACGGCCCCTGCCTGGAGCACATAGGGCGATGCCGGCGGCGTGACGCGATCCGGCGTCACGGTGCGCCGATCAGCGGCCGCATTCAGAAAGCCAAGCTGGCGGTCTTGTGTGGTCGACTGGCCGACCTGACCGGCAAGCTCGGGGCCGCCAAGGTTCGCCGGAGAAGTTCCCCCGGGCGGGGTTTCGGCCATCGCCGCGGTTGACTGCCCTGTCTGGAAGAAGACGCGCGAGGTTCGGGCCGCCTCCTCTTCGGCCCGCCGGCGCTGTTCAGCCTCATCGACCATGGGTGTCGCGATCGTTGGCGGCACGACGGGCTGTCCCTTGTTCTGGGCATCAAGCATCGGCCGGCCAAGATCGCCAGGCAGTGGCGGTCCAAGAACAGGGCCGGTATAGTCGCGCGGCAGGCTGGCCAGTCCGTCGGCGGGCTGCCTGTTGGACGTCGAGTAGAGCTCGTCGCCATGCCTGCCGGTTTCGCTCGTCTGAAGCGCGTAGATCAGCGCGCCGCCGACGCCAAGCGATGCACATAAGCTGATGCCGGCGAGCACTTTGCGCGACAGGCGGGTGACACGCGGCGGATCGGCGCGAAGCTGCATCGGCGCAGCCGGTATTTCGTTCTCGTTCACGAGTGCTCCCCTCCCCTTTGACGAAATGCGTTCTTTGCATTCGGCACGGCGTTGGCGCCTGACATCCACAGGCCTCTCCTCGTGGCATCGGTGCGGACGATCCTGACGGTCTGTTGCCGCTTGCCACTGCCAAGCCGCAATTCCCCGGCGCCAAAGAGTCGGTCGACGATCAGGGTGTTCTGGTAGACGCGGCTGTTGGCAATCTCGGCCTCGCCGTCCGGGCCGATGACGAAGATGGGCGGCATCTCGCCTTGCACGATCCCGCGTGGAAACTCGACATAGACCCGCCTGCCGTCGTCATAGACGGTGACGGGTCTCCAGGGGGGCGCGTCGCCGGTGAGACCATAGCGGTAGTTGCGTGCGGTGATGGCGGGAATCACCGGTGTCGCGGGGATCGCCCGCGCTTGTCCGGCCGGCGGCGCCGGATAGGCCCATGACACGGCGGGCATGTACGGCTTCTCGCCCGATCGCAGCTCGATCATGTAGCTGCGCCGGTCGGTGGTGATGACGAGATTGGTGTTGATGTCCGAGCGTGAAGGCTTGACCAGCACGTGGACGCGCCTGGTGACGCCCGCTCCGCTTTCGGTGTCGCCGATGATCCAGCGCGCGGTATCGCCCGCCGCGATCGGACCTTCGCCGGTCAGGCTTTCGCCAGGCTCAAGCGCGATGTCCGTTATCTGTCCTGGAGCGGCATAGACCTGATAAAGGGCTCCTTCACTCCAGGGATAAATCTGAATGGCGTTGTAATAGCCCTCACGACGCGGTTGGACTCGCGCCGCCGCGTTTGCGTTCTCGACGCGCGCCACCGGCGTGCTGCCGGCGACACCGCCGCGGGCCGGGACCCACCCTGGTGGAACGTGCAGCGGCTTTGGCCTTTCATCGAGCCCGGCTGCCGGAGCGGCGGGCAAAGGCGGCACGTAGGCATCATAGGAGATCTGAGGTGGTTTCTGAGGTGTGGCGCAACCGGCAAGTATGGAGCCCGATAACAACACCACGGCAAACGCCGACCTTGTCAAAGCCGGAGTGGCGATGACACACAATGGCAGGTTCATTGGCTCATCTCCCGGGACCAGTTGATGGCGTTGACGTAGATGCCGAGCGGATTGGCCCGAAGACGTTCGGCGTCGTTTGGCATTTGTGTCACGATCGTCAGGATCGCGGTCCAGCGCTCGGTGCCGGAAAGCTGGCCGTTTTCGTAATGGTGCTCGATCCAGGCAACACGAAAGGAGCCCGGTGAAGCCCTGATGACCGAAGAGATATCCACCGCGACCTGCTGCTTGCCGACCCTGGAGAAAGGGTCGTTGGCGCGGGCGTAATCGTTGAGCGCCGCGGCGCCCTGGTCGGTGGTCCAATCATAGGCGCGCAGCCAGTCCTGGCGCAGGATGATCGGATCGGCGGGGACGGAGCGCACCTGTTCGACAAAGCGGGCGAGATGCCACGCTATCTGAGGATCAGTCGGCTTATAATCCGCGATCGCGGGCGCGGTCGCTTGAACCTGGCCCATCTTGTCGACCTGCACGACCCAGGGCACGACAGTGCCGCGGCCCAATTGCCAGACCAGTGACGTGGAAAGGCCTGCCGACAAGATGAGCGACCCGAACGCCATGGCGCGCCAGTTGCGTGCCTGCACGCGAGCAGACCCGATGCGCTCATCCCAGATCTGCTCCGCCTTCTGATACGGGGTTTCCGGTCGAGGAGTCTTGCCGTAGTGGACGTCGGGTCGCCTAAAGATATTCATCTTGTCATTTGCCTTCAGAAAGAGAAATCGAAGCTCCGCCGCCATGGCTGTCGCCGGCACGCACCGCGTGGGCGGCGGTCTGGGCGCCATGAGAGAGGCGTTGAGAGCGCTGCAAGCGTCTGGCCCATTCCGGCTGTCCGTCGGCGGCGGACGGCTTGCCCACGCCGGACGCAGGCGCCGCGGCTGACAACGCGGCGCCGCCGATCGTTCCCATGGTGGTCGACGAACCGCCGTGGATTTCAGCCGCCGAACTGGCGCCGGAGGCGAAGCTGGACTTAAACGATTGACCGGTGTTTGCGGCAGCGCGCTTGAGAGGAGAGGAGGCTGCCGCAGCGCCAGCACGCGCAATGCCGCCCAAGCCGGAGGCGATGCCTGCCGCGCCAGCTTGGCCGGTGGCGCCAAGCGTATAAGCGGCCGAGGCGCCGCCAGCGAGTGACGTCCCGCCACGCGCGGCTGACATCGCGCCGGAGAATGCGGCTGTCCCACCTCGCGCCGCCAGGCCGGCTGCGCCATGGCCCGCAACCGCCATGCCCCCCGCGGCAAGGCCAGTGCCGACAGCCGCACCCGCGCCGAGCTGCGGTCCACCCGAGACGAGGCCGTTGGCGATGCCGGGGCCGAAGATGCCGAGGCCAAGCAGCGACAGCGCCGCCAATACGATCGCCATGGCTTGGTCGATGGTGGGGCTCTCACCGCCGAAGCCTTGGGTGAATTCGCCGAAGAGCGTCGATCCGATGCCGATGACGACGGCAAGCACCAGAACCTTGATGCCCGACGAGATGACGTTGCCGAGCACGCGCTCGGCCATGAAGGCCGTCTTGCCGAAGAGACCGAAGGGGATCAGCACGAAGCCGGCCAGCGTCGCCAGCTTGAACTCGATCAGCGTCACAAAGAGCTGCACCGCCAAGATGAAGAAGGCGAGCAGGACGAGCGCCCAGGCAAAGAGCAGGCAAGCGATCTGGATGAAGTTTTCAAAGAAGGAGACGTAGCCCATCAAACCGGAGATCGCCTCAAGCAATGGTCGTCCCGCATCGAGACCGGTTTGCGCCACCTTGCCGGGGTGCAGCAGGTCCTGTGCCGAGAAACCGGTTCCACTCGCCTTCAGACCAAGACCGGAGAAACTCTCGAATACGATTTGAGCGAGACCGTTCCAGTTGGATATCAGATAGGCGAAGACACCGACGAAGAGTGTCTTCTTGACGAGCCGAGCAAGAATGTCGTCATCAGCGGCCCAGCTCCAGAAGAGCGCGGCAAGCGTCACGTCGATGACGATCAGCGTGGTGGCGACGAAGGCGACCTCGCCGCCGAGCAGGCCGAAACCGCTGTCGATGTAGCGGGTGAAGGTGGCCAGGAACTGGTCGATGACACCGGTATTGCCCATATCTATCGGGCCTCGTGCAGGACAGCATCCGGCGCGTCAGGCTCGCCTATCGAGCGCCCCGACGGCTCTTTGAGACCGAGGAAGCGATCGCGCTGTTCGGCCCACAGCCGCGGGCATCCATCGTCACGCAGGGCAGCCTCACCGAGGACCTGGCAGCGGCGCAGACCATCGCGAAGCGGGTTCGGCATCAAGCCTGCGGTTGTGTACGCGCGCTCGCCCGCCGGCCTGGTCTCCTTCCGGCTCGTACCGAGCGCGGCCGCCGTAACGGCGGCCGCGACAAAGATGACAGCTACAATGCGAGCGAGCGTGTTGCCGTCCATGGCCTTCGATCTCAGCGGTTGAACATCTGGGCCGAGCCGGCCTCGTAGCCGGAGCCTGGCGCCAGGAAGCGGCGGCGTTGCTCGCGGCCCTGATCGACCGCGGCGGCACGTTCGGCCTCACTTAGAGCCTGGGCGCGGCCGTTGGCGGCGACCACAGCGGTCAGGTCCGCGAGCTGCTGGCCCTGGAGCGCAAGCAGCTGATTGCCAGCTTGCGTCGCCTGCAGCGCTCCCGTCGCCGATTGACTGGCGCCGACCAGCGCCGACATCTGCGCGCGGCCGGTCTCGATGTTTCCAACGACGCCCGCCTGGATGCGCATCGCGTCCTGAAGGCCGCCCACCGTGTTTTGCCAGCGCGAGCGCGCGTCCGTGACGAGATCCTGGTCGGATGCGGAGAGCGAGACGCTGCCATATTGCTGCTGAAAGGCCTTGTCGACCTGCTGGACGTCGAAGGCGATGTTTTGTGCTTGGCCAAGAAGCTGTTGCGTGCGTTGCACCGACTGCTGCAGTTGCTGCAGCGAGGACAAAGGCAGGCTCGCCAGGTTGCGCGCCTGGTTGATCAGCATCTGGGCCTGGTTCTGCAGCGAGGTGATCTGGTTTGTTATCTGCTGCAGCGACCGCGCGGCCGTCAGAACATTCTGGGAATAGTTCGATGGATCAAACACGATGAAGGCATAAGCTGGCGCGGTCATCATCGGTGAGATGGCGACCGGCGCGGCAAGCATCGCCACGACCAGAAAGATGACGCGCGGTCGGCTTTGATGAACAGTCATGGTTGGGAATCCTCTTCAGGTTCGGGAAAGATGAGGTTGGGAATGAGGTCGGCGGCCCAGCCGACGTCACGGGCACGCAGCCAGGCCGCCAGGAAGCCCTCGCGGCCATGCTCGGCGATGATGCTGCCGATCAGGGCCTGATCGCTCTTCGAGGACGCGGCGCAAAGTGCCAGCCCGACCGCGGACAGGCCGAGCTCGAAGAGACGGTTGCCGCGACGGGACTGGCAGTAGTAGTCGCGTTTGGGTGTCGCTCGTGCCAGGATTTCGATCTGGCGGTCGTTCAGGCCGAAGCGCCGATAGATGGCGGTAATCTGTGGCTCAACCGCGCGCTCATTGGGCAACAGCAGCCGGGTTGGACAGCTTTCGATGATCGCCGGCGCAATGGTCGAATTGTCGATATCGGCAAGTGACTGGGTGGCGAAGACGACGCTGGCGTTCTTCTTGCGCAGCGTCTTCAGCCACTCGCGCAACTGCCCGGCAAACCCCTCGTCATCGAGGGCAAGCCAGCCTTCGTCGATGATGAGCAGCGTTGGACGCCCGTCGAGCCGGTCGCCGATGCGATGGAACAGATAGGACAGGACAGCCGGCGCGGCTTGCGTGCCCACCAGCCCTTCGATCTCGAAGGCCTGCACGGATGCCTGGCCGAGGTGTTCGGCCTCGGCGTCGAGCAATCGGCCGTGAGCGCCTCCGACACAGTATGGGCGCAATGCCTGTTTCAGGTCATTGGCTTGCAAGAGCACACTGAGCCCAGTGATGGTGCGCTCCTCGACGGGAGCCGAGGCAAGCGACGTCAGCGCCGCCCAGATATGCTCCTTTGCGTCGGGGGTGATCTGGATGCCCTCGCGCATCAGGATCGCGACGATCCAGTCAGCCGCCCAGGCGCGCTCGTATGTGTCATGAACCCGGGCGAGCGGCTGCAGCGAAACGGAGGCGTCCACGCCTTCGGTGAGCTGCCCCCCGAGATCGTGCCAGTCGCCACCCATGGCGAGTGCCGCGGCGCGGATAGAGCCACCGAAGTCGAAGGCGAATATCTGAGCGTTGCGGTAGCGGCAGAACTGCAGCGCCATCAGCGCGAGCAGCACCGACTTGCCAGCGCCAGTGGGGCCGACGACCAGCGTATGACCGACGTCGCCGACATGAAGGACCAACCGGAACGGGGTCGAGCCTTCGGTCTTGCCGTAAAGCAAGGGAGGACTGACCAGATGCTCGTCCCGTTCCGGCCCCGCCCACACGGCGGACAGCGGCATCATGTGGGCGAGATTGAGCGTTGAGATGGGAGGCTGACGGACGTTGCCGTAGGCGTGCCCGGGCAAGGAACCGAGCCAGGCGTCGACGGCGTTGACTGTCTCGGCAATCGCCGTGAAGTCGCGGCCCTGGATGACCTTCTCGACAAGCCGTAATTTCTCGTCGGCCACGCGCGGGTCGTAATCCCATATGGCGACGGTCGCGGTGACATAGGCCATGCCCGCCATGTCGGCGCCGAGCTCCTGCAACGCCGTGTCGGCGTCGGCCGCCTTGTTGGCGGCGTCGGTGTCGAGGAGGGCTGACGCTTCGTTGGTCATCACCTCCTTGAGGATCGAGGCGATGCTCTTGCGCTTTGCAAACCATTGCCGCCGTATCCTGGTCAACAGGCGGACAGCGTCGACCTTGTCGAGCAGGATCGCGCGGGTCGACCAGCGGTAGGGGAAGGCCAGCCGATTAAGGTCATCAAGCAGGCCGGGTGTCGTGGCGGTCGGGAAGCCGACAATCGAGAGCACACGAAGATGCTTGTCGCCAAGTCGCGGCTCGAGCCCGCCGGCGAGCGGTTCATCGGCCAGCAGTGTATCGAGATAGATCGGCGTCTCGGGAACACGAACCTTATGGCGTTTGGTCGAGATCGTCGAATGCAGGTAGGTGAGCGTTTCGCCGTCATCGAGCCAGTGGCATTCCGGCATGAACCCGTCGAGCAGGGACAGTACGCGCTCCGTCCGGTCGACAAAGGCGCGCACGATCTCGCCCGGATCCGCGTCCGACTGGTCGCGACCCTCATAAAGCCACCCCTCGGCACGTGTGGCGTCTTCGGGCGGTGGCAAAAACAGGAATGTAAGAAAGTAGCTCGATACGAAATGAACCCCCTCCTCGTCAAAATCGGCTTTGCGCTCGGCATCGAGCAGGCTGGAGGCCGCATTGTGAAACTGGCTCTCGGGATAGGAGGCGGCTTCGTGCCGCTGCGCTTCGACAAAGACGCTCCAGCCCGAGCCGAGGCGACGAAGGGCATTGTTGATGCGCGACGCCACCGCAACCAGCTCGGCCGCGACGGCGGAGTCGAGATCGGGGCCGCGAAACCGCGCTGTGCGCTGAAAGCTGCCATCCTTGTTAAGCACGACGCCCGGCGCGACGAGTGCTGCCCAAGGCAGATAGTCGGCAAGGCGAGCAGCGGTCCGGCGGTATTCGGCAAGGCTCATCATGGCGGCGCCCTCAAACCAAAAGATGTCCAGGCAGCCGCAGGTGCCTGCGCCCAACCTCGAAAAACAGCGGATCGCGCCTGGCGGCCCATACCGCCGTGAGATGTCCGATTGCCCAGACGAGGAGACCGACCAGCCACAGCCGCAGCCCAAGGCCGACAGCGCCCGCCAGCGTGCCATTCAGGATCGCGATTGCGCGTGGCGCGCCGCCGAGCAGGATCTGCTCCGTCAGCGCCCGGTGGACGGGCACCGTCCACCCCGGCACCGCGTCGAGTTGTTCAAGAGCGGTTGTCATCAGATCAACGCTCCGCCGCCGAACGAGAAGAACGACAGGAAGAAACTCGATGCCGCAAAGGCGATCGAGAGGCCAAAAACGATCTGGATGAGCCGCCTGAAACCGCCCGAACTGTCGCCGAAGGCCAGCGTCAGGCCGGTGACGATGATGATGATGACGGCCATGATCTTGGAGACCGGTCCTTCGACCGACTGCAGGATCTTTTCGAGTGGCTGTTCCCACGGCATCGAGGAGCCTGACGCATGGGCGCTCGACGCGACCAGGAGATTGACAGCAAGGGCGGTGGCCCCCGCGGCCAGGTGGCAGTGGCAGCGTGCAAGGAGGCGGATCATGGGGTTTCTCCTGGGTTGATCGGTGTGGCTTCAGCAATGCGATAATCGCCGTCGGGACCCAGGCCCTCGACCCGGACGAGTTCGCTCAGCCGTCGCGCGGCGCCACGTCCCGACAGGACGGCGACGATGCCGATCGTGTCGGCGATCAACGCCCGCGGGACAGTGACGACGGCTTCCTGGATAAGCTGCTCCAGGCGGCGCAGGGCGCCGATGCCGGAGCCCGCATGAAGGGTGCCGATGCCGCCGGGGTGCCCGGTTCCCCATGCCTTCAAGAGGTCGAGGGCCTCGGAGCCGCGCACCTCGCCTATGGGAATGCGATCGGGCCGCAGGCGCAGCGAAGAGCGAACCAGGTCAGCGAGCGTGGCGACGCCATCCTTGGTGCGCATCGCGACGAGGTTGGGCGCGGCGCACTGCAGTTCGCGGGTGTCCTCGATAATGACGACCCGATCCATCCCTTTCGCCACTTCGGCGAGCAGCGCGTTGGTGAGGGTGGTCTTGCCAGTCGACGTGCCGCCAGCGACAAGGATGTTCGCGCGACCGGCAACCGCGGCGCGCAATATCGCGGCCTGACCGGCCGACATTATGCCTGCCGCGACGTAGTCATCGAGGCTGAACACGGCGACGGCGGGTTTGCGGATCGCGAAGGCGGGTGCTGCGACGACGGGCGGCAACAAGCCCTCGAAACGCTCGCCGGCTTGCGGCAACTCAGCGGAGACACGCGGGGAACGGGAATGGACCTCGGCGCCGACATGATGGGCGACCAGGCGCACAATCCGCTCGCCAGCGGCAGGCGTCAGCATTTCCCCCGTATCGGCCAGACCTTCCGAAAGCCGATCCACCCAGATCCGGCCATCCGGGTTCATCATGATTTCAACGATCGCGGGATCGTCGAGAAATCGGGCGATGGCGGGTCCGAGCGCGGTGCGGAGCATGCGCGAGCTGCGCGCGCGTCCCTCGGTATCATTGTGCGAGATGGCCATCCTGTCCCCGTTCAAGCCGGGAGCGCGTCAAACAACGCCCGGTCGGGGACGATCAAAACAGCCCTGAAGCGGGCCGATTCAACGGGTTTCAGCCGTCATCGTAGCGTAGCGTGCAATTACCGGCCAACGGCGGCGCCGCTGGCCGCGGCGACATAATATGAACTTTGTCAATAATAAGTACATCTTTATTGACACGCGACTCCTGCCGGGTTTATGAGGGAACCACCGATGGCCTGCTCCTACAGGCATCGTTCTTTCCACGGAGCGGAGGGTGTCATGAGGTCCGGTCCGGAGGGCGCGATTTCTCAGCGCAAAACCGCCCTCCTCAGGTACGCCGACACTATACTGACATCGTCGCCGCCCGCCTCAACAAAGAATGGTGGCACCCCGTGAGCATGCTCGAGATCTGGCTGGGCATTCTGCAAGGGCTGGGCATCACCGCAGAGGTCACCGCCTATGGCCTGGTCTTTGCGATCCCCTTCGCGCTCGTCTTCGGCGTCGCGCAGTTTTTGACCACCGGCATGACGCGCTTTCTGGTTACCGCCGTGATCGAATTCTGGCGCAGCTCAGCGGTCGTCGTCCTGCTCTTCTTCTTTTATTACGTGCTGCCGGTGATGGGGGTCACTCTGTCGGCGCTGACCGTCAGTGCATTGGTGCTCGGTCTCAACACCGGCGGCTATGCCAGCCAGGCGGTTCGCGCCGGGCTGCAGTCTGTGCCTGCCGGCCAACGCGAGGCCGGCATGGCGCTCGGCCTCCCGCGCCCGGCGATCCTGCTCCTGATCGAGCTGCCGCAGGCGCTGGTCGCGATGAGCCCGACCTTCGTCAACAACCTTATCCAGCTCGTCAAGGCGACTTCCCTCGTCTCGCTGGTCACGCTGACGGACATGACCTTCCGCGCCAAGGAAATCGCGCAGACCGACTACGACCCGGTAACGATCTATTCGGCGCTGCTGCTGGCCTTCTTCGTCGTCTGTTATCCGATCGCACTTGCCGGCCGCTGGCTCGAGGCGCGGGTCAATCCTGAAAGAGGAACGCCGCGTGGGATTTAACTTCGATTTCGCACTATCGACCGTCCCAACGATCATCGGGGCGATCGGAACGACCCTGCTCGCAACGGTCTTGAGTTGCCTCGGCGCATCAGTGCTTGGCTTCACTTTCGAGATGATCCGCCGCGGCGGCGGTGCGACTGGTCTCGCCGTCCGCTTCCTGATCGACTTCATCCGCTCGACGCCGGTTCTGGCCTGGCTCTATTTCCTGTATTTCGTCCTGCCCTTCTACGGGATCAAGCTTGGCTCCATGACTGTCGGCATACTGGGGCTGAGCCTGTACTACAGCGGCTATCTGGCGGAGGTGTTCAAAGCGGGCATCGACGCGATCCCGAAAGGCCAGCAGGAAGCGGCCAGAGCCTTGTCGCTTAGCCGCCGCGACACGGTCGTGTTCGTCATCGCGCCGCAGATGTTGCGCAACGTCGCCGCACCGCTGGGCAACTATCTTGTTTCGATCCTCAAGGCGACGCCTTATCTCGCGATTCTGGCCGTGCCCGAAATGCTCGGGCGCGCCTTCGATATCGCGTCCGAGACCTATCGATACGCGGAGCCGCTGACGATTGCCGGCATACTGTTTCTCGCCTTGGCCTTGCTCATCTCTTATGGCGTGAAACGCGTCGAGCAGCGCCTGCTTGCAGTTGGACGTCGCTGATGCTCGCTCAAGCCCCACATCCCGTCCCGGCCGTTCAATCCATTCCTCACGTCCGGATCGACGGCCTCAACAAATGGTTCGGCGCCCTGCAGGTTTTGAAAGACATCGATCTGACGGTAGGAGCGGGCGCACGGATCGTCGTTTGCGGACCGTCCGGTTCCGGCAAGTCGACCTTGATCCGCTGCATCAACGGTCTCGAGCCTTTCCAGAAGGGAACGATTCAGTTCGAAGCAGCAATTCTGGACAAGGATGGCCGCGATACCACGAAGGCGCGCCGGCAGACAGGCATGGTATTTCAGAGCTTCAACCTGTTTCCGCACCTCACCGTGCTCGCCAACTGCACGCTGGCGCTGCGCCGGGTTCTCCTGAAACCGGCACGGGAGGCCGAAGAGATCGCCATGCAGCATCTGACAGCGGTGCACATCCCCGAAAAGGCGCAGGCCTACCCGGCCCAGCTCTCGGGCGGTCAACAACAACGGGTGGCGATCGCGCGCGCGCTTTGCCTCAATCCCCGCATCATGCTGTTCGACGAACCCACCTCGGCGCTCGACCCGGAAATGATCAAGGAAGTCCTCGACGTCATGATCGCGCTGGCGGGAAGCGGCATGACCATGGTCTGCGTGACGCACGAGATGGGCTTCGCACGCGAAGTCGCGGATGAGATCGTTTTCATGGACGACGGCCGCATCCTCGAGCATGCCTCGTCCAAAGACTTTTTCTCAGCGGCCGCTCACCCACGCGCCCGGCTGTTCCTGGATACCATCTTGAGCCATTGAGAGCCGACGCGTGTGGACCCCGCGTGCCGGCAATCGGCGCGCAAGCGCGCCACATGCCGGAATTGCCGAGCACGTCACCACTCCGGCGCGAAGGCGTAGCCAGCCGAGCGGACCGTCCGGATCACATCGGTTCCCACGGACGCCCGAAGCCTTTTGCGCAGCCTGGCTATATGAACGTCGACGCCCCGCACGTCGGTTGCGGCGGCATGTTCAGGCCACGCGGTCGCGACCAGTTCCTCGCGGCTGAAGACCTTGCCAGGCCGCGCCATAAGGCTGCGCAAAAGCTTGAACTCGATCGGTGGCATCACGATTTCCTTTTGCCGGAAGAATGTCCGGTGGGTCTGCCGCTCCAGCCGGAAATCGCCCTGAACCAAATCACCCGAGTCCGTTTCGCGCGATAGCTTCGCAAGGCCCGCTTTGCCATGCAGCCAGGCCAGAAGCTGTTCGGGGGCGAACGGCCGCGAAAATATCTCGTCGACGCCAGCCTTGATCAAGTCGAGATGCAGCTTGCCAGAACGCGGGGCAACCAGGCTCACGACCGGAGTCCCTTTGGTCGCAGCGCCAGACTTCAGCCAGGCGCACTGTTTGACCACTGCACGGTCGCCTGGATGGCAGTCCATGATCACGGCAAGCGGGGATGCCGCCTCGATGGCGCGTGCGATTTCCCGGTCTCCCGTAATCAGTTGAATCTCGAAGCCAGCTACCGACAGTATGTGGCCGAAAACCAGGAAAAAATCCGGGTCCTTCGAGGAGATCAGGACCAGCGGCTTCATGAGTCCATCAACCGGATTCGACACATCATAAGGCTGACTACCGCGCAAATGGGCGCGATGACAATATACCCTGACGATCGACGCCTCGCGGGCTTTCCGCAAGTGCCTGGTTATGAGCCTAGATGTTGTCGGCAAGTATGACGCCGCTGATGCCGTAAGCGCGGCGCGTCTGTTCAACAGCCTCGGGCGTGACATCGATCAGCAGCGCGATGATATCGCCGTCGGGATGTTCAAGAGCTTCGCCGAGCTCGATCAGCGTCCAGCCAAGCGCGCGCAGCCGTTTTGGCCAGAATGTCTCGCAAACCACGCTGATCTGTCGAATCCCAAGGCTTTGCGCGGTCTCGAGCAGGCCGCAAAGAACAATGCCGGCGATCGGCGACGGGGCGCCTTGTGTGCGAAGCGATGGAACGACGAAGAAACGCGTCCATTCGAAGATTCCAGCTGCTCTCGGAGGCCTGCCGCCGGCGAGACCCGGGAAGACCTCGCTCATGAGATGCGGCTCCAGCGTCGGCAAGAGACGGGAGCCGCCTACGATCTTGCCGTTGGTGTCAAGCGCGAGAACATAAAGCGTATGCTCGTTGTCGAAGGCGTCGATCTCGATGTTGATGGGCCGTGCGACGTCGCGCCAACGCCTCTGCTTGACGTAAATCTCGTACCGTATCCGAAAGTAGCGTTCCAGAACTTTCCGGTAGCGCTTCCTGTTATCCCAAGTGACCAGATGCATACGAACCATGACGCCTCCAGGCGGAGGGTCGTAGGAAAATGAACTTGCGGTACGTATGACGGTATTCAGGTATTGCTAAATCTGGATTTCCTGCCGTCGCAGCGCCTTGACGATGGCGTGCGCGACATTGATCGCGTCGAGCTTTGCTCGAATGTTGCGCTGATGGCTTTCAACCGTGTTCCTGGTAACACCGAGGATACAAGCGATATCCTCTGTGGATTTGCCTTGTGCGCTCCACTCCAGGAGTTCGCGCTCGCGCGCCGTCAAGGGCGTGGGCTCATCGCCATCGCCGGGCGTTCCGAGCCCTGAGAGGCTGCGAAAGGTGTGCACGCAAAGCGTTTCGATAAGGGGCATGGCGCTTGGCGGAACGTCCATCCGGTCACTCGCCATCGTGACGACGCCGGGCCCGGCCAATGGGACATGAATCGGGACGCAGATACCTTCTTTCATCCCGAACTCGGCCGCCTCGTCCATCACCAGCGTCGCGCGTGCAACCAGCCTTGCGGACGGCAGCTCGCCCCATCGGAAAGGCTCCGGCGAGTGCCGGCACTGGGCGACACAAGGATCGTGCAAGAAATATTCCTCGGTGACATAGCGACGATGCCATTCAGGAGACCAGCCATCAGCAAGGATCTCACGCTGCCAGTCCGTACCGTGCGGCACAGGCAGTCCGGTGATCAGAAAATTGCGCAATCCGTAGCGCTCCATGGCTAAGCGGAACGCCTGAAGGATTGCATCAGCCGACCGCGCGGTGTCGATCTTCGTGATCGCCGCAAAAAGGTCGATAACAGTTTCGTTCTCCATCGGTAGACCTCAACCACAGTCAGGCCCTACCCCGCGGAACAACCTATGGCTGTCTAGACACCATCTTCAATGGGACAAGCATCGAATGTACACTAAAGGAGTCAATCGCGTATCACAAAGACGAGATAAGTGAAAATCTTACCAGTACTGCATCGAGGACGTGCGGCTTCATCCATTCAACTTTGAAGTCGCCTGCTTCGTCACCCGAATAGCTCGCTTGTTTGCCGGGCTCGCTGAAACCAACTCTTGTGGTTCGACATTCAACGCCTTGGCCAGAATTTCGACTGTATCCAGCGTGGCGTTGCGCCGCCCGGCCTCGACGCTGCTGATATAGGCGCGCGTGCGGCCCGAAACGAAAGACAACTGCTCCTGAGAGAGTTTTCTCTCTCTTCGAAGCCGCTGCACGTTCAGACCAAAAACGCCGCGAAGTTTCATCAAACAAGGGATGCTACGGCGCGCACTATGGTGCGACACACTATAGTGCACATTCCGCATTGACAGCCGTGCTGCGGACTGTTTGAAACAACATGCGAATTCATCGTTTCCTGGACAAGGAATAGCCATGACGAGCCGGCCGTTTCGCGACCTCGCGCACGATATGTCCGTGCATTCCTCAGGCGAGATCAGCCGTCCCGGGATGGACAAAAGCCGGGTCCTGGAATTCGTCTGCATCCGATGCGGCGCTTCCTACCCCGCCGAAGTCACCATCGACTCCAGGGGATGCGCGCGCTGCCAAGACACCGCGCCGGCAAATCTTGCGCCCGTCTATGCAACTCCGCAGCCTCACCCTTTAACCGGCGCCACCAGCTCGCGCTCGCTCTGGCGTTTTGCGCATATGCTGCCTTGCACAGAAGCCGAGGCGGTGAGCCTCGGCGAGGGTCTGACGCCGTTGCTTGCCACGCCGCGCATCGGCGCGTTTCTCGGCGTGCCGGATCTAGCAATCAAGGATGAAGGCAGAAATCCGACCTGGTCGCACAAGGACCGCTTCTCGACCATCGCGGTCAGCGTGGCGCGCGCACGTGGTTCTAAAGTCGTCGCCACCGCCTCGTCGGGGAACGCCGGCGCTTCGCTGGCGGCCTACGCTGCCCGAGCCGGCCTCAAATGCGTCGTCACCACTTTCGCGGGATCGGCCGGCGCGATGTTGGCGCAGATCCGCAAATATGGTGCGACGGTCCTGCCCTTGGTCAGCAAAATGGACCGATGGTCGCTGCTTGAACAGGCAGCGGCCCGTTACGACTGGTTCATCGCATCGCCCTATCACGGTCCGGTCGTCGGCAGCCATCCACTCGGCATCGAGGGCTATAAGACGATCGCCTATGAGATCGTCGAGCAATCGGATGGCATGGCGCCAGACTGGTGCGTCCTGCCCGTCTGCTACGGCGATGCCTTGTCCGGTGTGTGGGCTGGCTTTTGCGAGCTGTTCGCGCAAGGGTCGATCACGCGCCTGCCTCGTCTCGTCGCGGCGGAGGTGCATGGGTCGCTGGCGGACGCTCTGGCCAGCGGCGCCGACGCGTTGAGTGAACGCAAGATGCTTTTCGACAGCCTTGCCGTATCGATCGGCACGCCGCGCAGCACCTTTCAGGCGCTGAAGGCGCTGCGAGAATCCGGCGGGCACGCCGTCCCCGTCAGCAATCACGGCCTGATCGCGATGCAGGAGCGCCTTGCGCGGGACGAAGGGATCTTTGCCGAACTGGCGTCGGTCACGCCGCTGATGGCGATATCGACATTGAAGGACCAAGGTGTCATCGCAGCCACAGACCGTGTCGTGGCCGTCGTGACAGCCAGCGGCCTCAAGGACCTCGATCGGTCCGCCGGATCGAACGAACACGATCAGGTGTTCCAGACGACGGAAGATACCTGGCGCTGGCTCGACAAAAGCGGGCTTGATCTCGTCTCATAGATTTTCCGGCGCGCCGACAGACGGTGGCACCTCGTTTGCTGCCTGCGTTTTCAGCACATCGTCGAGACTGCGACGCAGCCAAAGAAAGCGCGTCCATTGCGTCTCCGCGGCCGGTGCGATGGTGGTCAGAGTCCTTGGCTCGGCCAGTTCCTTGCAGGGCCAGCCAGGCAGAGCCGCAAGCCAGTCGTCATTGTAGACGGTCTCGGCATGGCGATGGCCTTCGTCAGGCATGATGACCGCCACTTGCGCATCCGGAAGGGTCGTTGCAACCCATTGCGCCACCAACGCGGCGGCGCCGCTGGTCGGCCCCATGAAGAGGCCGTGCTCGCGCAGCAAACGATGCGCGGTCCTGTACGCCGGATAGGCGCCAACCCAATGGATCTCGTCGACGAGCTCATGCCTGACATTTTTCGGCAGAACGCTGTTGCCCAGGCCCCGCAGCATGCGTTTGCCGACGGGCTGTCCAAACAGGATGCTGCGATGGGTATCGACGGCAAACACCGTCAGATGCGGAAAGACCGTTCGCAAAAAAGACGCGGTGCCGCAGAGCGAGCCGCCCGTACCGACGCAGCCGACCAGGCAGTCGACCTTGCCGATCGCCCGGATGAAGAGTTCGGCCAGCCGTGCATACGCAAGCCAGTTGCCCGGACTGTCGTATTGGCGTGTCCAGAAGCCGTCCGGCTCGTTGGCCAGGATTTCCTGGAGGCGCTCCAGCCGGCCTGGCTGATTGCCGTCGCCGCGCGGATCGTCAAGGGCGATAACCGTGGCGCCGATGCGCTCCAGGCGGGCTTTGTATTTGGCATCGATCAGCGTTGAAGCGGTGACGAGCGTAAGGCGATAGTCACGCGCCGCCGCCAGCAGCGCCACCGCCATGCCAAATGTGCCCGACGTGGTCTCGACAATGTGGGAGCCTGCCTTCAGTTCCCTATTAGACGCTGCCCGATCCAGAATGTAGCGGGCCGGCATGAGTTTCATCAGCGGGAACGCAGCGGCGACGAGATTTGGTGCCAGGCGCGCAAGGCGCGGGGTCTCAAGGTCCCTGAAATAGTCCACGTCGAGGCTTACCATGTCCAACCCTCCGCATTGACGTGATGGACTTCAACGTCCTTGAAGCCGGCACGCCTTATCTGCTGCGCGACCAAGGCCGCCCGACGCTTCAGATTGGGTGTGAACAGATCGAAAATCAGACCAAACAGCGAGCCGCTATGGGCGACTTGCACGCCGCAGGCCCCGGTTCTCCTGGCAATTTCGGCGATCTCGTCTAACCCCTGTTTCGGCAGGTGCCGTTGACTGATCACGGCGCTTGCCGATGCGGCGCGTCCGAGAAGATTGGGATCCTGAAGACGAACCGCCCGTGCCACCATCGCCCGAAGCACGCCGAATTCCTGGATTTCGGCACTGTCGTAGCGCGCCGGTGGCAGCTGCAATGTGTCGACCGGAACCCCGTCATTTGCCTTGAAGCCGACCAGAAGCAGCGGCGGCAGGGAGCCTCCGAAATTCTCGATCACCGTGCCTTCTCGTTGCGCGAACAGCACCGCGTGGTCGTCGAAGGCGATGGCGTCGCTGGCGCGCTCAGCGGCAACGGCGAGACGACCGATGCTCGACGGCCGCAGGTGGATATTGAGCGCTGCGGCGACTGCGCGAATGGAAGCGACGACGTCCGCAGTCGATGAGCCGTAGCCGTGCCCCACAGGGATCGAGCTTTGGAGCGTCAGCACGCCACCGCCGTCGACCTTCAGGAATTCGAGCGTGAGCCGCGCGGCGGTCGCCGCCTTGACCTTGTGATCGGGGTGGACAACGATCGCATCGCCGTCGCTCCTGGCAAAGCTCGCCTCCGATCTCAACCCGGCAAGCGGCAGCGTGACGAGCCCGCGATGCAGGCGCCCGCCATCATCCTTGAAGACGCCCTGGATGAGTTCGCCGTGATGCGCAATCGCCGCTGCCGTACCCACCGTCGACCGCAGCGTTTCATGCCTCGTAAGATCGCCGGTCCCAGCCATTTCTCCTCCCCCACGCTTTCTCGAAGCGCGGGAGGATGGCGCCGACAGCTGGTACCTGCCCTCAAGGAATTCCGGTATTGACAGCGTCCTATCGAGCGATGCGTGATGGGTTCGTCAGGCGGCGGAGCCCAGGTGCCGAAGCGGCCGGCCTGCCGAAACCGATTGCACTGCTGCCATGATCCCTTGCGCATCGATCCCGTAGTGCCGGTAGAGATCCGCGATCGTGCCGGTCTGGCCAAAATGCTCGACGCCGAGGGCGCGCGTGCGGTGGCCATAAACCGACCCCAGCCAGGCCAGCGTCGCGGGATGCCCGTCCAACACCGTCACGATGGCGCAGGAGGCCGGAAGACCGGCCAGCAGGCGCTCAACATGACTGGTGGCACCCGGATTGCCATACTGGCGCGCCCGGCTCGCGGCTGACCAGCCAGCGTTCAATCGATCTGCCGAGGTCACGGCCAGAAGCCCGACATCGCGCCGGTCGCCGGCCATCAGCCCCAGTGCCTGCACTGCCTCCGGCGCGACCGCCCCCGAAAAGGCGATGACCACTTCGGCGTTCGGCCCTGGTTTGCGCAGCCAGTAGGCGCCATCCACGATGTCGCGCGCGGGCGGTCCCTTGGCCTGGCGCGTCGGTTGCTCGATCGACCGCGTCGAGAGCCTGAGGTAGACCGAACCTCCAGTCTGATCGCGCAGCCAGCTATGGTCGTCGGGCTCGGCCTCGCCGGAACGCTGCATATAGTCGAATGCCCAACGCAGGATGACGGCCAGCTCATCGACATAGGCCGGCTCGAACGTCGCCAGCCCATCCTGCGCCATGCCGATCAGCGGCGTGGCGATCGACTGATGCGCGCCTCCCTCGGGCGCCAGCGTCACACCGGAAGGCGTCGCCGCCAGGATAAAGCGTGCATCCTGATAGCAGGCATAGTTGAGCGCATCGAGGCCACGCTCGATGAACGGATCGTAGAGGGTTCCGACTGGAAGCAGACGTTGGCCGTTGAGCGAGTGCGACAGACCCAGCGCCGAAAGCATCGTGAAAAGGTTCATCTCGGAGATGCCAAGTTCGATGTGCTGTCCCGACGGCGAGAATGTCCAGTTGAAGGTGGAGGGTATGCGCTCCTCTCGGAAAATGTCTGCCCGACCAGCGCGCGCGAACAGACCGCGCTTGTTCACCCAGGCGCCAAGATTGGTCGAGACCGTGACGTCGGGAGACGTGGTGACGACACGCTTGGCAAAATCGCTGTTTGATTTTGCGATCTCGTGCATCAAAAGGCCGAAACCTTGTTGTGTCGACATCGAGACCTGTGCGCTCCAAGGTATCTGTGCCGGCACGGGTACGGCTGGGGCTTTATGGCGACGGGTGGCTGCCTGGGCGAAAGGCGACGACGCCAGATAGGACCGGATCGCGGCCTCATCGTATGCAAGGCCCTCGAACATCTCCCATTCACGCCCCTGGCCGACACCCATGCCTTGCCGCAGCGCGTCGACTTGCGCCGGTGTCATCAATCCGGCGTGATTGTCCTTGTGGCCGGCGAGCGGCAGGCCGAAGCCCTTGATCGTGTAGGCGATGAAGCACGTCGGACGATCATGCCCGCGCGCTGCCTCAAAGGCATCGACGATGCTTGCCAGATCATGGCCGCCGAGATTTGCCATCAAGGCGGCAAGGTCTTCGTCGCTGCGCTTCTCGATCAGGCGGGTGACCGGTCCCTGATCACCAAGGTCGTCCAGAAGGCGCCGGCGCCATGCGCCGCCGCCCTGGAAGGCCAGCGCGGAATAGAGCTGATTGGGGCATGCATCGATCCAGGACCGCAGCTTTTCGCCGCCCTCTTCCTCGAAGGCCGCCTGTTGCAATGTCCCATGTTTCAGGATCACCACATCCCAGCCGAAGTTGCGAAAGATGGACTCGAAGCGCTGCCACAGGCCTTCGCGCACCACCGCATCAAGGCTTTGCCTGTTGTAGTCGACGATCCACCAAGTGTTGCGCAGGCCGTGCTTCCAGCCTTCGAGAAGAGCCTCGAAGATGTTGCCTTCATCCATTTCGGCGTCGCCGAGAAGGGCGATCATCCGGCCTTCCGGCTGGTCCGCATTCCAGCCTTTTGCCCTGACATAATCCTGGACCAGGGAGGAGAACAGGGTCTGCGCCACGCCCAGTCCGACCGACCCGGTCGAGAAATCGACATCGTCGATATCCTTGGTTCGTGACGGGTAGGACTGCGCGCCGCGATAGCCGCGAAAATTCTGCAGCTGCTCGAGCGTCTGCCTGCCGAACAGATACTGGATGGCATGGAAAACCGGGCTGGCATGCGGCTTGACGGCAACGCGGTCTTCAGGCCTGAGGATCTGGAAGTAGAGCGCCGTCATCAAGGTCGAGGCGGACGCCGAGGACGCCTGATGTCCGCCCACCTTGAGGCCGTCCTCCGACCCGCGAACATGATTGGCATGATGGATCATCCAAACAGCCAGCCACAGAACCTTGCGTTCAAGTTCGGAAAGGATCGTCATCGTCGGCTCCCGTGAAATCGGCTCAACGATAGCAGCCAACGTCTCTCAAAAGTGGCTATTCTTATGTAATCCTATCGATGATATTGGCTGATCCAGCCAACAATGACGCCCAGACGAGGGAAACGTGCCAAATCCGACGCTCGATGCAATCGACCTTAAAATCATCGCCGCGCTGCAGAAGAACGCAAAGGCGACAACGAACGACCTCGCTGAAGCCGTCGGTCTTTCGCCTTCACCTTGCGCCCGGCGCGTGAGGCTCCTGGAGAGCGCCGGCGTCATCAAAGGTTATACCGTGATCCTCGACCAGAAGAAGCTCGGCCTGCCGATCAGCGCTTTCGCGTCGATCAAGCTTGAACGGCAACGCGAGGACGATCTCGACCGCTTCTCCCAGGCGGTGCTGCGCTGGCCGGAGGTGGTCGACTGCTATCTGATGACCGGCCAGCGGGATTACCTGATGCGCATCGTGGTGCGCGACCTCGAGGCCTATGAGCGGTTCATCAAGGACAAGCTGACGCGGCTGGACAACATCGCTTCGATCGAAAGCAGCTTCGCGCTTGGCCAGGTTAAGCGCTCGGAAGTGCTGCCTATCTAACCGATCGGGTAGTCTGCGACGGTCAGGTTGTCGGTACGGAACTCACATTGTGCTCGACGAAAGCAAGCTCATATTCTTTGACAGAAAGTCCCTTAGGGCCATCGCGACCTCACTGTGATGGGATGGGGCGGCCTGTCGGGTCGATATGATATTTGTTCCGAAAGGCAAATGTGAACCGATGCCGGTAAGCTCGATGTTGCGAATCCCTGTTGCCATCATGGAACGTAAGCTTTGTAGCCGCCTCCCACAAATCCGGTTTTTCATGGTGACGCCGGCAGCGATATATCCATATATCTCATTGAGATTTAAGATTTTTTCGGCTATTTCGTGTCAAAAACTTGCGATAAAACACCATCAAAAACTTGCCTTTGCACAGCACAATTGACTTGCAATAACACAGCTCTATATACTTGCGTTTGAACGGCACAAGAAACTTGCAAGGGCACAGCCATGGCTAAGCCTCACGAAAAACTCGCGGAATCCCTCGCCATCCTTCAAGGCCTGCAGGCAGGAGGGCGCCGCATTTTCAAATCTCAAGAGATCACCCGGGTCCATCGTGAGCGCCTACTCCAAAACGGATTCCTCCGTGAGGTGATCAAAGGGTGGTTGATGTCCACCGGACCACAAGCGCAGGAGCAAGACACGACGCCTTGGTATGCCAGCTTCTGGGAGTTTTGCGCGATGTATTGCAACGAGCGTTTCGGGAAGGCGTGGTACCTTTCTCCCGAGCAATCATTGCTCCTGCACGCAGAGGCTACTGCGATCCCACCGCAGGTGGTGATCAGCAGCCCTTACGGAGGCAACAATAAAATCGGCCTGCTGTTTGGCACATCGCTATACGACCTCAAAATCAAGGATATGCCTGAAAACCTGACGGAGAAGAACGGATTGCGCCTGTTTCCCGTCAATGCCGCCCTCGTCCGTGTGCCCGAGGCATTTTTCCAGCGTTACCCAATCGAAGCCCAGGTTGCTATGGCTTCATTACGCAGTGTTTCAGGCGTGCTAGGGCTTTTGCTCGATGGAGGCCATTCGTCTATCGCCGGGCGGCTTGCCGGCGCGTTTCGGCGCATAGGGCGCGATGCCTTCTCTGACGAGATCGTCGGCGCGTTCAAGGCTGCAAGCTATGACATTCGAGAGTCCGATCCTTTCGACGGGCAGGTCGGCGTTACTGCCATCACGTCAGGCGCGCCACCGATCGTGACAAGGCTCCACGCCATCTGGGAATCACAGCGCGATGCGGTGGCTGAAATTTTCCCGAAAGCACCCGGGCTGCCGTCCGACAAGGATAGCTACATGAAATTCGTGGAAGATATTTATGAGAGCGATGCCTATCATTCGTTGTCGATCGAAGGCTACACCGTTACGCCAGAACTGATCGACCGCGTGCGCGATGGCGGCTGGAATCCAGAGATCGATGAAGCAGATCGAAAGAACCGCGATGCGCTGGCCGCCCGCGGCTACTATCAGGCGTTCCAAAAGGTCAAGGATGCGGTTGCCGCGATTATCGACGGCGCACCCGCGAGTAACCTGACAAGGGATGTGCATCGGGAATGGTATAGGGAGCTCTTCGCGCCCTCAGTGAGTGCAGGCATATTGAAAGCGAGCGCGCTCGCCGGTTATCGAAACCACCCTGTGTATCTCAAGGGGTCATCTCACGTACCGCCGCGTGTGGAGGCGGTACTCGACGGCATGGATGCGCTATTCGATCTACTGGAAGCCGAAGTAGACCCGGCCGTTCGCGCTGTTCTGGGGCATTGGCTTCTCGGCTATGTTCACCCTTATCCTGACGGAAACGGACGCGTGGCCCGCTTTCTGATGAATGCCATGCTGGCATCAGGCGGCTATCCCTGGACAGTGGTGAGAGTGGAGGACCGGAAGGCATACCTCGCTGGGCTTGAACAGGCTAGCGTTGGGATGAATGTAAAGCCTTTCGCCGAATTCCTGGCGAAACGGGTCAAATGGTCCTCAGAGCAAGCTGGCAGATGACAAACAAGAAGACGATAAACCCTACGTTTCCATCAGTCTGATACTCGCGGGTCGAATCGAGGCGATTCTTTGAAGCCACACAGGCGCTTCTGCGCCAAGGATGGTGCGGCGCGTATTTCGGCCGCACGCATTTGCGGCCCATCAAGGGAGCGATTGCTTCCTCCGGCGCCTCAACTGCCGTCAGCCGATCCTCGAAAGTGTGCCGCAGGCTGTAGAGTTTATGCTCCGATGTCGGCAGCAGTTCCTTGTTGGTGAGCACCTTGTTGAAAAGTGCCGAAGAGCGAGGCTGCCTTGTCACGATTGCGCGGGAGCCCTTTGGAGGGCGTTTCGTCGCCTTCAGGGTTGGCAACGGCCACCCTGGAGGAAATACGCAACAGGCCGCGTAGATCAACGCCGCGAATTCCACCATCGACCCAATCGCAACTCACGAACAAACGGATTCCCTCCACGAGCGAGAGCCTCTCATTGCTGAATTCGCAATATTTCGTACATATTTTATACATCTATATTGACGGACTGCCATCTTCAAACGTAGCGTCGCGCGGCTGAGGCGGAACGCCTGCACGCAACAACTCAATCTCACGGGAGGACTGCACCGATGAAATTTCGAGCCCGATCGGCCGCCATTGGCCTGGCCTGCATCGCTTATGCCGCCATTGTCGGATCCGTGTTGCCGGCAATGGCGGAGACGACAAAAGAACGCGTCTTGAAGGAAGGCAGGATCGTCATCGGCATCCATAACCGTGCGCCATGGGGCTACAAGAAGGAGGGAACCGGCGAATTGCTCGGCTGGCACCCGGACCTGCTCAGAGCTGCGTTCGCCGATCTCGGCGTCAAGCAGGTCGACTTCGAGGTCACCGAGTTCGGCGCCTTGATCCCGGGCCTGATGGCCGGGCGTTTCGATGCCGTCGCGTCCGGTCTGTCGATAACGCCACCGCGATGCCAGCAGGTCGCCTTCGGCGCTCCCGACCTGAGGTCCGACGACGCGGCGATCGTGCTCACCGGCAACCCCAAGGCGATCCACAGCTATGCGGATCTTGCCAAGAAATCCGAGGTGATCATGGGCGGCGGCCGCGGCAGCAATGTCATCACGAATGCCATCGCCGAGGGCGTGCCGCAGGACCGCATCCTGCAGTTCCCCGACATCGAGACCAACATCGCCGCACTGCGCGCCGGCCGCATCGATGCCGCGGTGTTCTCTTCCCCGACGGTGATCGGGCTGCTGGCCGGCAACAAGAGCCCCGATCTCGAGCGCGCCAGCCCTTTCACGACGAGTGAGAAGTCGATCAGCTATATCGCGATCGCGTTCAGGAAGGACGATGGCGATCTCCGCGATCTCTACAATCAGGGTCTGGCGAAAGTCATGTCGAGCGGCACCATCGCCACCATCATGGCAAAGTATGGATTTGGCCCCACCGAAGACGTGCCGCCGGGATTGACGACGTCGCAACTGTGCGGCGCCGCCAACTGACCCGCACTCGCCGGCCGAAGGCGCTGGCGTCAACAGGATTGAAGGCGTCGCGCGAAATCGGGCGGCGCCCACGGTCCGCGGACAGACGTGTCGAGTTCACGTCTGTTCCGGATCGCGGGAAGCCTCGACGTCTTCGGGGATTTCCTGCCGCAAGTTCGGCCCCTTGGCCAGGCGCCTGCCAAGCGCGGAGACGAAAGCCTCATAACGCTCGCTCGCCTTGGCGCGCGCTGCCTGGGCCATCGGCTCAGGCAGCGCCGGGGTGGTCGCCAGCCAGAAGCGAATGAACACGGCCAGCGTCTCAATCGAGATGCCGACATCGCGCTCAAGACGCGCAAGCCGGCGGTCGCTACGGTCGAGGCGCGTTGAGACAGCCGCCTCGCGTTGGGTGTCGGCATCGGGCGAGAGGAAAGACGCGATCGCCGCTTCAGCGATAAGCGACTGAGAGCGGTCGCGCCTGGCAGCGTAGTCGACCAGCATCGCCATGACAGCAGGATCGAGATAGACGGAGATCTGAACCTTTTTCTTTCCTGCCGTCACCACCTTCACAACCCCATACCGTCATCCGGATCGAGCGCGATCTGCCGCGCCACGCCGCGCGCAAGGCGCGCCATCCGGCTGCTGCTCGCAGCCAGATCATCAGCGTCGTCAGGCACGTCGGGCTCGAACTCGTTGACAAGCGGCGGCGCCGCCGCAGCAGGAAGAAAGGGATCGAGTTCGGGCTGACGCCGCAACTCGGTCTCGGTCGATTCCTGCTGGGTTTGTGCCACCACCGTCGCGGCAGCCGCACTCCCTGACGGAAGCGGCAGCGGAAGCGCCGTCCAATCGTCAGGCTCCGGCTCGGTTCGATCGGCAAGAGCCGGCGGCGGCAGAATGCGCTTAAACAATCGCGGGTCTTCGAAGTAACGCGCCTTCTTCGCCCGGATCGGCGGCGTGCCCGCCAGCATGACGATCTCGTCGCCAGCCGGCAATTGCATGATCTCGCCTGGCGTCAGCAATGGCCGAGCCGTTTCGGAGCGCGAAACCATGAGATGACCGAGCCATGGCGAGAGCCGGTGGCCGGCATAGTTCTTCATCGCCTTCAGCTCGGTTGCCGTGCCAAGGGCATCCGACACGCGCTTTGCGGTGCGTTCGTCATTGGTCGCGAAGCTGACGCGCACATGGCAGTTGTCCAGAATTGAATTGTTCGGCCCATAGGCCTTCTCGATCTGATTGAGAGACTGCGCGATCAGGAAAGCCTTCAACCCATAGCCGGCCATGAAAGCGAGCGCGGATTCGAAGAAGTCGAGCCGCCCGAGCGCCGGGAACTCGTCCAGCATCAGAAGCAGGCGATGGCGTTCCGCCCTCGCCTGCAGATCCTCGGTCAGACGGCGGCCGATCTGGTTGAGGATGAGACGGATCAGCGGTTTGGTGCGACTGATGTCGGAGGGCGGAACGACCAGATAGAGCGTCGCCGGACGGGTATCCCCGACCAAATCGGCGATGCGCCAGCCGCAGGCGCGGGTCACCTGCGCCACCACCGGATCGCGATAGAGCCCAAGGAAGGACATCGCCGTCGAGAGCACGCCGGAACGTTCGTTGTCGGACTTGTTCAGCAACTCACGGGCAGCACTTGCAATGACCGGGTGCGGACCGCCCTCGCCCAGATGCGGCGTCGTCATCATGGCTGCCAAGGTCGATTCGATCGGTCGCTTCGGATCGGACAGGAATGCGGCGACGCCGGCCAGGGTCTTGTCCGGTCCGGCATAAAGCACATGCAGGATCGCGCCAACCAGAAGCGCGTGGCTCGTCTTTTCCCAATGATTGCGTCGTTCAAGCGAGCCTTCCGGGTCGACAAGGATATCGGCGATGTTCTGCACGTCGCGGACCTCCCATTCCCCGCGGCGAACCTCGAGCAAAGGATTGTATGCGTCCGATCTGGCATTGGTCGGATCAAACAGCAGCACCCGGCCGTGGCGGGCGCGAAACCCGGCGGTGAGGCCCCAGTTCTCGCCCTTGATGTCATGGACGATCGCCGAGCCAGGCCAGGTGAGCAGCGACGGCACGACCAAGCCGACACCCTTTCCCGAACGCGTCGGCGCAAAGCAAAGCACATGCTCGGGCCCATCGTGGCGCAGATAGTGTGGTCCGTACCGACCCAGCACCACGCCGTCGGGGGCAAGCAGGCCTGCCGCCTGCACCTCGCTCCTGTCGGCCCAGCGCGCAGAGCCATAGGTCGCGACCTTCGTCGCCTCGCGCGCACGCCAGAGCGACATGCCGATCGCCACGGCGATCGCGATGAAGCCGCCCGAGGCGGCAATCAGACCGCCGCGCATGAAGATGCCAGGCGCATAGGCGTCGTAGAAATACCACCACCAGAAGATGGCCGGCGGATAATAGACTGGAAGGCCGCCGATGACGAACCAAGGCGCCCCCAGCCCCTCCTGATAACCCAGCTGCCACGCCGACCATTGCGTCGATCCCCAGATGGTGAAGAGCACGATCAGGAAGACAGCAACAATCTGCCCCCAAAGGACTTTCGTTCCCGACATTCGTTTCTCCTTTGTGCCGAGAGGTCGGCAAGGTCGAAGTGAGGTTCAACAGCGGGCTGACGCTGATCGTGTCGTCTCGCACTGCCGGCAAGGAAAACAGGCGATCGGCAACCCAAGATTCCAGATCCATGGGCAGCACTCTCACAAGCCGAGACCGGGCTTGCGGCCGAAGCTCCAATCGGCGCCGCCATCACCGCGAACAACACCGGAGACGTGGTTGCCGAGATGGCGCTCCAACGACGGCGTCCAGGGTACGAGCTGGAAGCCGAGCCCGTCATCGATCATCGCGAAACGGCCGGACGCAAGCGCAAGGCGTTGGCTATAGGTGCCGGCCACGAATTCGCCTTTGCCGGCACGGTTGAACGACCGGCCGGTTTGGACCGACAGCCTGTTTCCCAGCGCGTCGAGTTCCCTTTGGCGCAGCGTGCCGATCAAGTTGCCGGCAAAGACAGTTCCGCGCGGCTGCCGCTCTGCCAGCCCCAATCCGACCAGGTGCTCGGCGCGCCGATCAAGCGCCTGGCGCACCTCGGCGCCGAAGCCGCCATCCGATAGTGCCACCGCAGGACGGACGAGAGCCTGCCGGTCGAGCCAGGTCGCCCCTTCCGCAACGACCTGACGTTCGATGTCGAGATCCGAGCGCACGGCAAGCGCCAGTCGACGGCGTCCCTGCGCGTCGTCAAATTTGCGCAATTCGACGATCGAGCCCGGCGCGCCGTCGCCCGCCGCCTCGAGGTCGGCGAGCCGGACGTGGTGGCAACGACCGTCGATGCCATCGATGACCGCATAGGCCGTGCCCTTGAGTTCGTCATCCAGTCCGCGCTCGATCAGACGGCCGATAATCTTCTCATCGACGCTCTCGGCGGCCAGCACATAGCTGGCGCTCGCGCGTTCAATGTCGCGGGCCGAGAGGGCGCGATGCATGCGTCTGATGATATCGCCGCGCTCACCCATTTCGCGCAGCGTGGCCTCGGCTCTGTCGCTGACGATCCATTGGCCAGGCCCGATCTGATCGGCGAGGCCGAGCGTTTCCAGTCTGCGCAGCCGACCCACCTTGAGCGCGATAAATTCATCAGGCTGGCGATCGGCATGCGGCGCGAGATCGATGACACCGTTGTCGCGTGCGTCGCGGAGCATCTGGCGGTCGAGCCCGGTCCACCGCTCGGCCTCGACCTGCCGCTCGACATGCCGGCGGATTTCAAGATCAGACCGCGGGCCGAGTTCCTGCGTGACGAGATCGCTGGCGCGATCGCGCATGCCGCGGCTAATGTAGTCGCGTGAGATCACTAGGTCCTGGCCGTCGTCGGCCCGGCCGCGCAGGATGACGTGGACGTGCGGATTGTCGGTGTTCCAGTGCTCGACCGCGACCCAGTCGAGCGGCGTGCCGAGATCCTTCTGCATGCGATCCATGAGATCACGGGTGAAGGATTTCAGATCGGCCATCTCGAGCGCATCCTCGGGCGAGACGATGAAGCGGAAATGATGCCGGTCGTCCTTGCAGCGTGCGACGAAATCCTCGGTCGACGCATCGTCACCCTCCGGTCCGAACATGCGGGCTTTGGCGTCGTCGCGCGTGACACCCTCGCGGCGCAGATAGTGGAGGTGGGTAGCCAGCGGCGCGCCACGCTTCGAATGGCGAACCACCCGGGTCTTGATCGTGGCGAAGCGGGAGCGGCCGGTAAGCAAACGGTTGGCCTGAACGCTCGCTGCCCTGCCGCGTCCGAATTGCGAGCGCTTGCCTGAACTGATCCTGCCGGCCCGCGACACGCCGCCGCCAGCCTTCTGGGCGGCCGCGAGCGCCTGGGCGATGAAAGGCCGCGACGATTGGGATCGCGTCGAGCGAATGCGCCCCGGACGGACGCGGAATTCGCGCTCATCGGCCATGGCAACGCCGCACACACTGCCAAAAGCGAAACAAACACAATGATTTGCATGGTCCCAGCACATTGCGCCGAGGCGCTGCAATGTGCGGGAAGCGGCGAAAAACCCAGCAAAAACAACCAACCGACATCAGCACAATGTGCCCCCTTTTATCTTGCCATCCCTCGGTTGTTGCCCTGTGCCCGACGCGCCCCGCAGGCCGCGACGTCCAAAGAGACGCCAGGGCGCGATTTGACGGAGACTTCGTCATCGCTGCGATGTCGCGACGTCGGACCCCATGAACAGTCGGCGCGGCTGCGAACCGGCAGCGAAAAGTTCGCGCACCAAAGGTGACGACCAGACCTCGACGGAAGCGTCATCGCCGGACGAAAGACGGGAAGCGGCCATGGACCCGGACCGCTCTACGAACAGCGGCGCGGCCTTCCAAGTGACGGCCTTGGCATAGCCGGCGGTGAGCGGGCCGGGAACATCACCGCCGCCCCAGAAAGGGCGAAGCTTCGCAACATAGTCCCGCGTCTCGGCCGGCAGCCGTCGGCCCTTCAAGGAGGCTTCGTAGCGTCCTGGCCCGGCATTGTAGGCGGCAAGGAAGCCCGGTGAGCCGTATCGATCATAGAGCTCGCGAAGATAGGCGGTGCCGGCAAGGATGTTGTCGTGCGGATCATAAGGATCGCGGCCGAGTTGATGGCGAAGGCGCAGCTCGGCAAAGGTTCCGGGCATGATCTGCATCAAACCCACTGCCCCCTTTCGCGAGATCGCGCGCGCGTCGCGGGCGCTTTCGAGGTGCATGATTGCCCGTATCCAGCGCTCAGGAACGCGGAAGCGATGCGAAGCCTCGGCGATATGCGCGGCATAAGGATCGTCCGCGGATTTGCGGGAGACCGGCGCGGATTGTGCGAGCGCTCCTGTCATTGCGTGACAGAAGATCAGCATGCCACCGATAAGGAAAAGTGTCTCACGCCGCGCAGGCAACCAACAGACGGGGCGGCTTTCTTCCGCACATTTCGGCGCCGATGGCCCACTCATCGAGCGCGCTCCGGCCGCGATTTCGGCCGCATCCAGCGCAGCGACCAGGAGCCGTCATCGGATCGGAAGAGACTGGCGCGAAAGCGCCGGCCAAACAGCGGATCTTCCAATCGGCAAGACAGATAGTCGCCAGCCGTCTGTCCGGTTTCCTTCCAGGCCGCGCCGACCTCGGGGCCGCTGCCGTCGCCGATGTGGATGCGAAAATCCGGCGCCTTGCCGTCGGACGCGCTGGTGGGGACGAGCACCAGTTCGGCATCCACGAGCAACGTTCGAATGCGCCCGGAGTAACCGGATTCTGTTTCCTGGAAGACGCCGATCTCGGCCATGAAGTAGCTCCTTTTTCTTGTTGGCTGGGTGAATTCAGTTCACTGGCGCGAGCCAGGCGTAGTGGCCATCGCCCCCCTCGTCGGTCCAAAGCGGCAGCGCGCGACCGACGATCGAACTCGCCGGGAACGGGCCGAAATAGCGGCCGTCGAGACTGTCCTGGACCTTTGGATTCATGACGAAGATTTCGTCGGCCGCGATGATGCGGCAGCCCTGCCAGTCGGGCAGCGCGCGGCCAATGCGGTCGCGCTCGAGTGCGGCACCCACCGCAAGCCCGTTCACCGTGATGACGCGACCGACGCGGCAGACTTCTTCTCCAGGAAGTCCCTCGACGTGCTTCAGCATCGGCACACCGAGCGGAAGGTAGCCACGCTCGGCGGTGAACCGGGCGACCGCCTCTGGCGGTTCGATGACAGTGAGCACGCCAGCCGTCGGAGCGCCTATTTCCCTGATCGCATAGAGCCCGATCGGCGTGCTGGCCGATGCGTTCCATAGCAGCAGCGGCGGCATCTCCATGACAGCCGGAGCGACCGTCGCGATGACCGCCGCAAGGGCCGCGGCTAGGCAAGCGGCGCGGCTCATGATGTGGCTCGCTTGCGCAGCAGGAAGGCTTGGTGCTGCTCGAGCGAATAGGCGCGCGGCGTTCCGCCGGCGACCAGACGGTTGTTGGTTTGACGCCAATAGTCCGGTGCGGCCTCGACTGGATCGAGGCCGATCGCCTCGATCGCATCGATCAGTTGGAGAACCCGCTCGACCTTGTCCCAGCCTGCGATCTTGAGCAGGGACTCGCCGCCTGGCCGGATATAGGGCAGCGTCTGATATGGTTCAGCGGGCAAGACGGCGCGCACGATGTCGACGCGCGAAACGATGGTGCCAAAGTCATTCGCCGCCCAGCGCACGAACGCAAAAACACTGCCCGGCGCAAATCCGACGACGCGGCGCCGCTCGTCGACGATTGTCTCATGTGCATGGCGTCCGAAGCGTATCCAGTGCTCGATCCGCTTCTCGATCCAGATCAACTCGACCGTCGTGAAGTTGCTGCGCGGCGTCGATCGGGTAGACGACGTCATGTGTCGTCTCCCTCGCGCCGGCCAACCCACCGCCATTTCTGGTCGCCATCGCCGGCCCGCGTCTCGCGCGCAAGAAGGTTAGTTTGTGAGTTAGACTCTAAGTTAGGAGCGCGATTTTCCGTTCCGGGCCCGTCCCTTAAGGCCGGTCGCGGTTCCCGAAAGCACGAGGCTGCGGTTCCCGATGGCACGATAGTTCGGGTTCCCGATGGCACGATCCTGTCAACAGGCGCGGGCGCCGGTTCGAAAGCCAACAGCACGCGACCGCTGGCTTCGACCTCCGTGAACAGCAGATATCCCGGCAAAGGTTGGCGGCGCACGATGTCACGCAGCTCGAAGGCGAAGCGCTTGAGCGGCGAGAGGCTGCCGGACTTGCGATGCAGGTGGCTGATGTCGAAACGCCAGCCGGCGCGCTGGCGTCCGCCATGCTTGCGCACCAGCCGATAAAGCCAGCGCTCCAGGCCGCCCGTCAGCCCGAAATAGGCGCGGTCGATGGTCAGGATCAGCGCATCGTCCATGACGGCGCGATAGAACCAGTCAGGCAGGACCAGTTCGACGCCGAGCGGGCGGCCGTTTCGACCGGACAGTTCCTGCCATTCATTGATCCACGAGAAGCGATGGCGCCGGCCTTCCGCGGGCTGGCGAATGGAGGTGACGACGCTTGTCGACTGCAGGCGGTCGAGCGCCGCCTTGAGGCGCAGATAGTCCCGCTTCGAGACGCCGCGGCCGATGAAGGTAAGGATTTCGTATGGCGTCGCGGCCATCAGGCGCGAGGTGCGCAATCCGGCATCCCGCGCGCTGACGATCTGGCTCGCGGCCCAGATCAGGATATCGGCGTCCCAGATCGTCGCCATGCCGTGGTCGGGCATCGCTTCGACGCAGATAACGACATCGCCGGCGCGAAAATCGATCGGCGCGATGCGCCTGGATTTGGCAAGCGAGAAGAAGGGATAGGCCATGAGGTCCTGCGCATCGCGTGGCGCGACGACACCGGGCAGCGCGTGGAACAGATCAAGCTGTCGGCGTTCTGACGGTTGGCGTGTGCGTCCAGACATAGGAGAGATCAGCGGGCTCAGCGCCTCTCGCGCCCGGCATAGGCGATCAGGCGCGCCGCCTGAGGCTTGGCGGGCAGCACCGAGCCATGCGGATCGGATGTCGATGTCATGGCGCCGCGCTGCGCCCAGGCCTGGAGGTCGTCGACCGCGTAGACGACGCGGCCGCCAAGTTTGCGATAGGCAGGCCCGGTGCCGTAGGTGCGGTGTTTTTCTAGCGTGCGCGCGGAAAGACTGAGGAAATGCGCGGCTTCCGAAGTGCGCAGGTAGCGCGGCGGCAATGGCGCGGCGTCGGCGTTCATGAGGTCTCTCCTTCCGGCCGTTGCGGTTGAACGGCGATAGATGGCCAGGATGGAGGAGCGTGGGGACGGTGATCAGGTGCGCAATTGAGGGGCGCTATTTCGCACCGCCGATGGTCTTCAGGATGTGCGTCGGCGCGCGCAGCAATTGGTGGTGGCCGCGCTCCGCCATCTTCACGCCATCGCGCATCCAGAAACGCATCCGATGACAAGAGGCCGGGCTATGGCGGCCGGCGGTGCGGAGAGCTTCCGCGGTCACCGGCAGAAGACGCCTCGCCCGGTACCGGGGCGAGGCGTCTGCCACCTTACTCGCCGTTGCGGCGGTTGGGGCGGGACCAGATGAGGCTGTGGCCCTCGCCTTCCTCGTCGGCGAAGAGGTTGGCGTAGATCGGAGCGGTGAAGCTTGGATCGTCGAGCTTGAGACCGAGATAGTCGCGACCCTCGTTGGAGCGCTTGGACCAGGCGGCGCCGATCTCGGCCTTGCCGACCACGACGCGGTGGCTTGGAGCGTTCTCGCCGCTGGCCCTTGTGTCGGGGACGATGCGCACGCCCTTGGCCTGGACGCTGAGGGTGACGATCTCGCCGGTGAACTCGTTCGCATTGTTCTTCTTGAAGGTGCCGATGGTAGCCATTTTCAGTCTCCGTTTTCTCGTTTCCGAGCCCGCACCATGCGACCTCGATGGCGATCGTGGGGCCGAAGGCGACCGCCGCCGCATCGCTTGCGACCGCAGCAAAGCGGAGGATGGCGCAGGCGCGCGTTTCTTGGTTTCGCGAGGAATGGGCTTTGCCAAGGGGAAGAAACGCGCGACGCGCCATTGCGGCATAGGCGGTTGAGGCTTCAGCCGTCCTTCGGCCAGATCAGCCCGTTCGAGAGGTCGTTGGTGCGCTCCGCGAAATGGCCGACGTGGAGGCAAGGGCACCACTGGTTTTCAAAAAAGATGAAGCGAATTGGTGGCCGAGATGTCAGCCGACAACAGCTTGGCATGACCTGAATGAATGCTTGAGCCATCCGCTGCCAGCAGCACACGGTGAAGTACCGCGAATGTCTCATTTTGGGCCGTCTCCGGACGGTCCGAATGTGGTGAGCGTACCGCGGATAGCGGTCGTTCGGACCCAGTAGGCAAAATTTGCCGTCCGTCTACGACTCCATCGTAGTCATTCGGAGCGAATTTGCGAATACACGAAACTTGCCATCCGTTGACCCAAATTGACGGCGACTCTGACTTTGGCTGAGTCGTTTACAGAAGCTAACATTCCGTGCACGTAGGAGTTAGTTGCGGTCGGATATCACAAGTGGACAAAATCTGACGGGCTTGCCGCCATGTGGTGCCCGACGAAATACCTCCGCACTTTCAACGGCGCCGAAGCACCGCATCACTGCAGGGAACGATGAACCGGCCATCCAGAAAGCATCACTTTGTTCCTCAGGCCCAGCTTCGGCACTTTGCGGCCGATCCAGAACGACGCTCCATCTACGTTTTCGCCAAGCGGTCCGACCGATCTTTTCTGACGTCGATTGCCAATGCTGGCTCCGAGAATGACTTCAATGTGGTGAGCCTGGGCGATACCAAATGGAACTTCGAGGATCTGTTCCAGGAGGTCGATGCGCGCTCCGCGCGCCTCGTCGTCGAAATCGTCTCGCGACGTTCGCTCGCGTGGATGACGGCGGATGACCGTATTGCACTGGCCGATTTCTTCGCGACCCAGATGCTGCGGACGCATTTTAGCCGAACGGGACCAAAGCATCTGGCGGGCCAATTGCGGGAGATGATGCGCCAGGTCGGCTATGACCGGGATGCCGATCCGCACATGGCTATGCCATCTGATGCGTCAGTGAGACTTGGCGCCGTCAAGGCGTTCCTTGAACGGGAAGGTCACACCGTTGCGCTACTTGATCTTCATCCCGCCATCTATGCGAGCGACGGCGAGCATCGCTTCATCATCTCGGACCATCCGGTCAGCCGGATCAACGCATTCCCCTATGGGAATGTCGGGCTCACTTCGCCGGGCCTAGTGGTGATGCTGCCGGTTTCACCTGGCCTGACGCTTGCCCTGCATTGCCAGACGATCGTCCAACGTTACGAACTGGCGGCGAGCGCAGATATCGAGCCCGAACGCAAGACAAGAATGATCCGCTATCGGGACGGCCTGCGGTCCGGTGAGCCGATCGCTATCGATGGCAACATGGTGCGCTACCTCAATGGTCTCCAGGTCTCGCAAAGCGCTGGCTATCTTTATGCCGATACCGATGCGTTCGACTTCGCACGCGAGATTCTAGGGGAGGACGAGGACCTGCGGAGCGTCGAGACCCATGTCGAGCTCGGCGAGATGGGGCATGCGCCTCCACCGCGACCGGGCATGCCCGCAGGGACGCACCTCGTCATCTTTGGTCCCCTCGATCACTGCACGCTGGCAATTGAAGAGATCGACAAGAGCGGCGAAGGCTTGACGGCACGAACCAGGCAGATCGATCTGCTCGCCCAGGTCGCCGCCGACAAGGCGATGTTGCGGGTCGAGCTGTATGTCGATCGGCGGGTGAGGCGTGGAATGGGCCAAGTGATGGTGGAGCGTTTTGGCGAACCGGCGTCCGGCTGGTTTCGGGTTGTCCATCGCGACGCGAGCTTGAGATCGCTCGGCCTTCAGCTCGATGCCGAGCGCCGTTGAGATCGCCCGGAGCGGACAGAGCGCTTCAGGATCCGGTCGAGATCGGCGTAGGTGAAGGCGGGGGCGCGGCCGATCAGGAAGGACGGCGCGAACAGATCGATCACCTTCTGACCGGGTTTCAGAGATTCACGTATCTTGCGCCTGACTTGTTTCAGTTGTGCGCCGGAAGGATTTGCGATGCCGTCGCGTTGCAGAACGGCCGTGACCATGCGCTCCAGGCGATCCTGCCGCATGCGCCCGATGCAGTAGGTTCGAATGTATCGCAACAGCGACTGCAGGAACAAACCCTGGCAGTGAAATGACTGCATGACGCCGCCCAGGGTCTGCTCGAATGCGGCTGTCACATTCGAGGTGCGGTTCATCTCTCGATAGAAGTCCAACGTTTGCGCCTCGAGGAAGCCGACGCTGATTTCAGCGGGCGGTGCGAAGAAGAGATAGGACGGCACGGGACGCCTCAGGCTCACTTGTTTGTAGAGATGCAACCCGAAGCAAAGAGCGAAGATGCAGGTGAGATTGTTGGCCGCCGCAACGTTGAGGGCACGGAGATCTTCGATGATCTCAGCCCAGCCGACGCGTTCGCCGCTCGGCGCTAGCAGGAGCCCCTCGTCAATTGTTCCGTGAGCATCGACATGGAGCACCGGCCTCAATCCCTGCTCGGCCTTCGTCGTCAACTGGCTGAACAGCTCGCTCAGTTCGCTACGATCTCGAACCGCATATTCGAACACGGGGAAACCACCGGCGGTGGAGAGGCCCTCAAGGTCTTCTAGGATACGCCGGCTGGGGCCCATCTCCTGTTCCGGTAGCGAGTGAATCCAGACGACCGCGTTGGTCTGCAGCGGTTCCGAGATCGTGAGTGCGGTGTCCGAGTACGATATCATTCTGCCGAGCCTCGCCTTGCGCTGGCGCCTGCTTGCTGGGCCTTAGACATAGCGAGGTCGACCGAGAAGGGTGGAAAGCTCAAGGCGATCGCTTAGCCCGGCGGCAGCCACATGTTGAGACACGGTGGCGCGCTCGGCTTCGGTTGTGGTTGAGCCGAGCACGATGCGTTCAATCAGAGTGGGAAGATCGACGTCGACGAGGATGCCGTGTTCGGGAACTCGGACGCCAAATTCCTCAGCCATTCTAACGGAAATGGCGAGCCGATATTCCCGCTCCCATTCAAAAGCTCGGTGCTTGAAAAAGAACCGGTCGAGCATGCCGATGCCGCGCATCCGAACCTGAGTCAAGTCTACATATTGGACCGGACCGCCCCACAGATCTTCGACGCCATATTCCGGTTTGAGCCGAAAGGGTTTGAAGGCGGCGCGCATGCGATCGGGCGTCGTGCAGATCGCGATGCCCTTGTGCTCACCGGAGTAGAGCTTCCACATCGCGTCACTCTCATAGACGGCACGGTGCCAGCAGCTTATCTTGGTCAACCGTTTAAGTTGGAAGAAGGCGCGCTCCACGCCCTCCACTTCGGCGTAGCGCGGATCAGGCGGCGGCACGTTCAATTGGACAGCGACGGCGCCTTCGAAAGGATCGATAAACTGATTGGCCGATGCAAAATAGAGTCTGCTTTCCGCGAGCGTTGAAAGGAAGCGCTCGAAACGAAAATACTTCCATAGCGTCTCGTTGCCTTCGATCGCAATTTCTCCAATCTTGCGCACCACAAACTCCATTTACAGTAACGCTTACGTAAGGCCCATTCTATTTCAAGTCTACTACGGCACGGGCTGCGGAGAAGGCGGAAGAGCCCGTCTATGATGCGCCGCCGAAAAGCCACGTTGGCGAGTTGGTAGGACTGGGTCGCCTCCTGGAGTTTTATCTGGCGCCCGTAGTGGACGCCGCCGTCTACCACTATCATGTTGTCGGCGGTGTAAGTAATCTGGTCGCCTACGGGGGAGAGACCATTGGCAGAAAACAGCATCATCAGCGTTGCCGTGCATGACCTGAAGAAGGACGCCGACAAGTTCGACATCGCGTTGGGCAAATCGAATTTGAAGGTCACCGAACCGGTCCAGCGACTCGTGGACGTACTGGACAAGCTCTATGGCCGCCGCACGTCCAAGTCCCATGGTAAATTCTCCGATGATGAGGACAACTACCCCACTCAACGGCATCTTCGAGAATACGTGGAGGCCGAGGAGAAGGATTTCGCTACCCTTACGGAATCGCTGATGAAGACGTTGGCGGTAAACGCCCAGACCAAAGCGGCTGCCACTGGTGGTCACGTTTTCTTCGCGCACTTCACCCGGGACGAGCGGCACTATCTCATGGTCGCTATCGTCACCGATACGCTCAGCGCTGCGCTTACCCAGCAGAACGACGTACACGATGTGGCTCATCTCGACATCGAAGGATTCAGGTTCGCCGGGCGCATCAACATCACCGGATGGGCGAACAAGGAGGATCGCTACATAGGGTTCCTCAAGGGCAAAGGGAACGTCGCCGAATATTTTCAGGCTTTCCTCGGCTGCATCGACTCCGTGCAGGAGAAGGCCGACACCAAGAACCTGGTGGAGGCCTTGATGTCCTTCGCCGACGATAAGAGCCTGAAGCCCGAGGCGAAGACGGCCTTCCTGACCAAAGCCAAGGAAATTTGCGACCGCGCTGCGTTCAAGCGGGAGGAACTCTCATTCGACGCACTCACCAACGAGTTGCTGCCCGAGGATCCAGGGAGCCTCCGCGATTACCTCGCCAACCCGGACCTGAAGCTCAATGACTGGTTCATACCCAACAGGGCAGTGCTGAACACCCTAGTCCGTTTCAAAGGGCGCACGGACCACTGGTCACTTGAGTTCGACCGCAAGGCGATCCAGGAAGGCGAGGTGACCTACGATCCAGAGAAGCAGACGCTCACCTTGCGCAATCTGCCTGCTGAATTGAAGGACAGGTTGAGCGGTGAATTCGAAGATGCCTAGGCTCGGTTGGCAAGACATCGAGCCCATCTATGCCGTCACGGCCTTCGCCGATGATGGCACCGGCACGCTGACCATCACTACGCAGCCCATACTGAACGCCCTTCTGCTGATTGACCAGGACGAGGACGCAGCCGCCGATGCCGGCATGGCGTTGCTCACCGAAAGAGATCAGGTCGAGCTGGGCAAGCAAGCGCATGTCCAGTTCAATGCGCCGCGGACGTCGCACGGCAGGTTCGCATTGTCCTTCGCCAACCTGATTGCTGGACCGAAAGCCCGTGTGGAAGAGCCGGCCAATTACTTCGTCGTGGACGGCAGGTTGACCCGGCACTCTCAACCACCGTCGGACCTACAACTGAGATACCGATCAGTTCTTTCGCTGGTGGCATTGCTGGCGCGGGCTGCCGCCTTCCTCGATGGAGTTCAGCAGGAACTCGTCTTCTTTCGCGATGGCCGCATAGCAATCCCGGTAAACTACGATGAGAAGGACCTGACCAGCCTCAAGGCTGACCAAGTCGCAAAACTCGTCGGACTGTTCGCGGATCCAGTGCATCTCGAGCAGAAGCTCACGATCCTGTCGGAGGCCGTCATAGACCTAGTCGCAGGTCTGCCGACCGGACAGAGGTTCCGCCATGTCATGCGTGGGGTCGGGGAGATCGTCGAAAAGGTGGCCGCAGGCTACCGGCTATTCGCCTCCAGCTTCACCTATTCCAAGATCCGGCGAGAGGTCGAAACCGCGCAGGCCGAATTCATCACCCGCATCCACAAGACTTTCGTGGACCTTCAAGGTCAGATACTCGGCATCCCTATCGCCACGATCGTCGTCGCTTCGCAACTCAAGGTCGCAAAGGCTTGTGGAGTTGAGGTATGGACGAACATCGCGGTGATAGCCGGCGCCTGGATATTCGTCCTGTTCCTTCTCGCGAGCATCGTGAACCAATGGCTGACTCTCAAGGCCATAGCGTTTGAGTTCGGGCGCCAACAAGATCGGCTGGTCAAGGATTTTGCCGAGGTAAGGGGTGACTTCAACACGGCGTTCGAGCAGCTGACGAATCGTGCCTTCTGGCACCGCGTGGTTTTCGTGGTAGTTGGTCTCATCGGTGTCGGAGGAGCAAGCTTCGCGACGTGGGCGGCCACCAAGCTTATTGAAGTCGAGATTCACACCTGCATCTGATCAGGTAGAAGGACTGTACCCGCCTACAATAGGTGGCCCGATCCCGGAACATGGCGGAACCAGCTTTAGGGACCTGAGCGGACATCGGCCCCGAATGACAGGTTTAGGTAATCGTCAAGCGAACCTGAATGACCGAAAATAGGCGCAAAACTGCCGTCCGTTCAGCAACAAGCCCAACCATCAGTGATTTCGGTGGTCACTGAAAATCGAAGTTCAACTGCACTAATTCCCATAATCCAGTTTTGGGTATAGTTTGTTGGGAGGGAGGACTTGGTACGTGGGGGCGTCGCGCTTTCTCGGACAGGCTACAATCGAGATTCCGCAGAACTTTCAGTGTTTTGTGGAAGGCGCATTAATTCGACTACAAGTCCAGTATCCGTCGCTACGGTTTTCGGCCTCGGGTCACGGCGTAGCGGTAGAAGAGATTCCGCCGGAGAGGCTGGACGATTTGCGAAAGAATGTCCTTCACGCCATCTATCGTGAGAAGATCTACTCGGAAACGCTTCCGCTGCGACAAGCGTTGATCGGGGCGGTCACCGCCAGATGACCGTATGGCCGCTCAAATTCAGAGATCGCCCGGACGGAAAGCTTCTGTTTAGCGACGATGCCGGTGGGTTCTTTCTCGGTAGCGACGAGTTTCTAGGGAGATACGCACGCGATGCGCTCTCGGCCGACGACCAGAGATTTCTTCGTGGCAATGGACATACGTTTGAACGCGAAGGCGATCCTGATTGGACATCCTTTGCCTATCGTTGGGCGGGCAGGCAGTCGAAGCAGCAAGAGCTGTCGTATCTCATTCTCGTTCCGACTTTGCGTTGCAATCTGACTTGCAGCTATTGCCAGGTTTCCCGGGCCCCTGAGGCCGCACGGGGCTTCGACTGGTCCAACGAAACATTGAACGCGGCGCTCGACTTCATCGGCAATTTGAATGGTCCTGATATCAAGATCGAGTTTCAGGGCGGGGAGCCTTTGCTTCGCGTTGATCTGCTCGAGCAGATCAGAGCTTTCACCCGCACAAGATTTCCGCGCAGCCAGTTTGTCGTTTGCACCAACCTCCAGCGCATGGGTGAGGTGGAGTGGGCTTTTCTTGATCAGCCGGACACGTTCGTCAGCACGTCACTGGATGGGAACCACGAGACACACACCCGGCAGCGGACTGGCGACAGTCTGGCGACCGATACATTCCTCGGAAATTTGGCTGAAGCTGTCAGGCGTCTCGGCCCCGGCAAGGTTTCCGCCCTGCCAACCATCGACGTTGAGCGTCCGCCGAATTTTGAGGATCTCATCGGTAACTTCGAGCGGCATGGCATACCGTCGATATATCTCCGTCCGATAAACCACCAAGGCTTTGCGCGCCGGCGCAAGAGCGATGCCAATGCGATCGCTCGATGGAATGCGCTCCATTCAGGTTTCATCGATTATCTCATCGAACGTAATCACCGCACCGGCCGATACGTTGAAGAGTACTATTTCAGCCAGTGCCTGCGGCGATTCTTGAGATCAGGCACCGATGATCATGTCGATCTTCGCAATCCGAATTTCTTCGCGTCCGACTACATCGTTGTCGATCACGATGGGCAGTTATACCCGACGGACGAAGCCAGGATGCTGTCGCGGATCGGACGTGTCGATCTCTCGATTGGAACAGTGGCCGACGGCATCAATCAGCAAAAGGTGCAGCTACTCAATCAAGCATCGATGAACAACTTCGATGCCGATTGCATCCACTGTGTTTATCAGCCTTTTTGCGGCACGGACGTCGTCGACGATCTGTCTCGCGACGGCCATATCGATCTCATTCGCAGTGAGACGTGGTTCTGCAGACGGCATATTTCTCTATTCGACAAAGTCGTAGAGGTGATGACGCGTTGCGACGACGCAGCTCGGCAATCCGTCGCCAAATGGGCCGGAGTTCCCTCCTGGGGAGATCACATGGTCCCGGTCCACGCATGATCCCGCTTCGCCTCAAAATTGAGACTAACGCGATCGATCCATATGTGGTTCGACTCCGGTCCTTCGAGGGCGTTGCCCACGACACGCCAACGCTCAGCTCGTTCGATGCGGTGCTGGGTAACGCATCCGGCGAAAGTGCAGACTTTTCGGGCGGAGAGGGAACGCTCCGTGTCTACGGAATCGACCCCAGTGACGTAAATGGCGACGTGCTGTTTGTTGTGCCTCGACGGGGGACTGCACACCGTCTCATCCGGGCAAATTCCCGTCACAACACGCTGCTGGTTACCGAACGATGCGACCAGCTTTGTCTGATGTGTTCGCAGCCGCCGAAAGCGCACCACGTAGACATGTTTCCGTTTTTTGAGACGGCAGTCCTTCTCTCGCCAGAAAACGCAACGATCGGTCTATCTGGCGGAGAGCCGACGCTCTTCAAATCGGAACTGCTCGAGTTCCTGGGGCGAATGCTGGCAGCGCGGCCCGACATTGATTTCCACGTTCTGACCAATGCGCAACACTTTGACCGCGTTGATCTGGCTAAGCTCGGCGAGCTGAATTTAAATCGTGTCCTTTGGGGTGTTCCCGTCTACTCGAGCGACCCCGAGGTTCATGACCGGATCGTGGCAAAGCCAGGTGCGTTCGACAAAGTTAGAGAAGGCCTGTCAATCCTTTGCCAGGCCGGCGCAAAAATCGAATTGCGTACGGTGCTTATGAAGCCGAACGCCCTCGGTCTGGCGGATTTGGCCAAGTTTGTGACGACATCGCTGCCCTTCATCGACAAATGGGCGATCATGCAGCTCGAGAACATCGGCTACGGCAGGCAGAACTGGCACTCGTTGTTCTTCGACAGCTCCACAGGTTTCGACGTGGTTGGCAAGGCCCTCGATCTCGCCATCAGCCGCGGAATTGACGCCATACTGTACAATTTTCCGCTGTGCACGCTTCCGCCCAACTATCGGACGCTGGCCCCGTCGACGATTTCAGATTGGAAGCGAACTTACCTCTCGGAATGCGCTGGCTGCGTACTGCGTGACGACTGCGGCGGTTTCTTCGAATGGCACCCGAAAACGCATGGGTACGAAAGGTTCGGTCTCGCGTGAAAAAGCGGCTCTTTACGATCCCGTCGTTGCTCGCTGCCGGCTTCATGCCGATTGAAAGTATCGCAATGCCGATTGCTCCGTTCATTGACGGAGGCAAGTCGAAATCATTGTTCGACATTTTCAAGCTTGACCACAAGTTCACCTTGGCCGGTCACAGATCTCACTCCAGCCACAGCAGTCACAGCTCTCACAGCAGCCATCGATCATCGACGGGCGGCACCTATTTGCCGCGTGCCCCGGTCTATCAATCTCCAGCGCCTGTCTATCAAGCTCCGGCGCCAGTCTATCAGGCGCCCGCGCCGACCTACCAGGCGCCGACCGCCGCTCCGCCGGCTGCGGCGTCGCCGCTGGTCGTGCTTCCAGGGACCGCTGCCAAATTCAAGGAGATCGTCCTCCAGGTTCAGTTCGCGATGCTATCGTTCGGCTATTACAATGGCGAGTTGGATGGAAAGATGAGCCCTGCGATGCGATCTGGGCTCCTGACAATGCAGTCGGATTACAATCTCAAGGTAACAGGCACCATTACGCCGGAGACACTGAACGCCTTGCGCATTACAGCGGATTAATTTCACCGAAATGATTCGTATTTACAGACAGCGGCACTACCCCGCACTGGCGCCCCCTCATTCTTCGGCGGAAAGACCCACCCACCAAATTCCGACAATGCTGGCTTTAGTAAACCGCGAGACTGATCTCACGGCCAACACAAACGGCGATCCCAGCGCCAGCATCGCTAACCACCCGTCTGCATTCGGCGGGTGGTCAAATCGGAAGCAGTGACCGAGATTGGCGCTGAGCAGCCGTTCACTCCAGGATCGTACGCCTGCCGATAGCGCAATAAGTGGACCAGGCGCCGGACGGAGCCTCTTCAGGAAAGGCGCCGTCGAACGCGCAGCAACTGGCGATAGCCGCGCTCGACCATTTTCAGGCCGTCCCGCACAAGGCGTTGCGTCTGATAGCGAAAGGCCGAGTCGTGCCAGTCGGCGACGCTGACTAGCCGACGGCCAAACAAGGCGGTTGCGACGTCGAAATGAGATGCCTGCTCCTCACGGCCGTCAAGGCATCGCAGCATCAGGCCAAGACGCCGGCGCTGTGCCCCGGTCAAGCGGGCATCGGGAAGGTGCTGCCTATGGATCGAGCGGATGAACCGCTCGATCGCCTGAAGCCTTTCGTGCGCCATGTCATCGAGTGGAATTATGGCGGCCAACGGTTCGCCTGCCTGCGCATCGCCGAGAAGCGCCAGTTGCGTAGCGCCTGACGTAGAGCGCACGTGAAGGCCGATTTCATCACGCTGACCCGTGGCCAGCGGAACGTCGAGGACCTCCCGCGCTCGCAGATCCGGCGGAACTTCGACTAGGTTCACGACCCCAGGATCGATCTGAGGCGCCCAATATACGGGCTGCTCGACTGCGGATTGGTCAGGCCTGGCGGCGAAACTGCAAACCCCAGCGCTTGCGCAATGCGCGCATCGCCTTGGCCGAGCGGGAGACCGCGAAGTCCTGCTGATACTGGGGATTGCGTCGCAGGAACTCCCATGCAATCGCATCGGCGGCGGCCCCTTTAACGAACGCATATGCCTGTGGGTCACGCCACTGCGATGTATCCGGCTTCATCCGTATCCTTCCCTTCTCAAGGATTTGATAGGGGGACGCGGCGTTGAGCGAAATCCTTGGATTCCGTCATTGACGAATGAACAAAGAGCGATCTCGGCGCCGAGCAGTCAGGCCTAGACTTGCGGTGCCTACTGGCTCGCGCCTTGCAGTGTCTTGAAAGTGTCCGTCCAGGCGCGATACGCGTCATCATCGCCCTGGCTCCAAGCGCTGAAGGCGCGCCAGGCGGCGAAAGATGATGCAGGCTGCTCGAACAGCACGCCGATAGACTGATCGCCTGCGGGCCAGCCGGTAGGCTCGTCGCTTATCGTTTCATGCGTGAGGCGCCGCAGATCGGCCAAGGCCGAGCGGATGTGCGGCAGCGGAAATTCGCAAAGGTCGGTGTTGTCAGTCGCCTCCCGAAGGATGACCGCGAGCTTGGCGACCACGCCCGCCAAGGACTGCGCTGGCGTCGCCACAATCTCAGCCAGCAAGGCGTCTGCCTTTTCAGCGTCATCCTGCTCCGTCGTCCGGGCATCGAGACCGCCACAGTCGGCGTCAGCCCCCTCCTCGCGCCCAATGACTTCGTCGGAAGACAAGATCGCGCCGCGCCTTAAGAGCCCCTCGTCCGCCTGCTGCTGCCGGACACAAGAAGCCAGCATCGCAACGTGCGCTTCAATCCAGGCAAGGGACAGAACGAGGGCGGGATCGGCTGACGGCTGATTTTCGGCTCCATGGCCAGCCAAAGGCTTAGGATGCCCTGCGGTCAACGAACTGCGCGATTTCCGTCCACGCGTGACGGAAGGCAAAGTCGTGGTAATGTCGGAATCAGCCATGATCCGAGCTCTACACAGCTTGGTTTTGGTCAGGTCGGGCACGGGTGTTCCTGCACTCTGCTCGACCGTTTCGCCGCAGCATTGCAGACCTTGGAGGTCACCCTCCCGGGCCACATGCGTCGGTAACAGTGGTGATTTAGATGAACGCGGACAAAAAATCAAGCCCCATGGCATCAAATGATACTTTTGGTATAGATGAACTTACAAGCGGACAAATGCGAGCCGCACGCGCTTTGCTTCAATGGGATCAAAAAACGCTTGCGGAACAGTCGAAGGTTTCCCTCGCGACAATCAAGCGACTAGAGCCTCAGGCCGGCCCGATAAGAGCAAACAGAGTCACTATTGACGCGTTACGACGCGCATTCGAATCCGCAGGTATTCAGTTTATCCCAGAGAATGGTGGCGGTGTGGGCGTGCGCCTCTCCCGCCGTTCCGATTATTCATAGGCAAACTTCCGCGATCTCCGGCAGGAGACGCCTCGCCCGGTACCGGGCGAGGCGTCTGCCGATTTACTCGCCGTTGCGGCGGTTGGGGCGGGACCAGATGAGGCTGTGGCCCTCGCCTTCTTCGTCGGCGAAGAGGTTGGCGTAGATCGGAGCGGTGAAGCTCGGATCGTCGAGCTTGAGCCCGAGATAGTCGCGACCCTCGTTGGAGCGCTTGGACCAGGCGGCGCCGATTTCGGCCTTGCCGACCACCACGCGGTGGCTTGGAGCATTCTCGCCGCTGGCCCGGGTGTCGGGAATGATGCGCACGCCCTTGGCCTGGACGCTGAGGGTGACGATCTCGCCGGTGAACTCGTTCGCATTGGTCTTCTTGAAAGTGCCGATGGTAGCCATTTTCAGTCTCCGTTCTTCGTTTCCGAGCCCGCACCATGCGACCTCGATGGCGATCGAGAGGCCGAAGGCGACCGCCGCCGCATCGCTTGCGACCGCAGCAAAGCGGAGGATGGCGCAGGCGCGCGTTTCTTGGTTCCGCGAGGAATGGCCTTGCCCAGGGGAAGAAACGCGCGACGCACCGTTGCGGCATAGGCGGTCGAGGCTTCAGCCGTCCTTGGGCCAGATCAGCCAGTTCGAGAGGTCGTTGGTGAGCTCTATGAAATGAGGGAGAGAGGCGACGGCAGCACTGGCCATCAAGAGATATGAAGCGCGTTAGTGGCCCATATCTCCACCGAAGGCGATTTGGCGAGATCTAAAAGAAAGCTTGCGCCGATCCGGCACCAGCCGCACACGGTCGTATACAGCGAATGTCTCGTTTGGGGCCGGAAGCTGCTTGGCAGATTTCGGAAAGACGCAGCGAGACCAAACGTCCGCACAGATGGCGCAGGCTGATCTATCTCACCGAATCCCAGACGAGCGACAGCAAGAGGTTAGCGCTCGCGAAGCGCCCCGATGGTATCGAGCACTCGTACGATCTTGTCGGCACCCTCAGGGGTCTTGTCCCATAGGCCGCGTAAGCTCGCCTGCAACTTCGTCCAGGCGGCAGTTTCGGCGTTGGGCTCGATCACGGTTGAGTCCATTTCCAGCCCCAATACCTTGCAAATTTGCACCACGCTTTCGCTGATGCGGCGAAACTTGCCACGCGTGATGCGGCCGACCTGGCTGGCATGCACCCCAACTACAGCGCCGATCTGCGTGTCAGTGAGTGCGCAATCGGTGCGCGCTGCGACGATTCTTGCGCGGAGTACAGAAATCTGATTTTCATTTGCCTTCATGCAGATTTGCATGTAACAAAATGTGCAAATTTGCAAGAGGCACATGATGGCAGATGAAATCCGCTTCTATCGAGCCAGCGAGCGGCCCTACGGTGCGTTCAGCAATCTTTATCGGTGCGAAATCGAGTTTGAGGGTCAGCGCTTCGCCACGAGCGAGCATGCCTACCAGGCGGGGAAGCCGCGCAAGAAGGCTGTCCGCGACTGGCTGATGAGTGCGCCGTCCCCGGCATTACTAGCGATGGCCGCGCACGGCCTGTATTATTGGGATGTCGCGCCAGGCTGGTCGGTCGGCAAATTCGACCGAATGCGCGGGGTGCTCCGGGCCAAGTTCGAGCAGCATCCCGACCTGCGCAATCTGCTGCTCTCTACAGGCGATGCTCGTTTGGTGGAGAGCGCCACCGTCGACAATGATGTCAATCGCCTTTGGGGCGAAGTGAACGGGGTCGGCAAGAATATGCTCGGCGTGCTGTTGATGGAGTTGCGCGCGGAGTTCCGCCGCGAAACGCCGGTGGCGGCGGCGGCCTAGGTCGGGAAATCGCGACGCGCATGCTCTAGGATGGACCGCACATAAGAGACGTCGCGCTGCCGGAACACGCCCCGCGCGCCGGCAAATGCGCAATTTTCCGCCGCGAGCCGCTGGCCGGCGACTACGCCGCCCATCAGGTCATGGATATCCAGGGCCGCGAGCCGCGGCGTGGCTCGGGCCAATAGCCAGTCGATCAGCCCGACGCTCACCATGTCGCCTGATCCGCAAGTGTCCGTCACCTGCTTGGCAGGATAGGCCGCACACCAGATCCGCTCACGACCGTGACGGAGTTCGAGGCCATCGGCGCCGTAAGTAACGATCGCCATTGCCGCGCTGGCAGCTACCTTATCGTCGAGCTCGGGGCCCAAACGATCCGAGGAATATTTAAGCACGCTAGTGATCGCGAGCGCTTCGTCGAATAGCGCGTGATCGATGTCGGACGGTTCGAAATAGATTATCGCACCGCCATGGTAAGCCTGCGCCATCGCGTCGAGGATCGCCGGCGACAGGCGATCAGTGTAAAAGAGTGTGCAATTTTCTAACGCGACCATCGCAGATTGCAGCTCCTCGTGGCCGATCGGCTGATAGCGCGGATATTCCTCGAAAGTGTCGCAGCAGGTGAAACTGAAGCTGTGATGGCCTGAACGGGTGTCGAGTTCCTGGCGCAAGACCGGAGAGCGGCGTCCAGGATGACGATGGATGTAGCGTGTATCGGCGCCGGCGATCTCAAACTCGGCAAGCAACTGCTCACCGATCTCATCCAGCCCAAGTGCCAAAACCGGCGTGACCTGCCTTTGAAGCATGGCAAGCGACACGAGCACGTTGCCACACGACCCGCCAAGCGCCTCGGCGGTAAGATCGCCGTCGGCGTAAAGCCGATCGAGCACCGTAAAACCGGTGCCGACGACATCAATCACGTCACGTTGTGGGATCATAATGTTCTGCAATTGCACTTATTTCGGCAAAGCTGTCGAGTCCCAATGAAGACACATCTATACGAACGCATCCGTCACCATCACGTTCCAAGGCCTGGAGCAGGCGCAGCAGCGCCTCGGGACCGGTTAGCGTCTTGCCGAACAGAGTCCAGCAACCGTCGTGGCGGTCGCAGACCGTTCCAACGCTGATCCCATGGGCGTGCGATAGCAACTCATTGTCATTACCATCGCGCCCGCCACTATCGCCGATGCACAAAATTGCTAAGTCGTTCGGCAACGTCTGCCGCACGCGGTCGACGACGCTGAGCTTGCTGGTGCCGGCCGCAAAGAAATCGATGCTGTGGCCTGAGCGCCTAAACCGAACGGCGCCGGACGCGATGGACGGACAGTCTGCGAGAGCCGCCGGAAAGGCCAAGCGATCAGCGAGATTATCGAGCTTGATCGAAATTTGCACGTCGCTGAACCGCCCCTCGAAAGCTCCAGAGAATAATTCGGGATGTGATTCGAGCCAAGCGTAGCTTTGCGCCAGGTCTGGATCGGACGCTGGTCGATCCACCTCGATGTCGATGCTGAGAGGCTGTATATAAGCACCGTTGTAATAGCCGACGAGCACGTGATCGCGCATCGTCACCGGAAGTACGGCGCTCAGCGCCTTGCCACCCGACCCGCCGCGCCCGGTGGCGATCGCAATGCGCACGCCAATCGCATGGAGGCGTACAAGCTCATCGACGATAGCAGTCCGGGGATGTCCGAAACGCTCGTCATCAGAAATGATCGTGCCGTCATAGTCGAGGACGATCGCGCCGACCCGAGCGTCCGCAAGCACGCCGCGTCGCGCGGCGCAGGCAGCCCGGATACAGACGTGATTGTCGGTCACATCATCGCGCTCGAGTGCGGCCGAGCGCTTTTGTCGGACCGCTGGCCCAAGCTCACGCGCAAGAGCGAGTAATCCGTCTTCCTCGTAGAGGTTTCGGCCAAAATCGCCGATACCCGGCTTTCCTGGATCGATGCCGGTCGCGGCCCCGATCGCCTCGACGATTACTAGGCCTTCGACAATCCCGGCCGCTGTGCGCATGCGCCCGGCATTGCCGAAGTCGAAGACATGGCGCCGTAGCGCCTGTGGCAACAGGGAGATCGCGCGCTCCCATATCTCGCGGCTATCATCGCCGATCAGCCCGAGGATGACGGTTCGTTCGCCTCTATGATGCAGCCAGGTGTGGCGACCATGGGCGAAGTTGCGGAGGTCGGTTCGCTGGATCGGGCACAGCGCAGCCTCCCAGGCGGAGGTCTCGATAAGCTCGGCGACGGCACGAAGCTGGGGATCGGCGACGATCAGCAGGACATCGTCACTCCGCACATCGGCGAGTTGAGCCTGCATGGCCTGCCGGGTTGCTGGGTGCATCCACTCGCGCAGACGTTTGATTACAGCTGCAACGAGCGCCTCGCCCAATGGATCGGCCGATACCAGATCGCTGGCGAACAAGAGTGCGAGGACCGAACCAATGAGCGAATGGGTGGCGAGAAACCCGTCCTTCGCATCGGCGACCGGAATGCTGGTCACTGTGTTGCCAGGGTCTGCGGAGATGGCCTGAACCGCAGCGCCAGTGGCGTTGCGCGTCAGTAGATGGATTTGTGCGGCACCGCGCGAGCGAGCGGCGGCCACACTGGCGATGCTATCGGCATTGTCGGCGCCGGCGCTGAATAACCAGACATCACTCTGCTTAAGTTCGTCGTTGGCGAGGACGAATTCGGCTGGGGTCACTACGTGGGTTGCTGCTTCGAACAGCGTTTCCCTACACCGCGCGAAGTACTGCGCTGTGATCGCCGAGCCACCGGACCCAATCGCGACCACCTGGCGGTGCCGACTTTGCCGAAGCGCCTCGGCCAGCACGCGCAAATCCGCGCTCGCGACCAACTCGGCGGTGCGCAGCAGCGTGTCGAGCTTTTCGGCGAATCGGGTCATACTGCTTTGTCCCTCACTGTCTCAGCGGTATCTGGCGCCGGTGCGGCGGATGCAGCGCCAAGTTCGCTATAGGCAGGGCCGGACAGGAGCAGGTGGACGCGCATGTCGGGTGTCGCCGCGACCGCGGGCTTTTCCGGATCGAAGTCGTAGCGCACAGTCTCGATATACTGGACGGGAAGGTCATGTTCGATCGCGGCCATGAGCGCCCCTGCGGCCATTACACGGCTGCCGACGGGGGAGAGGATGATCGACGGTACGAATACCTGCTCGACCGCGTCGGAGTAGCGTTTGGTGAGTATGCTCAAGGTCCGATAGCAATCCAACGGGTTGGATTCGGAGACATATACGAGATCACGCGGGTCCACCTGCCACTCGTCTACGAGCTGAGCCTCATATTCGGCGATCAGCGCGTCCGCCCGGCGCGGATCGCGTGCCGGGAACGGCACTACCGGACAGATCTTATAGGTGCCGCGGATCGAACGGCCGATATCAGTGAGCGCGCGTGTGCGCCCTTTGGCCAGTTGTGGGACCCAGATTCGCGCGATCTCCAGCTTCGCGTCGCTTTGGTCGGTGCCGGCAAAGCCACGAACGGCAATCGGACGATCACCCGGTTCGCTCGCAATGGCATCGTCCAGCTCTGGGTTAGACGCGATCATGATGTGGAAAGCGATGCCGCAGCTCTCACAATAGTCGAGCAGGAGGCGCGCGGCGGGAAACGCGACGCCGATCGAGAGCGCTGTCATGTCGAGCACGATGTCGGTGGTTTCAGCGGCGATGCTGTGACCACGGATGACCGAAGCGATGCGCGCTCCGGCGATCGGCGCATTATCGTTGCCGAAAATATCAACCGTGGCAATTTCGCAACCGGGCACTAGGCCTCTAAGTAGTACAGCGTTCTGATCGGCCGCCGCGACGAGACTCGCGTCCGGGGTACCTCGCTCCTCCCGGATGAATAGGCCCTTGAGACGTTCACCAAGATGACCGGCGAGAAGCGTCGCGATACCGAGCGATCGGGGGTCGAAGCCCGCGGCGGCCACCAGCAAGCAATGGACGTCTGTGCGCCCAAAGTATTCCCCTGCGAACACGTCGACCTGCGCATCGAAGTGGGCGATGCAGTTTTCCCAATGGTTATGCGCCATCCTAGCCCCCCTGCTCGCGCAGATAGCCAACATCGCGCTCGAGGAAGCCGCCCCGGTGCAAGGTCAGCCCATGCGAGAGTGCGACCACGCCGCTGAGCTCGATGAGGCACCAGTTCTTGCTTCCTTGGCCATAGTCCCGAGTGACCTCGATCGCGCCATGGGCGACGGCATATTTGAGGATGAGCGCAAGCTCGTCGTTTGAGAGTAGAAGCTTGGCCATCTCCTCTTCCAGAACACCAACCGCATTCGCGCCGGCACCGAGACGGGCGTGGGGCAGCAGCGAGACTTCACGGCAGTCCGACGCGATGCCATCGACCATCGCGCGGACACGGCGTGCGAAGGGGAACGCCCAACCATCCATTATTTCTACAGCCTTGGCGCTCAGCACATCCTGTTGTGCACTCGCCGGGAGCGCCAGCGCTCGTCCCCGGATCGCTTGGGTTTCCATGCGTGCGACTAACGCGCCGGCGAGTTGGAGGAACAGCTCGGCATTTTCGTTGCTTGCGTCGCACAGCGTGTCGAAACCGTAGTGGAAGGCACGCCCGCTCAGCGCGTGGAGGTGCAGCCTGGCGGCCTCGGCGACCGGCGCATTCGCCTTGAGCGGTGTCCGCGGCTCTGGATCAAAGTCCTCGAACAGTGATACCTGCTGATCGGAAACGCGGTTGGCGTAACGCGCCATCAGGACTCGGACCATGGCAAGGGCGACCTCCGGCTCACGGTCGCCAGATTGCGTCCCCGCAAGATAGCCGGCCACCAGTTCCTCGATCGAGATGCGCCGCGCCGGAGTTACGTCGAAGCGCTGCTGGTCGCGCTCGACGAGAGCCGCGAGTTCGCGCAGCTTCGCCTCAGACAGGCGTGGTGGTTCGTCGGGGACAAGCCGTCGAAATGGCGGAAGGTTGCGATTGCGGAAGGCGGTGACGCGCGGGAGGTAGCGGTCTGCCATGTCCGCCGCCATGTCGCGGAAGCGCCGCCGCTCCTTGTCGCGGCTTTCGCCGCCCTGCATGAAGATATCGACATAGTCGCGGTCGGGCTTGAGATTATGCGTGGCGACACTACGAGCCGACCGGAACACGGCGCCAGGGCTGAGGGCGTCGAGCCGCATCATCAGCCAGCGTCCGAATTTGATCTCTCGTCGCGCGAGCGCGGTGAAGATCTGCTCGAACTGGTCTGGGTGAAGCGCGTGTACGTCGTCTAGGATAGCGAGCGGCTTGACCGTCAGACGCTCTCCCATCCACGGAATATCGATCTCCTGGATGCATTCGAAAGGCTGATAGGGTTCAGTCGCTGCCTTCGGCAATTTGTCGATGTCGGGCGGCAGCAAGCTCGCTCCGATTGAATAGATGGCGCGCTGCACTTCGAGCGCGCGGTCGCGAATGCCGGTCGCGGTCAGCCCGCCGATCTGCTCGAGGTGCGCTTCCGATGCGTCCCGGGCGATGAAGCGAATCTCCTCGAGCCGGCGATGGTCGCCATTGGTTAGGCCGCGCAGCAGAGCGAGCATAGTGCGCGCCTGGACCAGCCACAGGGCGAGTTTGGTTTTGACGCTGTCCTCATAGGGCAACTCCCAGAAGTCGCGATACTCGGATTCCATAGGAATGCGGACAGCTGCGACCCCGGGTTTCCCGTCTTGCAGAAACCCAGCGCCGGCGAGGGCTATGGAAAGCTGCTTGTTAGTGTCGTTGGTGGGGTCGCGCAGGATCGTTTCGACGAGGCGAAACTCGGCCAGCATGGCCAGCATGGTTTTGCCGCTTCCCGGCGCGCCGACAATGCGGATGGGCAGATCAAAAATGTCGGCCTTGCGAGGATGCTCGGCCAGGAATGTGGTGAGTGGCGCCGGACTCACGATCTCCAGGAAAGTAGTGTCGTCACGAATGTATTCGGTGGCGCGGCGGAGAAATGGATTTGCCATGGTCAGCCGTGCCTATCACGCCGACGAAACAAGGGCTGCATCGCGTGACCATTTTCATTGGTCGTTTCCGCCCAGAGTAGTGGAATGCTGTTGTTAGGTGTGTTGTGCTCAAGGATAAGCGGCAAGGCGCAGTCGGCATAACCCATCTTGAGATCGGCCTGCTCTGCCTCGCCAGCATGTTCGATCAGCCGAAGGTAGAGAGCGTGATTATAGTACTTTTCGCAAAGCGCGATGACGGCGTCGTCAGCGCCTGGATTGAGTTTGAGCGAGGCGGGCAGCAAGGTGCCCTGGGTCACATCGATTGACCCGAAGGTTCGGTCCGCCCATTCGAGATTGGCCAATTTGGTGCGTTGGAGTAGCGCCTCGTGCGCCTGGGTGGTCGAGATATAATGATGAATATGCAGCGCGTAATTCTCGACGATCGGAAAGGTCTTTCCCTGTGCCTCAACCGCCTTGCGCGCACCGATCAGCATGTCGTTGAATTTTTGCAGCTTGCCCTTCCACTCGCCATCCTTGAAGCGAATGAAGGTCGTACCTGAGCCGGTGAAATCGTCGATCAGGTAGACATGCTCGAACTGCTCGTCGCCAGCGTCGGCTTCCTTGATTTTCTTCGCAAGATCGAGCCATTTCTCGATGCCGATATTCATCATCGGCACGACCTGCTCCTGGGTGATGCGGCCGCTGTTGGCGCGCCGCATGATGTCGATGCGGCTGCCGTCGCTCATGCCTATGAATAGCGAGCGTCGCTTAATCCGCTTGAAGGCTGCGACCCCATCGCTGCTGCCCCAAACCTCATGGGGTGGGATGCCGGCCTGCTTGGCGGCAAGGCGCCGCAGATGCGGCGTCACCGTTTCTGGATAAAAGGCCTCGATCACGCGATAAAGCTCTGCATTGGAGATGTAGACGAGCCGGTGCTTAATGAAATCATAGGCCGTCTGGCGGTCCTCGGCATCGAACTGTTTCAGCCAGATTGCCAGGTTTTCGATAAAGCGGGATCCCGCTCGGAAATCGCTGTAGCCGTCATATTTAGTCGAGGCCATTAGCCGCAGCCAAGTATACTCGGCCGTCGCCACGCCGTCATCGGTCCAGTTCATGATTTGCGCAATAAGGCGCAGGCCGAGCAGGTTCATCGGCACCACACCGTAACATGTTCAAATATCGTCTCGCGCACGGAATCTCCCCCTGGAGAGTTTGTAGCGAATTGCACATCGTTGGCAAAGCAATTGAGTCGCGCTTTCAGTGGAATGATGCGTACTCTCGAAATGGAGGAGAAATCGATCAGATTATGCTGCGACTACGGCTTCACACGTCAATCGGCCCAAAGCTACGATTGGGAACGCCCAAAAAAACAGTGAACGAGTGAATGCGGCAGGAATACTGAACGATCGTCTGCTTCTGGAGTCGCGCTATGACGGGCTGAACGGCTGAGATGAGGCTTAACGCCGCCCTTGTGTTGTCGAAGCAGCCTGTAATTTCGCAAGCGGCGCCGCGAAACACGCCAGCGGCTCGCTGATGCCCACTTGACTCTCGTTCACCAATCGTAGAACAAATAGAGAACACGCTTATATACGCTTTCTTGGAGGTCAACCACCATCTTGCGGCCGGAGCCCGCCATAGAGTCATTGCGCGCGCGGATCGAGAAGATCGAGGGCCGAGGCCGGCGCGCCATATCTGTACTTCCTTTCGGAATAGCCGAAATCGACGCACGACTCCCGGGCGGCGGACTGGCGCTCGGCGCGCTGCATGAAATCGCAGGCGGCGGCAATGGCGCCATCGATGGTGCGGCAGCAGCGCTGTTCGCCGGCGGTGTGGCGGCGCGAACGCGGGGCAAGGTCTTGTGGTGCATCACCCGCCCAGACTTGTTCGCCCCGGCGCTGGCGCAGGCCGGCCTCAAACCTGACCGGGTCATCTATGTTGAGGCCGGCGACGACAAGACGATCCTCGCCTGCATGGAGGAAGGCATCCGGCATGGCGGGCTGGGCGCGGTCGTCGGCGAGGTCGCGCGCCTGACCATGACCGCTTCGCGGCGGCTGCAGCTTGCCGCCGAGGAAGCGCACACGATCGGCATCGCGCTGCGGAGATGGCGGCGGCAGGCGGAGGCGGCCGATTTCGGGCAGCCGACGGCAGCCATGACACGCTGGCGCGTCTCGGTCCTGCCATCGGCGCCATTGCCTGTACCTGGCGTCGGCCGTCACCGATGGCTGGTCGAATTGATCCGCGCCCGCGCGGGCGAAAGTGCCGATTTCGAATTGGAGGCGTGCGATGGCACGGGTTGTCTCGCTGTTCCTGCCGACCTGGCCGACCGACAGGGTGCGGCGCAAGGCCGGCGATGGGGCGCCTCCAGCTGAGGCTCCGCTCGTCCTGATCGGCCGCGATAAAAACAGGCGCTTGGTGCTCGCCGCCGACGCCGCCGCACTCGTCGCCGGCCTGCGCCCCGGCATGCCCGTGACGAAGGCGCAGGTGCTGGTGCCGGGCCTCGCGATCCAGGACGCCGATCCGCAAGCGGATGCCAAGGCGCTCGAGCGGCTCGCCGTCTGGATGCTTCGATTTGCACCGATCCTAGCGCCCGACCCTCCCGACGGGATCGTCATCGACACGACCGGCGCCGACCATCTCCATGGCGGCGAGGCCATGATGCTCGAGGGCATGGTCGGACGTCTGGCCATGTCCGGCATCGTCGCCCGCGCCGCGATCGCGGACAGCTGGGGTGCGGCGCATGCAATGGCCCGCTATGGCGGCCATCCCATCCGCATCGCACCGGCCGGCCATGGTCAATCGATCCTCGAACCGCTCGCGCTCGAGGCGTTGCGGATCGCGCCTTCGACGGCGGCCGAACTGCGCAAGCTAGGCTTCCAACGGATCGGCGATCTCCTGAAACAGCCGCGCGCCCCGCTTGCGTTGCGCTTCGGTCCGGAGATCGGCCGTCGTATCGATCAGGCCCTTGGCGCCGTCGCCGAGCCGATCGACCCGGTTCGTCCGCCGGACATCATCGAAGTCCGCCGCGCCTTCGCCGAGCCTATCGGCGCGGCCGAGACAATCGCGCGCTACATCGGCAAGCTCGTCGCCCAGCTCTGCAACCTGATGGAACAGCGCGGCATCGGCGCGCGCCGTCTCGATCTCATCTGCCGGCGCGTCGACAGCCATGCCCAGGCGATCCGTGTCGGCATGGCGATGCCCGTTCGCGATGCCAAACGGTTGACGCGGCTGCTCTGGACAAGATCGAGACCATCGCGGCCGGCTTCGGCATCGAGATGATGATCTTGGCGGCGACGGCGGCTGAGCCTCTGGAGCGCAGCCAGGCCGTGAGTTCCCTCGTCGAGGAGACCGTGCCCGACGTCTCCGAACTCATCGATACGCTGATGAACCGCGTCGGCGAGCGCGCCGTCTATCGGCTTGCACCCGTCGCCAGCGACGTGCCGGAGCGTTCGGTTGGCAAGATTCCGGCGATGGCGGCCGACACCGGCGCGAGCTGGCCCGGTCACTGGCCGCGGCCCTCGCGCTTGCTGGCGCAGCCGGATCCGGTCGAGACGGTGGCGCTGTTGCCCGACCATCCGCCAGTGTCCTTCACCTGGCGAGGGGTGCGCCGACGCGTGAAGCGCGCGGACGGTCCGGAGCGGGTCTTCGGCGAATGGTGGAAGCGCGACGCCGAGCTTGTCGCGGTGCGCGACTATTTCAGGGTCGAGGACGAAGCCGGCGAGCGCTACTGGCTCTACCGCGCCGGCGACGGCGAGGATGCGGCAACGGGCTCGCACCGCTGGTTCCTGCACGGAGTGTTCGGATGAGCGAGGTCCGTTATGCCGAATTGCAGGTCACCTCGCATTTCAGCTTCCTGCGCGGCGCCTCCTCGGCCGAGGAGTTGTTTTCGCAGGCAGCGCTGCTCGGCATCGAGGCGCTGGCCGTCGCTGATCGCAACAGCCTCGCCGGCATCGTGCGTGCCCATGAGGCCGCCAGGACGACTGGCGTGCGGCTCATCGTCGGCTGCCGGCTTGACCTCGATGACGGCACGTCGCTGCTTGTCTACCCAACGGATCGCGACGCCTATTCCAGGCTGTGTCGGCTGCTCTCGCTTGGCAAGGGACGCGCCGGAAAAGCGAAATGCCGGCTGGCGTGGAGCGACGTCGTCGCCTATGGCGCCGGCCTCATCGCCGTTCTCCTGCCCGATCTGGCCGATGAGACCCTGGCGCTGCGCCTCAGGCACCTGCGCGAGGCATTCGGCGATCGGGCGTACATGGCGCTGACGCTCAGGCGCCGGCCCAACGATCAGCTTCGCATCCACGACCTGGCGGCACTTGCCCTCAAGATGAAGGTGGCGTGGGTCGTCACCAACGACGTGCTCTTCCACGAGCCAGGCCGCCGCACCATGCAGGACGTTGTCACCGCGATCCGGCACAATGTTACCATTGACGCGCTCGGCGACCGCCGCGAGCGGCATGCAGACCGCCATCTCAAGCCGCCGCAGGAGATGCACCGGCTTTTCGCGCGCTACCCGGAGGCGCTGGCGCGCACCATCGAGATCGCCAACCGCTGCCGCTTTTCGCTCGACGAACTCGCCTACCAATATCCGGAGGAGCGCGACGACCCGTCTTTGACACCGCAGCAGGCGCTCGAAAAGCTGACCTGGCAGGGCGCCGACTCCCGTTACCCCGAGGGTTTGCCTGACAGCGTCATCGCGTCACTGCGCCACGAATTGCGGCTGATCGAGAAGCTCGATTATGCGCCCTACTTCCTGACCGTGAACGCCATCGTTCGCTTCGCGCGGTCGAAGGACATCCTTTGCCAAGGCCGTGGCTCGGCCGCCAACTCCGCGGTCTGCTATGTGCTCGGCATCACCTCGATCGATCCCGGCCGCAACGATCTCTTGTTCGAGCGTTTCGTCTCCGAGGAACGCCGCGAGCCCCCGGATATCGACGTCGATTTCGAGCACGAGCGGCGCGAGATCGTCATGCAGTGGGTGTTCGACACCTATGGCCGTGACCACGCGGCATTGTGCTCGACGGTGGTCCGCTATCGCACCAAGGGCGCGCTGCGCGATGTCGGCAAGGCGCTCGGCCTGCCGGAAGATCTCATCCGCACTTTGTCCGGCCAAGTTTGGGGCTGGTCTGAAGAGGGCGTCGAGGAACGCCATGTCGAGGATCTAAACCTCAACCTCGCCGATCGCCGCCTGCGGCTGACGCTCGACCTCGCCCGTCAGTTGATGGGCGCCCCCCGCCATCTCAGCCAGCATCCCGGCGGCTTCGTGCTTACCCACGACCGCCTCGACGACCTGGTGCCTATCGAACCGGCCAGCATGAAGGACCGCCAGGTGATCGAATGGGACAAGGACGATATCGACGCGCTCAAATTCATGAAGGTCGACGTGCTGGCGCTCGGCATGCTGACCTGTATGAAGAAGGGCCTTGATCTTCTCGCTGACTGCAAGGACATCCGGCTCGACCTTGCGACCATCCCGGCGGAGGATCCGCGCACCTATGCCATGATCCGCAAGGCCGATACGCTCGGCACCTTCCAGATCGAGAGCCGGGCGCAGATGTCCATGCTGCCGCGGCTGAAGCCGAGGACCTTCTACGATCTGGTGGTGCAGGTCGCGATCGTTCGTCCCGGGCCGATACAGGGCGATATGGTCCATCCCTATCTGCGCCGGCGGGAAGGCCTGGAGCCGGTGCATTATCCGAAGCCGGAGCTCGAAAAGGTGCTCGGCAAGACGCTCGGCGTGCCGCTGTTCCAGGAGCAAGCAATGCGCGTCGCCATCGAATGCGCCGGCTTCACGCCGGGTGAAGCGGACATGCTTCGCAAATCGATGGCCACCTTCAAGTTCACGGGCGGGGTTTCGTCATTCAAGACGAAGCTGATTGAGGGCATGGTAGACAATGGCTATGAGCGGGGGTTCGCCGAGCAGACCTTCAGGCAGCTCGAAGGTTTCGGCTCTTATGGTTTTCCTGAGAGCCACGCCGCCTCATTCGCGCTGATCGCCTATGCCTCGGCCTGGCTCAAATGCTGGCACCCGGACGTTTTCTGCGCTGCACTCCTGAACAGCCAACCGATGGGCTTCTACGCACCGGCGCAGATCGTGCGCGACGCGGCCGCGCACGGCATCGACATCCGGCCGGCCTGCGTCAACGCCTCGCGCTGGGAGTGCACGCTCGAGCCTGTTTCCGATGACGCAGGCTTCGCCGTTCGGCTTGGGCTGCGTATGGTGCGCGGACTTGCCAACACCCACGCCAGCAAGATCGTCACGACACGCGCCGATCAGCCGTTTGCCTCCGTCGACGATCTCTGGCGCCGCGCCGGCGTGCCGCAGGCCGCACTTGTCCAGCTCGCGGAGGCCGACGCGTTCCGGCCAGCACTTGGTCTCGCGCGGCGCGAGGCGCTGTGGGCGATCAAGGCACTGCGCGACGAACCCCTGCCTCTATTCGCTGCTGCGTCGGCCAAAGAGGCCAAGATCGTGCCCGAGATCAACGAACCGGCGGTGGCGCTGCGACCGATGACCGCCGGCGGCGAGGTCGTGGAAGACTACCGCCACATCGGCCTGACGCTGCGCAGCCATCCGATCTCTTTCCTTCCTAATGACCTGCGCCGCCGCAGCATAGTTTCCTGCGCAGAGGCGATGGAAGCCCGCGACGGTCGATGGCTGGAAGCGGCGGGCATAGTGCTTGTCCGGCAGCGCCCGGGCTCGGCAAAGGGTGTGATGTTCATCACGATAGAGGACGAGACCGGAATCGCGAACCTCGTCGTCTGGGCGAAAGTGTTCGAGCAGCACCGGCGCACGGTGCTGTCGGCGGGCATGGTCGCGGTCCGGGGGCGCATCCAGCGCGAAGGCGGGGTGGTCCACCTCGTCGCTCGCAAGATCAGCGATCTATCAACCGAGCTCGCCAGCGTCGGCGAACGCGAGGGCAGCTTTCCGGTGCCGTACGCCCGCGGCGACCAGATACCCAATGGCGGCTCCGGGCCCGATCCGCGCGAGCTACCGCCCAAGGGGCTGCGCAGCCGCGATATCTATATTCCCGATCTTCACATCGACAACATCAAGGTCAAAACGCGGGATTTCAGGTAGGCTGGGTCCGACAGCTCGGGATCATTTGAAGGCGTTGGAATCCCGGGTTAGATTCTAACGATCTTTTGCCCGACAGACGAAGCTCCTCTCCCAGCTGGATTGCATATCAAGCGGGATTGTATCGGACCGGAACCAATTCAAGCCTTTGCCGGATCAAGCTTCGAAGAAGGTGACATCGCCGCTGCCGCCGACCACCGCGAGCTCGTGATCGGAGAAAAAATGGACGCCAGACACGATCGTTGAATTACCGGAGCCGACATCGAGTTCTTGAATCACTTGAAGATCGCGCGTGTCGAGCAGAACCACGCTGCTCTCTTGCGTCGCGATCGCAAGGATCGGCAGCGTGGGCGCGTGGGCGCACGCGTGATAGTCCGGGACTTTCAAACTCTCGGTGAGTGCCCTGTGCACGCGCCGCTTTAATTTCGACGGCTCGAAGATGAACAGGCGGATAGCCTCGTCCTCCGCGAAGTTAAGCAACCGCGCACGAATGCCTGCGGCAGTTTTGAAACCCCGGTCTGGAAGGAGTTCCGCAATCACCTGCCCCGACCGGTCCAGCTTCAATGCGACGCCCCCTTGGCCTACAACAAAAACGCAGTCGCCGTCTGGGGCGACCGCCATCGCGTTGACATGATGCCTGACCGTAGCGATCTCGCTTATGGGTGTGTTCAGATTTTGCGGATCGATTTCGCAGATTCTGCCATCGCCGCCAGCGACCCAGACAAGACCACCAGGCATGTAAGTGCAGCAGTAGACGTCAAAGCCTACCTCATAGCGAGCGACCTCCTCGATATGGTGGATATCAACTCTGAGGCAACTGACAATACCGTTGCCGAAGTAGGTAATGCCATTCGCCGACGGGGAGGCAGTCAACCCGAACGAATGCTCCATTTGGAGGTCCAGTAGAGGTTTATTGCCAGCGCCCGCTACGTACAGCGCGCCGCTTGAGCCGGCGAGCAGAAGCAGCTTGTCGCAATATGCCGCCCCCATGAGGTGGTCCTTGCCGTGATATCGAACTTTCGCAAAGCCACCGATGCCAACGCTCCAGGACATTGCGTCGCCAACTCCAACGATGAGGGTACGGCGCGTAGTGTCGGCCGCTGCCCAGGCGCCGACACTGAAATGCTCGGGGTTGGGCACGCCATGTCGTTGGATCGCTGCGAAACGCGGCAGGTCGGTAAATGAAAGGGTTCGTGCGAGGCTGGAATAGGTCCAGGGCTGCTGATCATTTCGTTGAGCGACGACGTCCTGCGACACGCGCCGGAAGCACTCATCCACAGTGAGGCTGTGATCCAGCAGATGGCGGCAGAGAGCGTTTGAGAATGCGCTGCCCATCCCTTTGGCGCCGTCGCCAGCGTCCCTCGTGGCGCTCGTAGCATAGGCCAGCAGAAGGTTTGACCAACTGCGTTCGTCAGCGACCAGCTCCTCCAGATCGTTCGACGTGCGCCTGGCTTCGTCGGGATCGTGCGGCCAGTTCCGGCACGCATCGAGCACGATTATGCGGGACGCAGCGCCGCCCGTGGCCTCCACGAAGGTGTTCAAACTTGTGGCGGTGTAGCGCAGGCCAGCGGCGGTTGGCGGGAAACAGAAGTCGATCGGGAGGAAATAGCCCCGACCATGGCGTTCGACGGCATGCCCGGCCAAAAAGATCACCGCGAGTTCCGCTGTCTGCGCCAACTCCTTAAAGTTGGTGAGGGCGGCGTCTATAGCCGCCAGGCTAGGGTCAAAGACGGTCGTCACGGCAAAGCCGCGATCGCGCAGCGCGTCAGCGGCGTGACCTGCATCGCTTGTCGCGTTCTCCAACTCCTGACCCGGATAAGCGATTGCTCCGATCACAAGCGCGTGGCGTCCGTTCATGATTTTGCACCCAGCGCTGCAGCCCGCCGCAGATGAGCTGCCGTAGCCAACCCCGACTCGACGTTAGCCGACCTGCTCGACGGTGAGCGAGCCAGCTTGGAGCGACCTGATCAACGACTTTGCCGAGACCAGCGGATCGAGCCAGCTCGCCCAGTCCTTCCGGTCTAGTATCACGATCTGCCGGTCATGATAGGGGGCGATGTCCGGACCGGGTTCCATCGTAAGCATCGTAAACGCTTCACCGACATCATTGGTCTGGCCAGATTCCGGCGATGCAGAAGATCGGCTCGTCGCGCTTGGTGAAGAGCCACTTGTCCTTGCGCTTCTTGCCCTTCTCCGTTGGATCGGTGAATTCGTAAAAGCCATCGGCAGGGATCAGGCAGCGGTTCGCTGCGAACTCGCGACCATCCGAGCGGAAGTTGTAGACCGGCCGTTTGTTCTGTCCGGGCCAGCTCCACCGGCGCTGAATCAGGTCACCCTCGCCGCTCGCGCCGTCGACCGCGCGGATAATCGGCCCGATATCCGTTATCTTGATGTCCTCGCGTGCCTCGATGTTCGGCGCGCCGTCGCTGAAGCGGATCTTGATCTTGAGATCGGCGAAGTCCTCGACGATCGAGGCGACATCCACCATCAGCCGATAATCATTGCACATGTGTCACCTGTTTCCCGGCGTTGCGCGGCAATTATGTTCCTGTTATGTTCTTTTGGCTATGAGCGCAAGAGTTTTTGATTCCGACGCACCGCTCGACGAACGCCGCGTCATCATAAGACGCTACGGCGGCGATGTTGAGATGCTAGAGCTGCCGTGGGGACTTCAACCCAGGGACCCGGGCGGGCGACCCTTCACGGTCGTGCGCACAGAAGACCGATCGTTTCCGAGCCATCGCTGCCTGGTGCCGGCGTCCGAATTCCGGCACCGCAGCCAGGGGAAGAACTACAGCTTTCGCCTCGCAAACGGTGACTGGTTCTACTTCGCCGGCATCTGGCGGCCAGCGACGCGCGATTGGCCGGAAGCCTACGCAACCCTCACGATCCAGGCCAACGATGATATTGCGCCCTACCATGACCGCCAGATGGCGGTGCTGCGCCGGGACGAGCGCACGGCTTGGCTCGACATGACGCATCCGGAACATGAAGTCCTTCGTCCCCTTCCCGGGAGAAGCTTTGCGATTTCGCGTCTCCGTCAGGGTCGTATGCAGGCTGAATTTGCGATCTGAAGATTGTAGCATCCTTCAGCACGAAGCTCAGACCATGCCGAAATGACATTGCAAGCAAATGGCCCCTGAACACAGCGCCGACCCGCGCAAGATCATCCATGTCGACATGGATGCGTTCTACGCGTCGGTCGAACAGCGCGACGATCCGGAACTCCGCGGTAAGCCGCTTGCCGTTGGTGGAGCGGCTGCCCGCGGCGTTGTGGCGGCCGCGAGCTACGAGGCCCGCGCCTTCGGCGTTCGCTCCGCGATGCCTTCGGTCACGGCAAAGCGCAAATGCCCCGAGCTGATATTCGTGCCGCCCCGCTTCGAGGTCTACCGGGCAGTCTCGGCTCAGATCCGCGAGGTGTTTGCCGAACATACCGACCTCATTGAGCCGCTGTCGCTCGACGAGGCCTATCTCGACGTGACGCAGAACCGGCTCGACATTGCGTCTGCCACGACGATCGCCGAGATGATCAGGGCAAAGATCCTGCTGGTGACCGGTCTCACCGCGTCCGCCGGCATTTCGTACAACAAATTTCTCGCCAAGATGGCGTCCGACCAGAACAAGCCGAACGGTCAGTTCGTCATCACGCCGCGCCACGGCCCCGCCTTCGTGGAGACTTTGCCAGTCAAGAAGTTTCACGGTGTCGGCCCCGCGACAGCCGCGAAGATGGAAGCGCTCGGCATCGAGACCGGCGCCGATCTCAAGGACAGGTCGCTCCCCTTCCTGCAGCAGCATTTCGGCAAGTCCGGGCTCTGGTACTATCAGATCGCGCGCGCCATCGACGAACGCGCGGTCGACCCGGATCGGCCACGCAAATCAATCGGCGCCGAGGATACGTTCGCAGCCGACATTATCGATCTCGATGCATCGCTCGCCGAACTCAAGCCGCTGGTCGCCAAGGTCTGGGGATACTGTGAAGGCAAAGGCATCCGGGGCCGGACCGTCACGCTGAAGATCAAATTCGCCGACTTCCAGCAGATCACGCGCAGCCGCACGGTGGCCGTGCCGATCGAACTCCCTGATTTCGAGGCGCTTGCAGCCGATCTCCTGCGGCCGGTATTTCCGGTACAGAAGGGAATCCGCCTGTTGGGTGTCACGCTTTCGTCGCTCGGCGATGTGCTACCGCCCGATCGGCGTCAGCTGCGGTTCGAATTGTAGGGTGTCTCTACGCCGGGGGGATAGCCCGGCTGCAGGCTCTCCGGATCAGCGCGCGTGTGGATCGATTTCGCGGACGATCTCGGAGGCTTCTCCTTCATACTCGTCGGCTGGCACGACGGTCAGCGTACCGTCGCCGGCGCGGAAGATGACGATGCTGACCATCAGGCTGGTGGCGAGGCTGAAGGCGAAGGCGTTGGCTTCCATGAGCGACATCGTTCCGGCTCCTGTTCTGGAAGCGGGGAGCGATCCCGCGTGACAGGCGCCCTATGTGTCCGGCCGAGGGCCGCAATCACCGTGAAGGCGAAGCCGAGCGGCGGCACGCTTTGTGTAGTCCGACCCTTTACGGGTTGATGGCATCAGGCCCACGGACCGGATCAAGGAATTGCGCCCATGAACGCGGGGATCGCTCCCCGTTTCCAGAATAGCAGCCGGCGAAATCCGTCGCTCGGAGCACGCTCCCTCGCATTCATCCCAGCCGAACCAGCTTTGCCACGGCCGGTCCCAAGTCTCGAAGAGATGCCAACGAAGTTGCCTTCGTCGGCTTGGCCGCGGAGTGCTGCCCCCTTAAAAGGCGCCGAATTTCATGACCGGGATGCCCAGCTTGCGTGCCTTGTCGGCGAGGTTGTCCTGAATGCCAGAGCCGGGGAAATGAATGACGCCAATCGGCAAGGTGTCGAGCATGGCATCGTTGCGCTTGAAGGGCGCAGCCTTGGCGTGCCCCGTCCAGTCCGGTTTGAAGGCGATTTGTGGCACCTTGCGGCTATGAGCCCATTTGGCCGCGATCAACTCGGCACCTTTTGGTGATCCGCCGTGTAGCAGGACCATGTCCGGATGCTTGGTATGGACCTGGTCGAGCTTGGCCCAGATTAGCCGATGATCGTTGAAATCGAGCCCCCCGGTGAAGGCGACTTTGGGTCCGGGTGGCAACAGCACCTGGCTGTCCGCATGCTTCCTCGCGGCGACGAAGTCCCGACTGTCGATCATGGCCGCGGTGAGGTGACGATGGTTGACGACAGAACCCGAACGCGGACGCCAGATCGAGTGGGTGTGCCGCTCGTAGTGCTCGGCGGACTGGTCACGCATCAATTCGAAGGCGTTGCGGCGTTCGAGCAGTGTCTGACCTTGGGCGATCTGCCGCTCGAGTTCGACCGACTTGACCTCGGATCCGTCCTGTTCGCGCTGCAGCCGTTGCTGGCAAAGCTCGTTTTCATCGAGCTCGCGTTCAATCCGCTTGGTCGCGCGGTGGAACAGGTTGACCGTCCCCCACAGCAGTTCCTCGAGGTCTGGTTCAAGGCGTGTGTCGGCCATCGCCACCACGAGAGCATCGAATATGTCGGCGATACTGGCCGCTATGACCCGGCCTTCGGGCAGCGGGCGCGGATCGGGCTCGTCGTCGAAGGGACGGTAGCCGTAGAGCTGAAGCTCTTGAAGGACGTAGTCGGTGGGTGATGATGCGGGTTGCGGCTCGAAGTCGGTATCGTGCTCGGTGCTCATGGCGGCTTGCCTTCGTGGGATCGGCCGCGCCCATCGCGGCCTTCATGGCGACGAAGGCGATGGATGATCCGGACTTGCACCCGCAGCGCCAGCGCAGGGCCGGAACGGAAGTGGAGGATGGCGAAGCCCGGCTATTTTGTCTCGCGATGGAAAGGCCCGAAGACGGGGCCTCGCGCGGCCCGCCGCGTGGGGTGGCAAGGGCCGCCGGAAAATAGCCGGGCGCAGCCATTGCCTGTCCGGATCGGCCGGCGCCCGATCGCCCTCTGGAAGGCCGTGGGCCGGCCCTCGCCCCAGCGAAGGTCCACCTTAAGCACTCGGGCCACGCATCCTGGCATGCCGCCCCTCTCTTCCCCCTTTCCGGTCAGGCCGCCAGTGCCATGAAGCGAGCCACATCCTGTGGCGCGATCTGGATCCGCAGGATCGCCCTGAGGGCATCGGCACCGAGCAGGCGCAGATCCTCGTTGAAGTCGCCGAGTTGCGGCGCCAGGACCATCGCCTCGATACCGGCCGCTTTGGTGCGTTCAATGAGGGTTGCCACAGCTGCGTCGCCGGCGGGATCATTGTCGCGGGCGATATAGAGCCGCCGCAATGTGTCGGGAAACAGGATTGCGGACAGATGGGCCGCCGACAGGGCCGCGAGTGCCGGCAGGGCGGGCAGGACAGTGCGGTGCGACAGCATGGTCTCGATGCCTTCGCCGGCGACCATGACATCGCAGCAGCAGCCGAAGCGGACGGCGTGACCGAGCAGTTCGCCCATGGCCCGTCTCGGCGTGTCGATTGGAGCGCGGCCGAGATGGGCCTCGGTGAAACCGCCAGGATCGAGCCAGGTGCGGTGGGCGCCGGTGAGCTTGCCTTTGAGGTCGGTGACCGACGCGATCATTGCCGGCCATGTTTCGGTCGGGCCGTGCTCGGCACTGTAATAGCAGCGCGGATGAAACCGAAGGCTCCCGGTCGCATGCAAGGCTGTGATCCCGCGTCCACGCAGATACGTCTCAACAAGCGTTCTCCCAATGGGTTGCGAAATGGAGACCAAACGCCGGGCCGCTTCGGGGGAGCCGCCGGCAGCGGGAACGGCTGGCACCCTGTGTTCGTCCGGTTCGCTCGTCGCCCGGGGCATGGACAGAAAGCTGCGCGCCTCGTCGGAAACGTCCTTGAAATCGACAAGGCCAAGCGACTCCCGAATAACGTCCAGAAGGTCGCCGTGCTCGCCGGTGGCGGCGTCGGTCCATTTCCCGGCGGCGCCCTTGCCGGAATCCGATCCCTTGAGGCGGACAAACATCGAACGCCCCGGCGCATTGCTGACATCACCCACCAGCCAGTAATTGCCGACGCGGCGACCATTGGACAGGTATTGGCGGCACACCGCCTCCGCCCGTCGGGCGAGACGGCTTGCCAGTACGGACGCATCGTGCGGCGCCATCAGCTGGCCTCCCGCTCGCTGATGCGCTGCACCGGATAACGCTCGATGACCTTGGCGAGCACCGTAGGCCCGCTCGCGTCCGCGGGCACGAACATGCGCAGCTTCCAGGATATGATCTCGTGGAAAAGTCCGTAGGCCGTGAGCCGCTCGCGCATGGTATCGGTGAAGCCCGACAGCTCGATGCGATTGGCGCCCATGACGCGGACGCGGCGCAGATCAAGACCTTCCGCGAGGTCGAGCATCGTTCGTCCATCCACAAGAGCGTTGAAGGCATCTTGCGCTGTCAGCGTGCTGATGCCGGTTGCCAGCGCGCCGGCGGCCCAGGCGACTGAGACCCTGCGTCCTATGATGCGCTCTCCCGCATCGGTCTGAAGCCGATAGACCCGGCTCGATTCGTTTGGAAGACGCTTCCAGATCGGCAGCAGCAGTCCTGCGACGATGTGGATGGTCGAGTCCGAGAATGCCGGGACGCCCGCGACCTCGGCGCTCCAGGCAGCGCTGAAGGTCTCTCGATCAACATGCTGCCAATGACTGTCCTCCATCATGCGCAGCGAGGCATGGTGTTGCTCCATCGGCCGGATCAGCCGGACCCGCCGCTCGATCTCGCCATCGTCGAGCATAAACGATGGCGCGGGAACCTGGACGGCCGCACGTCCTGAGCGTTCGTTGACCAACAGGATGGCGCGCTGATCGTCGAGCTCGGCGACAGCTTCCTCGACGGGCATCGGCCGGTTGCGCTGGCGCTGATCGATAGTGAGAAGCTGTGTCTCGGCGCCGGTGCCAGGATGGGTGTAGATAGCCCGCCTATCGGTGACGACGAAACTCTCCGCTCGCAGCGTTTCGAGCCCGAGGTCGTAGACCCCAGCCGCGATGGCGCCTTCCACCTTCGCGGTGAGCAACTGCTCGAAAGCCGCGAACAGGATGTTCTGCAGTTCGATGGTGAGCGCCAGCAGGCGATTAAGGAAAGTGGTGATCGGCGGCAGCTCGTCCTTGATGCCGTTCTCGTCCGTCAGCCTCAGCCCCGTGGTCTGCTCGAACAGCTCGAGTGAGCAGCCCTCCACCTTGCCGCGGACGATCAGCAGATAGAGTTGCCGCAGCGCATCGCGCGCATGATGCGATTCCAGATTGTCCTCTGGCCGAAACAGACCCTGCCCGCCGGTCTGGCGCTGGCCACGCGTGATCGCGCCCAGCGTGTCGAGGCGTCGGGCAATCGTCGAGAGGAAGCGTTTCTCGGCTTTCACATTGGTGGCGATCGGTCGAAACAGCGGTGGCTGCGCCTGATTTGTCCGATGCGTGCGGCCAAGTCCCTGGATGGCTGCGTCGGCCTTCCAGCCAGGTTCGAGGAGATAGTGGACGCGCAGGCGCGTGTTACGCGCGGAAAGCTCCGCATGGTAGCTGCGGCCTGTCCCACCGGCATCGCTGAACACCAGGATACGCTTGACGTCATCCATGAAGGCCTGCGTCTCGGCGAGATTGGCCGAGGCCGCGCGGCCCTCGACCATCAGGCGTTCGCCCTTCCTGACGATGCGTCGCGACCGGCCCGTCACCTCCGCTACCATGTCGGTGCCGAAGCGCTGGACGATCTGGTCGAGCGCGCCAGGGACCGGTGGCAGGCTCGCCAGCTTCTCGATCAGGGCCGTGCGGCGCGCGACCGCCTCACGACTTTCAACGGGTTGACCGTCGCGAAACACCGGCCTCGACGACAGGTTGCCTTCCGAATCCGTGAAGGGCTCGTAGAGCTGCACTGGGAAGGAATGCTCGAGGTAATCGAGCACATATTCGCGCGGCGTGATGTCGACGCGGACGTCGTTCCATTCCTGCGTTGGCACCTCCGCCAGCCGGCGTTCCATCAGTGCCTCGCCGGTGGAGACGATCTGAACCACGGCCGAATGCCCGGACTGGAGATCCTGCTCGATCGAGCGGATCAGTGTCGGCGTCTTCATCGACGTCAGCAGGTGACCGAAAAAGCGCTGCTTGGCGCTTTCGAAAGCCGAGCGCGCGGCGGACTTGGCCTGGCGGTTCAGGGTGCCGCTGTCGCCGGTGATGTTGGCGGCCTGCATGGCCGCGTCGAGATTGTTGTGAATGACGGCAAAGGCGCCGGCATAGGCATCGTAGATCCGCCGCTGCTCAAGCGTCAGTTCGTGCTCGACCAGTTCATATTCGACGCCGTCGAAGGAGAGCGAGCGTGCCGTGTAGAGGCCAAGCGCTCGAAGGTCCCGGGCGAGCACCTCCATTGCCGCCACGCCACCCGCCTCGATCGCCTCGACGAACTCCGCGCGGGTCGAGAACGGGAAGTCCTCGCCGCCCCACAGGCCAAGCCTCTGGGCGTAGGCGAGATTGGCGACCGTGGTCGCGCCGGTGGCGGAGACATAGACGACACGGGCGCTAGGCAGCGCTTGTTGCAAACGCAAACCGGCGCGGCCTTGCTGTGAGGGCGCGACATCGCCACGCTCTCCCTTGCCGCCGCCGGCATTCTGCATGGCGTGCGCCTCGTCGAATATAAGCACTCCGTCGAAATCCGGACCCAACCATTCGACGATCTGCCTGACGCGCGAAACCTTCTCGCCACGGTCGTCGGAGCGTAGCGTGGCATAGGTTGTAAACAGGATGCCTTCTGGAAGCGTGATGGTGCGCCCTTGCGGGAAGCGCGACAGCGGCGTGACCAGCAGACGCTCCATGCCGAGCGCGGCCCAGTCGCGCTGCGCGTCCTCAAGCAGCCTGTCTGACTTGGAGATCCACACGGCCTTGCGTCGACCTTGCAGCCAGTTGTCGAGCATGATGCTCGCCGACTGCCGGCCCTTGCCGACGCCGGTCCCGTCGCCGATGAAGAAGCCACGCCGGAAGCGCACGGCCCCTGGCGCGTCCTCGGGTGCCGCTTTGACAACATCAAGCGTGTGGTCGACTGACCACGATCCGGCGAGAAACCCGCAATGGGCCTCGCCGGCCATGATCACCGTTTCGAGCTGGGCGTCGGAGAGCGATGTCAGGATGTCGCCGGGCAGGGTCGGCCGATAGCTGGGCCTCGGTGGCGCGACAGACGCCATTGCCGCGGACTGGACCAGCGTTGTCGGGTGCGCCTGGGAGCCCGGAATACGGATCGTCTGCAATCCGTATTCCTCGTAAATCGCGTCGGTCAGCCGTGCTCCGTCGTCGGGCGTCCAATCGACCGTCTCGTACGACAGTTCAACGCCGACCGGCTCGGATAGCTGCCGCTGAGCCGGGCTTGCGACAGTGCGGGCGAGATAACCGCGGACCGTCCTGGGCGCGGTGATGGCCGGAACGACCCTGGCAGCTTCGGCGATCGGCGGCCGTGCGGGAACGTGCTTCTCGATCCAGCTGAGCAATGTGGCGACATCCGGCGCAAAGCCAGGCGAGGCCGGAATGAATGACGGATCGCCAGCCAATGTCTTGTCGATGACCGTCAGTCGGGTGTCGATCGCCGTGCCATGCCTGGCGTAGACGGCGCCACTGATCGTGGCGGTGAAGACGACGCGGCCATGCTCCTGCAGGCGCTCGAATGAATTGCGCCACGCCGGCATCTCCGGTCCGAAGCCCGCGCTGGTGATGGTGACCAGCCGACCACCGTCGGCGAGCCGCGCGAGTGCCGAGGCGATATGGCGATAGGTTGCGTCCGCGACCCGCCCCCGCACGTTGGCGAGGACCGAGAACGGCGGGTTCATCAGCACGATGGTGGGCAAGCGCGCCGGATCAAGATGGTCGTGGATCTGCGCCGCGTCGAAGCGTGTGACCGTGACGCCCGGGAAGAGATTGGACAGAAGGCCGGCACGCGTCTCCGCGAGCTCGTTTAGCACAAGCGAGCCGCCGGCAATCTCAGCAAGGATCGCAAGCAGACCGGTGCCGGCAGAAGGTTCAAGCACCCGGTCAGCCGACGTTATGGCCGCAGCCGTGACGGCCGCGAGGCCGAGCGGGATGGGTGTCGAGAATTGCTGCAGCGCCTGGCTTTCCTCGGAGCGGCGGGTATGCGTGGGCAGCAGGTCCGCAATCCGGCTGAGAAGCGGCAAGACGGATGTCGCGGAACCGGCTTTGCGCAGAAGCGACCTGCCGTATTTGCGAAGGAACAGAACGGTCGCGGCTTCGCAGGCTTCATAGGCCGTCTTCCAGTCCCAGGCGCCGCTTGTGTCGGACGCCCCGAATGAGGCTTCCATCGCCGCTCGCAGGACAACGGCATCTACGCGCCGGCCGCATTCGATGTGGGGGAGAAGAACCAGGGCTGCCGCGTAGACGGCTGCGGCTGGATCGAGAGGCGTGGCGGAAGAGGCCGAACCGCCGATTACTGCGGGTGACAAAAAGTTCATTGGAGATCCTCTGGAGAGCGAGGCCAGGAAAAGCCCATCGGCGCTCTCTCTGACCGCACGGGCTCAACTCGTCCCGGCCGGACACTCACTCTCACGACAGAACGCAAAAACGCCCGGCCCTCTTGCGAGAGCCGGGCGATGGGACGCGGAAGGAGACGGCCTATTCGGCGGCGTCTAGCTGTTTTTCATCCTGGTCGACCAAGGCGACATCGTTGTCACCTGCCAGGAATTCAGGCAAAGCTTCATCTTCGTCGCCAGCGTTGGTGTCCACTGCTTCCACATCAACGTCGACAAGCCGCAGAGGCTCAGGCAGCCAGCCACTATCGGCGAGCAGGCGTTCGGCTTCCTTGGCCATGTCGCCCTTCTTGAGGTGGTCAATGAGCTGGGAGGCGCGCTCGCCGGCGCCCTCGCGAACGGCTTCCAGGATGCGCGCCTTGGTGACACGGCCGAGATAGTTGCCGACAGTGGGTCGCCACCCGGCATCAATCATGTCGAGTCCGACTGCCCTGGCGAGATTATCGGCGTCGGCAAGGCGCTGTTGCACACCGTGTGTGGAGATAGCGCCGTTGCCGTAGCGATCGGCCCTTTCGTAGAGGGCGTTGACACCCAAGGATGCGCAATGGGCGAACAGCTCAGTCTGCTCGGTGCCCGTCAGTGCAGAGAGCGCGTTCCACAGGTCGGCGACGTCAGTTGGAAGACGCTTTTCCCAGGCCTCGTGGCGGGCCTGGATCGAGCGCGCATAAATCGTATCCCGAAGCCCTTCGGACTGGACGGGAAAGACCGTGCCGCGGACAAGGACTTCCATCGCCACGCCTTGCGCGCTGTAGCGAGAGAAAGCGTCGCGGACGAATTTGTTGAGCACGGCCAGGAAGGCGGTCGCGGGATCGTTGGCGAGCTTGTCGCGCAGAGCCAGCGTGCGATCCGCGGTCAGCTCCATGATCAGGCGATCGGGCAATGGCTTGATGCCATCGTCGTCATCATCCTGCGTGTCGGCCGGTTGGCCACCGATGGTGATGACGGCCCGCTGACCCGGGCCTGTGGCTGAGACGCCGGATCCGTCGACGCCGGGATCGTTGTTGCCGTCGGACGGAACGAGCGCCTCATCCTCCGGCTTCACGTAACCGCGTTCGACGAGAAGCGCTCCGTCCGTGTCGACGCTGACGAAGACACCCGCACACGCGATTTCGACCGGATTGAAGCGGACGGGGCGCGCCTCGATCGACTTGATAGCGGTTTCAATCTCGCCAAACCGCTGGTCGACCTCGTCAGGCAACTCGTCGGCCTCCTCATACTGCGCCTGGAGCTGGTCAAATTCATTGCGCAGCGCGTCGAGCGTTGCCTGCTCATCACTGCCGAGGTCGATTGGCGCGCCCTCGAGCTCACGCAAACCGTCCGCCGCGCCATAAGGGAAACTCACCGCGACCTCGATCCACTTCCAACCTTCGTTGGCGATTTCGTCAACCATCATCTGCAGCTTCTCAATGACGAGCCGCTCAAGCAGCGGAATGTCCTGTAGCCAACCGCCATCATCCGACTGGAACAGATCACGCAGCACTTCGCCGCCTGCCGCCTCATAGCTCTCGAGGCCGACGAACACGGCCCGCTTGTCGGAGGCGCGGACGGTATTCTCGGTCAGCATGCGGCGGATCTGGTATGGCTCTTTCGACCAGCTGTTCTTGATCGCCTCCCAGACCTGCTCCTGTCGGGTGTGGTCGGTGCTGACGGAAAATGCCTCCAGTTGGGCGATCGTCATGCCGTCCTCGGCGTAAACATCGAGAAGCGCCGGCGATACGGTTGTGAGCTTCAGACGCTGCTTGACGATGTTGACCGAGATGAAGAATGCGGCGGCAATCTCTTCCTCGGCCATGCCCTGGTCGCAGAGAACTTTGAAGGCGCGATACTGATCCAAAGGATGAAGCGGCGCACGTTCGATGTTTTCCGCCAAGGACACCTCCTCGGCGAGAACCGTGCTGGACGAACTCCCGATGACACAGGGGACAGGCGCTACCTTGGCAAGCCGCTTCTGTTTGACGAGCATTTCGAGGGCGCGGTAGCGACGGCCGCCGGCCGGCACCTCGAACATCCCGGTCTCCTGGCCGTCTGCACCGACCAAGGGGCGAACGTGTATGCCCTGGATCAGTCCGCGGCGGGCGATTGATTCAGCCAGGTCCTCGATCGAGACGCCAGCCTTTATGCGCCGCACGTTGGTCTGGGCAAGCACCAGCTTATTGAAAGGAATATCGCGCGAGGACGACAGCGTGATCTTTTGAACGGCAATGGTCATTGAGGTTTCTCCGCGACGGGCCGCCGAGAGCCTCTCTCTCGGTCCTGAACCCGTCATGAAACCCCCTCCAACCCTCTTCCTCTCCCGCCCCGCGCGATCCGGCACGCCGTTGATCGACAGCCGAGCCGCAATGGACAGGAAGACGCTTGCGCTGCTCCGGACAAAGAAGGTTATGCTGCCCTTCTTTCCTTGCCTTCATCCAACTCGACGGATGCTTCGACCTCCTCCGGCAGGTGACCGAGAAGCCACTCAGCTGCCTTGCTTGCCTGGCTGGCGGCACGCACAATAGCGCGATTGTCCTCGCGCAGAACCTCTAGCCATGAGCCGATATAGTCGGCATGCCTAACGGTGGGCATGATGCCCAAGGCGGCGCAGCAGAAGGCAGCGTTGATCTCTGCCACGAGTTCCTCGAACGCATATTTCCTGGAGCCGGTGGAACCGGAGCAGTCGCGGGCCAAGCGTGAACTGTGACCGGTGGCATGACCGAGTTCATGCAAGGCCGTCCGGTGCCAGTTGATCGGCTCGAAATAAGCTTGGGGCGGAGGCACCTGTATATAATCGCGGCCAGGCATATAGAACGCCCTGTCGCCACCAATACGGAAGTCGATACCGGTGGCCTTGATCAGAGCCTCGACCCGCGGTTCGATCAAGCTTGCCACCGGCAGCGGAGCCGAAACTGCGACTTCATCAGGCAGCCCTTCACATTGCTCGATATTGAAAACGGTGAAGCGCTTGAGGAAAGGGATCGCCTGGGCATCCTCGCCTGTCTCGCGAGCGCGCTTCCTCTCATGATCCGGGACAAAACGATCGGCATAAACGACCGTTGTCCCACGCTCGCCTCTACGGACGTTCCCGCCGAGCGCGGCAGACTGTCGATAGGTTAGCCAACTCTGCGTTGGGAACCCGCGTTCGACGACGGCACCCCAGAGGATAAGGACGTTGATCCCGCTGTACGTGCGATGCGTGCTGGCATTCTTCGGCAGGGAAAGCGACGCTTTTGCCGCGGAAGTCCCCCATGGCTGAACCCAAGGAAAACGACCCGCTTCCAGCTCGGCAATTATCTTGCCGGTGATCTCGTCGTAGAGATTAGACCGGTCGGCGACGGCATGGTTTCGATTGCTCCGGACAGACATCGCGGTTCTCCGCGACGGGCGCCGAAGGCCTTTCCTTCCGCTTTCAACCCGTCGCGAAAAACCCGACCCTCCTCTCACTCTCCGTCGGGAGAGCCCTCTGCTCTCCCGACCAGTGTGAAAAAAAGGGCGTACAAGGCGGAAGCAGCGAAATGTCCGTCAGCGGGAATAAGTCAGTTCGGTGCTGGAGCAGGTTCGTGGCCCTGAGACCGGTTCAACAGGGCGGCCGAAGGAGCATCAGCATAGCGCCGCCGTGAGGCGGGATGCGGGACCGACAGCCCCCGGCGAAGGGCGCCATATGAAACTTGAGCGCAGAGCAGGGAGCAAGCCGTCGCGCATGACGCATGGTCGATCCGGGCCACGGCTATCCCTCGCCGGCCGATATATACGAAATCACCGCCCGGCATACGCTTGCCGGCTTTCGCCCTTTCCACCGGTGAAGACTATCGGCTTCAATCGTCTGCTTACCGAAGGAGGAATCGCGCTATGACAGGTCCCAGGGAAAGTGCACTAAAGCGGACGATCCGCCGCAAGGAACTGCGCGAAATCGTGCCTCTGGCCGACAGCACAATCTATGAAATGGAACAACGCGGGCAATTTCCACGACGCTTCGCTCTCACCCCTCGGTGCGTGGTTTGGGATCTGGCCGAAGTAGAAGCCTGGCTCCAGGCTCGCAGGGCGGTTCCGATCTCCCGTGCGAGTCCTCCTGATGTGCGTTTACGGAAAACCTCTCGTGTCAGAGCGCGAGATCGGGCACAAATACCGTAAGCTGAGGGGGGACGAGCGCCACGGTACGGTGTCGATGATCAATCCGTTCGGGCACATTTGCCGTTGCCGCGGACGCATGGCCATCCATCCTGCCGAAGATCAGCGATGGTCATGTCGGCACGATCGTGTCGCCGGCATGATGCCGATGATGATGGCGAAGATCAGGAAAGCTCGTACGGCTTGCTGCTTACGATAGGCATGATGCCGTTTCAAGGTTACGGTCATTGCACCCTTGAAAACAGCCAGTATATAAGCTATTTTCCTCATTATAGCTATAAACAGCTAATTTGTGAGGCGAAAATGATCGACCTGAACGATCTTGGCAATGAGATCAAGAATGCCAGAAAGCAGCGTAAGCTGACACGCGAAAAGCTCGCAGAACTTTCCGGGGTCAGTCGGGCGAGGATCGAGGCGTTTGAAAACGGCAGGGTATCCGACATGGGGTTCAAAGGCGTGCTCACGCTCATGAACATTGTAGGGCTCGATTTCCGACTGACGACCTTCAACAACAAGCGCCCCACACTGGAAGACATCATGGAGGAAGACGATGCTGCGCGTTTGGGTAGGTAGCAAGCCAGTCGGCGTCCTGGACAGATCCGGCAAGCGTGGTTCGACTTTCGTGTACGATGTGAAGACCGATGGTCGTGACGCCGTGTCGCTCACAATGCCCAAGCGGACCGAATCGTGGAATTCGGAGTTCGGGCTCCTTCCCATTTTCGACATGAACCTTCCTGAGGGGGCACTTGAAGGGAAGATCAGGACGGCCTTCGCGAAGGCATTGGGCCGGTTCGACGACATCGACCTGCTGGCCGTAGTCGGCCGGTCGCAGATCGGCCGTATCCGCTTCACTGGCATGGAAGAGGAGCTGGTGGAGGACGTCCCTTTCCGAAGCATTGACGACTTGCTGCGTGCCCGTCGGGCGGGTGATCTCTATAACGAACTCCTGGAAACATACGCAGTCCATTCAGGGGTCGCCGGAGTGCAGCCGAAGGTCCTGGTGCGAGCCAGGGAGGATGGTCCGTCGGACGGACGCCAGTCGCTCAGCGTCCGCGGAGCTACCCACATCGTCAAAATGTGGGATCCCGACGAGTATCCCGAATTGGCTGCAAATGAGTTCTTCTGTCTTATGGCAGCTCGGGAAGTTGGCCTCGAGGTGCCGGATTTCCGGCTATCCGAGGATGGGCTTGCCCTAGTGGTCGAGCGATTCGACCTGACCGACGAATCGTACTTCGGATATGAGGACTTCTGTGCGCTGAACGGCGTAACCAGCAAGGACAAATACAACGGAGGGTATGAAACAAAGCTCTTCAAGCGGATCAGGGAGTTCGTCTCTCCCGAAAATGCCGTCGGGTCATTGGAAGCCGCTTTCCGCCTGTTTGTGATTAACTGCGCCATCCGCAATGGCGATGCCCACCTGAAGAATTTCGGCGTCGTCTACAAAGACGCGGAAAGTCCGGTACGGCTGGCTCCCGTGTATGACCTCATCACGACTAGGGCCTACATCAAGAACGATGCCATGGCGCTTACCCTCGACGGCACCACTGCCTGGCCCGACCGAAAGAGGCTTGACCGGTTGGGCGTCACCCGCGCGAACCTCCGACCGGGGCGCGTAGCAGAGATCGTGGAGCAGACCTGCGACTCGCTCTCAGACGTTTCGGGAAGGGTGAAGGCCTATTTTGAAGGATCCCGCTTCCCTGAGGTCGGCGAAGACATGCTTAGGGAATGGCAGGCCGGAGTGCGCTCGCTTTGCCAGGGAAAGACGATCCACATGATGGGGGTTTTGGACGAAACACGAGCAAACGACTAAAATATCAGCTCTTTCAGGAAAATCAGAATATAATAGCTAGTATTTAAGCTGTTCAGACCGAGGTGCTCTAGATTCCACCGCTGGCTTGCAGTCCATCGCCAAAACCAATTCTCCGCGCATTCAGACCGGCACGGGCTCGTTCAGTCAAAGCGCCGGATCGGGCGCCAGGATCGGCAGCGACGGCGGAACGAGCGTCGGCAGGTACCTCTTGCCATCCACCCAGGCATCAATGATGTCCGACCATTCCTGCATCATATGGCGGCGCTGCACCTCATATTCGGCTTTGTTGTAAACGCCACGCGACGAGCGTCCGTCTTCGTGCGCCAAGCACTTTTCTATCCAGTCGCTGTTGAAACCAAGTTCGTTCAGCAGCGTCGAACCTGTCCGTCGCAGGTCGTGAACCGTAAACGGCTCAAGGGGCAGCCCCTCCATCTTGGCCCGTTCGACGACAGCATAGGTCACGCGGTTGAAGGTCGCGCGCGACATCGATGCATCCGCGTCATATCGAGACGGCAGCAGATATCTTGAATTGCCTGCACAGGTCTTCAAGGCGATCATGATGTCGAGCGTCTGGCGCGACAGATAGACGTTGTGCGCCTTCGAACGCTTCATCCTCTCCTTCGGGATCGTCCAGACTGCGTTCTCAAAATCGACTTCGTCCCAGACGGCGTCCTGCAGCTCGCTCTTGCGCACCATGGTCAGGAGGTAGAGGCGCATCCCCAAGCGGATGGTCGGAAGCGTTGCGACATGCTCGAGTTGCTTCAGCATCACTCGAATTTCTGAAGGGGTGAGTGAGCGATCCCGTGGAACGAAGTTGGCGATGGAGGCCGGCCCTACGTCGTCAGCCGGATTGGCGACCTTCTCGCCATGAAGAACCGCGAAGCTGTAGATCTGCTTGAGGATATCGCGCACGTGGATCGCTGTGGCAGGAGCACCACGATCAACGATCTTGCCGCAAAGTACCCTGAGGTCGTCAGGCGTGATTTCCGTCAGAAGGCGGTTCCTCCAGACCGGGAGCAGTTCACGTTCGAAGATTGAACGCCGCATCGCGCGCGTGCTGTCGGCCATGGGTCCGGCAGTCAACCACTTTTCACCGAACTCGCCGAAGCTCTTTGCCTCCTTGATACGGCGCTTCTCCCGCTGCTTCTCAATCGCAGGAGATCGGCCGTCGCGAATGTCTCGTCTTGCATCGAGGCACCGCTCTCGCGCCAGGGCAAGTGAGATGCCGTCGCGTCCGTATTTGCCTAGGTAGACAGTCTCCCGACGGCCGTTGAGCCTGTAATCCAGCCGGAACGAGATCGCGCCACTCGGCATGACGCGAATGTACATGCCATCGCGGTCCGCAATCTTGTAGATTTTATCTTTTGGTTTCAATGCCTTGAGGGCTGTGTCCGTCAGCATTCCTGCTGCCTCCTGAAAAGTACCGTCAGCGCAATTTCGGGGGCTCTTGGCAGGGATTTCCTATTGTCTTCAATAGGTTAAAACGAAAAAAGTACCGTCACGAGCCTCATTGGTCGTGACGGTACTTTGAAAAATTGGTGGGAGCAATAATGGGCGAGGTCCGTCAGGCGGACCGCCAGCGCCAAAACCTGCCTGCCGATAGATGCCGAATGTCTTAGAGAGGATTTATTTTTGATTTCAATGGCTTGCGTCGAACTACAGCGTATTTTCGGCGGCGTTCGGATAGGCCTGAATCATTCCCACTCGATTGTCCCAGGCGGCTTCGAGGTGACGTCATAGACCACGCGGTTAATGCCGCGCACTTCGTTGATGATGCGGGTTGCGGCGGCACCCAGGAAGGCCATGTCGTAGTGGTAGAAGTCAGCCGTCATGCCGTCGACCGAAGTGACGGCGCGCAGCGCACAGACGAATTCGTAGGTGCGGCCGTCGCCCATCACGCCGACGGTCTGCACCGGCAACAACACGGCGAAGGCTTGCCAGATGGCGTCATAGAGGCCGGCCTTGCGGATCTCGTCGAGATAGATGGCGTCGGCCTCGCGCAGGATCTCCAGCTTCTCGCGCGTGATGCCACCGGGACAGCGTATGGCAAGACCGGGGCCTGGAAACGGATGGCGGCCTATGAAGCTTTCGGGCAGGCCGAGCTCCTTGCCCAGCGCCCTCACCTCGTCCTTGAACAGTTCGCGCAGCGGCTCGACCAGCTGCATGTTCATGCGCTCCGGCAGACCGCCGACATTGTGGTGCGACTTGATCGTCACCGACGGGCCGCCGGTGAAGGAGACGCTCTCGATGACGTCTGGATAGAGCGTGCCCTGCGCCAGGAAATCGGCACCGCCGAGCTTTTTCGCCTCTTCCTCGAACACCTCGATGAACAGCCGGCCGATCGTCTTGCGCTTCTTTTCCGGGTCCGACTCGCCTTCCAGCGCGGTGATGAACTTTTCCGAAGCATCGACCAGGATCAGCGGCAGATTATAGTGCTGGCGGAACATCGCCACCACACCGGCGGCCTCGTCCTTGCGCATCAGGCCGTGGTCGACGAGGATGCAGGTGAGCTGATCGCCGACCGCCTCGTGGATCAGAAGGGCGGCGACCGAGGAATCCACGCCGCCCGAGAGCGCGCAGATGACCTTGCCCTTGCCGACCTGCTTGCGGATCGCCTCGACCGCGTGCTCGCGGTAGGCGCGCATCGTCCAGTCGCCTTCGATGCCGGCGATGTTGTGGACGAAATTCCTCAGCAGCCTCGCGCCGTCCGGCGTGTGCACCACCTCCGGATGGAACATGATGCCGTACATCCTGCGCTCGACATTGCCGAAGATGGCGAAGGGCGAGCTTTCCGATTTGCCGAACACCTCGAAGCCCGGTGGCAGGGCGATGACGCGGTCACCATGGCTCATCCACACCTGATGGCGCTGGCCGGTCGCCCACAGGCCCTCGAACAGCGGGCTGTCCTTCTCGATCTCGACGAAGGCGCGGCCGAATTCGCGATGGTTGGAGCTTTCGGCGACGCCGCCCATCTGCACGCACATGGCCATCTGGCCATAGCAGATGCCAAGCACCGGCACGCCGGCGTCGAAGACGATCTGGGGCGCGCGCGGGCTGCCGATATCGGATGTCGAGGCCGGACCGCCGGACAGGATCACCGCTTTCGGATTGATGCGCTTGAATGCCGCCTCGGCCGACTGGAACGGCACGATCTCGGAAAACACGCCAGCCTCACGGATGCGGCGGGCGATGAGCTGCGTAAACTGGCTGCCGAAATCGACAATCAGGACGGTGTCGGGGTGATTGGCTGTTGTCATGGCGAGCGTTTAGAGAAAGAAACGAGTCTGCGCAATGGGTTGCGTAGCCTGACTTTCAGACTGGTCTGGGCTGATCGTCGGATGAAGCCGCCCGCAGCAAACCCGAACCGATCGCCTGTTCGAGGCGCATGACGGCGTCGGCCAGCTTCTCGTCGATGACATGGAGATATTCGGTCCAGTCGCCGACGTGCCTCAGATCAGCCGCACCGTCGGAAATGCCGCGCAGCCCGATGAGCGGGATGTCGAACAGCTGGCAGGCACGCAAGCAGGCGAAGGTTTCCATGTCGACCATGTCGGCGGCGATCGCTTCGTACGCCGCGCCGGTAATGATGGCGCCGCCGGTCGACAGTGTCGCCTGCTTGATTTCGGGAATACGCAGCGGCAGCGGTACGGTCACCGGCAGGTCGAGAAACGGCGTGGCGCCCTTCTCGAAGCCCAGCGGCGAGGCATCGATGTCGCGATAGGCGGCCGAGACCGCCTGGTAGATTTCCGTCTGTTCCAGGGTCCGGCTGCCGGCCGAGCCGAGCGATACGACAAGGTCCGGCAATGCTTTTGCGGATTTCAACCAGGAAAGCTCGGCACCCAGCCGTACGCCGGCTTCGACCGGCCCGACACCCGTCATCAGCGGGGTGAACAGCCGCTGCAAATGCGGGCCGTATTCGGCCTTCGCCGCCATGACGAAGAGGACATCCTTGCCACCAATTCGCACGACGTTGCCGGTCATGATCTGCTTCTCCCTGTCCCGGCCCTTCGCTATGGCTCCGGGCGTTCGCCGCTCGAAAAGCCCATTTGGGGGCTTTTTGTCCGCTGCGCGGACCGCTCCTCACCCTGCTATGCCGTCGCGACCGACCACCGTCATCATCGTCCCGGTCATGGTGGCGATCAGCTTGGCCTCACCGTCGGCGGCGAAGGCATAGGCCTGGCCGTCGGCAACGATGATGGTGCGGCCGGGTTTGGTCACCGACCCGCGGAACAGAAAGCGCTCGCCCCGGCCCGGCGCCAAAAGGTTGACCTTGAACTCGATGGTCAGCACGCCGGAATTTTCCGGCATCAGCGAGAACGCCGCATAGCCGCAAGCCGAGTCCAGCGCCGTCGAGATGACCCCCGCATGCAGGAAGCCATGCTGCTGGGTCAGCGCCGCCGAATAGGGCATCTCGATCTCGATGATGCCGGGCGTCACCAATGTCAGTTCGGCGCCGATCGTCGCCATCGCCTGCTGGCGCGCGAAGGACGCCCTGACGCGATCCTCATAGTCCGGAGCCGGTACGATCTTCGCTGCCATCGCCATTGCCTTCACGTTTGCCGGGAAAGCTTATCGCAGAGGCATAAGCGGCAGGCAAATGCTTTTGCTGCACTGCAACAAAACGACATCGAGGCGTCCTGGGCTGCGGACTCATGAAAGCGAAGCGACAATCTGATGGCCGCCAAGGCCATGCTCGCGCACGCGAGCACAATCGCTCACGCGAATGTCGCAATTGAGCGCCAGTTCGGCGCATCTCATGTCGACCCTCTCACCACGCCCGGTACAAATTATTGGTCAGGTCAGTTGGCTCAAGGAGAATTTGCATGCGTGGTCACTGCTTATGTGGCGCTATTGCTTTTGAAGTCGACGGCCCGGCACAAGCATGCGTGGTCTGTCATTGTGAAAGTTGTCGGCGGCAATGTTCCGCGCCGATGACCGCCTACATTGGCGTCCTGGAAGGCCAATGGCGATGGCTAAGCAAGCCGCCAAAGGTGTTCAACTCTTCTCCCGGTGTGGAAAGAACATTTTGCGATCACTGTGGTACGCCGCTGTCCTTCCGCTCGAAGAAGATGTCCAATGTCATGCATTTTTTCTCGGCAGCGATGGAGGAGCCGGAAAAATTCGCACCGACGCTGCATGTCGCTTTTGAGGAGAAGCTCCCTTGGTTGAAACTCGCCGACGGCCTGCCGACACGGTTTGGGCCTGACTATACGAAAAACTAGTTCAACCAGAGAAGCGAAGCGTTGAGCAGAGTGGCGAACGCCACCCATGCCGCATACGGCGCGAACAGCCAGCCGGAAAGCCGATCGCGGGTCGAGACACTCACAATGAACAGCACGATGCTCGCGAGAAGAAACACGATGACGACCAGAGCCAGTTCCATCATTTTCGCGCCGAAGAAGGTTGGCGACCATAGGAAATTCAGCACGAGCTGGGCGCCCCAGATCTTCATCGCAGTGCCCGCCGGCTCTCGCCGCCATGTCCGCCAGCCGGCCACGGCGATCAGCACATAGAGCAGCGTCCAGGCCGGCGCGAAGGCCCAGTTGGGCGGATTGAAGGAAGGCTTGGCCAGCGATGCATACCAGGCACCCGGCAAATTGGCGTAGCCGATCAGCAGGCCGCCGCCCAGCACCAGAACGAGAAAAAGCAGAAGCGACGGATATCTTTGCAAGACCTTACCCCATGGCGGCCCGACGCCGCGCATCTGCAAGTGGGGCGCGGCCGGCACCTGTCAACGGCAGCGTCAGTTCGCCCGGCGCATGGCGCAGAAGTAAAATCCGTCAGTGCCGCTCAGCGCCGGCGAGAGCGAAATGCCACCCAGGGCACCGATCCGCATCGCGGCGGCATGGCCTGGAAAGTGGCTGTCCCAAAGCTGGCGATGATCGACCGAGGCAAAGCCGCCGTGCCGCTCGCGAAACGCGGCGACCTGTTCGCCATTTTCCTCGTCGAACACGGAACAGGTGATGTAGACCAGCAGGCCGCCGGGTTTGACATAGGTTCTGGCGGCATCGAGGATCGTCGACTGCTCGCCCTTGCGGGCGTCGAGTTGTCTCTGCGTCAGCCGCCATTTGGCGTCGGGACGCCGCCGCCAGGTGCCGCTGCCGGTGCAGGGCGCGTCCACCAGCACGATGTCCATATGATTGGCGAGCGGGGCAAGCTCGGCCGGCTTGGTGGCGACCTGCACATTGCGGTTTTCCGAGCGGCGGATACGGTCGAAGATCGGCGCCAGCCGCGCCTTTTCGGCATCGTGAGCGAAGATCTGACCGTGATTGCCCATCGCAGCCGACAGCGCCAGCGTCTTGCCGCCGGCGCCGGCGCAAAAGTCGAGCACCTGCATGCCAGCCGTCGCGCCGGCAAGCGCTGCCGCAATCTGCGACCCCTCGTCCTGGACCTCGAACCAGCCTTTCTGGAAGGCCGGCTCGGCCTGCACGTTCGGGTGTCGGCCGTCACCGTCGATCGGCGGGATGCGGATGCCGTAGGGTGCGATCCGTGCGGCGCTGGCACCGGTCTGCTTCAGTTCGGCCAAGACCTTGGCGCGATCGGCCTGCAGGGTGTTGACCCGGATGTCGAGCGGCGGACGCGTGGCAAGTGCTGCGCCCTCCTCGACCCATGTCCCGCCAAAGGCCCGTTCGAATAGCGGTTCGCACCAATCGGGGATGTCGGCGCGAACCGCAGGCGGCGCATCGGCAAGCCGGCGGTCTGCGATTGCCTGGAGTTCCGTTGCGCTGAGCAGCGGCGGCGCGAACTTGTCACCTTCGAGCGCAGCGTTGAGCGACTGCCCCGTCTGGCTCCATTCGAGCAGCAGCGCCCCGAAGCCGATGGCGCGCGGCGTGTCTTCGCCCAGCAACCAGCCGGCGGAGCGTTTGTGGCGCAGCGCGTCGTAGACGATGTTGCCGATCGCGGCGCGATCACCACCGCCGGCGAAGCGATGTGACAGGCCCCAATCCTTCAGCGCATCGGCCACCGGCCGGTGACGCCGACCAATGTCCTCCAGCACTTCGATGGCCGCAGCCAGCCGTCCGCCCAGTCGCATTCGTCATTCCATCAAATCGAGCACATGAATCCTAGGGCCTGCTCTTAGAGCCTTTCACGCCCGGATTGAACCCCGCTCCGTCGCGCACCGCCGAGACACTGCCGACCAGGCCCAGCGGATCTAGCCGACCAATAAATCTCCCCGGTCCGCGAAAGCAGATCGATCAATAGATGAAAGGTCTCTAATGTTCGCAACTGGTGACTGCAAGCACGGCTTGTGGCGCAACCGCTCTGCTTTCCAAGTTTTTCGGTTGGGAATACTCTTGCCGCCATGATTCGCGGCGCGGAAACCGTGGACCGGCGGATCGTCACGAGGAGAGGGCAATGAAGACTTATCTGGCGGAAGTTCTAGGCACATTTCTGTTGGTGTTCATCGGTACGGCGTCCGTGGTGACGGGCGGCTTCGGCGGCGCGCTGCCGCTTGGTCAGGAAGGCATCGGCCTGGCATTCGGCATCGGCCTCATCGCAGCGGCCTATGCGATCGGCCCGATTTCGGGCGCGCATCTCAATCCGGCGGTGACGCTCGGCGTCTTCCTTGCCGGCCGGCTGCCCGCCAAGGACGTCATCCCCTATTGGATCGCGCAGATCATCGGGGCCATCATCGCCTCGCTGGCGTTGTGGATCATCGTTTCCGGCCAGACCGGCGGCCACACCGGCGGCTTCGGCGCCAATGGCTGGGACGAGACGAAATGGGGCATGAGCTCGGCGTTCCTGTGGGAGCTGATCGGCACCTTCACCTTCGTCACGGTGATCCTCGGCGTTACCGCTGAAAAGCACTCGACGGCTTTTGCCGGTCTGGTCATCGGCCTGACGCTGGCGGGCATTCACTTCGCCATGATCCCGGTCACCGGCACCTCGGTCAATCCGGCGCGCTCCATCGGTCCGGCGCTTTTTACCGGCGGTGCCGCGCTTAGCCAGCTCTGGCTGTTCATCGTCGCGCCGTTGATCGGTGGCGCCATTGCCGGCGTCGTCGCCAAGGCGCGTATCTTCGAGAAGGATTGATTTCCAAAGCCCGAATGCAAAAGGCGCGGGCCATGGCCCGCGCCTTTTTTGTAGGTCCTTAAGTTCGGATCAGGCAGCGATATCAAAGCGATCGGCGTTCATCACCTTGGTCCATGCCGCAACGAAATCCCGGGCGAATTTCTGCCCGGCATCCCCGGATCCATAGACTTCGGCCAATGCACGCAATTGTGCGTGCGAGCCGAAGATCAGATCGGCACGGGTGCCGGTCCACCTGACCGCCTTGGTCTTGCGGTCGCGCGCCTCGTAGACCTCTTCCGAGCCCGGCTCGGAGCCGGCAGCCGGATCCCACACCGTGCTCATGCTGAGCAGGTTGACGAAGAAGTCGTTGGTCAGCGTACCCGGCCTGTCGGTGAACACGCCGTGCTTTGACTGCCCGGTGTTGGCACCAAGCACCCTCAGACCGCCGACAAGCACCGTCAGCTCCGGCGCCGTCAGGCCCAGCAACTGCGCCCGGTCGACCAGCATGGCTTCGACCGACATGGGCTGCTTGCCCCTGACATAGTTGCGGAAGCCGTCGACTTTCGGCTCGAGCGGGGCAAAGGAGTGGACGTCCGTCTGCTCCTGCGAGGCATCCATGCGGCCTGGCGTGAACGGCACCTTCAGGTCGTTGCCGCCATCCTTCGCCGCCTTCTCGACCGCGGCAACGCCACCGAGCACGATCAGGTCGGCCAGCGAGACCTTCTTGCCACCGGTATTGAACTCCTTCTGGATGGCTTCGAGCTTGGCCAGCACCTTCGACAATTGGGCCGGCTCATTGACGGCCCAGTCCTTCTGCGGTGCCAACCGGATGCGGGCGCCGTTGGCGCCGCCGCGCTTGTCAGAGTTGCGGAAGGTCGAAGCCGAGGCCCAGGCTGTCGAGACCAGTTCGGAAACCGACAGGCCGGAGGCCAGGATCTTGGCCTTCAGCGATGCGATGTCCTGGTCGCTGACCAGTTCATGATCGATCGCGGGGATCGGGTCCTGCCAGATCAGCTCTTCCTTCGGCACCAACGGGCCGAGATAGCGCACGACCGGACCCATGTCGCGGTGGGTCAGCTTGAACCAGGCGCGGGCGAAGGCATCGGCGAACTGGTCCGGATGTTCGTGGAAACGACGCGAGATCTTCTCGTAGGCCGGGTCCGCCCGCAGCGCGAGGTCGGTGGTCAGCATGGCCGGCGCGTGACGCTTCGAGGGATTGTGCGCATCCGGCACCGTGCCGGCACCGGCGCCAGCCTTCGGCGTCCACTGATGGGCGCCGGCCGGACTCTTGGTCAGTTCCCATTCATAGTTGAACAAATTGTCGAAGAAGTTGTTGCTCCACTTGGTCGGCGTCGTCGTCCAGGTGACTTCGAGGCCCGAGGTGATGGCGTCGCCGGCAATGCCTGAGGCATGCTTGCTCGACCAGCCGAGACCCTGCGCCTCGATGCCGGCGCCTTCGGGTTCGGCACCGACCAGCGAGGCATCGCCGGCGCCATGGGTCTTGCCGAAAGTGTGACCGCCGGCGATCAGCGCCACGGTTTCCTCGTCGTTCATGGCCATGCGCGCGAAGGTTTCCCTGATGTCGCGGGCCGAGGCCAGCGGATCGGGCTTGCCGTTCGGGCCTTCCGGATTGACGTAGATCAGGCCCATCTGCACGGCGCCGAGATGGCCGCGAAGCTCACGGTCGCCCGAATAGCGCTCGTCGCCGAGCCACTTGGTTTCGGAACCCCAGTCCACGTCCTGCTCTGGCTCCCAGACATCGGCGCGGCCGCCGGCGAAGCCGAAGGTCTTGAAGCCCATCGATTCCAGGGCGACGTTGCCGGTGAGGATCAACAGGTCGGCCCAGGAAATCTTGCGGCCATATTTCTGCTTGACCGGCCAGAGCAGGCGGCGCGCCTTGTCGAGATTGGCATTATCCGGCCAGCTGTTGAGCGGCGCGAAACGCTGCTGGCCCGCTCCGGCGCCGCCGCGGCCGTCGCCAATGCGGTAGGTTCCGGCGCTGTGCCAGGCCATGCGGATGAACAGCGGCCCGTAATGGCCAAAGTCAGCCGGCCACCAATCCTGCGAGTCCGTCATCACATGGTGCAGATCCTTGATGACCGCATCGAGATCGAGGCTTGCGAATTCCTTGGCATAGTCGAAGTCCTCGCCCATCGGGTCGGACAGGTTCGACTGCTGGTGGAGAACGCCGAGGTCAAGCTGGTTCGGCCACCAGTCACGGTTGGTCCGGCCGGCGGATGCATGCGCCACGGGGCATTTGCCCGCGCTGTTATCGTCGGTTTTCGCGTCCATCTCTCACTCCAATTTTGCCGAGGTTTGATTTTGCCGAGGTTGATTTTTGCCGAGATTTTGGGGGCGGCCGGCGGCCCGCGCCAATCTGGAACGGTTCCAGACTAGGCCACACTGGCGATAAAAACAAATTGCCTTTCCTGTTTATTTCGATAGGATTTTCTTATGACAGGCTTGACTGCATGATCGGATTGACAGTTCGCCAGATGCACTATTTCGACGCGCTGGCGCAAACGCTGCATTTCGGGCGCGCGGCGAAACTTGCCGGCGTCAGCCAGCCGGCGCTGTCTTCCCAGATCGCCGAAATGGAGCAACGGCTGAACTGCCGGCTGTTCGAACGCGGGGGCAGGTCGGTGCGCATGACGGACGAAGCGATCACTCTGTTGCCGCGCATCGAGCGCATCCTGGCTGACATACGTGACGTGGAAACGACGGCCCGGCGCGGCCGCACGGCGATGGAGGGACGCTTCCGGCTGGGCATCATCCCGACCGTCGCGCCCTATCTTCTGCCGCGCGCCCTGCCCGAACTGAAGAAACATTTCCCGGCCTTGCTGCTCGAATTGCGCGAGGCGGTCACCACCTCCCTGGTCGAGGACACCGCATCGCGAAAACTCGATGCCTTCATCGCCGCACTTCCGCTCGACCATCCCGGGCTGATCACCGAGGCGCTGTTTCCCGACCGGTTCTTCCTGGCCGTGCCATCAGGCGATCCGGCCTTTGCATCGCCGCCGGTTCCACCCGAGAGCCCGGCGCTGGAGAGACTGATGCTGCTGGAAGAAGGCCATTGCCTGCGCGAACAGGCGCTGGCCGTCTGCGGCAATGTGCGGCCGGTGGCGATGGCAAGCTACGGCGCCACCAGCCTGACGACGCTCCTGCAGATGGTGGCGCACGGGCTCGGCGTCACACTCATCCCCGAAATGGCGGTCGGCCCCGCCGGCACTATCCCCGACCTCAAGATCGTGCCGTTCCAGGAGCCGATGCCGCAGCGCATGATCTGCCTTGCCTGGCGGCGCAACAATGCGCGGCATGGCGAATGCGTCGAGCTGGCGAAGATCATCCGGGGCCTCGGCGCGGCGGTGCTGGCTGGCTGAGAGCCGGTCTAACCGGCGCTACAGAACCCTGGACAGGAACTCGCGGGTGCGCGGCGATGTCGGATTGGCGATCATCTCGCGCGGCGTGCCGCGTTCGACGATCACGCCGCCATCCATGAAAACGAGCTGGTCGCCGATCTCACGGGCGAAGCCGATCTCATGGGTGACGACGACCATCGTCATGCCGCTCTCGGCAAGGTCGCGCATGACCTGCAGAACTTCGCCGACCAGTTCCGGATCGAGCGCCGAGGTCGGCTCGTCGAAGAGCAGCACCTTGGGCTTCATCGCCATGGCGCGCGCGATCGCGACACGCTGCTGCTGACCGCCGGACAGTTCGCGCGGATAGCGGTCGACCTTGTCGGCGAGGCCGACACGCCGCAGCAGCACCTCCGCCTCGGCCTTCGCCTGGTCCAGCGGGATTCGCCGCACCTGCGTCGGCGCCTCGATCAGGTTCTCCATCACGGTCATGTGCGAGAACAGGTTGAACGACTGGAACAGCATGCCGATCTCGGCGCGGCGCCGGCACAGAAGATCGTCCTTCACCTCATAGAGCTTGTCGCCCTGGAGGTCGTAGCCGACGAACTGGCTGTCGACGAGCAGGATGCCGCCGCTGAGCTTTTCCAAATGGTTGATGCAGCGCAGGAACGTGCTCTTGCCGGATCCCGACGGGCCGATGATGCAGGCGACCGAACCCTCCGGCACATCGAGGTCGACGCCTTTGAGAACTTCAAGCTGGCCATAGGTTTTGCGCACGCCGCGCGCGAACACCATGGAATCGGCCGGCACGCCGAAGCGGGCACGATTTTCGGATTTCACATCGCTCATCGGGCAAGGCCGCGCAAGCTGATGGCGTTGCGCAAGGCGCGCATCGTCAGGGGGTCGCGGCGGATATCGCTGCGGCCGAAATGGCGCTCCAGGAAATGCTGCCCGACCGACATGATGCTGACCACGGCGAGATACCAGAAGGCGACCACGATCAGCAGCGGGATCGTCTCGAAGGTGCGCGCGTAGATGCTCTGCGCGGTGTAGAACAGGTCATCGACGGCGATGAACGTTACCAGCGAGGTCATCTTCAGGAGGTTGATCGCCTCATTGCCGGTCGGCGGCAGCACGAAGCGCATGGCTTGCGGCAAGGTGATGCGCTTCAGGATCATGCGATAAGGCATGCCGAGCGCGCTCGCCGCTTCCGACTGGCCGGACGGCACCGACTTGATGCCGGCGCGGATGATCTCGGCCATGTAGCCGGCCTCGCACAGCGAAAGCGCGACGACGGCAGAGAAGAACGGGGTCATGAAATCATTGGTGCGCACGGAAAACAGCGTGCCCAGGAACGGCAGCGTCAGCGAGATCTCGCGCACCAGCAGCGACAGGTTGAACCAAAAGATCAGCTGGATCAGCGCGGGCACGCCGCGGAAGAACCAGACATAGACGCCGGAAAAGGCGCGCAGCACCGGGCTCGGCGACACCCGCATGATGGCGATGACGGTGCCGACCACGATCGCCAGCACCATGATGATGACGGTAAGCATCAGCGTGTTGCCGAGGCCGCGCATGATCGAGGGATGGAACAGGTAGCCGGCTGCCGTGCCCCAGGCAAAGGCCGGGTTGCTGGCGAAAGCGCGAATGATCAGGAAGGCCAGCAGCAGGGCGAACGCCGTGCCGATCCAGATGCCATAGCGGCGCTGCGGCACGACGATCAGTCGTGACACCGCCGCGGCGGCGCCCGGCTCGATGTCGATCTCGGTCGGGTGGGCCACGCCCATCAGATGCCTCCAGGTTGCGGGCCGGCGCCTGATGAAGCATCAGGCGCCAGATAGTCTCTATTCGGCGCGAAGCGCGTCCATGGAGCCAACGAAATACGGTTCCTTGATCGCGTAGGCACCCATGCCGTACTTCTCCAGGATAGCCTTGTACGTGCCGTTCTTGAACAGCTCGGCAAGTGCCGCCACCATCATGCCGGCGGTCTCCTTGTCGTCCTTGGCGATCGCCATGCCGAGTGGCGCGACTTCATAAAGCGTCGGCAGGACCACCAGTTGCCCTTTGCTCGTCACCTCGAAATAGCTCGATGCCGTGGCATCGTCCATACGCCCGTCGACGCGGTCCGAAAGCACGGCCTGGACGATATCGGTAGAGGAATTGAACACCGACTTTTCGATCGCCTTCTGGCCCTTGTCGGTGCATTCCTTGCCGAGCTTGTCGACCAGGAAATCCGAAGCACTGCCGGCCGAGACGCCTATGCGCTTGCCACAAAGCGGCGTGTCGCCGCTGAAGCTCGCCTTCTTGTCGGGTGACGTCGATACGGCGAGGCCCGCCTTCAGGAACATGACGAAATCGACCTGCTTCAGGCGCTCCGGCGTGGCCGAAAAGGTCTCCCAGGCGATCTTGAAGCGGCCGGCCGCGAGGCCCGGGATCATCGACGGGAACGGCGTGCGCTGGATATCGAGCCTGGCCTCGACGAGCTTGGCCACCTCGCCGGCGAGTTCGATGATGATACCGGTCTGCTTGCCGTCGGCGTCGAGATATTCGAACGGCGCGAAGTCCAGCGTGTTGGCGACGGCGAGCGTTCCGCTCTGCTTCACCTCAGCCGATTTCGGCACATCGGCGGCTTTGGAAACCCCGCCCCAGACGGTGGCGGAGACCGCCAGCGCGAGACTGGTCATTCGCAGATATCTGTTCATTGCTGTTCCCCTTTCTTGTGCTTGTTTACGATCTTTGTGGCAGAGCCGGTGGCCGGCGCGGGCTCGGCATTCCTTACGAAGCAGCGGCTTCGGCCGCCTTCTTCTTGCGGTAGTGATAATTCTTGTCGATGCGCTCCATCAGGTAATCGCCATAGAGCACCGGCTCGTATTTCGGCTGTGTGCCGGCCGGCACGCAGACCGGAAGTGCGGCGATCGTTTCATCCATGGACGGATCGAAGAAGAAGGGCTGCGAATAGCGCTCGCGTCCGGAGCGGTTGATGACGCGGTGCGGCGTCGAGACGAACTGGTCGTTGGACCAGCGCGCCAGGATGTCGCCGACATTCATGACGAAGGAATCCGGAACCGGAGGTGCTGGAACCCAGTCACCGGCCTTGTTCTTGACCTCGAGGCCGCCGACATTGTCCTGCGCCAACAGGGTGATGAAGCCATAGTCGGTGTGGGGGGCCGCGCCGAACAGGCCCTCTTCCTGGGGCTGCGTCGGATAGTGCAGCAGCCGCAGGAAGGTCGTCGGCTGCTCGAAATAGCGGTCGAGGCTGTCGGAGGGCAGCCCGAGCGAGAGCGCGATGGCACGCACCATCTTGCGGGCGAGCGTGCCCATCTCCTGGACATAGCGCTCGATGGTCTCCCTGAAGCCGGCAAGAGCGGCCTCGTCAGGCCACTGGTTGGGGCCTTGCAGCGGCTTGCCGGCCAAAGCCCGGGGATCGTCGGCGCCGACCTCGTGCATGAAGAAGATCGATTCGCTCTGGTTCGGCTTGCTGACCGCCGCCACGGACGAGGTCACGATGGTCGAGCCGGCAAAGGGCAGGAAGCCGCGGAAATTCTTGTCGATCTTCAGCTTGGCCTTCTCCTCCTCGGGCAAGGCGAAGAAACGCTTGGAGGCCTCGCGGACCGCTTCGACATCGGCGCGCGGAATGGGGTGGCCGGTGACATAGAGGAAGCCGATCGTCTCGAGATAGCGGCGCAGTGTCGCTGCCGTTGCCCGGATCGCCGCTTCGTCGTCGCCATAGAGCGCCGAGACGTCGAGGATCGGAATTTCGGAAAAATAGCCGCGCTCTTGTCCATCCATTTTCGAACACCCTGTCTTGAACATAAGATACAGTACTGTATTTCTACACATCCGAACGGCCTCATCAATAGGCTTTCGATCGCAAAACGAAGGACGCGGCATCATGGCACCACGCAAGATCATCATCGACACCGATCCCGGCCAGGATGACGCCTTCGCCATCCTCTTCGCACTGGGGTCGCCCGATGAACTCGACGTGGTCGGCATCACTACGGTCGGCGGTAACGTGCCGCTTGCACTGACCTCGAAGAATGCGCTCAAGGTCGTGGAGCTTGCAGGGCGGCCGGATGTGCCTGTTTATGCCGGCTGCCCGGCGCCGATGGTGCGCACGCTGATCACCGCCGAATACGTCCACGGCGAAACCGGCCTCGACGGCGCCGACCTTGCCGAACCGGTGACGCCGCTACAGGACGAACACGCGGTCAACTACCTGGTGCGCGCGATCATGGACGCGCCTGAAGGCGAATTGACCGTCTGCACGCTCGGGCCGATGACCAATCTGGCCATGGCCATGACCATGGAGCCGAGGATCGTGCCTCGCCTGCGCGAAGTGGTGCTGATGGGCGGCGGCTTCTTCCAGGGCGGCAACGCCACGCCGGCCGCCGAGTTCAACATCTTCGTCGACCCGCACGCCGCGCACAAGGTGTTCGCCAGCGGCGTGCCGGTGACCATGGCGGGTATCGACTGCACCTACACCGCACTGATGACGCCCGAATGGCTGGACCGCCTGCGCGCCACCGGCAGCCGCGCCGCGATCGAGGCCGCGAACCTGGCCGACTTCTACCGCCAGTACGGCACCCACAAATTCGAGACGCCGGCGCGCCCCATCCACGATGCCTGCGTGACAGGTTATCTCCTGGCGCCGCAAATCTATGAACAGCGCCAGTGCGCGGTGACGGTCGACATTGTCTCGCCGGAGACGATCGGCATGACGGTCGTCGACTGGTGGCATGTCACCGGCCGGCGCAAGAACTGCAATGTGCTGCGGCGCATCGATCCGGCGCCGTTCTTCGAACTCATGCTGGAGCGGATAAGCGCATTGCCCTGAGTTGCGCCTTCCGCGATAGATGGGCACTTGATGAGTCGCGAAGCGCATCGGAGCCGGCAAACGGATTGCAGGCGTTGAGCATGGCGATGAAGGTCTTGACCACATGAAAGCCGACAGCGCCCCTGGCAGAGGCAAGAGACCGCCCAAAGCCGCCGCGCCCGCGAAGGCGGCGCGGCAGACGCTGAGCCGCGAGGCCTGGATATCGGCGGCGCGCAAGGTGCTGGAGAAACACGGCATCGGCGAGGTCAAGATCGACCGCCTCGCCAAGCAGTTCAAGGTGACGCGCGGCAGCTTTTATTTCCATTTCACCAGCCTGGCCGATCTTCGTGACGGACTGCTGCAGGAATGGCGGGACATCAATTGCGAGCCCTTCTGGGCGATGCGCGAGATACTAGATATAGACGGCCTGCAGTTCTTCACCGACATCGTGCATGTCTGGGTCGACGAGGCCCCGTTCAGTCCCCTGCTCGACCTCGCCGTGCGCGACTGGTCGCGAACTTCGAAAAAGCTGGCGCGGGAAGTCAAGGATATCGACGACCTGCGCATCGAGCTCCTGATCCGTTCCTTCCGCGCCATGGGTTATCCCGAGGATGAGAGCCTGGTCAGGGCCCGCATCACCTATTTCCACCAGATCGGCCAATACGCTCTGTCCTTCAAGGAGGACCCGGCGGTGCGCCGGAGCTACCAGCCGCTGTTCGGCGAAGTGCTGCTCGGCCCGCTGGTCCAAGAGCCGGGTTCGGCGCCGAGGCCGGTGGAAATACGTGGTGGGCGGCGATAGCAGGGCGAAGGCGCATCAGCCCGTTGGGGGTATCGCGATGCCGGCATGGTGGCTTCCCAACTGCCAGAAGGGTAGCCGGAACCGTTCACGCTCCGCTTCGACGACATGGAAGCCCGCCGCCCGGATCAGGTGCAATGGATCGCGGTTGAGGTGGCAGCCGCCGGCGAGTCGGCCCCAGGACCGGTTCAGACGCTCTTGCCATTTGCGGCAGCGCGGCCCCTCGGCCTGGCCGTGCTCGATGAAGATCAGCCGGCCCGTGGGCTTCAGGATGCGCCGGATCTCGGTCAGCGCCGCCTCGGGATCCGGAATGGTGCAGAAGGCGTAGGTGACGACGACCGTGTCGGCGAAGCTGTCGATCAACGGCAGTCTTTCACCGCTGGCCCGGATACAGTCGACCTTGAATGGCAAGGAACGGCTCTTCGGTTCGGCCAGGCCGAGCATCGTGCCGTCGGGATCGACGCCGACCAGCCGCTTCACCCTGCCGGCGTCGTAATAGGGAAGGTTCAGGCCGGACCCGAAACCGACCTCGACGACAACGCCGTCTGCCCGTGGGATCAGGCGCCGTCGCATATGCGTGAAAGTGCGGGCTGAACAGCCGACGTGGACGAAGTAGGGCGCCATGCAGCGCGCGTACCAGGAGAGACAGGATTGGCACATGTCTCAGCCTCCCTGCCCTGCGCCGGCAGCGCCAACAGGGGCGCCACCGCCGGCAACAGGCCCTGCTGTGCAATGGTGGATGAGAGTATTGACCAGTGACATTTCTCGCTCCAAGGGAGTCTCATGATCGGGCCCGATCGGCCCGATGTCGTGGGAATGGATAGAAGGCCGGCGTCCCCTCAGCGTCCCCGCATGGCCGTGGTCGGATCGATGGAGCGATTGGAATTCCGATTTCTGGGTTTTCCGGAGTTCCGCTTGAGCGGCCGGCGGGTGGAACTTGCCTTGCGCAAGGCGGCGGCGCTCCTCATCTACCTGGCCGAGGCCGGCGGACCGGTGGCGCGCGATGTCGTCGCCACGCTTCTGTGGCCCGAGACCGACGAACAGGCCGCTCGCGCCCGCCTTCGGCGGACACTCTATAAAATCCGCATCGCGTTCGGCAGAGAGATCATCGCCGCCACAGGCGCCTCGCTGAGCCTGCACCCGGCCTTGTCCGCCGAGATCGACACCAGGGTTTTCGAGCAGGCCTGCAATTCCCGCTCTCTCGACGAGGCAGCCGACATCTACAACGACGATTATCTCGCCGGCTTCTCGCTGCCGGACAGTCCGGAATTCGAGGAATGGATCTTCTTCCGGCGAGAGACCTTGCGCGGCCGGCTGGTGCAGGCGCTGGAGCGGCTCGTCGAAGCCAAGATCGCCGGCGGCGAGCCGCGCGGCGCGGTCGTTCATGCGACACGGTTGACGGCGCTCGACCCTTTGAGCGAAAGCGCGCACCGCCACCTGATCCATGTCCACCTGGCCGGCGGGGACAGGGCCGCGGCCGAGCGCCAGATCGAGACGTGCATCCGGCTCTTGCGGGACGAACTCGGCGTAGCGCCGGACCCCGCCACGCTAGCCATGCTGCGCGAGCCAACTCAGGACGCTACCGTGGACGTGCCCAGGACGTGCTACGTCGCAGTGGACGGCATTCACATCGCGTACCAGATCGTCGGTAGCGGCCCGACGGACATCGTGCTTGTTCCCGGCTTCATTTCGCATGTCGAGCGTATCTGGGAAGACCCGGGCTGCCGCGCCTGGCTGACCGCGGTTTCGCGCCTGGGTCGCCTGATCCTCTTCGACCGGCGCGGCATGGGGCTTTCAGACCGCGTCGGCGCCCGCCCCACGGTCGAGGCGACGGCGCAGGATATTCTGGCGGTCATGAACGCGGCCGGCAGCCGCCGGGCCTTGCTGGTCGGTGCGTCGGAGGGCGGGCCGGGCTGCATCCGTTTTGCAGTCGAGCATAGCGACCGGCTGAGCGGCCTTGTTCTCTGGGGCTCGCTGGCGAAGGGCAGCCGCGCCCCCGACTATCCCTTCGCCTTGACCGGCGCGCAGTATGATCTGTGGAAGCAACGCCTGCTCGCGGGTTGGGGTGGCCCGGCGGAAATCGAAACCTTCGCCCCAAGCCTCACTGGCGACCGTCAGGCGAGGACCTGGTGGGCCGGATTGCTCAGGGCAGCCTCCAGCCCGGGCGCGGTCGCGGGCCTGCTCGAGGCATTACGGGATGCAGATGTCCGTCACCTCCTGGCAAAAGTCTCCGCCCCGACGATGGTCCTCCACCGTTCAGGCGACCGCGCCGTGCGCATCGAGGCCGGGCGGTTCCTCGCGTCCAGGATTCCGGGCGCCCGGTTCATCGAGGTCGACGGCGACGACCACTGGTTCTGGGTCGGCGACCCGCAGTCCCTGCTCGACAGCATCAGTGCCTTCGTACGACGCGGCTGATCCCGCCTCACGCCGTTTTCTGCGCCACCAGCCCCAACTCTTCCACCATCGCCTGACGCATCAGGAATTTCTGCGGCTTGCCGGTCACCGTCATCGGCAATTCGGTGCGGAAGCGAATGTGGCGCGGTATCTTGTAATGGGCGATCTGGCCCGCACAGAAGGCCTTGATTTCCTGTTCGGTGGCGACCTGGCCGGGTTTGAGCACGATCCAGGCGCACAACTCCTCGCCATATTTGGCATCCGGGATGCCGAAGACCTGCACTTCCCGCACCTTGGGATGACGGTAGAGGAATTCCTCGACCTCCCTGGGATAGACGTTCTCACCGCCGCGGATGACCATGTCCTTGACGCGGCCGACAATGTTGCAATAGCCCTCGGCGTCGATGGTGGCGAGGTCGCCAGTGTGCATCCAGCCGTCGGTGTCGATTGCCTCACGGGTCTTTTCGTCGTCGTCCCAATAGCCTTTCATCACCGAGTAGCCGCGCGTGCAAAGCTCGCCCGGCGCGCCGACGGCAACGGTGGCGCCATCGGCATCGACCGCCTTGACCTCGACATGCGGATGGATGCGCCCGACGGTCGACACGCGCTTTTCCAGCGGATCGTCGGTGCTGCTCTGGAACGAGACCGGACTGGTCTCGGTCATGCCGTAGGCGATGGTCACCTCCGACATATGCATCAGCGACACCACCTTCTTCATCACCTCGATCGGGCATGGCGAGCCGGCCATGATGCCGGTGCGCAGGCTGGAGAGATCGAAGGATGAGAAATCCGGATGGTCGAGCATGCCGACGAACATGGTCGGAACGCCGTAGAGGCCCGTGCAGCGCTCGTGCGCGATCGCTTTCAGCGTCAGGCCGGGATCAAAGCCCTCGCAAGGGAAAACCATGGTCGCGCCCTTCGACACACAACCCATCGTGCCCATCGACATGCCGAAGCAGTGATAGAGCGGCACCGGGATGCAGAGCCGGTCGTCGACAGTGAGCTTGATGGCCGAAGTGACGAAGTTGCCGTTGTTGACGATGTTCAGATGAGTGAGCGTCGCGCCCTTGGGAGCGCCTGTCGTGCCTGAGGTGAACTGGATGTTGATCGCGTCGCCCGGCTTCAGACCCTCGGAGATGCGGTCGAGGCTGTCATGCTCGTCGCGGCCGGCCATGGCCAGCACGTCGCCGAAATTGAACATGCCTGGCGAGTTCTCCTTGCCCATGCGGATGACGGTCCTCAGCGCCGGCAATTTGGCGGCCTTCAGCTTGCCCGGCGTCGCCGTGGCGATTTCCGGCGCCAGCGTCTCGATCATGCCGAGATAGTCCGAGGTCTTGAAGCTCGCCGCCGTCACCAGGGCCTTGCAGCTGACCTTGTTCAGGGCATATTCCAGCTCGGTCAGCCGATAGGCCGGGTTGATGTTGACCAGAATCAGGCCGATGCGGGCGGTGGCGAATTGCGTCACCAGCCATTCCCAGCGGTTGGGCGACCAGATGCCGACGCGATCGCCCTTGCGCAGGCCGAGCGCCAGGAAGCCGGCGGCCAGCGCATCGACGGTGTCCGACAGTTCGCTCCAGGTGAAGCGCTTGTCCTGGCCGACGAAGATTGCGGCATCGAGCGTGCCGTATTTGCTGACGGTATCGGAGAACAGGGCCGGAATGGTCTCCTCCAGCAACGGCACCTTGCGCTCGCCCGAGACATGCGCCTTGCCGTCGACGGGCGCGACAAAGACAATGCCGGAGCGCGCGCCGCGTCCGCGCAGATTGGTGGCGTTCTTCAGCTCGTCGAGATTGACCGGCATCGCTCTCTCCTCCCAGCACGGACCGAGCCTATCAGCCTGCCGGAACGGTGGAAATCCCGCCGATGGTAGTGACACCCCTCCCGCCAGGGAAAGCAGGCTATCCGACCGTCGCCGTCATTTTCGCGGCTATATCCCGGAAGATGGCCTCATCGGCGGCGGAACGATCTTTCTTCGAGGCCACCAGGCAGGCCTGCGACTTCAGCACGACGCCATCGCCCAGCACCTTGAGATGGTTGGCGCGCAGCGTCGAGCCCGTGGTGGTTATGTCGACGATGACGTCGGCAAGGCCGGCCGCCGGCGCGCCTTCGGTGGCGCCGAGGCTTTCGACGATGCGATAGACCTGGATGCCGTGCTTGAGCGAAAAGAACTGCTGCGTCAGCCGCCAGTATTTGGTGGCGATCCTGAGCCGCCGGCCATGGCGCTGGCGGAAATCTGCGGCGACGTCATCGAGATCGGCCATGGTGTCGACATCGAGCCAGATCTCGGGCACCGCGACCACGACATCGGCATGGCCGAAGCCGAGACGGGCGACGATCTCGGCCCGCGCTTCCCAGTCGGCGAGATTTTCCCGCACAAGGTCCTCGCCGGTGATGCCGAGATCGACCGCGCCCTGCCCTATTTCGCCCGATATTTCGGAAGCCGACAGGAAGACCACTTCGACATTGTCCAGGCCCTCGACGCGGGCGTGATATTTGCGCTCGTCGCCGGGCAGGCTGACGGCGAGGCCGGCCTTGGCCAGCACCTCCAGCGCCTGCTCCTTGAGCCGGCCCTTGGACGGGATCGCCAGCGTGATCATGGTGCCGTCTCCCGCAACGCCTCGATGCGGTCGAGCCACACCGAGAAGCCGACACCGGGGATCGCGGTCTTGGCGCCGAGCAGCGTCAGCAATCTGTCATAGCGGCCGCCACCGGCCAGGGGACGCTCGCCACTTGCGGCCGCGACTTCGAAGACCACACCGGTGTAATAATCGAGCGGACGGCCGAAGGCGGCGTCGTAGCGGATTTTTCCCGACGGCAAGCCATGCGCCTCGATCGCCTTGGCGCGGGCCGCGAATTTTTCCAGCGCCGCACCCAATGAAAGTCCGGCGCCGGCGGCGAAGGTTTCCAATGCCTGGGCCGCGCCATCGAGCGGCACGTCGATGGCCAGAAAACCTTTCAGCGCCGCGAAGGCCTCGTTCGACAGCCGCACGCTGCGCAACTCGGCCTTCTCGATGAGCCGCCGCGCGATGTCCGACGGCGCGCGGCCGGCCGATGCCGAGAGGCCGGCCTCCTCCATGCCGCCGGCAATGTGCTGGGAAAGGCCGTCCAGATCACCGTCGAGGACAAGCGCCGCGACCGGGCCGGAGAGCTGGCCGTTGCGCGGCGGGTTGGCGAGATCGGCGAGTGCCGCCTCCAGCATCGGCGCCGAGCCGAAGGCGCGGGCGAGCCGCATGCGCCATCCGCGCGGGAGCCCTAGGGCCGCCAGTACCGCCTCGAAGATGCCCTGGTCGCCGAGCGTGACCGCCAGCGACTGACCGGGCAGGACCAGCGACAGCAGGGCGTGCGCGTCGGCAACCGAGCGGGCATCGGCTTCAGCCGTGTCGCGATCGCCGAGATCCTCGATGCCGGCCTGAAAGAACTCGTTGCCGCCCTCGCGGCGCTGGCGAAACACCTCGCCGAGATAGGAATAGCGGCGCGGCGTGCCGGCCTGGCTGGTTATGTGGTCGAGACAGACCGGAATGGTGAATTCGGGCCGCAGGCAGAGCGTCTGCCCGGTCTCGCTCTCCGTAAGGAAAATGCGCCGGCGCAGATCCTCGCCGGCCATGTCGAGGAACGGATCGGCCGGCTGCAGCACGGCAACTTCCACCGCATGCGTGTTGCGGGTTGCGAAGAGCGCGATGATGTCGGCTGATATGGCGGGGTAGCGGGAGGTCATATGCCGCGCCCTTCCCTTCTCCCCCTGTGGGAGAAGGTGGATCGGCGCGCAGCGCCGAGACGGTTGAGGGGTGCGTGTCGGAATGAAGCGTTTGCGTTCCCTGGAACACCCCTCATCCGACCTCGCTTCGCGAGGCCACCTTCCCCCACAAGGGGGGAAGGACAAGAGCGCGCGGCGCTCGTCACTTGGTCCGCTCCTGGGCCTGCGCCGCCAAGATCTTCTTCACTTCGGCGACCAGCTCGCTTTCCGCCACCGTCACCTGCGCCGGGCGCGCGGCGCGCCATTCGGCATTGTCGGTGATTTCGGCGGACATGCGCGCGCCTTCGATCAGGTCCTTGATCTGCAGTTCACCCTTGGCGCGCTCGTCGCCGCCCTGAATGATGGCGACCGGACAGCCGCGACGGTCGGCATATTTGAGCTGCGCCTTCATGCCGGCGCCGCCGAGGTACATTTCGGAGCGGATGCCGGCGGCGCGCAGTTCCGCCACCATCTTCTGGTAGCGGCCGAGGCTTTCCGTGTCCTTGTCCATGACCAGCACGACAACCGGCGCGATCACGTCGGCGCTTCCGAGCTTGCCAAGGTTCTTCAGCGCCGTCATCAGCCTGGAGACGCCGATGGAAAAGCCCGTCGCCGGCACCGGCTCACCGCGGAAGCGTGAGACCAATCCGTCATAGCGGCCGCCGCCACCGACCGAGCCGAAGCGTACGATCTGGCCGTCCTCATTGGGGATCTCGGCCAGCAGTTCGGCCTCGAAGACGGGACCCGTGTAATATTCCAGGCCGCGCACGACGGAACGGTCCATGGCGATGCGGTCCCCGCCGTATCCGGCGGCCCTGACCAAGGCTTCGATCGTCGCGAGTTCGCCGACGCCCTCCTGGTAGACCGTGTTCCCGCTGACGCTGGCATCCTGGCCGGCCTGCGCATTGCGCGCCGTCGCCAGAAGGACGGCTTGGGCTTGAGTATCGTTCAGCCCGGCGCCCTTGGCGAAGTCGCCCTCGCCTTCCTTGCCGCCATCCCAACGCCCTGGGCCAAGCAGAAGCCGGACACCTTCCGCGCCGAGCTTGTCCAGCTTGTCGATGGCACGCAGCACGGTCAGCCGACGACCGGCATTCTCCTCGCCGCCAAGGCCGATTGCTTCCAGCACGCCGTCCAGCACCTTGCGGTTGTTGACGCGGATGACATAGTCGCCGCGCTTGATGCCGAGCGCTTCCATGACGTCGGCCATCATCATCGCCATCTCTGCATCCGCCGCAACGCCCGGCGTGCCGATCGTATCGGCGTCGAACTGCATGAACTGGCGGAAGCGGCCGGGGCCGGGCTTTTCGTTGCGGAACACCCAGCCGGACCGGTAGCTGCGGTATGGCTTGGGCAGGCGTTCGAAATTCTCGGCGACGAAGCGTGCCGTCGGCGCTGTTAGGTCGTAGCGCAGCGACAGCCACTGGTCGTCATCGTCCTGGAAGGAGAACACGCCTTCGTTCGGCCGGTCCTGGTCGGGCAGGAATTTGCCGAGCGCATCGGTGTATTCGATCAGCGGCTGGTCGGCCGGCTCGAAGCCATAGAGCTCATAGACCGAGCGGATCGTCGCCATCATCTTCTCGACGGCGCGGATGTCCTCGGCGCCGCGGTCGGCAAACCCGCGCGGCAGCCGCGCTTTCGTCTTTTCCGATTTGTCGGCCATAATCTGGGCACCCGATGGTTCATGACTTCGTGGCGCGGTAAATCTACCGCGTTCCACAGCGCGCGTTTCCTAACCGATGAAGCCGGGAGCGGCAAGGGTTGGCGCCCCGCGGCGCACCCGACGAGATCAGGAAAAATCGAAACCCTCTGAAACAAAAACACGCCAGAAGTGAAACAATGCCGCCATGAGCGCGGCATCGTGCCGACACAATCGCGGCCGATACAGCGCATCGAAACGAAGGGGTTCAGGACATGACCAGTGCAACGGAATTCCAGGCCAACGGCGAGGCCGGTGAACTGCCCACACGCTTGCGCCCTGCGGGCACCCATGCACCGAAAATGGCTGGCCAGGCGGCCGGGCCGTTCGATGTACCCGCCGACACCGGCAAGGGATCTTCCCTGCGCGACGCCCTGGTGACCGGCCTGCTGGTGATCTATCCGACAGTGGCCACCGTGGCGGCAATCGTCGCCGGGCTGTTCCTGGCCGGCGCCAACGGCACCTGAAACCGTCCGTTTCGCTGGATGCGATTTTCATTCTTGATCAGGGGATTGAGCATGCGACTGGGCTACGCATACGCGCTTGGCTGCGCGTTTTTACTTGGGGCGGCCAATCCGGCCAGCGCCGCAGGCTGCAAGCCGGGGGACGCGGGCCTTGCCGGCCATTACTACCTGCGCGGCGTCATGGAGGTCGGCTCCGAACTGCTGCTGAAGAAGGACGGCAGCTTCGAGTTCATGCTCGCCTATGGCGCCAACGACCAGTACGGCAAGGGCTGCTGGGTGAAGAAGGGCTCGACTGTCGAGGTCATCCCCGCCGGACGCAGTTCGGCATCGACGCATCATACGCCCGACGACAGCGGTTTCAGCGGCCTGGTGCTGAGCATTTCCGGCCGCAGCCTGGTGTGGGACATCAATGGCAGCGGGCACAAGGGACGTTTCGAGAAGTGAGGGCAGTGCGAGCATTTGAAGGTCGCGCCGCCCCTCATCCGCCTGCCGGCAGCTTCTCCGCGTGAATGGGAAGAAGGCGGCTATTTCGGCCGCTTGAAAGCCTTCCGCTGCTTCTCGACCTCCTTGCGGCATACACAGCCTTCGAGATGGTCGTTGACCAGCCCCATGGCCTGCATGAAGGCGTAGACCGTGGTCGGGCCGACGAAGCTCCAGCCGCGCTTCTTCAGGTCCTTCGAAATCCGCACGGAAACCGCGGTGGTCGGGTTGGCGCGCAGATGGGCGAGATCAACGGTTTGCGGCCGTTCCTCCTTGCCGGGTTCGAACCTCCAGAACCAGGCGGCCAGCGAGCCGAACTCGTCGACCATTTCGCGGGCGCGTTTGGCGTTGTTGATGGTCGAGACGATCTTGCCGCGATGGCGGATGATACCGGCATTGCCGAGCAGGCGTTCCACATCCTTGTCGGTGAAGGCGGCGACCTTGTCGAAGTCGAAGCCGGCGAAGGCCTCGCGAAAATTCTCCCGCTTGCGCAAAATGGTCAGCCATGAGAGGCCCGACTGAAACCCTTCGAGGCAGATCTTCTCGAACAGCCTGCGGTCGTCGGCCACCGGCCGGCCCCATTCATGGTCGTGGTAGTGCAGATAGTCGGGCAGATTGCCATGCCAGAAGCAGCGCACGACACCGTCAGGACCGGCAAGCAGGCCGGTGTTTTCATTGCTCATCTCAAGAGATCCATCCGTTAACGCGCTTCCGCGCTGCTTTTACCGTGGCTTTACCAGATTCCTGAACCCGGCGGTAACCACACCAAAAGGTTTACTGACAGAACCGCATTTTACGCATTCCGATTCATGTTTCGGTTGCCGCTCGCCGCCAATGATCGCGCAAACCGGGAGCGTTCTTGCCCGGCGTATCAGGCGATCAAGGTGCGTTCCCGATGAAATTCCTGCTTCCGTTGTTCAGCGCGGCGGTGCTTGCCGCAAGCGTCATGCCCTCCCTTGCCGACGACCGCTATGCCGACAGGCCGCCGGTGATAGTGAGCCCCGACCTTTCCGCGCCCTGGGTGCTGCAGCTTGGCCATGCGCCGGGCATCGTGCGGCAGAACCGGCAGGCCGCGCAGCAGCCGCGCCAGCGCACCGCGCAGCCCGACCGTGTGCAGACGGCGGGCGTGCAGGCGCCGGCCAAGCGCATGGTCATGCGCCCGCAGATCAACCCGGTCTACCTGCCGCAGGAAGTTGCCTATGACGGAGGCCAGAAGCCAGGCACCATCGTCATCGATACCACGCAGAATTTCCTCTATCTGGTCGAGAAGAACGGCAAGGCGCGGCGTTACGGCGTCGGCACCGGCAAGCCCGGCTTCGAATGGTCGGGGACACACAAGATCACCAATAAGCGCGTCTGGCCGGACTGGCGGCCGCCTGCGGAGATGATCAAGCGCGAGGCGGCCAAGGGCCGCTACCTCCCGACCTATCTGGCCGGCGGCATGGAAAACCCGCTCGGCGCGCGCGCACTCTATATCGGCACGACGGAGTACCGCATCCACGGCACCAACCAGCCCTGGACGATCGGCGGCGCGGTGTCGTCGGGCTGCATCCGCATGCGCAACGAGGACGTGGTTGACCTTTATGAGCGGGTCAATGTCGGAACCACGGTCGAGGTGATATAGTGATAGCGAATCAGCCGGTTAAGCAGTGCTGAGCAGGTTTTCGCGCGCTGTTGCCCTCAAGCCATAGCGCACCTTTGGAAGACGTGCTTAGACTGGCAGCGAGTTAACGGGGGACGGGCCGTGTGGGGATACGGCCAGTCACGAGAGGGCAGCATGGGTAACCGGCTGCCCTTTTCGTTTCACGGTGCGACAGGTCGCCCCGGAGGCACGGTGTTTCGCTTTCAGGGCTGATTTCCGGGCCATGCTCTGCTATTGCAGTGCACAATCTTCCCACCAAAGGTTCGAGCTATGTCCCTCTCCGACGACAGCCGCTATCTCAAGGGCGGCCCGGTCGCCCAGCGCATCATCGCCGCCGTGCGCGAGGACGCGGCCATTGCCAAGGCCGAGGGCTTTCCGCCCAAGCTGATCTCGATCACCGTCGGCGATACCGACGCGGTCGATGTCTATGTACGCAACCAGCGCGCCAAGGCTCAGCTCGCCGGCATCGATTTCGAGGAACGGCGCTTTCCCGCCACCATCACCTCGGGTGAGCTGGAAGCAGCCATCCACGGGCTGAACGCCGATCCGCGCGTCACCGGCATCATCATCCAGCGGCCGGTTCCCGCGCATATCCCGGTCAAGACGCTGCAGGCGGCCGTGCATCCGCTGAAGGATGTCGAGGGCATGCACCCGGCCTCGATCGGCAACATCGTCTACAACCAGCTCGACCTCGCGCCCTGCACGGCCGCGGCCTCGGTCGAACTGCTCAAGGAAACCGGCCTCGACCTCAAGGGACTGGAAGTGGTCATCGTCGGCCATTCGGAAATCGTCGGCAAGCCGATCGCCTTCCTGTTGATGAGCGAAGGCGCGACCGTGACGGTCTGCCATCACATGACGCGGTCGGTCGCCGCCCATGCGCGGCGCGCCGACGCGCTGTTCGTCGCCGTCGGCAAGCCAAGGCTGATCAAGGCCGACATGGTGAAGCCAGGTGCGGCCGTCATCGACATCGGCATCAATTCCGAAATCGGGCCTGATGGCACCAGCCGCGTCGTCGGCGACGTCGACACCGACAGCGTCAAGCACGTGGCCTCCTGGATCACCCCGGTTCCAGGCGGCGTCGGCCCGATCACGGTGGCCATCCTGCTGCGCAACACGATGGTCGCGCTCAGCCGCCAGCGCGCGCTCTACGAGGCGACCTACGGCACGGCCGACAGGCTGGCGGCCGAGTAGCGCCGGAACGGACGCCTATTCCGCCGCGATCAGGCTGTCTTCCGCGACGCCTTGCGGTCTCGGCCCGCCATAGGCCCAGTCGAGCAATTTGATCGTGTGCACCACCGGCACCCTGGCAGCGGACGCGATCTGCCTGATGCAGCCGATATTGCCGGTGGCGACGATCGCGGCGCCCGTCGCCTCGATGTTTTTCACCTTGCGGTCGCGCAGCCTGGCCGAAATCTCGGACTGCAGGATGTTGTAGGTGCCGGCCGAGCCACAACAGAGATGGCCCTCGCGCGGCTCGCGCACGATGAAACCGGCTTTGGCGAGCAGTTCCTTCGGCTGACGCGTGATCTTCTGGCCGTGCTGCATCGAGCAGGCAGAGTGATAGGCGACGACCGTGCCTGGCCTGCGCACCGGTTCAGGCAGATCGATGGCGGACAGATACTCGGTGATGTCCTTGGCCAGCGCCGACACGCGTGCGGCCTTGTCGGCATAGGCCGGATCGAGCCGCAGCATGAAGCCATAATCCTTGATCGTCGTGCCGCAGCCCGACGCGGTGATGATGATGGCATCGAGCCCGCCTTGCTCGACTGCGCGCGTCCAGGCATCGACATTTTGCCTGGCCGAGGCAAGCGCTGCTTCCTCCCGTCCCATGTGATGAACCAGTGCGCCGCAGCAGCCTTCGCCCGGCGGCACCACGACCTCGACACCGAGCCGTGTCAGCAGCGAGATGGTCGTATCGTTGATGGCGGGGTCAAGCACCGACTGCGCGCAGCCGGTCAGGATGGCGACGCGTCCCCTTTTCGCTCCCTGTCCGGCATGGATACCCGGCAAGGCCATCGGCGAGGCCGCCGGGATTGATGCCGGCGCGAGCTTGAGCATCGCGCCGAGCGGCTTCAGCGCCGGGATTTTTTCGAACAGGCCGATGAACGGCTTGCCGAGCTTCGCCAGCTTGAGCGCCGCGCGGAAGCGACGGGGATAGGGCAGCACGAAGGCGAGCATGGCGCGGGTCAACCGGTCGAGCAGCGGCCGCTTGTAGGTTTGCTGGATATGGGCGCGGGCATGGTCGACCAGATGCATGTAATTGACGCCCGATGGGCAGGTGGTCATGCAGGCGAGGCACGACAGGCAGCGGTCGATATGGGTGACGATTTCCTTGTCGGCGGGACGGCCGTTCTCCAGCATGTCCTTGATCAGATAGATGCGCCCGCGCGGCGAATCGAGCTCGTTGCCAAGCGTCACATAGGTCGGGCAGGTGGCGGTGCAGAAGCCGCAATGCACGCATTTGCGCAGGATCTTTTCCGATTCCGCGACATGCGGATCGGCAAGCTGTGCGGGCGAAAAATTGGTCTGCATCTCTGATGTCCTAGGCCATGCGGCCGGGATTGAGGATGTTCTTCGGGTCGAATTCCTGCCTCAGCCGCTGGCTGAGCGCCGCCAAGGCCGGCGGCTGAGGCTCGAACACCGGCAGCGCGGCGCGATGGGCAGGTGCGGCGCGCACCAGCGTCGCGTGGCCGCCGCCATGTTTTCTCAAGAGGCCGCGCAGCAAAGCGGGTTCCGGATCGCCCTCCTCCATGCGCAGCCAAACCAGCCCACCTTGCCAGTCATAGAAGGCGCTGACGGCGGCCTGCATGCGCAGCGTCAGGACCATCTGGTGGCCCTGGGCAGGCGTCATCGAGACCCGCCAGACCGGCTTCCCGCTGCCGTCGGCGAAGGGCCTGATATCCCTGACATCGCGCCAGATTGCCTTGGAAGTCTCACCGGCAATCTCCTCCAGCGGCCCAGCCTTGCCGAGCAGTGTTTTCAGCGCTGCAAGCCGATAATCAACGGACGGGCCAAAGCCTTCGACGCGCAGCAGCGTGGCGGCTTCAATGCCGAGCGCTCCGCCGGCGACGCGCGCGGCAATGCGCTCCGGCAGATGGGCGGCACTCGACACTTCCGCGCTGGAGCCGAGCGCCAGGGCCATGGCGGCGCAGGCGGCATCGTCGAGCAGGCCACGGACGGCGAGCGTGACTTCGGTCTCGGCGGCTGGCAGCACCTTGAAGGTGACGTCGGTGAACACGGCCAATGTACCCCAGCTGTTGGCCATCAGCTTCGACAGATCATAGCCGGTAACGTTCTTGACCACGCGGCCGCCCGACTTGAACGCTTCGCCCCGACCGGAGACGACGTTGATGCCGAGAATATGATCGCGCGCGGCGCCCGCCTTCAGCCGGCGCGGACCGGACAGGTTGGCGCCGAGCACGCCGCCAATGGTGCCCTTGCCCGGCTCGCCACCGAGCAGCGGGCCGTAATCCATCGGCTCGAAGGCTAACTGCTGACCGTTGTCCGCCAGCAGCCTTTCGATATCGGCCAGCGGCGTGCCGGCCTTTGCCGACAGCACCAGTTCGGCGGGTTCGTAGAGGGTCACGCCCGAGAGTTTCGACAGGTCGAGTGTATGCTCGGTCTGCAACGGACGGCCGATGCCGCGCTTGGAGCCGTGGCCGAGGATTTCGAGCGACGTTTCCTCCGCCGCCGCCCAGGCAATGGTGGAGAGGACTTCGGTGGAAGTGGATGGGGTGAAGGTGGTCATAGGTTCGCGCCTTTCCTCGTCCCCGCGAAGCGGGGGAAACAGGATAGGCCGAGTTCTGTCGCGCCCCCCTCTGTCCTGCCGGACATCTCCCCCTCAAGGGGGGAGATCAGATGTCGTGCAGGGTTTCGCCAATCTTCTGCGTTGAGGAAAAGGCGAAGCGCACGAACTGCCAATCTCCCCCCTTGAGGGGGAGATGTCCGGCAGGACAGAGGGGGGTGTTCACGCGCCGACATATCAGCTCAAAACCTCGGAATATCCGGAAATGCCACCTGCCCGCGATGCACGTGCATGCGGCCCAGTTCGGCGCAGCGGCGAAGTTGCGGAAAAACCTTGCCGGGATTGAGCAGATGGTTGGGGTCGAAAGCGCATTTGACGCGCATTTGCTGGTCGAGGTCGACCTGGTTGAACATTTCCGGCATCAGGTCGCGCTTCTCGACCCCGACGCCATGCTCGCCGGTGAGCACGCCACCGACCTTGACGCAGAGCCGCAAAATGTCGGCCCCAAAACTTTCGGCCTTGTCGAGTTCGCCCGGCACGTTGGCATCGTAGAGAATGAGCGGGTGCAGATTGCCGTCGCCGGCGTGGAAAACGTTGGCGACGCCGAGACCGTATTTTTCCGACAGCTCGCGCATGCCGGCCAGCACGCGCGGCAGTTCCTTGCGCGGGATGGTGCCGTCCATGCAGTAGTAATCGGGCGAGATGCGGCCAACGGCGGGGAAGGCCGCCTTGCGGCCGGCCCAGAAACTCAACCGCTCCTGCTCGGACTGCGAGATGCGGCACGTGGTCGAGCCGTTGGCGATGGCGATCGCCTCGACCGCCGTGATGAGATGATCGACCTCGACGCCGGGGCCATCGAGCTCGACAATCAGCAGCGCCTCGACATCCAGGGGATAGCCGGCATGGACAAAATCCTCGGCGGCATGGATCGCCGGCCGGTCCATCATTTCCATGCCGCCTGGAATAATGCCTGCGCCGATGATGTCGGCGACGCACTGGCCGCCCTGCTCGCTGGTCGGAAAGCCGATCAGCAGGGCGCGCGCCGTCTCCGGCTTCTTCAGGATGCGCACGGTGACCTCGGTGACGACGCCAAGCAGACCTTCCGAACCGGTCATGACGCCGAGCAGGTCATAGCCCTCCGCGTCGAGGTGGCCGCCGCCGAGCCGCACCACCTCGCCATTCATCAGAACCATCTCGATGCCGAGCACATTGTTGGCGGTGAGGCCGTATTTCAGGCAGTGCACGCCGCCGGAGTTCTCCGCCACGTTGCCACCGATCGAGCAGGCGATCTGGGAGGATGGATCGGGGGCGTAGTAAAACCCCTCCTGCTCGACGGCTGACGTAATGCCGAGATTGGTGACGCCGGGCTGGGCGACGACAAGGCGGTTGGGAAAATCGATCTCGAGGACGCGGTTGAACCGGCTCATCACCAAAAGCACCGCGTCTTCGAGCGGCAGGGCGCCGCCCGACAGCGAAGTGCCGGATCCCCGCGGCACGACGCGGATGTTGCGGTCGTTGCAGTATTTCAGCACCCGCGAAACCTGCGCCACCGTTTCGGGCAGCACCACGACCAGCGGCACTTGCCGGTAGGCGGTCAGGCCATCGCTTTCGAAGGCACGCATTTCATTGGCCGTGTCGACCACGCCCTCGCCCGGCACGATGATGCGCATGTCGGCGACGATTTCGCTGCGCCGGCGCAGCGTATCGGCGTCTGGCTTGGGCATGGCAAGGCCGGACATCGGCGCTTCCTCCACTCGACTGGTAAAAATGATTTACCAGCTGGCGGCATTTGTTGCAAATCTTGCTTTGGTGGCGTCAGGGCGGCGGATGCAGGCGAAGCTTCCGCAGCGGCAATCTGCCGCTGCACATCCGTTGCGTCCGAAGCATAGCGCGGACTATTCGCCCGGATGTTTCGCCGGCTCGGAATGCATCCGTCGCACGCGGCGCACGCCCCACCAGACCAGCAGGATGGCGAACGGCACCGAGGCGGCGGTGACGACCTCCGGCGCGAAGGCGTGGCCAAAGACCGACGCGCCCTTGGCCACATAGCCGATGAGGCCGACGACGTAATAGGAGACGGCGGCGACCGAAAGGCCTTCGACGGTCTGCTGCAGGCGCAGTTGCAGGCGGGCGCGGTTGTTCATCGAGGCAAGCAGGTCGCGATTCTGCTTCTCGACCTCGACGTCGACCCAGGTCCGCAGCAGAGTGGTGGCACGGGTCAGCTTGCGCGACAGATTGGCCTGGCGCTCCTCGACCGAGCGGCAGGTGCGCATGGCTGGCGCCATGCGCCGCAGCAGAAAGCCCGCCCAGGTGTCATAGCCCTGCACAGGCTCCTCATCCAGCGCCTCCAGCCTTTCCGTGACGATGCCGTCATAGGCGCGGCTGGCGCCGAAGCGGTAGAGGCTGGAAGCGGCATCGGCCTCCAGTTCGGCGGCAAGCTCCGTCAGGCCGGCGAGCAGCGTCTGGTTGTCGCGCGTTTCGGCGACCTTCATTTCCAGGGTCGTCTGCGCCAAGCGGTCCTCGATGCGGCGGGCGCGGCCGGACAAGGTGAGCGCCAGCGGCAGGCCGAGCATGGCAAGCGTGCGGTAGGTCTCGATGTCGATCAGCCGCTGCGACAGGGCGCCGGTGCTGGCCGGGGTCAGGCCACGGTCGAGCACCAGCATGCGGGTCATGCCGTCGCCGTCCTGGCGGAAGTCGGTGACAATGGCCGCGCTGCCACGCTCGACAAGCGAGTAACAGAGGCTGGTCGGGTCGAAGCCGGCGACCTGCCTCTCGCTCGCCTGCGTCCATTTGCGGATCTCGAGCCGGATGCCCGAGATGACGGTTCCCGGCGGCGAGAAGCCATTGCCGAAAGGCGAATCCTTTTGCCCCCGGCCATTCTCGGCCAGCGGCCCTTCCCAGAGATAGGTCGAGAATTCCGTGTGCCGCTCCCAGCGCAGCGTGCCCTTGCCCCATTTCATGGCGTGGTGGCGGGCATGACGCTCGGGCGCGGCGATGCCGAGGCGGCGCGACAGTTCCGAAAGCACGGCGTGGTCGACCGCTGAGCCGCCTTCGGTCATGAAGGAGAGTTGGACGAGCACGCGCGGCTTCTCGACCAGCGGATGCGGGCGGGCGTGAACCTCGCCGAGCGCGCCGGGCCGGCCTTCATGCGCCGGAAAGCCCATGACGCTGCCCTGGCTGCGCGGCTGGAATTCAAGATTGGACGTCTCGTCCGACACGTCTGGTCCCCCTGGTTTCGACCCTTCGTGCAATGGCGTCGTCTTGCGGCAATCGGCAAGGGACGTAAACAGCAAAATTTAGCGCGAGGCGATGTGCCGGCGCGGCGCGAAAATCGACCGTACGAGACGAATTGGATAAATAATTTGACCAGTTGGCGACAGAGGCTCTAGTCTGCGCGACATCCTTCCTTTCTCCAGGCGCTTCCATTGAGCGACATTTTCTCCAGGATCGAGCATTCGCGCACCGCCGACGAGGTGGTGCAGCAGATCGAAAGCCTCATCCTCGAAGGCGTGCTGCGCACCGGCGACCGGCTGCCGGGCGAGCGCGAACTGGCACGCCAGTTCGATGTGTCGCGGCCCATCCTGCGCGACGCGCTGAAGGCGCTCGAAGCGCGCGGCCTGCTGTCGACCCGTCCGGGCGGCGGCACGCACGTCGCCGACATTATCGGCCAGTTGTTCACCAAGCCGGTGGCGGACCTGATCTCAACGCATCGCAAGGCGGTGGCCGATTATCTGGAATACCGCCGCGAGATCGAAGGCATAGCCGCCGAATACGCGGCGCGGCGCGCCACACCGGAAGACCTTGCTCTGCTCGATCGCATCATGGCGCGCATGGACGAGGCGCATCGCACCGGCGACTTCGACGATGAGGCCGAGATCGACGTCGAGTTCCATCATGCGATCTGCGAGTGCGCGCACAACATCCTGCTCCTGCACACGCTGCGCTCCTGCTACCGGCTGCTGTCGGAAGGCGTGTTCCAGAACCGACTCCTGGTGTTCACCGTGCCCGGCGCGCGCGAGGCGCTGCTGGCGCAGCACCGGGCGATCCACACCGCGGTCAAGGCCGGCGATCCGGCCGGCGCCCGCCAGGCGGCGATGGACCACATGACCTATGTCGAGCGTTCGATGGCGGAAGCCGAACGCAGCGGCGACTGGCAACGCGTGTCGCGGCTGAGGCTGAGGCAGCGTTCGGAAGCCGGCGACGGCGAACCAGCGCGCAGACGCTCCTAATCAATTCGATCAAGCGGGGACCATCATGAGCGACATTCTGACCATCGCAGACCTCAAGGATCTCGCGCGCCGGCGCGTGCCCAAGATGTTCTTCGACTATGCCGACTCGGGCGCCTGGACAGAGAGCACCTACCGGGCCAACGAGGAAGACTTCCAGAAGATCAAGTTCCGCCAGCGCGTGCTGGTCGACATGAGCAACCGCTCGCTGGAATCGACCATGATCGGCCAGAAAGTGTCGATGCCGGTGGCGCTGGCCCCGACCGGCCTGACCGGCATGCAGCATGCCGACGGCGAGATGCTGGCGGCGCAGGCGGCAGAGGAATTCGGCGTCCCGTTCACGCTCTCGACGATGAGCATCTGCTCGATCGAGGATGTCGCCTCGGTGACAAAGAAGCCGTTCTGGTTCCAGCTCTATGTGCTGCGCGACAAGGATTTCGTGCTCGATTTGATCGACCGGGCGAAGGCAGCGAAGTGCTCGGCGCTGGTGCTGACGCTCGACCTGCAGATCCTAGGCCAACGCCACAAGGACGTCCGCAACGGGCTTTCGGCGCCGCCCAAGATGACGTTGGCCAACATCATCGACCTGGCCAGCAAGCCGCGCTGGTGCCTGGGTATAGCCGGCACCAAGCGCCGCACCTTCCGCAACATCGTCGGCCACGCCAAAGGCGTCGGCGACGTCTCTTCGCTGTCGTCCTGGACGACGGAGCAGTTCGATCCGCAGTTGTCGTGGAAGGATGTCGACTGGATCAAGGAACGCTGGGGCGGCAAGCTGATCCTCAAGGGCATCCTCGACAAGGAAGACGCGTTGATGGCGGCCAAGACCGGCGCCGACGCAATCGTCGTTTCCAACCATGGCGGGCGCCAGCTCGACGGCGCGTCGTCCTCGATCATGGCTCTGGAGGAGATTGCGGACGCGGTCGGGGACAGAATAGAAGTGCATATGGACGGCGGCATCCGCTCCGGCCAGGACGTGTTGAAAGCACTCTGCCTGGGCGCCAAGGGCACCTATATCGGCCGGCCATTTCTTTACGGCCTGGGCGCGCTCGGCAAGGAAGGGGTTACCAAAGCGTTGGAAATCATCCGCAAGGAGATGGACATCACGTTGGCGCTGTGCGGAAAGCGTCTGGTCACCGACATGGGCAAGGAGCAGCTCCGACGCTAAGTCAGTGACAACTGACCACGGAGATATCCAGACCTTGGCGGAACCCGGCATCCATTTCCTCGACGCACACGGGCCGGACGGCGTGCGTCTCTATGCGATCGGCGACGTGCATGGCCGGCTCGACCTGCTGGCCGCCATGCATGGTCAGATCGAGGCCGAGATCGCGAGGGACAGGGTTGCGGACTGGCGCGTCATCCATCTTGGCGACTATGTCGATCGCGGACCGGACTCCAAGGGCGTCATCGACTTCCTGATCGAGGCGCGCGAACGCGATCCGCGAAACCTGGTGCTGGCCGGCAACCACGACATCGGCTTTCTCGACTTTCTCAAGACACCCGACCCGGAAGGGCTCTTCATTCGTTTCGGCGGCATCCAGACCGCGCAATCCTACGGAGTGACGATCAACAGCGGCAACGGCGCCTGGTTCGGCAAGGCGGAATCAGCCATGCGCAAGGGTCATCAAGCCCTGCTCGAAGCGGTGCCGCAAAGCCATGTCGACTTCCTGCGGTCGCTGCCACTCTCGGTGACATCAGGCGACTTCTTCTTCTGCCATGCCGGCATCAGGCCGGGCATTCCCCTGGAAAAGCAAAGTCCGCAGGACCTGATCTGGATCCGTGACGTTTTCCACGATCACACCGGCCTCTTCCCGAAGATCGTGGTGCACGGCCACACACCGGTCCCCGAGGCGGAAGTGATGGCCAACCGCGTCAATGTCGACACGCTTGCCTGGCAGTCAGGCATGCTTACCGCGCTCGTCGTTGACGGCGCGGACAAACGCATCCTGGAAATATCGATAAGGGAGCCTTAACGGCCCCGGTGCCCAAGGGCGCGAGGGATCCGGGCGCGAGGGATGCCCTGGCTTAGCGCAGGGAGGCGGTGACGCCGTAGCCGTCAACCGCATTGTGGTTGTTGGCGGCATCGGCGGCATAAATACCAAGACCGCAAAGTACTATGGCGGACAGCATGGCAAAGGACAGAAGCGCTGCTTTCACGGAGGTCATCTCTTGTTGAGCTTCCTGCATCTGTGCACGAGGCGGTTACCAATGCGTTGAAACGGAAAATACGTGTCAAAGTTTCGACGATTTCGCGCTTCTAGGTGTGTTCTGTATCGATGGTGTGTCGCACGGGTCACACAAAAGGTTCATCCCGGTTGCACAGCCGACATAGGGCGCGCGCCTTCTAGGATGGCGGGCGAACACAAGCCAAGGATGAAAGGGGTTTTCCCCAAACGGTTTCACGGCCGCGTGCCAATTATGTCACGCGGAGCATGAACGGACTTTTAGATCGTCGCCACCCAGGCACGGGCGATGGCCAGACCAGCGGCATCGGCGTCAGGGCCGTTGCGGGCCATTTCACCGTCGAGCTTGCCGGCCCAGTCGGGATGGCGCGCGGCGATGGTCGGCGCGAAGGAGGAGCTCCAGTCCTTCACCATCGGCCGGTCGGCCTCGAAATGGAACTGGAAGCCGTAAACGGCGCGGCCGACGCGAAACGCCTGGTTTTCGGCAACATCGTTGCCGGCGAGCCGCACGGCGTCCTCCGGCAGCTCGAACGTGTCGTCGTGCCACTGGAAGATCGGGAACTTTTCCGGCAGCTCAGCCAGCACCGGATCGGCCTTGGCGTCCGGCGTCAGCGACACGCCGCGCCAGCCGAATTCGTTGGCGCCGCCAATGCGGTTCGCGCCGCCAAAGGCGCGGGCGACGAGTTGGCTGCCGAGGCAGATGCCGAGCACGGCGCGGTCCTTGCCGGCGAAATCACGGGTCAATTCGAGCAGCGCCGGGAAATAGGGATAGTCTTCGTCGGCCAGCGCATTCTGGCCGCCGCCGAGCACCACCATGGCATCATGGCCGGTTGCGTCCCGCGGCAGCGGATCGCCCTTGTAGGGCAGCCGCACATCGAGATCGGCACCCGCTTCCGCCAGGGCCGCACCGACCTGGCCAAGCCCGGTATTGTCGTAGTTCTGGACCACCAGCACCCGCATCGAAAAACCCTGCTGACATGAAAATGATGCGACGAGCGATATCATGCCGCCAGTATTGCAGCCAAGATGCGTATCGCGGGAGAGAACTATGCCACTGCAAAACCGGGTCGATCCGTTCGGCGCCATCCACGCCGTGCCCGAGCGCGGCCTGTTCACCGGCAATCGCGGCATCATCCACGACCCCGCGGCAAAGACGCTTCTGAAAAAGCGCTGGGCGCTTCAGGCCTGGATCATCTGCGTGTGCCGGTTCCGCGACGTGCGGCGCGAGCCGATGGGCCGCAACAGGAAGGAAGGAAAGGCCGGCTGGACCGAGCTGTTCTTCCTCGACGAGGTGACGGCGCTCGCCGCCGGGCATCGCCCCTGCTTCTTTTGCCAGCGCGAACGGGCCAGGGATTTTGTCCAGCGCTTCGGCCAGACCTTCGGCATTGCCGAACCCCGGGCGCCGCAGGTGGACAAGCGGCTGCACAAGGAGCGGCTGGCCGCGGGCGGCAAACGGCCTGCCGTCGCCATGGACACGCTTGCCGGGCTGCCAGACGGCGCGATGATCGCAACTGGCGGCAGGGCCTTTGCGTTGCGCCACGGCAAGATTCTGCCATGGGCTTTTGCCGGATACGGGCCGCCGGTCGGCCATGACCGGTTCGAGGACAAGACGCCCGTGCTGCTGACCCCGGAAACGACGCTTGCCGTCCTGCGTCATGGCTTTCAACCCGTGTGGCATCCTTCGGCCGAGGCTTGACGGCGGCGGCCGCCTCCCCCATTCCTCCGCCATGCGCGCCAACTACAAGATGCAACGTCTGTTCGTACCCGACGACCTCGGACCAGACATCGAGTTCGAACCCGGCCAGCAGCAGAGCCATTATCTGCTGCATGTGCTGCGGCTTGCCGAAGGCGCCGAAATCCTTGTCTTCAATAGCCGCGACGGCGAGTGGTCGGCGGCCATATCGGCGAAATCGAAGCGATCGGTGCGGCTGAAGGTGCTGGCCTTGCAACGACCCCAGCCGCCACTGCCCGACCTCATCTACTGCTTCGCGCCGCTGAAGCAGGGCCGGCTCGACTATCTCGTGCAGAAAGCCGTCGAGATGGGTGCCGGTATCCTGCAGCCGGTCATCACCCAGCACACGCAAGTCGCAAGACCGTCCATCGATCGCCTGCGCGCCAATGTCGTCGAAGCCGCCGAACAATGCGGCATACTGGCGGTGCCGGAGGTTCGCGAGGCGGAAAAGTTCGAGCGCCTGTTGACCGGCTGGGACAAGGAAAGGCGGCTGGTCTTCTGCGACGAGGACGCCTCGACCAACAACCCGCTGCCGGCCTTGCAGGCAGTGAAGGAGAAGAAGCTGGCCCTGCTGGTCGGGCCCGAGGGCGGCTTTTCCGACGAGGAGCGCAAGATGCTCCGCGCCCTGCCTTTCGTGACCGCCATTCCGCTCGGGCCGCGTATCCTGCGCGCCGACACGGCGGCCGTTGCGGCGCTTGCCGTTATGCAGGCAACAATTGGCGACTGGTAGGCGCTCTTCCTTCCCCCCTTCAATTCCTCTTGACCTGTGGCTCAGGATTTTTCGCTTGATCGTCTCCTGACATTTCGTCCATTTACCGCCGGCGGCCCTGCTGGTCGCGTTCTGAGGGCTTGATCATGGCGCGCGACACAACCGATTTCCGGCCCATCGAGGGCATAGACGAGCTTGTCGAGCACCTCGCCGAGGGCAACAAGCCGCGCGAAAAATGGCGCATCGGCACCGAGCACGAGAAATTCCCGTTCTATGTCGATGGCAACGCGCCGGTGCCTTACGGTGGCGAGCGCGGCATCCGCGCCATCCTCGAAGGCATGCAGAACAAGCTTGGCTGGGATCCGATCGTCGATGACGGCCGCATCATCGGCCTGGTCGAGCCGACGGGCCAGGGCGCTATCTCGCTTGAGCCAGGCGGCCAGTTCGAGCTTTCCGGCGCGCCGCTGGAGACGATCCACCAGACCTGCCGCGAGGGCAATGCCCACCTGGCCCAGGTGCGCGAGATCGCCGAGCCGATGGGCATCCGCTTCCTCGGGCTTGGCGGCAGCCCGAAATGGTCGCTGGCCGAGACGCCGAAAATGCCCAAGTCGCGCTATGAGATCATGACCCGCTACATGCCCAAGGTCGGCACCAAGGGCCTCGACATGATGTACCGTACCTGCACGATCCAGGTGAACCTCGACTTCGAAAGCGAAGCCGACATGCGCCGCAAGATGCAGGTGTCGCTGAAGCTGCAGCCGCTGTCGACGGCGCTGTTCGCCAACTCGCCCTTCACCGACAGCCGGCCGAACGGCCTGCAGAGCTGGCGCGGCGACATCTGGCGCGACACCGACAACCAGCGCTCGGGCCTGCTCGAATTCTGCTTCTCGCCCGATTTCGGTTTCGCCGACTATGTCGAATGGGCGCTCGACGTGCCGATGTATTTCGTCATCCGCGACGGCCATTATCACGACATGACGCATATCACCTTCCGCCAGTTCATGGCCGGCGCGGCGCGCAACGAAGTGCCGGACGGACTGCCGACGATGGGTGATTGGGCGAACCATCTGTCGACGTTGTTCCCGGACGTGCGGCTGAAGCGCTTCCTGGAAATGCGCGGCGCCGATGGCGGGCCCTGGCGGCGCATCTGCGCGCTGCCGGCCTTCTGGGTCGGTCTGCTCTACGACGAGGCCGCGCTCGACGCGGCAGAAGCCTTGACCTCGAGCTGGACCTACAAGGAAGTGCTGGCCATGCGCAACGCCGTGCCGGAACTGGGCATTGCCGCGCCCTTCCGCAACACCACGCTGCGCGAGATCGCGCGCGACGTGATGGCCATTTCACGCACAGGGCTGAAGAACCGCGGCAAGAAAAACCGCGACGGCTATGATGAAACCTCGTTCCTCAACACGCTCGACGAGGTCGTGGCGCGCGGCACCACCAGCGCCGAGGAGATGCTGTCGGCCTATCACACACGCTGGGGCGGCTCGATCGAGCCCGTGTTCATGGAATATGCCTATTAACCGCGAGCCATGGCGAGGGCAAAACCAGCTTCAAACGAACCCTGAAACGAATTAGGCTCTCATCCGAGGATTTCCCGGAGGAGAAGCCGATGCCTACCTTGTTCGACATGCTGACGCAGGCCCAGAACGGCAACGGCATGCAGGCGCTTGCCCAGCAATACGGGCTTTCGATGCAGCAGACGCAGGCCGCGGTCGCCGCACTGTTGCCGGCCTTTTCACAAGGGTTGCAACGCAACACCGCCGATCCTTACGGGCTCGGCGCCTTCATGACGGCGATGGCGAGCGGCCAGCACGCCAAATATTTCGAGGACGCGACGCGCGCCTTCTCGCCGCAAGGCGTGGACGAGGGCAACGGCATTCTGGGACATCTGTTCGGCTCGAAGGACCTGTCGCGCGCCGTGGCCAGCCAGGCGGCGCAAGCGAGCGGCGTCAGCCAGCAGATCCTGCAGCAGATGCTGCCCGCGATCGCCTCGATGGTAATGGGCGGACTGTTCAAGCAGACGACAAGCCAGATGCAGGCAGCGGCTGGTCTTGGTGGCGGCGGCAACAATCCACTGGGCGAGATCATCGAGCAGATGATGCGGCAAGGCGGCATGCAGGCGCCGGCGCCGCAACAGCGCCAGCCGCCGCCTCAGAACCCCATGGACAACCCGCTCGGCAAGGTCTTGCAGGACATGTTCGGCGGCGGCTCACCGCAACCACAAAGCCAGCCGCAGCCGGCGCCAAACCCCTATGGCGACAATCCGCTCGGCAAGGTGCTGCAGGACATGTTCGGCGGCGGCACGCCGCAGCAACCACAAAGCCGACCCCAGCCCCAGCAGACGCAAAGTCCCTACGGCGACAACCCGCTGGGGAAAATCTTCGAGGAGATGCTGCGGCAAGGCGGAGGCGGCGGCTTCGGGATGCCCGGCGGGCAGCCGACGCCGCAACCTCAAGCGCCGCAGCCGCAGCCGCGCCAGGCACCACAGCCGCAGGCCAATCCGAGCGGCCGGCCAAGGAACCCGTTCGACGACATTTTCGGCAAGATGTTCGAGACCGGCGCCCAGCAGCGTGACGACTACCAGAAGGGCGTGGAAACGATCTTCGACCAGTTCAAGCGGGATATGGACCGGCGATAGGCGTCAGGCCAACGCCATTTCCCGGCAAGCTAGAAAAGAAAAGCCCGGTCCTTGGGAGGACCGGGCAGCGTGCAGGCAGGCCGGCGGGGAACCGGCAGGGAGTGGGGAGCCTGCATGAACCTTGGTCGCGCTGAACCGCAGAAAGGTTCAACAAGACCGAAACTGAACCAATCAGGCTACCTTGCGGGCGATATCCTCGATCGTTTCCACGCGGTCGCTGGCGATCTCACGCAGGATTGCCGTCGGATCGCGGCCGAACGGCACGTCGATCGCGACATGCAGGTCGGCGCGCGTCAGGCCGATATCGGCGAGCTCGGCATCCGACATCTCGCCCAAACGGTAGAAAGCACGGCGGTTTTTCCAGGCGCGGTAGATATTGAAGGCCGTGTTGGCCACGCGCGCGGCAACGGACGGACGCGAAGTGATGCGCGAGGTCTCGGTGGCGAAATCGATCGTGGTCATGTCGGTCTCCTTCAGACTCGAACAGACGAAACCCGACGATCGGCGCTGGCGACAGCGGCCGTTTCGGCTTCGATTCACATGCCTTCATGTGGACAATGCCAATTTGCCATCGACCGATTGATTAATCCAACGAATGTTTTTAATCTTTGGCATCAACACTAGTGATGGATCATGTCGATGAAAGCGCCGCTCGATCTCGATCAATTGCAGACCTTCGTCTCGATCGCCGACACCGGCAGTTTCACCCGGGCTGCCGAAGATGTGCACCGCACCCAGTCGGCGGTGTCGATGCAGATGCGCCGGCTGGAGGAGCGGATCGGCAAGCCGCTGTTCGAGAAGGAGGGGCGCACCAACCGGCTGACGGAGGAAGGCGACAAGCTGCTCTCCTACGCAAGGCGGCTGCTCTATCTCAACCGCGAGACACTTGCCGCCTTCGACGACCAGCGGCTCGAAGGCACGATCCGCATCGGCACGCCGGACGACTATGCAGATCGTTTCCTGCCGGAGATCATGGCACGTTTCACCCGCTCCAATCCGCGCGTCGAACTGACCGTCATCTGCGAGCCGACGCCGGGGCTGGTCGAACACATCAAGCGCGGCAATCTCGACCTGGCGCTGGTGACGCACAATGATGTGCGCGGCCAGTCGGAGGTCGTGCGACGTGAGCCGCTGCTGTGGGTATCCTCGGCCAATCACGCGACGCACGAGCAGGAAATCCTGCCGATGGCCTTCGGCCGGCCGAACTGCATCTGGCGGCGCGCCGCCGTCGACGTGCTGGACCAGCAGAACCGCGACTACCGCATCCTGTTCACCAGTTTCTCGGCGACCGTGATCACCGCGGCCGTGCTGTCCGGCCTGGCGGTCTCGGTGCTGCCGGAATGCGCGCTCAGGCCTGGCATGCGGGTGCTGGGCGAAGCCGATGGCTTCGGCGCCCTGCCGGACTGCCGCATCGGCATCATGCGCGGCCAGACCTCGCGGCCGGAGATTGTCGATGCGCTTGCCCGCCATATTTCGGAAAGCCTGGACAACATCTCGATCCCGCTTGGCGAGGAAACGGGAACGTTCGACTTCGCGGCCCTCGCCTTCGCCAAGATGAAGCGGAGCAAGCCGAACCAGATCCTGCCGGGCTGGTAGATGCGGATCATCAATATCGGGGCTGACATGGCCGCCTTGACGTCGGCGCTCAACCAGCCCCCAATCGGCCAATGAGCGAAGCAGCATCCGAATCACGCACCAACGCCACCGAATACACGGTGAGCGAGATATCGGGCGCGCTGAAGCGCACGGTCGAGGACGTCTTCGGCAATGTGCGGGTGCGCGGCGAAATTTCGGGCTATCGCGGGCCGCATTCCTCGGGTCACGCCTATTTCGCGCTGAAGGACGACCGCGCCCGGCTCGACGCCGTGGTGTGGAAAGGCACGATGAGCCGGCTGAAATTCCGTCCCGAGGAAGGGATGGAGGTGATCGCCACCGGCAAACTCACCACCTATCCCGGCAAGTCCAACTACCAGATCGTCATCGACAATCTGGAGCCGGCCGGCGCCGGGGCGCTGATGGCGCTGCTCGAGGAGCGCAAGCGCCGACTGCAGGCGGAAGGGCTTTTCGATGCGGGCCGCAAACGCCGGCTGCCGTTCATGCCCCGCGTCATCGGCGTCGTCACCTCGCCGACCGGCTCGGTCATCCGCGACATCATCCACCGCATCAAGGACCGCTTTCCGCTGCATGTGCTGGTCTGGCCGGTGCGCGTGCAGGGCGACACGGCGAGTGCGGAAGTGACCAATGCCGTGACCGGTTTCAACGCGCTGGCATGGGACAGCCCTATCCAGCGTCCCGATCTCTTGATCGTCGCGCGCGGTGGCGGCAGCCTGGAAGATCTGTGGGGCTTCAACGACGAGGCACTCGCCCGCGCCGTCGCCGCCTCGGGCATTCCGGTGATCTCGGCGGTCGGCCACGAGACCGATTGGACGCTGATCGACCTCGTCGCCGATGTGCGGGCGCCAACACCGACAGGCGCGGCCGAAATCGCCGTACCGGTGAAGGCGGACCTCGAAGCGACGCTGGCCAGCCTCGGCGCACGGCTCAAGGCAGCCGTCCTGCGCAATTTCGAGCGCAAGCGGCAAGCAACACGTGCAGCAGCGCGTGCGCTGCCTTCGCCCGATCAATTGCTGGCGCTGCCGCGCCGGCGCCTCGACGAAGCGACGTCGAGGCTCGGCCGTGGCCTGATGGTTTCCACCGAGCGCAAGCGGGCACGATTCTTCGCCGTAAAATTGACGCCGGCGATGCTGTCGCAGCGGATTGCCGAGGCGCGGCGCACCAACGACCGTAATCTTTTGCGTGCGCAACGGGCGCTGCGTACTCTGGCGAGAAGCCGGCGGGCGGAACTCAATCGTGCAGCGGATCAGTTGCCAAAATGCGCCAAGGCATCGCTGCAACGGCACAGGCAGCAACTGGCTTTGCTGCAGGGCCGCATCACGATCGAGCCGACAGCACGGCGGCAACGTGTTCATAGAGATTTGCTGACCGCTTTGACGCGACGCGGCGGCCAGGCGATGCTGCTTAGGCTGGAGCGGTTGCGCGGCCGCATCATCCAGGCCGACCGGCTGATGGCGACGTTGTCGCACAAGGCCGTCCTGGCGCGCGGCTTCGTGCTGGTGAAGGATGCCGACGGCGCCGTCATCAAGCAGGCCGCAGACGTGGCGTCGGGTATGGCGCTTTCGCTGGAGTTCGCCGACGGCACTGCCGATGCGGTGGCAACCAGCGGCGCGGCGCGGCCAAAGCCCGCCGCCAGGCCCGCGGCCAAGGCCCCAGTTGCCAAGACGAGAGAACCCGGCAATCAGGGATCCTTGTTCTAAGAGCATGACCGACAATCCGCACCATCTGGCAACACCGTCGTGCAAGCCGCGCGCGCGAAGCTTCAATATCGACTTCGACGGCACGCCTGGGCCGTTCAATGCGATCACCGACGTGCCAGGGGTCGCGGTCGGCTATACGACGCTGATTTCAGGCGATGGTGCGCTTGTCGTCGGCAAGGGACCGGTGCGCACCGGCGTGACCGCCATCCTGCCCAGGCCTCGCGCCGAGCTGGCGACGCCGGTCTTCGCCGGCATCTTCAGCCAAAACGGCAATGGCGAGCTGACCGGCTCGCACATCATCGAGGAAACCGGTGCTTTCAACTTCCCGATCACCATCACCAACACGCATTCCTGCGGTGTTTCGCGTGACGGCACGCTGCGCTGGATGAACCGGGTGCTGCCGGCCGCGATCGACAGCGCCTGGGGTTTGCCGGTGGCGGCGGAGACCTATGACGGGTTTCTCAACGACATAAACGGCCACCATCTGACATCGGAGCATGTCACCGAGGCGCTCGACGGCGCGGCCGGCGGACCGGTCGAGGAAGGCAGCGTCGGCGGCGGCACCGGCATGATCACCTTCGGCTTCAAGGCAGGCTCGGGCACGGCATCGCGCATCGTCGCATGGCAGGGGCGCACCTACACGGCCGGCGCTTTCGTGCAGTCGAATTTCGGCAAGCGGCACAATTTCACGATGCGTGGCCGGCGCGCCGATCCCGAACTCACCGAACCAGCGATCCGCGAAGCCACGTCGCGCGCGGAAAAGGGTTCGATCATCGCCGTCATCGCCACCGACGCGCCGTTCCTGCCGCACCAGATGAAGCGGCTGGCACGGCGTGTGCCGCTCGGCGTCGCCATGACCGGCGGCTTCGGCTATCACAGTTCGGGCGACATCTTCCTCGCCTTCTCGACGGCCAATCCCGCCGCGGCGCTGGGGCTGTCTGGCCGCATCGCCAGCGCCGATTTCATTCCCGACGCAGACATCGACCCGTTCTTCGACGCGGTGATCCAGGCGGTGGAGGAATCGATCCTCAACGCCCTGGTCGCCAATGACGACATGACCGGCCGCGACGGCAATTTCGTGCCGGCGCTGCCAAAGACGTGGTTGAAAGAAAAGTTCGGCTGAGACGAAAACGCGGGCCGAACGGCCCGCGCTTTCAGACAGGATTGTCCCTGAAAATCTATTCCGCGGCCTTGCTGGAAGCCTGCTGGTTTTCGTCCGCCTCGGCAGCTTCCTCGAGCCGGGAAGCGATCAATTCCTGGATGTCGCCGACTTCCTCCTGGATGTCCTCCAGCGGTATGCCGACCTCGGCTGCCTTGGCGGCGCATTCGCGGGCCAATGTCTCGGCCTGTTTCTCGATCCTGGCGTGGGACTGGCAATGGACCTTTTCACCGATCCATCCCCGCAAGAACTCGATCGCATGTTCACTCATACTGCTTTTCCCTGGCGGCAAAGCCGGTTGGTAATCATAAACGTCGGCATCCCGCAAAGGATGCATGCTCCCATTCCAGCCGAGTCGCGGCCAGCCGGCAAGCCAATGCCGTCCAGGGTCCACAGAGCCGAAGGAAATCGAGGGGTGAAGAACATTTTCTGATTCTGAAGGACTGTACCGTTGGCGGGATCTGCCCGCTCCGAGCAATTGCTTCTACCTTTTACGGCTTCCAGTCCGTTTCGTATCTCAATGGCTGTCGCTGCAGCCGCCTTATGACGTTACGCTTCAAGGCGCGAGCCATCGAAGCCGTCGCTATATAGTGACATCCTCATGCGATGTCGACTCTCCTCAAGGCCTGTGCACACGAGCCATGCAAAGGTCGCATGGATCGCTGATGCGGTCAGAAGTTTTCGACCCATGGCCTGAGCTCCATTTCCCAGGTCCAGGCGCTGCGGTGCTGGCGGTGGATGGAGAGATAGGCCGCGGCGATCGCATCCGGCGACAGCCGGCGGTCCTGCAGCTCGGACTCCTGTCCAGACGCGGCCGAGGCGATGGCCCCGTCGATGATGAAATGCGCGACGTGAATGTTCTTGGGCGCCAGTTCACGGGCCATGGATTGCGCCAGCCCGCGCAATCCGAATTTGGGCATGGCAAAGCCGGCAGACCCGGCGAACCCCTTCACGCTTGCCGTCGCGCCGGTGAAAAGGATCGACCCCGAGCCCAAGGCCAGCATCGGGCCGCGAGCGCGGCCGCTGGCGTTGAAAATCACGAGGGAAAGCGGGCCAGCCTTGTCGGCGACATCAAACAGCTGCTCCACCGAGGCCGGATCCGAGACATCCGTCGCCACGGCTTGCGCGCCGGCTTGCGCCTGCAATGCACCGAGCTTCTCGATATTTCGAGCGGCCAGGACGATTTGGAACCCTTCCCTGGCGAGAAGACGCGCCAGCGATGCGCTCAATCCAGAACCCGCTCCGGCAATGACGGCGACATTGGATGTCATGTGACCTCTCCTTCTTCCACTGATTGCAACGGTTGGCGCATGCCGAAGTCTGCCGGATCAACGCCGCACCGGCAACGCGCAAGGCGGAAAGAAAAATGGCCGGGCGCGAAACGCCCGGCCAAAAGAAGGTCACAACCTTCAGAGGGGAACACCGTTCAGCGAAATGGGAGGAGAACACCGAACGGATTTTTCTCTTTTGAACCGATCTTCACGCAGATGCGACGAACGATTTTCCAAAATCAGCCGGGACTGCAAAAAATCCATTCGTTCTTGTGGCAACAGGCTCAACCCGCTCCGGTTTCCGGCTCAAGCAGGTCGGCGTAATGGCGGCGCGCGACGTCGGGATGCGAGCGCAGCCGGCTTTTCAGCACATTGGTTCCGACATCGCGAAACAGCGGATTGTCCGGATCGCTGGCCGGCCCGCGCGCCTGCGTCGCCAATTCCTCGGGGAGTTCGAGCAGCGGTATCGTCGCATCGAGTTTGGCGCTGAAGAAGAACGGCACCGAAATGCGTTCAATGCCGGCGGGCGGCGTCACGACGCGATGCACGGTCGCACGCAAATAGCCGTTCGAGGCCAGCTCGAGCAATTCACCGATGTTGACGACGAGCGTGCCGGGAATGGGATCCACATCCACCCAGCTGCCATCATAGTCGACCTGCAGCCCCTTATTGTCATCCTGAAGCAACAGCGTCAGGAAACCGCCATCCTTGTGCGCGCCGACACCTTGATCACCGCCGGTCGCCTCACGGCCCGGATAGCGCACGATCTTCATGCGGTGGTTTGGCTGCTCACGGTAGATCGGGTCGAAGGCATCCTCTGGCTGGTCGAGCGACAGCGCGAAGGCTTTCAAGAGCCTGATGGCCACCCCTGTCGCCTTGGCCTGCCATGCCAGCAGGGCGGGTTTGAGTTCTGGCAACGCAGCCGGCCACTGGTTCGGCCCCTGCAGCCGCGTCCAGGCGGGAATTCCGGGGCCTTGCGCTATGGGCTGGCGCTCGACGCCGATATCGAGCTGTTCGCGCCAGTCGGCCTTGCCCTTGGTCAGCTCGCCGCCGGCGCGCGTATAGCCGCGGAACTGCGAGGACTTGACCATCTCGATCGCGAGCTTGTCGGCCTCGGCCAAGGCAAAGAAGCGGCGGGACGCGGTGAGCACCTCGCTGATCTCGGCCCAGGAGATCCCGTGTCCGGCCAGGTAGAAAAAGCCGATGTCACGCGAGGCGGAGCGGAGATCCGCCAGAAATGTCCGACGTTCCGATGCGCCTTGCTCAAAGCGGCTCAAATCGAGCACGGGTACTATTCTGGGCATATCAGGCTCCTTTACCGGTTTCCTTCCGCCGCCAATGCCTACAAGTCTCATCGACTCCCCCTTGCCCGGAAAGAAACGATTGGCCCTTCAAAAGCCATCGCGACGAATAATTTTCCACGCCGCGCAGGCGATATGATGATGATCGTGATCACGGCAGGAGATATGGCCGAACTGAGAAGGGTGTTGCGTTGCGGTAAAGACGAGGAAGACTTCCCAACCTTATGGCGAGCCTGGCCGGCGACGGCGGCTTTCAGCATGCCGCGAAGTATTTATGGGCCTTTCTCCAATTTTTGGCGCTTCACGTCAGATATCAGCCGTAAATCCGTTTATAATAAAATTATAGTAAAATAATACTCGCAATATATTTGTTTTAAGCACAAAATTCCGCACCTGAATAGTCGCCGATACTGACGACCATCTTCGAGCTACCCAGTCCTGCCGACTTGAGGGCGATCACTTCAGGGGGGACTATCCCGACCGGCGTTAATCGCTTTGGTCCCGCTCTCCTGAGGGGCCGATCGCTCAAGAGGAGATCTCGAGATGGACGGGTATGACGAATCGATGTTCGACGACCTAGCCTTTGATGAAGCGGAAGGCCCCGCCGACAGCTATGACGAATTCGACGAAATGGACGAAGGCGACGGCTTCGAAGGTGCCGATGAAGGCGACGAGGGCGACGAGTATGACGCGGGCGACGAGTACGAGGCTTCGAGCTTCGACGAGATGGACGCCGGCGACGAATTCGATGAAGGCGACGACTTCGACGAGAGCGACGATTTCGACGAGGGCGACGATGACGGCTGGGACCAAGCGCTGGGCTTCGCGCTCGCGGCTGAAGACAGCGACGAGTTCTTCCGGCGCATCGCCCGCGGCATACGCGGCGCCGTGCGCACCGTGCGGCGTGCCGCTCCCACCATCGGCCGCATCGCCCGCGCCGTGGCGCCGGTCGCCAGCCTCATCCCAGGCTACGGCACGGCAATTGGCGGCGTCGCCAATGTCATCGGCCAGCTGATGGCGGACGAAGCCTCGGAGGACGAAGCGCTCGACGCCTTCGCCGAGCTCGCGGTGCGCAATCGCGCCGCCATCCCGCTGGTCGCGGGGCTCGCCGCCAGACGCGTGCTCGGCCCCGCCGCCGCCCGCATGCCGGCGGCCGCCCGCATCCAGGCGGTGCGCACCGTGCGCCGCGCCGCCACCCAGCTCGTCAACCGTGGCGGGCCGACCGCGATCCGCGCCTTGCCGCGCATCGCCAACAGCGTGCGCCGCACGGCGGTCACCCGGCGCACCCCGGCTTCTGTGCGGCCAATGGTGCTGGCGCGCACCGCGCGCCGTGTCGCGGCACGCGGGCATGGCTTGCGCCGGCAGCTGACGCAGCCCTTGCAGAGAGGGCGGCGGATCGTGCGCCGCACGGCCGCGGCGGTCCGCTCCGGCATGGCTCCGGCACGCATCCTGGCGCGCGCCGCCGGGCGGGCGCTCGGGGGAATGGGCGGCATTGGCGGTTGGACCGGTGGGTATGCTCCGGGCTATGGCCAGGGCCAGGGTTCCGGGCGCCGGCGGCGCATCGTCATCCGCGGTCCGGTCAGCATCACCATCCGGCCCAACTGAAACCCTCTCGGTGCAACCAGAAGGATCGTGGCGATGCGCACGGGTTCTTCGACCAGGCGGTTCCTGGACACCAAGTTGCGGGCGCTGAAGGCGCGCGCGCAGCGCCTGAACCGGCTGACGCCGCGGCGCATCGGGCTGCGTCCCGAAGACCTGCCCTATGCGCCGTCGCGAGCCCATTTCCACGCCGCCAACCGGCGGCTGGCCGCCATCGGCAACGCCATCAATCGGCAGATCGCCGTGATCGAACGCGGCTGGCCGCCGGCAACGGCGCAGGCGGCTCTCACCCAGATGGCGTTGCTCGACCGCAGCATCGACCGGCTGCGCCGCAGCTTCGGCATGTTCTTCGAGGTGATGTCGCAGCGCGGCTCGGGCTTCGCGCCGGCGCTGGCCGCCCATGACGCGATCGCGATGGACTGTTATACCGTCGTCCGCGCGGCCTTGCCCGGCGTCTTCGCCGGCCCGCTGCTGAAGCCGCTGACCTATATGGAACACGGCTATTCGCCGGCGACGCAGCGTCGTGGCGTGGCGCTGGCGCGGTTGCTCGGCGACAGCAATCCGTTCCCGGTGATCCGCGTCCCCTGGGACCGCGACAATCCCTGGCAATCGGTATTCCTGCACGAGGTCGCGCACAATCTGCAGGCCGATATGGGCCTGTGGCAGGAAAACGCGCAGGCGGTCGGTAACCGGCTGGCCTCGATGCGCTTCGATCCGCTCGTGGTGACCATTCTGCGCCGCTGGCACAAGGAGATCTTCGCGGACCTCGCGGCGCTGCTGCTCGGCGGCACGGCGTCGGTCTGGGGCATGATGGAGTTCCTGGCCCACCCCGGCGCGCGCGCCTTGACCTATCGCCCCGGCGGCGCCCATCCGACCGGCTGGATCCGGGTCCTGATCCTGACCGAAATGCTGCGCCGCATGGGCTTCGCCGCCGATGCGGCGCGCGCCGAACGCGTCTGGCGCGCGCTCTACAATCCGTCGCGCGGCCACAGGCTGCCTCCGGTGCTGCTTGCGTCGGTCCCGCGCCTCATCCCGGCGGTGGTCGACGAGATCGCCTACCAGCCTCGGCGGGGGCTGGGCCAGCACGCGCTGGCCGATGCCATTCCATTCACGCGCGCCGACGAAGCCCGCATCCGGCGCGGCGGAATCCAGATCGCGGCGGGGCACGTACCCGACCTGCCGCCACGCTTTCTTGTGTCGGCCAGCCGTTTCGCGCTGGAGGCCGGCGCCGAACCGGACGCCATTGCCAAGCTCGTCATCAGGAACCTGGCCCAGCGCCAGGCAAGCAGACGGCCTGCCGCGCAACCGTCCCCAGCCGCACTCGTTGCATGAGGTGAGATGTCATGGCCGACCTGTTTACAACCGCCGCCAGCCCGGTCTCGAAATTTCGGTCGCCCGCCACGGTCGCCGTCGACAATCTGCTGCGCAAGACGCTGCGCGTCAGTGATCCGCGCGATCCCGACCAGATGGCCAACGCGCTGCTGAACTTCTACCCGCAGGAAGCGGACAGGGACCGCCGCGAACGCGCCGGCCTGCCCTATTCGAGCGTGCCCGATTATGTGCCGCAGGTACGGAACACGGGTCCGTCCTCGGTCGAAATGGCCCAGGCGCAGGACGATCTCGAGCGCGACCTGCAGACGCTTTCGACCTCCTCGCCACTGAAGGACATCCGCATCGAGATGATTGGCTGGGGCCGCTCGATCCGGCAGCTCGCCAATGACGGGCTGGCCGCCGCGCGCCTTTCGCTGGATTCGGTCAACCACGACCGCGCCATGTCGGCGCGTCGCCAGCTCGGCGAGTATTCGCGCCTGGCACGCTATGTCGGCACGCTAACCGATGGCAGCGCCATCCTGTTCCGGCGCTTTGCCCAGAGCTGCGACGTGCTGGCGGGGCTCATCCTTGTCGCCATCGGCGAGGGGCTGGCGTCCAACGGCATCACACGCAGCACCTCGATCGTGCGTTCGGCGGCCGGTGAGCTGCAGGCGCGCCGCAATGCCGTCATCATGGCGCTGCGCAGCCTGACCGGCTCGGTCGAAAGCGCGCTTGGCCAGGAGGACTGGCCGCGCGGCATCGAAGCCTACCGCAATCTGGTCCTGCAACTGGAAGCCGGCGGCCAGGCGGACCTGCGTGCCCTTCTGGAAGAGAACGCGCTGTCGCAGGCGATGGACGACCTGGTCGACCTCTCGACCGGGGCAAGCGTCGAGAGCCTGCGTGAACTATCGACCGCGTCGGCGATGCTGGTTCACCGCTTCCAGCGCCTGATCCAGTTCGGCCAGAGCATTCCGGTTCCGATCGACGTGCCGATCACATCGGGACCACCGGAATCGCCGCCGCTGGTGGCGTTCGTCTCCAGCCTGCAGCTCTTCGTCGATGCCTTCGTCGCCAAAGGCAGCTCGCGGCTGCTCTATGTCGCGCGCCCGCCGATCATCGTCTACGGCCTCTATGGCGCCGGCGGCCCCGACCAGGGCGCCGTCCGGCTGATGAACCTCACCATCGCGCGCGGTTTCCTGCTCGAGCAGGTCGACTGCTTCGCCGGCTGCGGCTGCGACGACGACGAGATCAGCTGCCAGGTGCTCCTGGATTACATGCTGTTCCTGCTCGACCGGGCGATCGATCTCTATGCGGTCGGCATCGATCCGGACGGCCTCGGTGAACAGGAGAGACGGGCGACCGCCGTCGGCCTCGCCGTGGGCGCGGTGCTGGACCTGACCGACCAGGTGGCGAACCCCGGCGTGCTGCTGTGCGAATTCAGCGACAAGCTGAAGACCAAGCTCGCCACCATCTCCGGCGAGTTGCTCGACCCGTTCGGTGGCGCTGGCGCCTGGGACCCCGGTCTCAAGGGGCTGATGGTGCGTGAGCTGCGAACCTTCTACCAGGCCGAGGAGCAGACCGAGCGCCTGGTGCGGTCGCTGACCCAGCAATGCGACTTCAACGTTTTCAACTTCCGCAACAACCAGTCGCTGATCCGCTGGATGATCCGCACGATCCTGCAGAACACGTTCAACCAGGGCACCAACCTGCCGAGCCCGGTCCAGATGCCGTCGCCTATCGCGAGCTCGATGGCTAGCATGGGTCAGAACCGTCCCGACTACTGGTCGGCGTGAGCAGGCATGAGAGGAGCAGGACAATGGCTGCGAAAATTCCGTTTCCCTATCATCCGGCCAACAAGTTCCACGCCGGGGTCAAGGCCCGCTTCGAAGTGGAGGCCCAGACGCCGCAATCGATCGACCTGTTGACCAAACAGGTCGATACGGGCAGCCAGGGAACCCAGAAGGCCATCGGCGACGTTGCCAAGGCGATCAGGAGATATCCCGACGGAGACCAGTCGAAGACCTTCGAACGGCTGACCGCCGCGATGGAGACTATCGCCACCGCGCTGCAGAACCAGCCCAAGGGTAGCGAGATCGACAAGAAGCTTGGCGACATCGGCAAGGCGATCGACAGGTTTGACGAAACGGTGCGGTCGTTTGGCCTGCGCGACAAGGACAATGTCACGGCACTCTACGCGGCGGCGGTCGACACGACCGGCGACATCGTTGGCCGCACGAATGCGGGCCAATGGCTCATCCGGGCGGAATTCCCGTCGCTGCAGGCCATCGTCAAGTTTCAGAAGACCAAGCCGCAGGACGAACGGCGCAGCGAGTTCGTCAAGCGCGTGCGCGCTGTCGAGCCCGTCCCACCAGGCCTTCCCGCGACGATCACCGACAGTGAGCTGGCGCGCTTCTTCGACCTGGTGCCGGCCGTGATCAGCGCCATCAATGCCAGTCAGGACACTGGCTCCAGCGAGCCGCCCAAAGCCTGAAACCGTGAGCCGCCAATTCGAGCAACATGAGGTCTGTTATGGCTAGCGAATCCAATGAGGTCATCCAAAGGCTGTTCCAGCGCTTCTTCAGGGACGAGCTGCCCGGATTGTCGCCGGCGGACCGCGCCGCTTTCGAGAGCGAGTTCGAGGGCCGCTACGGCGAACTGCTCGATCGCTCGTCCAGTGCGACGACAACGAGCTTCGCGGATCTGGTGGGCTTCGGCGACGGGCCGCTCAAGCCGTTCGACGCGCTGCAGATGCCGTTGCTGCGCAATGACTTCGACGAATCCATCATTCCGCCGCAGCTGCAGGCCTCGGCAGAACTCTATTACATCTACCAGATGGACCGCATGAAGCTGTTCCAGGTCGTCGATGTGCTGCGCCGGCTATTCCAGAACGGCCAGATCCGCATCCAGCGCGGCCCCGGCGCGCGCGGGCTCTACATCCTCGAGAAGTGGCGGCCGATCCGCTACAAGCGCCGCGACCGGCTGATCGCCTATCGCCGCGTCTTCAACTATGGCCGCGCGCCGGTGCCGTCGGGGGCGATCGTCAACCGCAGCTTCCACTTCATGCTGGTCGCCTTCATGAACGCGATGTCGCAATACTTCCAGGATCTGACCATCGGCCAGGTCATCCGCGGCAGCTCGACCATCAATGACCGGCCGTTCGCGGCGCTCGCCACGGTGCAGCGTGTCGGTACCGACCTGCGCTACCATCTCGACCGTTCAAGCTATGGCAACATCCTGGCGCTGACCCGTGAAACCGGCCAGTACGTGCAGCAAATCTTCGAACTGTTCGACGCGCCCGACATCAAGAAGTCCTTCGACGCCAACACCAAATGGGATGTCATCGAAGCCGTCGCCAACCGGCACTTGGGCGGCGCGGCCGAGATGTCGCAGCGCGCCAAGATGGCGGATGCGGGGCGCAGGACGCTGCAATACATCGCCGAGAACGATTTCCGCACGACGATCACGCCGGCCGAGTTCGACGCCGACGCCAAGAAGATGGGCTCGCAGGCCGACGCGTGGCTCGCCGCCTACCGGCTGACGCGCGAAGGGCGCCGCTTCCCCGGCCTCGATGGCGATCGTGTGCACTGGTCGTACGGGCTCAACCGCAACACCGCCTCGCGCATCGCCGCCTAAACCGTTGCAGCTGTTCAGCATCCGGTGGAGTCGCCGGACAGCTCCAACTCTCTATTTCTGAAGGGTGTCCGCGATGGACCACCATCTGGCTCTTCCCGGGCGCTTTTCGCCCAAGCCCCCGAACATCGTCATCGATGCGCCGCTGGCGCTGTCGCCGATGGGGCTGCTCGTCACGGTGACGCTGTCGCAGTCGGCTCGGGTGTGGCTGCCGCGCGGCTTCTACACCTTGCTCGACAATGACGAGTACTACCGCCACCGGCCGGACCAGATGGGCGGCGGCTGGCTGCATCCCGATGCGCGGGACGCGACGCTCAGGGAATTGGTGCTTGAGCTCGAGCCGTGGCGCCGCGCCTGGCAGAACGGCCGGCTGTCGTCACGCGTACACTGGGTCGGCGATGCGCAATATGAGAGCGCGCTGCCCGAGCGCGAAGGCACTGCCCTGCTGCCGCGCTTCGAAGGCTGTTGTGCCGCGCTTGAAGCGCGGCTTGGCGACCTCGCCGGCACCGCAGCACCGCTCGACGAATGCGCGCGCGACGTCATTGCCCTGTCGGCCGCGCTGCAGCCCGAGAGCACCTACATCCTGACCATCGCCGGCAGCGCCGGTGCCCGGCCGCCGCTATGCGACTATCTGGAGCGGCTCGCGTTTCCGGCCACACGTCATCCGGGCGCGATCCCGGGTTGGTCTGGTCCGGCCTTCTGGCCCGCCGCCGCCCCGATCGCCGCGAGCGGCCGCAGCGCCGCCATCGTGCAGGTCGTCGCGCCGGTCATCCTGGCGCTGCCGGACGGCTGGAGCGAAACCGACTTGGCGCTGGAGGATCCAGCCGACCATGACGAGACGCCGGACGATCCCTGGCGCAATGCTTGCGCGCTCTGGTACGAGCTGGCACCAGTGGAGGCGGCGGCATGAAACCGGCCCGCCTCCACCCGGTCCACGGCCTGCGCACCAATGCGCGCGACCTGGTGATGATCAGCGTCGCCGGGCAAGTGGCTTCGCCGACAGAGAAGGGAACGCCGTGGCGCATCGGCTACGACGGCAGGCCGCGCTCGCTGCCGGGCACCGGCGGCATCGTGCTCAACCATCGCGTCGGCGACCCTTGCGTCGGGCTCGCCGGCGATCATGTCGAACCGGCGGTGTCGATCCGCAACGAGGCGCGCGCGGCCGGCGGCAGCCCTGATGCCGCCAACCAGGCGCTGCAGAGCTATTCCTGCGTCGGCAATCACGCCATCGTCACGACGGGGCGCGCCGCCGGCGCGCGCGGCGTGGTGACCGGCAAGCATGGCGGCGTCGACACGGTGCTGATCGACTTTCCGCTGCCGGCGATGCGGCAGATGGCGATCGGCGACCGCATCCAGGTCTGGGCCTATGGACTTGGCCTGCGCCTGACCGACTATCCCGACGTTGCGATCTGGAACTGCTCGCCACGGCTGCTCGCGCGCTGGCGGCCGGTGGAGCGCAACGGCAGGATCCACGTCAAGGTCACGCATCGCATTCCCGCCCGCGTCATGGGTTCGGGGCTGGGCCGCAACAATGTGCTGCGCGGCGACTACGACATCCAGATGTCCGATCCGGGCATGGTGCGTCGCTACAAGCTCGGCTCGCTGCGTTTCGGCGACATTGTCGGCATCATGGACGCAGACAACCGCTATGGCCGCTCGCGGCTGGGCGGACATGTATCGGTGGGTGTGATTGTGCACTCGGACAGCACCGTGGCGGGTCATGGCCCGGGTGTCGTCTCGCTGCTTTCGGCACCGGCTTCGCTATTGCAGCTTGAGCTCGATCCGAGCGCCAACATCGCCAGCTATCTCGATATCAGGCCGCCACAGCCGGCGCGGCCATCCTTTCCGCTGCCGACGGTCGAACAGCGGGAAAGAACCGTGGCGCGGCTGCGCCGGCGGGCTACGGCGGCGGACGCAAAAGTGGCGGCCGGTCCGGGGTAGCCCGGCAACGGGCAGGCATTGAACAGGACGCAGGAAAGGGAGCCGGCATGTCATATCTCGACGAACAACTCGACGCGCTGGTTGACGAGGCAGCGCAAACAGTCGGCCACCGCCGGCCATGCGGCTGCGCACAATGCCGCCGGCAACAGGGCTTTCGCGCCGTGGAGGTCAGGCGCCGGCATTTTCCAAGCGGTGGCTGCGGCTGCGGTTGCGGCGGCGACACCTCCTTCGACGAAGCCACCGTGCGGCGGGGACGTGCTCCGCGGCCGGCGCGCGGCCAGACCTCGGCACGGGCTCGGGGTTCGCAACTGCCGGGCTGGCGCGGCTGGACGCCGCCGGTGTCGCTGGCCGCCATCGATGCGGCGCGCACCGCCGCCGGCAGGGGCCAGGCCGTCGATCCATTGCTGCGGCCGTTCCTGGCGCCGGGGCCGCAGGTCTATCGCATCACCCGCGCCGGCATAGACCGCGACCGTCCGCTCAGCATCGGCATGACCAAGGGGACCAATTCGATCGCGCAGAGGATTGTCGAACATTACCGGCAGCCGAGCCGCGCCGACCCCCGGGTCAACACCGCGATCCGCAACCTGCAACCGGGCCAGGTCCTGGTCCAGGCGGCTCGCCTGACCCGCCAGGCGATGCATCCAAGGCGGGCCCGGAACTATGAGGGCTGGCTGCAGGACCGGGAGCGGCCACTGCTCTATGACCCCAACAGCACCACATTCGATGAAGCGGGGTTGATGTACACCAACTGAACCAAGGGAGATCTCCATGCACGGGCAAGTCGCACCTCATGCAAGGTCGGTATGGGCCGACCTCGATGCCATCGTTCTCCAGGAGGTCAAGGCGCTGCGCTCGGTCCCGCCGCGCCCGGCGGAACCACAATTTGGTTCCGACGAGGAGTTCATGGATCGCGCGACGGCCTACCTTGAGGGCCGGGGCGAAGAGGCCCATCTTCTAGTGGACCGCCTGCGCGACATGCTCGGCCCGGCAGCGGACGCGGACATGGCCGCGACCGACGTCCCACGGGAGGTGGAAAGCGGAGGCGGGATCTACGATGTCGCTCCGCCGGATGTCGCGCCGCCGCAAGCCGAGCCACCACAAGCCGAGCAAGACACATGACGCTGTTCTCGCCAGCGCCCTTCGAACTCGACCGTCTGGCCGACGAAGCGGATTATGCGGTGGTCGGGCCGACCGACGGCCGCGCCAGAGTCGCGCACACCAACCGCTTTCCGCACAGCGCGGTCTGCCATATCGAGCGCGACTTCGGCGACGGCAGGCTGACCGGCTGCACCGCTTTCCTGATCTCGCCGACGCGCCTGCTGACCGCCGCACACTGCATCACCAGCCCGATCCGGCAGCGGCTTGGCCTGCCCAACCTTGCCGTGCGCATCCGGGTCACGCCGGGCCGTGCGTCCCGCGACGCGCGCCCCTTCGGCTGGCAATGGGCGAAACGCTGGCACGTCAATCCGCCCTACCGCCGTCGGCCATCCGCGCTGCACGATGTCGGGCTGATCGAACTCGAGCGGCCGTTCTCGCCGGCGCCGGGTTTTTTCCGGCTGTGGTCGCCGAGCCGGCAGGATCTCGACAGGCTCCGGGCCTCGCGTCTGCTGCACATTTCAGGCTATCCGGCCGACAAGCCGGAGGGCACGCAGTGGGAGCATGCCGAGCGTCTCGACCGGATCACCGAGCGGCAGCTTTTCTACAGCGTCGACACCTGCCCGGGGCACAGCGGTGCGCCCGTCTGGATCCAGCGCCAGCAAGCCGGCCCGCCGGTCATCATCGCCGTTCACACCGCCGGTCCGCGCCCGCATTCGGGCGGCGCCTGGGGCTGCCGGCCGGGTGTGCCGCTGGCGCCGGCCGGGCTGTTCAACCGCGGTGTCAGGATAACGCCGGACCTGTTGCGCTCTATCAACTCCGGATTCGCACCCTGACCTGAAAATTGATGGCCCCAAATGATTTTGGGAATGCTAATATTCCGGGAAGTGTTATAGTTCGGGCCATCAATGCAGCATTCATACGGGTTGCGCCGTGGTCCGGTGGCGTGGCCGTTTGCTAAGGCGCCAGGGCTTGTGATTGTAATGAGTTTCCTGCCAACTAAGGCGTTCGGTCATGATTGGGCATGCCGAGAACTTGCAGAGGCTTTCGGAGTTCGCCGAAGAACTCTCCGCGTCACGGAATGAGCGGAACACCGATACGGACACATCGAGTTTTGTGGTGAACGGCCATTCGCTGGTCGCCATCCGGCATCTCGAAGATGAGGAGCCTGGCGGCCCGAGCGGCCATGGCGATCAGCGCCCCGTGGGCCGCATCGTATGCGCCGGCACTCACTATCTGATCTATGACGCAGTCTATGTTCCGGCAACCGCCGACACACCGCTCACGGCCGCCGATATACTGACGCGGCGCGAGCTGCAGATCGCGCTGCTGATCGCCGAAGGCAAGCTCGACAAGGAAATCGCACGCCAGCTCGGCATCAGCGGCTACACGGTGCGCGAACACATCAGGCGGATCTTCGCCAAGCTGAATATCGGCCGCCGCTCGGCAATCGCATCTTGCGTGCTGCCCGGATGGACGGATTTTCGCCATGATGTCCGATAGATCGAGGCGCTGCCTGCGACCAGCATGGGTCAGCCGATGCCTTGCCTGAAGGGTCAGCCCTGAGCAGCATGCCGAAGAGTTCGCGCGGCTCGTCGGGGTCGGCCAGCATGTCGAGTTCCTGGTAGAGGCTGGTCGACTTCAGCTGATCCCTGACATAACCCAGCGCCGAAAAGTCCTCTATGGCGAAGCCTACGGAATCGAACAGCGTGATCTGGGCGGCATCGCGCCGGCCCTTGGTCGCCTGATATGACCTGCCACAGGTTATCGGGCACATGCTGCTGGATCTCGCCTTCGATGGGGGTCTGCTGGGGATATTCGACGAAGATGCCGAAGGCCGGCGATCGCCCGATGTCAACATCCCTTCATTCTTGACACTATTTAAAGTATCTGTAATAGTTTTTACAAAACAAGAGACCGTGGATTTCGGGGAGGCCAATGGCGATACGCGATGTTCTGATGCGCGGGGATCTAGCGCTGACGCCGTCGGAGGAAAAGATCGTCCGGCTGCTGTTGACGGACTATCCGACCTCCGGCCTTGGCACCGCCTCGTCGCTCGCGCGGCGCGCCGGCGTCAGCGATCCCACCGTGGTCCGGCTGGTGGTCAAGCTCGGCTATGAGGGGTTTCCGGATTTTCAGGCAAAGCTGCTCGCCGAGGTCGAGGCCAGGCTGCATTCGCCTCTGTTGATGATGGAGACCAAGCGGCAAAGCGGTTCCAGCGACAGCGCGGTGCTCGCCTATCTCGATTCCGTCACCGCGGCCCTGCAGAAAGCCACCGCCGCGACACCGGTCCAGACCTACGAGCGGGCCGCCCGCCTTTTGATGGAGGCCAAGGGCGAGATCGTTCTGGTCGGCGGCCGGTTCAGCCGCCACATCGCCGGCATGCTGGCCGGATATCTCGCGCAGTTCCGCAGCGGAGTCCGCGATCTCGGCGTGCTCTCCCCCCAGACATTCGACACGCTGGCCGATCTCGGCCGCCGCGACGTGCTCGTCGTCTTCGACTATCGCCGCTATCAGCTCGACGTGATGGCCTATGCAAGCCAGGCGGCCGCGCTCGATGTGCGCATTCTTCTGTTCACCGACCAATGGCTGTCGCCGATATCAGACCTCGCCGAAGTCACGATCGTCAGCCCACTCGAAGTCGCCTCACCCTATGACACGCTGGCGCCGGCGATCGCACAGATGGAGGCGTTGACCGCCCAGATCGTTTCGACGCTGGGCGATGACGCCCGGGCCCGTATCGAGAGAATCGAGAAAGTGCGGCACGCCAATGCGGTGACGCTCGACAGCGATGCGGAAGGCCAGACGGTTGGCCCCCGAAAAACAGCTGGACCACGCAAGACACCTGGACCCAAAGCAGCAAAGCAGGACGACAAGGCATGACCCAAACCTTATCCAAGCTGGCCCTACCCAAGCGAGACGAAGCCTTCCGTGCCGGCGAGACGGCGCTGCTGCTCGTCGACATGCAGCGCATCTGGCTGGAGCCGGGCGCAGACCCCTCGCATCCGGAGCGCGGCCCAGACCATTATTTCTACCGGCAGACAGCCTTGCAGACGATCCCCAACCAGGAGCGCCTGCTGGCGGCGGCGCGGGCCAATGGCGTCGAGGTACTGCACACCATCATACAGAGCCTGACCGAAGATGGCCGCGACCGTTCGCTCGACCACAAGCTGACGCCGATCCATGTCGCGCCCAGGCTGCCCGAAGGCCTGCCGGTTGCATCGCTGGCGCCGGTCGGCGACGAGATCATGCTCCCGAAGACCTCGTCCGGCATCTTCAACTCGACCAATGTCGACTACCTCCTGAAAAACCTTGGCATCCGCTACCTCGTCGTGGTCGGCGTGCTGACCGACCAGTGCGTCGACATGACGGTGCGCGACGGAGCCGACCGTGGCTATCTCGTCACCTGCGTGTCGGATGCCTGCGCCACCATCACCCAGCAACGTCACGACATCGCGCTGAAGGCCTTCGGCGGCTATTGCTGGGTCACGGACACCGACACCGTCGTCGACCGCTTCAACGCCCTGGGAAAAACGGCATGACATCGACCGTCGAGCCCCTCGTTGCCGTCGTCACGACAGACCTCTCCGCCATTACGCGGGGCCGCTTCGTTACTGAAGGCAAGTTGCAAAAAACCGCCGCGACCGGTGTCGGCTGGCTGCAGGCCAATCTGTCGATGACGCCGTTCAATTCGATCGTCGATCCCAACCCCTGGGGCTCGTCGGGGGACCTTCGGCTGATCCCCGATCTCAAGGCACGCTTCCGCACCGAACGGACGGGATCGGCGACCCCGTTCGACATGGTGGCCGGCGACATCGTCGAGCTCGACGGCAGCCCGTGGCTCGGCTGCACGCGGACCATGCTCCGGGACGCGCTGGCGGAATTGAAGGCTGCGACCGGCCTTTCCGTCATCGCCGCCTTCGAGCACGAATTCCACATTGCCGATGGCAGCTTCGCGCCGGCGCATTCGATGTCCTTTGCGGCGCTGCGCCGCACCGACCCGTTCGCCCCCAATCTGATGGCGGCGCTGGAGGAGGCAGGCGTCGGCCCCGAAGTCGTCATCGCCGAATTCGGCAATGAACAATTCGAAGTGACGCACGAGCCGGCCGATGCGCTGACGGCAGCCGATCGCGCCGTCGCCATCCGCGAAATCACGCGCGAAGTGGCGCGCAATGCCGGCTGGCGCGCGAGCTTCGCGCCCAAGATCGCCCCCAATGCCGTCGGCAACGGCGTGCACATTCATTTCAGCTTCGTCGACGAAGACGGCAAGCCGGCGACTTACGATGCGGCGCGGCCCGGCGGCCTCTCCGCCAAGGCCGGCGCCTTCTGTGCCGGCGTGCTGCGCCATCTGCCTGGGATGACCGCCATGACGGCGTCGAGCGTATCATCCTTCTATCGCCTCAAGCCGCACAGCTGGAGTTCGTCCTACACCTGGCTCGCCGACCGTGACCGCGAGGCGTCGCTGCGCATTTGCCCGACGGTGACGATCGGCGGACGCGATCCGGCACGGCAGTACAATGTCGAGTACCGGGCGGCCGACGCCACCGGCAATCCTTATTTGTCGCTGGCCGCGATCATCCGCGCCGGGCTGGAAGGGCTGAAGGCGGATCTTCCCTCGCCGCCGCTGGTCACCGGCGACCCGACGCTGATGAGCGAGGCGGAACGGGCAAAGCTTGGCCTGGTGCGGCTGCCCGAAACCTTGCCGGCGGCGCTGGACGCGCTTCTGGCCGACAAGACCGTCACGGGATGGTTCGCCCCGATCTTCATCGAGACCTTCGTCGGGCTGAAGCAGCATGAAGCCGAGCGCCTGGCCGGCCTCGATCCGGCCGCCATCTGCGATCTCTACCGGACGCTCTATTGATGACCGCACGGAGTGAAAGGAACACGCCCGCTCAAGGGGACTGGCCCGACGCCGTCGAGGTTCTCAACGAGCACGGCCGCTGCGACATCGTGCTGCTGTGCGAGCATGCGTCCAACCACATGCCGGCCGAATATCGGCAGCTGGGGCTCGATGCCAGCCACCTGCGGCGCCACATCGCCTGGGACATCGGCGCCTCGGAGGTGACGCGCCTGTTGTCGGCGCGGCTCGATGCGCCGGCCTTCCTCAGCGGCTATTCCCGGCTGCTGATCGACCTCAACCGGCCGCTGGACAGCCCGGGCAGCATCCCCCTGCTGTCGGAGGACACCGACATTCCCGGCAATGCCGGTATCGAGGCGGCGGAACGGGACCGACGCGCCAAGATCATGTTTTCGCCGTTCCATGACCGGGTGACCGCACATCTCGACCGACGGGCGGCCGAGGGCAGGCCGACGCGAATCGTGACGATCCATTCCTTCACGCCGGTCTTCCTTGGCGTCGCAAGACCATGGCATGCGGGCGTGCTGCATGACCATGCCGCCGATCTCGCCGCAGCGATCCTTTCGGGCCTGCGCGCCGACGCGTCGCTCAACGTCGCGGCCAACGTGCCCTATGTGATCAGCCGCGACGCCGACTACGCCGTGCCCATCCATGGCGATGATCGCGGCATCCCTGCTGTCCTCATCGAGATAAGGCAGGACCTGCTGTCGACACGGTCCGGCATCGAGGAATGGGCGGACCGGCTGGCGGCGGCGCTGCCCGCCCGCGAGACGGAGACAACTTCGTGAAGAATCTCGACCTGCGCGGACATGACGCGCGACCATCGCGCAGATCGGCACTCAGCGTGGCACCGCTTTATCAGTAACGGGAGCCGCGGCTCACGCCAGCCACTCCTTGATCGCCGGGCGAGCGAGAACGGCACGCATGCGGTCCTCGGCGTCGGCGACAGCCAGTGTCATCGGGGCACGGGTCGGACCGCAATCGACGCCGATGACGCGGAACGCCGCCTTCATGCCCGGCAGCACACCGGTTTCCAGCACTGCCTCGACGAAATCCTGCGACACCATCTGCAGCGCCTTCGCCTGGCGCAGATCGCCGCCGCGAACGGCCTGATCAATCGCCACGTAGAGCCTGCCGAGCAGATTGTAGGTAGTTCCGATACCACCCTCGGTGCCGAGCATGCCGGCGGCGGCATAGATCTCATCGAAGCCGTAGTAGAACAGCTTCTGCGGCTGCCGCTTGCGCAGCAGGGAATATTTGAACAGGTCGGTGGAGGTGAACTTGATGCCGACGACATTGCTGAGATCGAGCAGCCGGACCAGCAGGGGAAGCGGCAGCGGCCGGCCGGTGCGCAAGGGGATTTCGTAGACGATAAGCGGCAGGTCGGTCGCCGCCGCCAGCGCCTGGTAGTAGCCGAAGACTTCTTCGTCGGAGAACGGGTAGGAATGCGGCGGCAACGCCGACAGCGCGTGATAGCCGAGCTTGCGCGCCTGCCGCGCCAGACGGATGGAATCACGCAGGTTCGGCATGCCGACATGGGCGATCAGCTTGACGCCACTTGAGACCGCGCCGGCGAAGACCACCTCTTGCTGCGCCAACAATTCGTCCACCGTCAGCAGGCCGGATTCGCCGCTGCTGCCACCGACATAGAGGCCTGCCAGACCCTGGCGCAGCACATAGTCGTTGATGTTGCGCTGCCGTTGCGGATCGAACTCGCCGGCATCGCTCAGTCCGGTCATCAGGGCGGCATACATACCCGCCAATTGCTTGGTCATTGGGATCCTCGGTTTTCCAGATTTGTCATGATGTGGCTTCGCCAGCGTGGTGGCAGGCGACGAGATGCTGGCCGGTGCCGGCGGAGCCGAAATCGCGCCGTGCCGGATCGACCTTGGTGCAGATCTCGGTCGCCAGGGGGCAGCGCGGATGGAAATGGCAGCCGGGCGGCGGCTTCGACGGATCGGGCACGCCACCGCCGAGCACGATGCGGCGGCGTGTGCCCCCCGCCTTGGGATCGGGCTCCGGGATCGCCGACAACAGCGCGCGCGTATAGGGATGCAGTGGTGCGCCGAACACCGCTTTCGTGGTGCCGATCTCGACGATGCGGCCGAGATACATCACCGCGACGCGGTCGCTGAGATAGCGGATCATCGACAGATCGTGCCCGACGAACAGATAGGTCAGGCCGAGGCGCGGCTTGAGGTCGTCGAGCAAATTGACGATCTGCGCCTGGATCGAAACGTCGAGCGCCGAGATCGGCTCGTCGGCGATGATGAATTTCGGATTGGCGGCAAGCGCGCGGGCAATGCCGACGCGCTGGCGCTGGCCGCCGGAGAGTTCGAACGGATAGCGGTTGCGCAGCGCTTCCCGGAGACCCACCAGCGCCAGCAATTCGCTGACACGGGCATCGCGCGAGGCGCGGGTGCCGATCTTCTGCGCACGCAACCCTTCGCCGATAATGCGGCCGACGGTCATGCGCGGGTTGAGCGAACCGAACGGGTTCTGGAAAACCATCTGCATGTCGCGGCGGCGCTGCTTCAGCTCCTCGCCTGTCGCGCCCGCATAATTCCTGCCCTCGAAGACAATGCTGCCGGCGCTGGGGCGCTCAAGGCCCAGCACGGCGCGGCCGGTCGTCGATTTGCCGCAGCCGCTTTCGCCGACCAGCGCGAGCGTCTCGCCGCGCATCACCTCGAAGCTGACGCCGTCGACGGCATGCACCGCGCCGACCTGCCGCCTGAGCACGCCGCGCCGGATCGGAAAATGCACCTTGAGATCGGTGACGGTGAGCAGCGCTTCCTGCTTCGGTGCCGTCACGGCCGGCTTGTCAGCGGCGCCGGCGCCCGTGCGCGGCCCCCGTTCCACCTCCCGCCAGCGCCAGCAGGCGACGGTCTGATCGGCACCGGCAGCTTCCAGCGGCGGCCTTGCCTGGCGGCAGCGCGCCTCGGCATGGTCGCAGCGCGGCGCGAAGGCGCAGAAGGTCGGCGCCAGCGTGACATTGGGCGGCGCGCCCTTGATCGGCACCAGCCTGGTGTTGGCCGCCGTCAGCGACGGGATCGAGTTCAACAGGCCGATCGTATAGGGATGCTTGGTTGCCGAAAACAAATCGCCGACCGGCGCGCTTTCGACGATCGAGCCGGCATACATCACCGCGACGCGATCGACGAAGCCGGCGACGAGGCTGAGGTCGTGGCTGATCCAGATGATTGCCATGCCGAGCTGCTTCTGCAGGCGCACGACCAACTCGACGATCTGCGCCTGGATGGTGACGTCGAGCGCGGTCGTCGGCTCGTCGGCGATCAGGATCGACGGTTTGCACACCAGCGCCATGGCGATGCCGATGCGCTGCAACTGGCCGCCCGAGAACTGGTGCGGAAAGGCGCGCATGCGCTGCGGCGCGTTGGCGATGCCGACCAGCGCCAGCATGTCGAGAGCCTGGCGTTCGGCCTCGGCGTCGTTCAGGCCCTGGTGCTCGCGCAGCGCCTCGGTCAGTTGCAGGCCGATGGTCAGCACCGGATTCAGCGACGACATCGGATCCTGGAAGATCATGGCGATGTCGCGGCCGCGTATCTGGCGCAGCTCTCTATCGGGCATGGCCAGGAGATCGCGGCCACGAAACAGCGCCCGGCCCGCGGTGACGCGGCCGGGCGGCTTGCGGATCAGGCCCATCAGCGTCTGCACGGTGACCGATTTACCGGAGCCGCTCTCGCCGACGATCGCCAGCGACTCGCCCTCGGCAAGGTCGAAGGAGACGTCGTTGACGGCATAGACGGAATTGCCGCTCGGGCCAAATTCGACGCTCAGCCCCTGCACCGAAAGCACCGCCTGCTGCCCGATCCCCTTCGCGGCCCTGCCGACGGCAAGCGTGTCGGCGCCGATCATTTGCCACCCATGATGTGCTGCGGGTCGAGCGCATCGCGCAGGCCGTCGCCGACGAAGTTGATGCTGAGTACGGCCATGGCGATCATCGCGCCGGGCGGGATCCACATCCAGGGCTGGCTCTCCAGGATCGACAGCGTGCGGGCGTCGCGCAGCATGTTGCCCCAACTGGCGGCCGGCGCCTGCGCGCCAAGGCCGAGGAAGGAGAGCGAAGCTTCGAGCAGTATGACGGTCGCCACGTCGAGCGTGATCGCCACCAGGATTGGGCTGAGCATATTGGGCAGGATGTGTTCTAGGATGATGACCGGGGGCGAGGTGCCGAGCGAGCGCGCGGCCAGGATGAATTCCTGGTTGCGCAAGGCCAGGATCTCACCACGCGTCAGGCGGGCGATGGAAGGCCAGCTGAGCAGTCCGATCACCACCATGGTGTTGAAGATGCTGGGCCCGACGACCGCGACGAAGGCAATGATGATGACCAGGCGCGGGAAGGTCAGCACCATGTCGATCAGGCCCATCAGCAGGAGGTCCACCTTGCCGCCGAAATAGCCGGCGACGCAGCCGATGAAGATGCCGATCGCCGCCGAGATCGCCACGGCGACGAAGCCGACCGTCAGCGATATGCGGCCGCCATAGAGGATGCGGGCGAAGATGTCGCGGCCGGTGCCGTCCGTGCCCAGCCAGTGCATGCCGCCAGGCGGCTGGTTGCGACCTCTGAGATCGATTTCGTTGGGGCCGTAATGGGCGATCAGCGGCGCCAGCACGCAGGCGAGCACGATAATGGCGAGCATGATCAGGCCGAGCGTTGCCAGGCGGTGGTTGAGGAAGCGGCGCGCCGCCTCGCCCCACAGGCCGCGCGATGCGCCGGCGGCGATCGTCATGTCGAGGGCGGCGTCAGTCATAGCTCACCCTGGGGTCGAGCACGCTGTAGGCGAGGTCGGTGCCGAGATTGGCCAGCATGACGATGATGGCGGTGATCAGCACGTAGCCCATGATCACGGGACTATCCCTGTTCACCACGGAATCGATGAACATCAGGCCGATGCCTGGCCACTGGAAAATGGTCTCGATCACCACCGAGCCGCCGAACAGCGTCGGCAGCGCCAGGCCGAAGACGGTAACCAGCGGGATCAGCGCGTTGCGCAGGCCGTGGCGCAACGTGATGGTGCGGGGCTTGAGGCCCTTGGCCTTGGCGGTGCGCATATAGCTCTGGTTCAGCACTTCGAGCATGCCGGCGCGGGCATAGCGCATGAAGATCGCGGCACGGAACAACGCAAGTGCGGCCGCGGGCAGGACGAGGTGCCTGAGATTGTCGAGGAGCGAGAAGTTTTCACCAGCCGTGGAAATGCCCGACGACGGCAGCCAGCGCAGCTCCAGGGCAAAGACGTAGACGAGCAGCAGTCCCATGAAGAAGTCCGGGATCGAGACGCCGACAAAGCCGGCAAGCGTCAGCGAATAGTCGGTGAGCTTGTATTGCCTGAGCGCCGAGATCACGCCCAGCGTGGTGCCGATGACGAAAGCGACGAGCAGTGCGACGCCCATCAGTTCCAGCGTCATCGGCAACCGCTCGACGATGATGTCGCCGACACTGCGGCCATTGACGAAGGAGCGGCCGAGATTGCCGTGCAGGATCTGGCCGATCCAGTGGAGGTACTGGATGTAGACCGGCTGGTCGAGGCCGAGTTCGCCGCGCCGCATGGCAATCAGTTCCTCGCTCGACGGCGCCTCCGCCGTGATCATCGCCAGCACCGCGTCACCCGGCATGGCATGCGCGATGGCGAAGACGATCACGGTGACGCCGAACAGCACCGGGATGCTGAGCAAGAGTTTGCGCAGGAGATAGCTGAGCACCGGCCTCTCCTATGGCTGAAGGCGGTTCTGAGACAACGGATCGGGAGGCTCGGTCAGAGCCCCACGACCGGCAAGGCTATCCGCGGCTATTTCGCCACCTCCCATTTCTCGACTTCGTTGTAGACGGGGTGGTTGAAGATCACGAGCGGCTGTTGCTTGAAGTGCTGGGCGAGGCCGACGATGCGGTTGTTGAAGGCGAGCGGCCGCACCTCGTTCCAAAGCCAGGCCTTGGGCAGGTCCTGGTTGAGGATGCGCGAGGCCTCCTGATAGCTCGCGGCGCGTGTGGCGCGGTCGTTTGACTCCAGACCCTTGTTGAACAGCTCATCGACCTTGGGGTTGCAGTAGCCCATGGCGAGCGGCTTGGCGCCGCAGACCACCAGGGGCGAGCCGAGCGAGGGGTCGAGCCCCATGCCTTGCGCGAAGAAGCCCATCTGGAAGCTGCCGTCGGCATAGACCTGGTTGATCGCCGCCGGATCGAGCAGGCGCGGCTGGATGTTGACGCCGACGGCGGCCAGATAACTCTGGATGGCGGTGACGGTGTCGACGTTCATCTGGTCGGAATAGTAGTAGATGAAATCGACCGGCTGGCTCGCATCCCAGCCCGCGTCGGTAAGCAACTGCTTGGCCTTGTCGGGATTGTAGTCGTAGGGTTCGAGGTCCTTGGCGCGCGCCCAATCCTGCGGGAACAGCGTGTTCAACAGTTCGCCGGCGCCCTGCTTGACGGTGTCGATGATCGCCTTGCGGTCGATGGCATAGAGCATCGCCTGGCGCACGCGCACATCAGCGAAGCGCTTGTTCTCCAGATTGAACTGCAGATAGGTCGGCAAGCCGGCGGAGAATTTCGGCAGCACCGTCAGATAGTCGAGCTTCTGCAGGCGGGGCAGTTCGGAGATCGGCACGCCGCCGCCCTCATAGGACATGGCGTCGACCTCCTGCGTCTCGAGCGCGGCGATAATCGGCGGCACGTCCTTGTAGATCTGGTAGATGATGCGGTCGAGCTTGGGCGCGCCGAGGAAATAGTCGGGATTGCGGTCGACCTCGACATACTGGTCGCTCTCATACTTCTTCCAGATAAACGGGCCGGTGCCGACCCGATTGACCCAGAACGCATTGCCCTTGACGTCGGCGGGCGCGACCTTGCCCAGGATGTGCTCGGGAAAGATGCTGATGGCGATGAGCTGCAGCTCGACCCAGAGCGGCTTGGCGCTGTCGAGTTCGATCTGCACGGTCGCGTCGTCCAACGCCTTCACCCCGGCAAGCGAGGTGGCCGAGCCATCCTGGAAGGCCTTGTATCCGGCCACGGCGGAAAGCTTCTGCGCCCAGGGCGAACCGACCTTCGGATTGGCGTAGAGATTGAGGCTGAACACCACGTCCTTGGCGGTGAAAGGCGTGCCGTCATGCCATTTAACACCATGGCGCAGGTTGAAGACATAGGTCTTGCCGCCGTCCGCCGTCTTCCAGCTCTCGGCCAGCATCGGCTGCACGCCGTCGCCCGTCCATTTGATGTGGACGAGGCCCTGCAGCACGGTCTCGTCGAGCCGATGGCCGCAGGTGGTGTGCAGCGTGCCCATCTCGATGCAGCCGGTACGCATGGCGGAGCGGAACGTGCCGCCTCCTTCGGCCTTCACGGCACCCGCAGCAAGCATGAGCGCCAGCGCCGGCAAAAGGCTGATCAGAAATCGTCTCATGGAATTCTCCTCCCTTGGATTGTCTCGGCCGGTCGTGGCTGACGTCTGAGCGCCCTTTCTCGCGGTCGTTTGGTCGCGGTTGGGCGTCCGGTCGCTCATTGCAAGCAGCGACCTCCTCCTACCCTTCGGTCGCGCCAAGCCCCAGCGATCCACAACTCCTTGCCCTGTGCTCGCTTGCGGTTATTGGTCTAATAGCTTAAAAGGTACACCATGCACAATATGCCGGTTCGAAAAAAATTGTCCGACGAAGTCCGTCTCCGCCTAGAGGCGATGATCCGGGACGAGATCTATCCGGTCGGCGCTTCGCTGCCGTCCGAGCGCGAGTTGATGTCGATGTTCGATGTCGGGCGCCCCTCGGTGCGCGAGGCGTTGTTTGCGCTGGAAAAGATGGGCCTCGTGCGCATCAACAGCGGCGAGCGGCCCAAGGTGACGCGACCGACGCCGAAGAACATGCTGGAGCAGCTGACGGGCACCGCGCATCTTTTGATGGACCAGCCGGACGGCATCGGTCATTTTGAGCAGTTGCGCCTGTTTCTCGAAGTCTCGATCGCGCGCCATGCCGCGGAGGTGGCGACACGTCCACAGATCGACGCGCTGGCGGCGGCACTTGCCGAAAACGAACGCGCCATTTCACGCGCCCGCGCTTTCGCTCTCACCGACGTCGCCTTTCACCGCGTGCTGACCGCGATCCCCGGCAATCCGATTTTTCTGGCCGCGCACGAAGCGCTGGTGGAATGGCTGATCAACCAGCGCATCCACATGGCCAATACCGAGCTCGAAAACCGCATCAGCTTCGCCGGGCACAAGGCAGTCTTCGAAGCCATCGAGCGGCACGATCCGGAAGCCGCGGGCCAGGCGATGCGGGAGCATCTTGAAAACGCCCGACGCAAGTTCAATCCGGGCCAGTCGAAATCAAACTAATAGAAAGATCGCGGCTATCTACGCCACTCGAAACGTCAGGGCCATCTCGTCTAGAGCGATGGCCCCATCAGGATACGGCTGCCGTCGCTGAACCGGGACAGACGGAACCTGCGAAGGTTGTGTCCAGTCTCGTTGCCCTGGATCAAGTCGGACAGGACGCGGCCCATGCCGGGCCCTATGCCGAAGCCATGGCCACTCATCCCGGTCGCGATGACGAGACCCGGAACCGCTGCGGCGCGATCGACCACCGGCACGACATCCGGCATCGCATCGATCATGCCGGCCCAGCTTGCCCTGAGCGGCACCGCCTCGAATTGTGGGAAGAGCTCCTTGAACCCACGATCGATGGCGTGAAGCGCCCTGGGCTCCGGCACAGGATTGAGAACGCGCATCCGTTCGAACGGGCTTTGCTTGTCGGCATCCCATTTGCGCGGGGTAGACCAGCTGTCGGGATATGCACGAGGCGCCGCCGGCAGGTAGCGCGTACCGAAAGGGTTCGCCTTCAGGGCGGGCAGATATTTCGGTGCGTGACGCAATGCATCCGGCCCGACATAGAGCAGGTGGCTGCCTCCCGCCGCCAGCGTGTATCCACCGTCCTTTCTACGCCGGAAGGCGATACGTTCGTCCGCGGCGGCGCCAGCATGGATTTCCGGCATCGGCGCGGTCGCCGCGACGGTCGTGCGGACACTGAGCTGCGGGATCGAGACGCCATGCGCGCGCAGGAACAGCGACGTCCAGGCACCGCTGGCGACAAGCACGTTCGACGTGGCGATGCGGCCTTTTTCGGTCCAGACCCCGCTGATACGCCCCGCGGAGATATCGAGCATGCGTGCCGCACAGTTCTCGATGATGGTGACACCCTGGCGAGCGGCCAGGCGGGCAAGGGCCGGCACGGCGACCCAGGGCTCGGCGCGCATGTCCGACGGCGTGGTCATGGCACCCTTGAAGGAGCGAGACATGGCTGGGATCAGCTTGGCGGTCTCGCCCTGGTCGAGGAGACGCGTGTCGACGCCATGGGCCTCTGCGACCTTCAGGAACTTGGCGAAATCAGCCATTTCCTTGTCGGTGCGCGCAAGATAGGTCACGCCGGTCTGCATGAGGCCCATGTCCTCGCCGCACTCCTCGGCCAGTTGGCGCCAGAGACGCTGCGCTTCGATGACGATGGGCAGTTCGTCCGCGTCGCGGCCCTGCTGGCGGATCCAGCCCCAATTGCGCGAGGACTGCTCCGCGGCGATGCGCCCCTTCTCCAGCAAAGTCACCGGTATGTTGCGCCGGGCCAGGAACAAGGCCGCGGTCACGCCGATGATGCCACCGCCGACAATGACCACATCCGACGTCTTCGGCAGCGGCGCCTGAAACTGGACCGGACTGGCCTCGGTGAAAGGGAAGATCGTCAAAGGATTATCCTTGTTCATAAGCGTGGCCCGACGCCGATGGCTGGTCATGGTGGCGCGAAAGTCGCAAGCCAAGCACGACGTGCGTCAACGAGCACTACACGACCGGTCTCGAAAATTTGCATGCCAGCTCGATGAAATTGTTGACCACCCGTCGAGGCCGCTTCTCGTCGCCGCGGCCAGGCTTCGAGAACTGAGCCGCGGCCGCCAGTCCATGCCGTGGCGAAATTGGATGATGGTTCAGCTTTCCAGCTCTCGAAGCGCCGTCAGATCGATCTCGGTGATGTGCCAGCGGCCGAGATTCGCCGTGTAGAGTTTGTTGCCCTTGAAGGCGATGTTGGTGGGATGCGCCAGTGTGGTGGCCGCCGGGTCCTCGATCAGCACTTCGAGGCCTCGGTCCGGCCGCCAGCGATAGATGCGGCTTGGCTCGTAGCACGAGATGAACAGCGCGCCGTCAGACGCGAAGGCGAGCCCATCGGGAACATTGTGCACGCCTTCGACGACGACTTTTCGCGGCCCTGCCGTGCCGTCGGCGAGGATCGGCACATGGCTGATGCAGGGCGCGTCGCTCTCCACGACATAGAGGCCGTTGCCATCAGGCGCCATGGCCATGCCGTTGGCGAAGGACATCGCCTCTCGGCACCACAGGCCACCCTCGCCGGTCTTGAGATCGTAGCGGAAGATGCCCGAACGACTGTCTTCGCCGACGCTGTCCGACACGTAGAGCCAGCCCCTGGCCTCATCGACGATCGGATAGTTCGGCACGCGGATGCCGGACGACGCGAAGCGCTCCATGCGACCTGTCGCGGCGTCCCGGCGGAAGATCGCGGCATGCCTGAGATCGCAGGCAAAGCAGTTGCCCGCGCTATCGAAGGCGATGCCGAGCAGAAAGCCATCCGTGCCGCCCATGCGCTCGACCGAACCGCCGTCGGCGGCCAGCCGCAGGAGGTCACCTGTCTCGGTGCCGCACCAGATCGAGCCATCCCGGTGGACCGCCACGCCCTCAGGATGCGCGACGCGCGGGCTGGTGAAGATGCCGTCGAAGAAGACGCGCGCGGCCGACATGTCGAGCAACGGCTTTGGCATGGATCAGCTCCTTGCGGTGAACGACCTCTGCTGTGCAGCTATACAGCGCTCGACCATGACGCGGTCCGCGGCGAGGATTTCCGCGATCAGCGCGCCGCGCTCCTTGGCACTGACGAATTCCAGGCGGCGCAAGCCGAGCGGATCGATGCGATTGCGCAGGACGGCGAGCGTATCGCTGGAAGGCAGCGGGACCTCGCGGCAATCGGCATCGAAGGTCACCGCAAATCCGGTGGCGTCGCGGATCTGCGGCTGCGTGGTACCAGGCATTGTCTCGATGACGATCAATTCCCGGGATATCTGGTCGAGCCGGAAGATGCAGAGGTCGGTGAAGACCAGCGCCTTGCCGGTGCGATAGCCCATCGGCTCGCGCTCGGCCGGCGTCAGCAGCCCGCGTGCGGAACTGACGATCTCGACCCCCTCGACCAGCGACTGGGCCGAATGGCGGGGAACGTAGAGCAAATAGTCGCGATGCATGTTGGCGACATCGGCCATGCCGCCCTGCCCAGGCAACCGGATCAGTCCGCCGCTTGGCTTGCGCAGCGCGATGGTGTTGACGCGGCCGCGCCGGTCGACCTGGGCTGCGCCGACGATCTCATGCGTCACGGCACCGGCCTGGTAGTAGGTCGAATAAGTATCGTCGCCGCCTGCATGCGCCGCCGCCGTCTCGCAATCAAGGCTTTCGATCAGCGACAGGATCATCGGGCTCGGCGCGATGTCGAGATGGCCGCAACTCATCGTCGCGATGATCATGTCCGGCGCGTGCGTTGCCTTGGCCAGCCGGTAGGCGACATTGGCGAGCGGCGAGACGGCGCCGGCACTGGCGAAGCTTTCATTGTCGAGTTCGGCCGCGATTCTTGCGGCGATGATCTCGTCGACGGATGCTTTCCTGTCGCCATGCACGAGACCAGGCATCGCGAGGACAGTCTCGGCGCTGACTTTCGCAGCTTGTTGGAGCGGCTCCGGCACGCCTTCCGGGGGCATGCGCAGATTGTCCGCCAGGGCTGCGTCCTTGGCCGCGAACGCCTCCGACAATGCCGGATAGTCCGTGACGTAGAATGGCAGGCAGGATGCCGGATGAGCGCCGCCCGGCGCCAGCGCTATGGCCGAGACCTGATTGCGGGTGAGGATGTTCTGGCGGCCGTCCTGCCGCAGCGCCCCGACCGGGACAATTTCCTCGACCGTGACCAGCACCTTGCGGGCAGCGCCGGCCATGGCGAAGTCCAGGGCACGCGGCCCGATAATCTGCACATTGCCGCTTTCGTCGGCGCGCTGGGCATGGACGACGAACGTATCGAGCCGCAGCGGCGGGATAGATCCCGTATCTGTTCCGGTCACCGGGTCAGGCCTGGCGCTCGCGCCCGGCACGCGCGCCAGCATGTCCGATCCCAGTGGCAGTTGGAACGGCATCGACGGCAGGTTCTGCTGCGCCGCCCGCAGCGCCTGGATCATGGCGAGTGCCGTCCAGTCGCGAACCGGGATTGCGCCGGCCTCGGCGGCCGCGCGGAACCTCGGCGGCAACCCAAATATGTCGAGACTGGAAAAACAGAGATCGATTTTCGCAACGGCATTTGCTTCGAGCAGCAGTTCAAGCGGCAAGCCGCCAGCCCAGCAGACGTAGTGCAAGTCCTTGACGCCGGAACGCGCGACAGCGCGCAGCAAGGCGATCGGCAGCCGGGCGAAATGGTGGCCGCCGACGCCAAGCGAGTCGCCATGGCCGACCATCGCGGCCAATCCCTCGATATTGGTGAAGCGCGGCCGGTTCGGTTTGACCAGGGACGTCTCGGAACTGTTCCTCATAGCGCGGATGCCTCGATGCGGTAGCGGGTCACGAACGGCTTTTCGGGCGAGAATTCCAGCGCCGTCGCAATGCCGGATTGCGCGATCGGATTGTCGGCCAGGGCGGTTGCCGGGCCGAGGCCGAAGGGCGAGCAGATCGGCTCGATGCCGATGGCGACATGACGCCCATTCCAAGGGGCGGCCTTGCGGCCGCGATTGGAGTACCACAGCAGGAGGCTCGGGAAATGCGCCTTTTGCCAGGAGAGTTTTATGCGATAGCCCTCCGCGTGGTTGGCAAGCGCCGCGGTGCCGTCCAGCCCTTCGATCTGCAGCAATTCCTCGGTATCGGCGGTGAGCGGCAATCGCGAGGCGTCGGCCGTGCCGCCGGCGCGCGCGGGCACGCTGGTGAGGTCGGTGAAGGATTTGCCGCGGGCAAAGAGTTCCGCCCCGGGTTCGACGTCATGCGGGTAAGTGCGGCCTTCATCGAAGCGGCCGAGCTCCAGCGTCGCGGCGCCTGTCTCGAACGGCAGCCGGAAAACCGGATGCAGGCCGATCGGCAGGCGGCAGGCACGGCGGACGACGATCCTGAACTCAATGTCGATGGCCGGCGCCGATGGTTCGGGCATTATCGTCCGTTCGACGCGCGCGACCGGGCTTGCCTGCGGGTAGTTGAGAGCCAGCGACAGTGACCCGTTCTCGCTCTCGCACCAGGTCCAGTCATGGCTGGAACTGTGGCCGTGGACTTCCTCGTCCGGAGCCGGCGGCCCCATGACACCCGCCCAGGTCCCGGGCCATCCCTCGGTGGGCACCGAATAGCCGAAGGGCACGCAGGGCCATTCGCCGCGCAGCTTGCGCAGGATGCCCGGCAGTGCCTCCGTGCCGGGTTCGTTCGACCACGGCGCGATGTGCATCGGCGAGACCTGCCTGCCGTCCTGCAGAATGAAAGTAACCGGCGCCAGCATGGCGCCGAGCCGCTGCACGGTCAGCGCGCCGTGCGCCCAACCCAGTCCGCGATAGTCGTCGCCGCCCTTCACGGCCCGGCCTTCTTCACCTTCGCGATGCTCCTCTCGGCGAACTCCCTGACGCGCCGCTGGCCGATCTCGCCGCGGTAGAGGTCGCCTAATATGTCGCGCTCCATGGCGAGACCGGCAGCCAGATCGCCCGCCACGGCATGCGCCGTCAGCCTCTTCAACCCTTCGATCGCGGCGGCGGGTTCGGCGGCGATCATTCCGGCCAGTTCCAGCGCGCGCGGCATCAAACTGTCGACGTCGACGATCTCGTTGACCAGGCCGGCAGTGACGAATTCGGACGCCGGCACGATCGCGCCGGTCATCAGCAGAAAATTGGCGCGGTTGCGGCCGAGCTTGGCGACGCTGCGCTGCGTGCCGCCGCCGCCGGGGATCAGCCCGAGCTTGATCTCCGGCAGGCCGAGCTTGGCGAACTGGTTGGCGATGACGAAGTCGCAGCACAGCACGACTTCCATGCCGCCGCCCAGCGCAAAGCCATTGACCGCCGCGATCACCGGCTTTGCATTGTTCTCGATCGCCGCGTACATGCGCGTGCCGGCGGCCTGGAAAATGTCGAACTCCGGGCCGGTCTGCGCGGCATATTCCTTGATGTCGGCGCCGGCCATGAAGCCGCGCCCCTCGCCGGTCACCACGATCGCACCGACGCCCTCGTCGCCGGACAGCGCCTCGAAGGCTTCGGTGATCTCACCTTGCATCAGCCGGTTCATGGCGTTGAGCTGGTCGGCCCGGCGGAAAGTGACGACCGCGACGCGGCTTGATATTTCAACCGTGAGTGTCTGGTAGGCGCGCATCGTCAGGCCGCATCCACGGTCATGTCGCCGGATGCTTCCAGCGCTGCGATCTCATCCTTCGAGAGACCGAACTCGGCCAGGATCTCGCGGCCATGCTGGCCGACCAGCGGCGCGGGCCGCTCGATGGTCGCCGGCGTCTCGCTCATCTTCACCGCCGGTGCCACCACCCGCACCTTGCCGCCGCGCGGATGATCGTAGCTGGTGATCATGCCCATATGCGTGACCTGCGGATCCTCGGCCGCGCGGCGGATGTCCTTCACCTCCGCGCACCAGATGTCGGCTGCCAGCAGCCGCGCCAACAGATCCTGCGTAGCGAACTTTTTGGTCTCGGCATTGACCTTTTCGAACACCTCGTCGCGCTTGTCGAACAGGGTCTTGAGGTCGTCGTAGACGGCAAGCTGTGGCGCCCGCAGCACCTCGTACAGCGTCTTGAACGGGCTCATGGCGATCGAGATGTAGCCGCCGTCGCTGGTCTCGTAGATGCCGAAGGGCGCCTGCATGCCGGGATGGCCGATGCCGGAATTCGGCCGCACGAAATCCTCGCCGAGATTGAGCACGGCGACATATTCCTGGTTGAGATGCGCCAAAAGACCGGCCAGCAGATTGACCTCGATCTTCTGGCCCTTGCCTGTCTTCTCGCGATAATAGAGCGCCGACAGGATGCCATAGACCATGTTCATGGCGCCGATCTGGTCGGCGAGGCCCGCGCCGGCGGGAACCGGAGCCTGGTCGCCGCGGCCGGTGTTGGCGATCAGCCCTGCCAACCCCTGGATCAGCATGTCCTGACCGGGGCGCTCGACATAGGGTCCCTCCTCGCCATAGCCCGACCCGGAGCAGTAGATGACGCGCGGATTGACAGCCTTGAAGTCCTCATAGCCGTAGCCGAGCTTGGCCAGCACGCCGGGACGGAAATTCTGCACGACGACGTCGGCGCTCTTCGCCATCTCCATGATGATGGCATGTACCTTGCGGCTCTTCAGGTTCAGCGCGATCGAGCGCTTGTTGCGGTTCCAGGCGAGGAAGTTGGGGCTCTCCGAGCCGCCCACCCATTTAGCGAAGAATGTCATGCCACGGAACATGTCGCCGGCGCCGGCGCGCTCGATCTTGATGACATCGGCGCCCATGTCGCCCAGCAGTTGCGTGGCGAACGGCCCCTGCAGCAGATGGCTGAAGTCGAGGATGCGGACGCCTTCGAGGGCCTTGTTCATGTCATGTCTCTTTGTGTTTCAAAGCAGTTCGGGAACGTAGCGCGGGGCGGCGGTCAGGCCGCCATCGACGCGCAGGTCGGTGCCGGTGGTGAAGCCGGCTGCATCGGAGGCGAGATAGACGGCGGCTTCGGCAACCTCGGACGGCTCGCCTATGCGGCCGAGCGGATGCATCTTGACCCAGGCCTTGGCGAGGTTGCCGCCAATCTCCTTGATCAGCTTGTCGTTCATCGGCGTGTTGATGGTGCCCGGCGAGATCGAATTGACGCGGATGTTCATCGGGCCGAACTCGACCGCCATCTGGCGCGTCATCGCCATCACCGCGCCCTTGGCGCCGGCATAGGCGGTCCAGCCATCCAGCCCGATATGGCCCTGGGCCGAGGCCATGTTGATGATCGAGCCTGATTTCTGCGCGATCATGTGCGGCAGCGCGTATTTGCAGCCGCGAAACACGCTGGTCAGGTTGACCGACATCAGCCGGTGCCATTGTTCGTCGGTCATCTCGTGCACCGGCATGCCGCCAATGGCGATGGCGGCATTGTTGACCAGAATGTCGAGGTGCCCGGTCTTCTTGACGGCACTGTCGATGAGCCCCGAGATATCGGCTTCCTGCGACACATCGCAATGCACATAATCGGCACGGCGGCCGGCCGCGCGCAGCGCGGCGGCGAAATCCTCGCCTGCTTTGTCGGCGATGTCACCGATGAAGACATGCGCGCCTTCGCGCGCCATCGCCTCGGCAATCGCGTGGCCTATGCCGTCGGCCGCACCAGTGATGACGGCGGTTTTTGCTTCGAGACGAGCCATGTCAGCCTCCGTTCGCGCGCCGGCGCTTCGCCTCGTCGAAGGCGACCGCGGCGATGATGATCATGCCGGTGATGACCAGCTGCCACTCGGTCGGCAGGCCAAGCCCGCGCAGGCCATTGGACAGAAACTGGAGGATCAGCACGCCGAGCGCCATGCCGGTCAGGCTGCCGATGCCGCCGGCGAGGCTGACCCCGCCGAGCACCGTTGCCGCGACGACCTGGAATTCGAAATTGAGTCCGGCCGTGTGCTGCGCCGAGCCGACGCGCGCCGCCAGGATGATGCCGGCAACCGCCGCCAACAGCGAACTGATGATGAAGCAGATGAACTTCACCCGCCGGACATCATAGCCGGCAAGGCGCGCGACTTCCTGATTGCCGCCGACGGCATAGATCTGCCGCCCGAACGGCCGGTGCTGCATCATGTAGCCGAAGGCGGCAAGCAGGACGATCGCGATGACCGCCGAATACGGGATGATGTTGAACAGGCGGCCATCCGAGAGCGCGATGAAGCTGTCGAGGCTGGCATTGTCCGGGATCGCGCGCTGGCCGGTGTAGAGATAGACGCCGCCGCGCATGATGAACATCGTTCCCAAGGTCACGATCAGCGAGTTGATGCCGGCATAGGCGGTGAGATAGCCGTTCACCACACCGATGATCAGGCCGAACAGCAGTGCTGCGCTGACGCCGAGCAGCAGCGAGTTGGTGTCGTTCATGATGATGATCAGCGGCAACGCGATGGTCGCGAGCAGCGATCCGATCGAGATATCGACCTCACCGGAGATGAAGACGATGGCGCAGCCGATGCCGGCGGTGAGCGCGAGCGAAGCCTGGCCGAGCACGTTGGTCATGTTGCGCACGGAGAAGAAATTCTCGACCGTGACGGAAAAGAAGACCAGTACCAGGATGAGGCAGACGAACAATGCCAGTTCCTGCCGGGCAAAGAGCCGCGCCAGCAGGGGTTGAGCTTTTGCGGAAGCTATATTGGCAAGGCTCATGGTCTTATCCGATCGCCGCATTGAGGATCTTTTCCTGCGTGGCTTCATCGCGCGACATGATCGCGGTCAGACGGCCCTCGCACATCACGGCGATCCGGTCGGCGAGACCGAGCAGTTCCGGCATTTCCGACGTCATCATGACGACTGCCAGGCCTTCGCCGGCGAGCCGGTCGATCAGCGCGAAGATCTCCGACTTGGCGCCGACATCGATGCCGCGCGTCGGCTCGTCGACGACGATCACCTTCAGGCCGCGCATCAGCCAGCGCGAGATCAGCACCTTCTGCTGATTGCCGCCCGACAGGTTCTTCACCTGCTGGAACAGGCTGGGGGTCTTGATGCGGAAGCGGTCGACATAGTCCTGCACCGCCCGGTGTTCCTTCGCCGTATCGATGAAGCCCATGCGCGCGAAGGCGCCAAGCGAGGCGAGGCTGGCATTCTGGTAGACGGGCAGCTCGCCCATCAGCCCTTCGCTCTTGCGATCCTCGGTGAGCAGGCCGATGCCGAGCCTGACACCGGTGCGCGTGTCATGTGGCGTTAGGCGCTGACCGTCGACGCTGATCGTGCCCGCGGTGATCGGATCATAGCCGACGATCGCCTTGGCGAGTTCGGTGCGGCCCGCGCCCATCAAGCCGAAGAAGCCGAGCACCTCGCCGGCGCGTGCCTCGAAAGACACCTCGTCGAGCTTCCTCGCCGTGCTGAGCTTCTCCACCGACAAGGCAACCTTGCCGCCTGCCGCGCCGCGCTGGCGCGGAAACAGATTGTCGATGCGACGTCCGATCATGTCCTGGATCAGCGTGTCGTTGCTGTGCTCGCCGATCGGTTTGGTCGAGATGTGGCGCCCGTCGCGCAGCACCGTCACCGTGTCGGCGATCTCGAACACCTCGTCGAGCTTGTGGCTGACATAGACCACCGCGATGCCGAGGCTGGCCAGCCGTCGGATGACGGTGAACAGCAGCGAGACCTCGTTCGGCGTCAGCGAGGACGTCGGCTCGTCCATCACCACGACGCGGGCCTCATGAGCGAGCGCGCGGGCGATTTCGACCATCTGCTGCTGGCTGACCGGAAGCGAACCCGTGCGCGCAGCCGGATCGACATTGAAACCGATACGGTTGAACAGGGCGGCTGAATCGGCGCGGATTTTCTTCCAGTCGATCGAGCCCGCCCTGCCGGTCGGATAGCCCTCGAGGAAGATGTTCTCGGCAACCGTGAATTCGGAGATCAACGCAATCTCCTGGAAGACGACCTTGATGCCCTCTTTCAGGCTGTCGCGCGGCGACTGGATATCGACCTCGCGTCCGCGCATGCGAATGGTACCGGCATCCTTGCCATAGACGCCGGCCATGATCTTGATCAGCGTCGACTTGCCGGCGCCGTTCTCGCCCATCAGGGCATGGATCTTGCCGGGCTTCAGGGTGAAGTCGACATTGTCGAGCGCCACGACACCCGGGAAGCGCTTGTCGATGCCGCGCAATTCCAGTGCCGGCGCATCGGTATCGATGGCCGCGCCTTCGCCGGGGTGCAGAAAATCAACGGACATTGGCTCTGTTCCGGATGATGTCGAGATAAGTGGCCAGGATGATGACGACGCCCGGTACCACCATCTGCAGATCCTGGTTCCAGCCGAGGATGATGATGCCGTTGTCGATCACCTTCAGCACCAGCACGCCGAGCAAGGTGCCGAACAGTGAGCCGCGCCCGCCGAGCAGGCTGGTGCCACCGAGGATGACGGCGGCGATGACGGTCAGTTCGAAACCGCGGCCGGCGGTCGGCTGGCCAGCATTCATCAGCGACGAAAGGATCATGCCGGCAACGCCGACGCACAGGCCGGTGACGACGAAGGCAAACAGCTTGAGGCGTTCGGAACGGACGCCGGACAGGCGCACCGCCTTTTCATTGGCGCCCACCGCGTAGAGGTAGCGGCCGAGCGTGGTGAAGCGTAGCGCGACATAGGCAACCACGAAGATCAGCGCGGCCAGGATGACAGGCACAGGCACAGGCCCGACATAGCCGGCGCCGAGATCGGTGAAGCTTGCCAGCTGATTGTGGTTCTGCACCGCCTCGCGCGTGAACAGGTAGACGCCGCCCTGCAGCATCATCATCGTGCCGATGGTGGCGATCAACGAGTTCACCCGGAGCCGGGTGACGACCAGGCCGTTGAACAGCCCGACCCCGCCGGCAAAGGCGAGCGCCGCCAGCATGCCGAGTGCCAGGCTGTGGGTGGAATTCAGCACCGCCATGCCGATGCAGCCGACGAAAGCGAGCGAGGCGCCGACCGACAGGTCGACCTCGGCGGTGATGATGAGCATGGTCATGCCCGAGGCGACGACCAGCACCAGCGCGCATTGGCGCAGGATGGCGATGATGTTGGCTTCCGAATGGAATTGCGGCGCCGCGATCGAGATGGCGATGCACAGCACAGCCAGGATGACGCCCAGCACGAGCTGGCTGCTGCCCAGCAGCTGGCCGCCGATGAAACGCTTCGGTGCGGAGGCGTGTGTAAGCTCGCTCATTTCAGTCCATTCCAGACCATTTGCCTGACACCGCCCTTCCCGCGTCGGGGAAGGGCAGCGTCATCAGGCTTATTGCTTCAGGTCGGCGGAGGTCTTCATGCACTTTGCCGGCGGCTGGAGCGCGTTGACGGCATCCCATTTGATGGTGCGCGTGGTGCCGTCATAATCATAGTACTTCTTCCAGTCGTCGCCGTTCATCGGCGCCGTCGGGCTGACGATGTGCTCGGGCACTTCCTCGTTGTTGAAGAGCTTGACCGCCGCGTCGATGGCGGTGAACCCTTCCTTTTCCGGGAACATCGCGGCCTCGATGCGGTACGATGGTTCGTTCTGCATGGCGTTGATGAAGGCGAGGCCCTCGCCGCCGGTGCCGACCGTCAACAGGCCGTCTTGCGACTTCCCTGCCGCCTTCCAGGCTTGCAGGCCGCCAAGCGAGGACGAGTCGTTGATGCCGTAGATGATGTTGATGTCGGCATTCTTGGCGAGCGCCGCCGAGGAGACTTCGAGCGCACGGTCGGGGTTGCCGCCGCCGTCGAGGTCGTGGACCATGACCGCATCAGGAATGACGGTCTTCAGCCCGTCCATGAAGCCGTGCGAGCGCAGCACCGTGGCCGACAGCAGCGGCAGGCCGACATTCATCACCTTGGCAGTGCCGCCAAGCTTTTCCTTGGCGTATTTGCCGGCTTCTACCCCGGACATGTAGCCCGTATCGTAGTCGCAGATGGCGACCATCGTGGTCATGCCCTTGACCGGGTTGCCTTCCAGCACCACCGGGACGTTGGCGGCCTTGGCCTGTCGCAACAGCGGCACCACGCCTTCCTCGTTGACCGGGGTGATGATCAGCACGTCGACGCCCTTGGCGATGAAGTCTTCGGCCGCGGCGACCTGCTTGGCGATGTCGAGATTGGCGTCCTGCACCTCGACTTCGATCCCGAGTTCCTTGCCGTGAGCCTTCATGCCCTTGATGACGTTCTGATACCACTCATGGGTGGCGTAGTTGGTGACGTAGCCGATGCGCTTGGGCATGTTCTCGGCATGCGCGGTGGCGGCGCCGAGCGCCAGCATGGCGGCTGACGCAAACAGGATTGACTTGGACCAGAGCATTTTCTTCTCCCAGATTTATCGCTTTTGTTAGTCGCTGAACGGGTAGTCCCGCCGTTCCGGGTCGGCACGTAAAGAAGAGGCGGAGTCGGACCAGCCGAGTGCCGCCGATATCTTTTCGGCGGCGGCCTGGGTACGTTCGAAAACGGCTTCGCGGCCGAACCGCGCCGCCTTTTGCGGCAGCAGCGGAACGGTGAGCGCGGCGATGACGGCACCGGTGTGGTCGCGCACCGGCATCGAGATGTTGGTGCAGCCCTCGACGGCCAGCGAGGCGCGCATCTCGTAGCCGAGCCTCGCGACCTCGTTCAGCCGCGCCTCGATTTCAGCCCGACTGCCCTGACCTTCGCCGGCGGCCACGATGCGCTCGACGATCCGGTCGCGCTCGGCCCGGTTCGAATGGGCAAGCAGCACGGCGCCCGAACTGGTTTCGAGGATCGGGAAATGCGACCCCAGCGCCACCGAGTAACGCATCGGCAGCGGGGAATCGATCTGCAGCACCACCAGCGCGTTTTGTCCTTCGCGCACCACCAAGTGGCAGCTTTGGTCGGCATTGGCGGTCAGTTCGCGCATTGCCGGCAGTGCGCATTCGACCAGCCGGTTTACCGGCGGATGCATATGCGCCAGTTCGAACAGCTTCAGCGACAGACGGAAACGGTCCGACTGGGTGCGGAAGATGTAGCCGCGCTTCTCCAGGAGAAGCAGAATGCGGTAGATCTCGTGGATGGAGCGTCCCAGGCCGGCCGCGATCTCGGTCTGGGTCAGCGTCCCGGCACTCGAGGCCATGAACTCCAGAACGTCGAGCGCCTTGTCCACCGCCGGTACGCGATAGCCGTTGCGGCCGGCTTCGCCGTCGTCGAGTGTATCGGCAACGCTGGCGGCCATCACGCAATGCTGCCTTCCGGTTGCCTGGTTTCGCGGTAGAGGCGATTGACGAGGTCAGTAAGGTCGGCCGCCGATACCTCGCCGGCGATGGCGGCCGCCGCATACGGCGCGCATTCGCGGAAGAAGGCGATGAAGCCCGGATGCGTCGGACGCAGATAGGACGACGTGATGGTCCGAAGCGTGGCGCTGAAGAAACCGCCTGAAAGCGCGTTGACCTCAGCGTCTTTCCAGGCGGCGAGCGATCCCGGCTGTCCGCCCGCCTTCACATAATCGCCGCGCTGGTAGTCGGGCGAACACAGGAAGAGCGCATAGTCGATCGCCGCCTGTTTGTGTTTCGACTGGGCGCTGACGCCGATGCCGGCGCCGCCGAGCAAGGCGCCGGCGGAGCCCGGGGTCGGCACGTCGGCAAAGCGCAGATATGGCCCGTCGGTTTTCGCCGCGTAATTCACATAGCCGAAGGCGAACGGCACATAGACCACGTCGTCATGCGCGATCATGTGGTCATAGCAGCGGATCGGGTTGCATTTCGGCGAGTCCGGATGCGACAGCGCTGCCAGCTCCCGCAACTGCGCGATGGCCTGCTCGACCCTTTGCCTGGCGATGAATGGCTCACCGACCTCCTGCGGATGGCCGAGCGTCAGAAGCATGCACATGGCATCCGTCGGGACCGAGGGCAGACCGAGCCATTTGCCGTCCTTGCGCGCAAGCCGGCCGAGTTCCAGCACCTCGTCATGCGTGCGCGGCACCGGCCCGTAGCGCTCCAGCAGGTCAGGGCGATAGGACGCGACCTGGCAGGCGGCATCGATCGGCAGTGCCCATTGACGTCCGTTCCTTTCGTAGGAGCGCCAGGACCCGCCGACTGAATCGTGTTCGAAGAACCGTATTTGCTCCGCCGACAGATGCGCGTCGAACGGCACCATCAGCTCATCCTGCGCGATGTCGCCTATGAAGGGATGGTCGAACACGACCAGATCGTAAGTGCCGAGCACCGGACCGAGCGCGCCCTCGCCGAATTCGTAGAGGCTGCGGCGGTCCCATTCGATTTCGAGGCCGGTATTGCCAGCGCAATAGGGCGCGACGCTGGCGTCCAGCGGACCCCAGCAACGTCGATGATCCCACGCAAGACCGCGCAGCCTTGTCATTTCAGGCAATTCCTCCCTGGAGCCGGGCATGACTGCCCGGCCCGCCGACTAGTAGCAGGTATTTTCACATAGACAAGTAACTTTTACATATGCAAACGGCAGTTCGCCTTCCGATGGCCTCAGGCCAGGCCGAACCGCTCGACGGCGCGCATGATGCCGCGCAGCTCGGCGAGGCCCTTCAGCCGACCGATCAGCGAGTAGCCCGGATTGATCTTTTTCTTGCCGATGTCGTCGGCGAGCAGATGGCCATGATCCGGACGCATCGGGATTCGCCAGTCGGCGCGGCCTTGTTTGCGGCGGCGCGCCTCTTCCTGCATCAAAGCGAGGATGACGTGCGCCATGTCGGTACCACCCTCGAGATGCTCGGCCTCATAGAACGAGCCGTCCTCCTCGATGGTGATGTTGCGCAGATGGACGAAATGGATGCGGTCGGCGAATTCCTTGACCATGGCGACGATGTCGTTGTCGGCGCGCGTGCCGTAGGAACCAGTGCAGAAGGTCAAGCCATTGGCGGGGCTGTCGACAGCGTTGAGGATGAAACGCGCATCCTCGGCCGTCGAAACGACGCGCGGCAGGCCATAGAGCGAGAATGGCGGATCGTCGGGGTGGATGCACATGCGCACCCCCGCCTCTTCAGCCGCCGGAATGATCTCGCGCAGGAACCAGGCGAGGTTGTCGCGCAGTTCCTTCGGCCCGATCGCATCGTATTCCGCCAGGGCCTCGCGAAAACTGTCCCTGTTATAGCTGCGCTCCGTTGCCGGCAGGCCGGCGATCAGGTTGCGCTCGATCTGGTCGATCTGCTCCGGCGTCAGCGCCTTCAGGCGTTGCTCGGCCTCGGCGATACGCGCCGGCGTGTAGCTTGCCGCGCCATTCTTGCGCTGCAGGACAAAGAGATCATAGGCGGCAAAGTCGATGGCGTCGAAACGCAAGGCGTAGCCCGTCGTCGGCAGCCGGTAGGCCAGATCGGTACGGGTCCAGTCGACCACCGGCATGAAATTGTAGCAGATCGTCGCGATGCCGGCCTTGGCGAGCGCGCGGATGCTGTCGCGATAATAGCCGGCATAGCGCTCGCGCTCCGGCGCGCCGATCTTGAACGAATTGTGGACCGGGATGCTCTCGACAACCGACCAGGTCAGCCCAGCGGCCTCGATGATGCGCTTGCGCTCGAGCACATCGGCCTCGGGCCAGGCCCTGCCGTCATAAATCTGGTGGAGCGCCGAAACCACGCCGGTGGCGCCAGCCTGTTTGACATGCTCGAGCGTCACCGGATCATCGGGACCGTACCAGCGCCAACACTGTTCCATGAAGTCTCCTCACTGTTTGGCGGCGACCATATTGTTGGACCACCATCCTGTCAACAGAACCTTTATTGCCGCTCAAGGTTGATTTTTGATCGACAGAACTCTAATCTGGTCCAACAAATTGCAAGGAACTAGCTGTTGGAACAGGCGAGCCGCGAGCCGATGGAAGCGTCTGAAGAAGCAGGAATCAGCAGTTCGGCCGTCGACCAGACGGTTCGGCAGATCCTCGACCTCATCCGCAATCGGGCCTTGTCCGTCGGCGACGTCCTGCCTACGGAACGGGAGCTCGGCGAATTGTTCGGCGCCAGCCGCAACACGATTCGCGAGGCGCTGCGCACCATCCGCACCTATGGCCTGATCGACCCCAAGCCGCGTGTCGGCGCGGTGCTGGCCGACAGGCAGAGCGTCGCGATCCAGAATTTCTTTGCCGCGCAAATGGACATATCGAAGACGTCCTTTCACGACATACAGGGATTTCGCCGCATCATCGAGGTGAGCGTCGGCGATCACATCATCCTCAATGCCGGCATCGCCGAACTCGACGCCCTGGACGAGGTCAATGGCCTGATCGAAACCGCCAGGGATGTGCAGGAGGCGGCGCAGCGCGATTTCGATTTCCACCTGGCGCTGATGAAGCTCGCCGGCAACCGCATGCTGGTGCAGACCTACCAGTTCCTGTCGCCTGTCATCCTGCACATCATGACCGTCGGCAAATCCATCCGGCCGGTGCTGAGTGAAACACGCCACGCCCATGGCGAGATCATCGCGGCGCTGCGCGCCCGCGACCGCATCGCCTACAGCTATCTGATGAGCCGGCACCTGGATTTCGGCCTGCGCTTCGTTCCCGACGATCTCGAAAACCCGAACCGCGCCGGTGACCCCGTCGCCAGACAGAACACTTCCCAAGGATTTGCCCCATGCTTGATTTCGAGAACAAGGTTGCGCTGATCACCGGCACGACCGGCATCGCGCTGGCCACCGCCAGGCGCCTGGCCGAAGGTGGTGCCTCGATCATCGCCTGCGGCATCGACAGGGCAGCCAACACCGCCATGCAGGAAAGCCTCGCCAGGGCCGGGGCGAGCGCTTTGGTGCAAACCGTGGACGTCTCCGTTGCCGACGAGGTGCGCGAGGCGGTCGCGGCCGGCGTCGCGAAATTCGGCGGCATCGATGTCATCGTCAATTCGGCCGCGGTGCATCCCTACGGCACGGCGACGACGACCGACTGGGAAACCTGGAACCGGGCGATGACGGTCAATGTCGGCTCGATCTACCTGACCGCGCATTTCGGCATCCCCGAAATGATCAAGCGCGGCGGCGGCGCCATCGTCAACGTCGCCTCGGTGCAGGGCTTTGCCTGCCAGCAGAATGTCGCCGCCTACGCCACGACCAAGGGCGCCATCCACACGCTGACGCGGTCGCTGGCGCTCGATTACGCCGCATCGGGCATAAGGGTGAATTCGGTCAGCCCGGGTTCGATCCGAACACCGATCCTGGAGAAAGCCGCGCGCGGCAACAATGGCAGCGATGCCGACGTCGAAGAGGCCTACAGGCGCTTTGGCGCCGCCCATCCGCTCGGCCGCATCGGCGAGCCCGAGGAAGTGGCGGAGCTTATCGCGTTCCTGTGCTCGTCGAAGGCCGGATTCTGCACCGGCGCCGATTACAGAATAGATGGCGGGCTGACCGCCGGCATTGGCGTGAAGTAGCACCATGAAGATCGGTCTTGGCCTTTACCGGGAGTCGCTCACGCCGGATAATTTCCGCTTTGCCCGACAGGCAGGCGCGACCCACATCGTTGCCCACCTCACCAACTATTTTCGCGGCCGCGACCCTTCGCTGTCCGCCGGCAGCGAGAAAGAAGGCTGGGGCGACTGCTCCGCCGACGAACTCTGGAATTACGAGGATTTCGCCGGCCTGGTGAAGACCGTGCGCGACAATGGTCTGGAAATAGCCGCGATCGAGAATTTCTCGCCTCGCTTCTGGTCCGACATCCTGCTCGGTGGTCCCGACAGGGCAAAGCAGATCGAGGGGCTGAAGCGCCTTATCCGCGACGCCGGGCGCGCCGGCATTCCCTGCATCGGCTATAATTTCTCGATTGCCGGGGTCTGGGGCTGGTCGCGTGGACCTTTCGCGCGCGGCGAGGCGATGTCGGTCGGGCTCGATCTCTCCGCCATCGATGCCGATCTGCCGCTGCCAGACGGCGTCGTCTGGAACATGCGTTACCGTGCGGGAAGGCCGGATGCGGAACCCGTGCGCGTCAGCAGCGAGGAACTTTGGCAGCGGCTGGACGTGTTCCTGCGCGAGATCGTGCCCGTGGCCGAAGAGGCCGGCGTCGTGATGGCGGCGCATCCCGACGATCCGCCGGCCGAGGTGCTGCGTGGTGCGGCGCGGCTGGTCAACCGGCCGGAGAAATACGACCGGCTGATGGACATCGTCGATTCGCCGTCCAATGGGCTGGAGCTGTGCCTCGGCTCGCTGCAGGAAATGCCTGGCGCGGACGATATCTACGACCATGTAAGGCGCTTCGCCCGACGCGGCCGCATCGGCTACATCCACTTCCGCAACGTACGCGGCAAGGTGCCCAGATATCACGAGACCTTCGTCGACGACGGCGACATCGACATGGCCGAGATCGTCCGCATCCTGCGCGACGAAAACTTTGGAGGCGTGATGATCCCCGACCATACGCCGGAGATGTCCTGCGACGCGCCCTGGCATGCCGGAAAGGCCTTTGCGCTGGGCTATATGCGCGCGCTGGTGCAGAACGCCGCGGCGCTCGGGCCTTCCGGCACCACCCATTCCACTGACGCTCGGAGGCAAGCCTGATGGCCGGATCTATTCGCCTCTATGGTGACGACGCCGAAATGTATCGCCTGTTCGAGGCCGAACTCTTCGTCGCCGTGGTTGGCGACGTGATGGACACGCTCGGGCTGCAGCACCAGTTCCTGCCGCCGGTGTTCAAGCCGGTCGACGACAAGACACGGCTGCTCGGGCGGGCCATGCCGGTGCTTGAGACAGACATCTTCCTGTCCAATGGACCGACGCACAATCCGCTGATGACCGAGCCATTCGGGCTGATGTTCGAAGCGCTGGACGACCTGAAGCCCGGCGAGATCTACGTAGCCAGCGGCGCCTCGCCCCGCTACGCCCTATGGGGCGAGCTGATGTCGACCCGCGCCAAAATCCTCGGCGCGCATGGCGCGCTGGTCGACGGCTTCGCCCGCGACACGGACGGCATCAAGGCACTGGGATTCCCCTGCTTCTGCACCGGCTACTACGCACAGGATCAAGGCGTGCGCGGTAAGGTCATCGACTACCGGTGCACGCTCGAAATCGGCGGCGTGCGGATCGAGCCGGGGACGCTGCTGTTCGGCGACAAGGAAGGCGTTATCGTCATCCCGCGACAGGCCGAGGAAGAAGTGGTGCGGCTGGCCTTGGAAAAAGTGCGTGGTGAAAAGCTCGTCGCCAAGGCCATCCGCGAAGGCATGAGCGCGGTGGAAGCCTACAGGACTTTCGGCATCATGTGATCGGTCCCGAGGGGCTCAGGTCCAGCCATGGGTGGTGGCATTAACGCATCCAGTTCGGAACAATCTTTTTTGGTCGAAGTTCTCCCCTTTGAAGGGACGAACTCTCCGAAGGAGATTTCCTATGAAACATATTCTGATGACCAGCATGCTTGCGATCGGGCTCGGCTGCGGGACAGCGATGGCTCAGACACAGCAGCCCGCCGAAAGCCAATCAGGAGCGGACACAAATTGCGCTTCCGGCACGACCAACTGCCAAAACGGCTCGAAGATGAAGGACCAGGCACAGGGTACCAAGTCCCAGACTGACCAGCAGGCCCAGGGCAAGACCAAGATGAAGACGGACGAGCAGGCCCAGGGCAAGGCCAAGGTCCAGACCGATCAGCAGGCTCAGGGCAAGGCAGGCGCCAAGACGGACGAGCAGGCCCAGGGCAAGGCCGGCGCCTCTACGGACCAGCAGGCCCAGGGCAAGGCTAAGGTCCAGACCGATCAGCAGGCCCAGGGCAAGGCAGGCGCCACTACGGACCAGCAGGCCCAGGGCAAGGCTAAGGTCCAGACCGATCAGCAGGCCCAGGGCAAGGCAGGCGCCACTACGGACCAGCAGGCCCAGGGCAAGGCTAAGGTCCAGACCGATCAGCAGGCTCAGGGTAAGGCCTCCACGCAGGACAAGACCTCGACCGCGTCCATCAACAATGTGACGGTCGAACAGAAGACCCAGATCACCCAGGTGTTCAGGGAAACCAAGGTCGAGCCGGTCGCCAGCGTCAATTTCGACGTCTCCGTCGGCATCGAAGTCCCGCGGCACAAGATCAGGCTGCATCGTTTGCCGGCTCGCATCGTCAAGATCGTTCCGGCCTACGAAGCCTACGAGTATTTCGTTCTCGCCGACGGCCGGATCGTCATCGTCGATCCGGATACCTACAAGATCGTGCTGATCCTGACCTAGGAGCAATTCCAGGAAAATTTAACAGCACGACATTGCTCAACCCGCTCCGCCGCACGCGGGTCGGGTTGAGCACTCATGGCGAGATGGATGCGGGCAGCTTCCCCTGCACACCTCAGCGCAGCTCAGGAATTCCGAGACCGCAATGTCCGCAAAGGTAATCGAGTAGCGGTGCTCGGCAAGCGGCGGAATGCTGTGCTCCCATTCTGTTCGCGAAGAGCCCGTCATGAGATAGGCCGATCTCGGCTCGACAGTGACGGTCCGGCGCTCCCATCCAGATCCGTTCTTGCGCCGAAGGCGGAAATCGCAGGGCGCCAGCAGCGAGACGCCCGCGACGTCCTCGAAATGAGGCTTGTCGCGGTGCCAGCCGATACCAGCGCCGGGCCGGTATTCATTGATCAAGACCTGGGCGAAGGCGTCGGTGGGCCGGCGCGCAAAGGCCGCGACCTTTTCGCGCAGGGGCAGCAGAAAGTCAGGGATCGGCGGTGCCTCGACGACCTCGCGCCGGTCATAGTCGTAGCGAAGGCCAAAACCGACGACACGCCGGTTCGCCAGATGGCCGTGGAAGTCGAAGGCCTTGAAGGGCAGTCCTTCAAGCTGTCGGACAAGTTCGATTTCCTCTTGCGGCGTGATGAGCCCGGGCTGGTAGACGAAGCCCTCCGGCAAAACATCCTGAGCGGCACTGAAGAGATCGTACTGGGCCACACGGCCGGCTGTTTTCGGTTTGAGCGACGACATTGTGCCTAGATGGTGAAGGCCGGACCACAGGGCAAGACGGGAACGGGAACACCGGAGCGGCGTGAAAGTTTAGGAGACGGCGGTTCCGTCGGAGGCCGCCGGACTTGTTCCAGCCTTGGAGTGCCGGATGCCGCGCGTTGAAACCGGGGCCTGCTTTTGCGGTGCGATTGCCGCCGCCATGGACGGTGAGCCTTTCTGGATATGCTACGATCACGATGACGATTGCCGACGGGCGATCGGCAGTCCGCTCACCATCTGGGTCGGATATCGGCCGAGTCAGTTCCGCCTTTTGAAGGGAACGCCAAAGGCTTTCTCCAGGACGCCGGGCGTTGTCCGTACTTTCTGTCCCGACTGCGGGAGCTCCATAGGCTATAGCGACGAAGGCCTGCCGGACGAGTTGTATCTGACAATCGGGTTCTTCGACAGACCCGAAGGGCTGCAGCCACATGCCCATGCCTATTGGGACCTGAGGCTGCCTTGGGTCGACTTTGCCGACGAGCTGCCGCACATCGGTCGATATTCGAGGAAGCGCGACGAGAAATTCGGCAATCCACGCGACAGGTAGCACCTTCGGGCGGTACGGAACCGGACCATGCCTGGCGGGTTAATCGGAGGAGCCGTCAGGTGCCACCATGCCGTCGACCGTCATTCGAAGCACGCAATACGATCCCGCGACCAGGACCCTCTCGGTCTGGTTCGTGCCGCACGGCAACCGCTATGACTATGAGGAAGTCTCCCCGGCTACCTATGCGGCGTTCATGAGGGCTTCCTCGAAAGGCCGCTTCTTCAATAAGTTCATCAAGGATCGCCACAGCTACCGTCGCGTGGCGTGATACCCCGCCAGCGACCCGTCACGCCTTTTTGTTCTGCCCGGCGGTCACCTCATCCGGCGGCGGTTCCCAACCAAAGACACTGCGGCCGCCAAGCAGATGCGACTGGTCGAATTCGCCGGCGACAATCTCCTTCAGGCTGGGACCGGTGACGTATCGCTCGACCTGCCGCGACTGATCGTCGAGCCGCCTCAATGCGCCGATTTCCTCTTCGCGGCCAAGCCTGGCCTTTTGCACGGCGGACTTCAACACACCGATCGTCTCGTCATAGACCTTGAGCGGAACAGGGAACGGATGCCTGTCCTTGCCGCCATGCGCCAGCGAAAAACGGCCCGGGTCCGAAAACCGGCACGGCGCGCCATGCACCACTTCGGCAACCAGCGCTAATGCGCGCACCGTGCGGGCGCCGACGCCGGGAACCAGGAGAAGTTCGGCAAAATCGGCGGGCCCTCGCTCGGCGGCGGCGGCCATGTTGCCGTGAAGGCGATGCATCACGACATCGCTTTCGCGGACATCATGGTGAGCCGGCATGACCAGATGCGGCAGCAATGGCTGCGCCGGAGCCGGCGCGGCACCGGGTTCCAGGGCGGCGAACTCCCGAATGATGCGGTCCGGCCCGAGATCCTGGAGCAGGTCCAGCTGTCCCCGGCGCGAGGCCTCGGCGCGCCGGTCGGTCAGGTTGACGATCTCGCCCTGGTTGGCGCCTTCAATGGCGGCATGCGGCTGGTCGACGAAACTCTTCAAACCCTCGGACAGCCAATGATAGCGGCGCGCCACCTTGCTGTCGCCGTTCATGCCTTGCTGCACCACCACCCAGTCGCCGTCGTCGGTGACGATGAAGCCATGCAAATAGAGATCGAAACCGTCCTGGACGGCGGCGCTGTCCACCTTGGCGACCAGCCGGCTGGCGGTTGCCAGGCGCGCGCCGTCGAAGCCGATACGCTCGCCGACGGCGGCTAGTTCATGCGGGGTTTTGCGCGAATGTGCGCCACGGCCGCCGCAGACATGAATGCCAAGCTCGCCCGACAGCGGCGTGAGACCGCGTTTCAAGGCGCCGACGACGCTGGTCGTGATGCCGGACGAGTGCCAGTCCATGCCCATGACGGCGCCGAAGGACTGGAACCAGAACGGATGCGCCAGCCGCCGCAGCAATTCATTGCGGCCATAGTGATGGATGATCGCCTCGGACATGACGGCGCCGAGACGCGTCATGCGATCGCCCAGCCATTTCGGCACACGTCCGCCGTGAAGGGGAAGATCAGCACTGCCCGATCGTTGCGCCACGTCCTTGCCTGCTCCGGTGCCCGCGAATCTCAGACAAATAGGTATCCCGGAGCGCACACGGAAGCACTGAATGGTCGCACCCGGCCCGGTCGCGAACGCAAATGCGCTCTGCTATCTCACCACGCGCTTCTCGAGCTTGCGGGCCAGAGTGCGGCGATGCAGGCCAAGCCGGCGCGCCGTTTCGGAGATGTTGAAGCCGGTTTCGACCAGCGTTTCGTGGATGCGCTCCCATTCCAGATTCTTGATCGAGGTGGGCCGGGAGGAGAGCGGTACGGAAACATCGCCCTCGGCCCGGCCGAAGGCGGCTTCGATGTCATCGGTGTTGGCGGGTTTCGCCAGATAATGGCTCGCGCCGAGCTTGATCGCCTCGACAGCCGTGGCGATGCTGGCAAACCCCGTCAGCACGACAATCCTGATCGAAGCATCGCGGGCGCTGAGCAGCTTGACGCACTCCAGTCCGGAGCCGCCGGCTCCAAGCTTGAGGTCGACGACAGCGTAAGCCGGAACAGTTGTTTCGAGGGCGCTAAGCAATGCTTCCCGGTCGTGGCAGACGACGACGTCGTAATCGCGCTTTTCGAAGGAGCGCTTCAGCGTTTTGGCGAAGGTGGCGTCGTCCTCTACGATAAACAGGGATCGATCAGGCCTCACGATCATCTCCATCGGTCAGCGCCGCAAGCGGCAGCGAAAGAGTAACACAGGCGCCCTGCTCCATGTTGCGCGCCGAAAAATCGCCTCCCAGTTTCCGCACCACGTTGACGACGAGGAAAAGACCAAGACCGCCGCCCGGCCGTCCCTTGCTCGACATATAGGGTTGGCCAAGTGCTGCCAGAATACCCTCGTTGAAACCCGGCCCGCGATCGCGCACGGAAATCACCAGCTTGTCGCCCTGCCGCTCGGCGGTGACGCCGACCCAATCCTGCGATGCTTCCTGGGCATTGTCGAACACGTTGAAGATGACCTGCTTCAGCGCCGTGTCGGATACGATCTGCTCGTCCGGGTCGAAATCGTTCTTGTATTCCAGCTTGAATGGCTGGCGACTGATGCGCCATTCCTCGACCAGATCGTCGAGGAAACCGCGAATGGTCGTGCGTATCGTTCCCTCGCCCCTCGCCTGGCCGGAAGACATCAGGATCCCGGACACGATGCGCTTGCAGCGCTCGATCTGGGCCTGCATCTCGGCCATGTCCGCCGCCAGTTCGCGGTTGCGCGTGATCGTGCGCATCTGGCGCCAGTCGGACAGGATGACGGATATCGTGGCAAGCGGCGTGCCGAGTTCGTGCGCGGCGCCGGAGGCCAGCAGGCCCATGCGCACGATGTGGTCCTCCTCGGCCGAGCGCTGGCGCAGATCGGCCAGATAGGCGTCGCGCTCGCGCAGATTGCGGTTGATGCGCGTCATGAAGATCACGATCAGTCCGGCCGCCAGCACGAAGCAGATGAACATGCCCCTGATATGCAGGGACAGGAGATCGCTGCCGCCATGATGCGGGATCGCGATCGGCTGGAAGAGGAAGATGAGGAAGACGAAGCAGGCCGACGCAGCCGCCACGAGGATCCAGGTAAACCTTGGCGTCAGCAGTGCTGCGCCAAGCGTGATCTGCAGGAGATAGAGCGATACGAACGGATTGGACGCACCGCCGCTCAGGTAAAGCTGCGTCGTCAGTGCCGCCATGTCGAAGATGAGCGCAACGAAGAGCTGGGTGTTGCTGATAGGCCTGATACCGCGCAGGACCAGCAGGCTGAAGATGTTGAGGCCCAACAGGAAAAGCACCACGCCGGCCATCCCCGCCAGCGGCAATGGGATATCGAACCAGTATTCCGTCGCCAGAATGGTGAGCACCTGACCCGCCACCGCCAGCCAACGAAGTTGGATGAGCAGGAACAGGTTCTTCCTGTTCGTCGCATCAGGATGCGATACTGCCCCGTTCTTGCCGGCAAGGGATGCCGCCACCGGGGATTTGTCATGGTGAAGCGCTTGCGTGGGAACGCTCATCTCGCGGGTCCTTGCCGTCGGCCGTGGCCGATGATCGGCCTGGCCAGGGCAATGACGAGCATCGCAGCGAGCGTGAACCAGGTCAAAGCATAGACCAGGTGGCTGTTGCGGAAGGTCACGACGGTCAAGCCGCCACGCGGCCAGCCCTCCATGCGTGACGCTTCCGCATCGACGAAATAGGGCGCGACATTGGTCGTCAAGCCGTGCGCGGTTGCGATGGCGGCGACGTCTCGCGAATACCAGCGATTGCCCGTGGTGTCGTTCTTGCGCAGGAAGCCGCCGCCGGGTTCGCTCATGCGCAACAGGCCGTCGATGACGGCCGGCGCGGTTGGGCCGCCTCTCTCCCGTTCGAACTCAGTCTTGCGCTCCAGGGGAATGAAGCCGCGGTTGACCAGCACGACGAAGCCACGGTCGGTCCGCATCGGCGTCAGCACCCAATAGCCGCCGCCAAGCTTCGTCACCGCCTGCACAAGCGTGTTGGCGCCGCCCTGGTAGCGTCCCGCCAATCGCACATGGCTGTATTCGTAACCGGCCGCGGTGATGCCGTTCCAGCTCTCCGGGCCAGGCGCATCGACAACCGGAGCATGAATGCGTTGGTCGACACGAGCGATCAGGTCGAGCTTCCAGACTCGCCTTTCCAGTTGCCATATGCCGAGCCCGGCAAACACCAGCACGCCGAGGAGCCCGAGCAGTACAAGGACAAGGCGCGACACGGACGACCTGCCGCCGCGCTCTTGCAGGACGGGACGCGGGCCGATGCCTGTTTGTCCGATCGCCTCGATGGTGGTCCTCCCAGAGCCCGCCGGGCTCATGGCATCTCGCGCATGTCGTGCAGCCCGGGCATCATGTTGGCGTTGAGATGATACATTACCCAGAGCGAACCGGTCAGCACGATGACAACCAGGATCAGCGTGAAGATCAGCGCCAGCATCGACCATCCGCCTTCCGAGGCGGTGTTCATGTGCAGGAAGAAGACCATGTGGACCACGATCTGCACGACCGCGAAGGCCATGATGACGATGGCCGTGGCCTGCTTGTCATCGATGACGCCGCTCATGACCAGCCAGAATGGAATGGCGGTCAGGATCACCGACAGGATGAAGCCGATCAGATAGCCCCGGAGCGATCCGTGTGCTGCCCCACCATGGGCGTGGCCGTGCCCCTCGGCATGATCGTGAGCGCTCATCGCAACATCCCCATCAGGTAGACGAAGGTAAAGACGCCGATCCAGACGACGTCGAGGAAGTGCCAGAACATGCTGAGGCACATCAGCCGGCGGCGGTTGGCCTCGATGAGACCGTGTCTCGCGACCTGGATCATCAGCGTCGCCATCCAGACTATACCGAAGGTCACGTGCAGGCCGTGCGTGCCGACGAGCGTGAAGAAGGACGACAGGAAAGCGCTGCGCTGCGGCGTGGCGCCTTCATGGATCATGTGCGCGAATTCGTAGAGTTCGATTGACAGGAAGGCCAGGCCGAACAGCATGGTCACGGCAAGCCAGGCTTGTGTCGCCGCGACGCGCCCCTTGTCCATGGTCAGCATGGCGAAGCCATAGGTGATCGAGGAGAAGAGCAGCATGGCGGTGTTGACCGCCACCAGATCGAGGTCGAACAGGTCCTTGGGCGCGGGCCCGGCCGCATAGTTGCCGCCAAGCACGCCATAGGCGGCGAACAGCATCGCGAAGATCAGGCAGTCGCTCATCAGGTAAAGCCAGAAGCCGAGCATGGTGGAGCCGCCTTCGGCGTGCGCATGCTCTTCTTCCAGGTGGAAGACCGGTTCGGTGTCGGCCGTGATTGCCGTCGATGTCATGCTCAAACCCTAACCCTGAGCGGCGAGGAGCGTGGTCCTCGTCTTCTCCGTCTGCGAGACTTCGGCCGCCGGAATGTGGAAGTCGCGGTGATAATTGAAGGTATGGCCGATCGCCGTGGCGATGAGGCAGACGAAGCTCAGCGCCGCCAGCCACCAGATGTACCAGATCAGGCCGAAGCCGAGCGCGACGCTGAAGGCGGCTAGGATGATGCCGGTCCCGGTGTTGCTGGGCATGTGGATCGGTTTGAAGCCGGCGAGCGGCCTGATGTAGCCGGCCTGCTTCATGTCCCACCAGGCATCGTTGTCGCGAATGACCGGCGTGAAGGCGAAATTGTAGGCGGGCGGCGGTGAGGAGGTCGACCATTCGAGCGTGCGGCCGTCCCAGGGATCGCCGGTCGGATCGGCAAGCGCCTCACGCCTGCGGATGGAGACGAAGATCTGGATCAGGAAGGCGGCGATGCCGCAGGCGATCAGCACCGCGCCGAAGGCGGCGATGACGAACCATATCTGCAGCGAGGGATCATCGAACACACGCATGCGGCGCGTCACGCCCATCAGGCCGAGAATGTAGAGCGGCATGAAGGCGAACCAGAAGCCGACCACCCAACACCAGAACGAGACCTTGCCCCAGAACGGATCGAGCTTGAACCCGAAGGCCTTGGGCCACCAGTAGGCAATGCCGGCGAACAGACCGAACAGAACGCCGCCGATGATGACATTGTGGAAGTGCGCGATCAGGAACAGGCTGTTGTGCAGCACGAAGTCCGCCGGCGGCACGGCAAGCAGCACGCCGGTCATGCCGCCGACGACGAAGGTGAGCATGAAGGCCAGCGTCCACATCATCGGCAGCTCGAAGCGGATGCGGCCCCGGTACATTGTGAACAGCCAGTTGAAGATCTTCGCCCCGGTCGGGATCGAGATGATCATCGTGGTGATGCCGAAGAAGGAATTGACGCTGGCGCCCGAGCCCATGGTGAAGAAGTGGTGCAGCCAGACCAGGTACGACAGGATGGTGATCACCACCGTGGCGTAGACCATCGAGGTGTAGCCGAACAGGCGCTTACCGGAGAAGGTCGAGGTGACCTCGGAAAAGACGCCGAACAGCGGCAGGATGAGGATGTAGACTTCCGGGTGACCCCATATCCAGATGAGGTTCACATACATCATCGGGTTGCCGCCGAAGTCGTTGGTGAAGAAGTTGGTGCCGACATAGCGGTCGAGCGCCAGCAGCGAGAGCACCGCCGTCAGCACCGGGAAGGAGGCGACGATCAGCACGTTGGTGCAGAGCGATGTCCAGGTGAAGACCGGCATGCGCATCATCGTCATGCCGGGCGCGCGCATCTTGATGATCGTGCAGATCAGGTTGATGCCCGACAGCGTCGTGCCGACACCCGCCACCTGCAGCGCCCAGATGTAATAATCCACACCGACGTCGGGACTGTAGCCGATGCCGGAGAGCGGCGGATAGGCAAGCCAGCCGGTGCGGGCGAATTCGCCGACGAACAGCGAGGCCATGACGAGGATGGCGCCGCCGACCGTCATCCAGAACGAGAAATTGTTGAGGAACGGGAAGGACACGTCGCGCGCGCCGATCTGCAGCGGCACGACGAAGTTCATCAGCCCGGTGACGAAGGGCATCGCCACGAAGAAGATCATGATGACGCCGTGGGCGGTGAAGATCTGGTCGTAGTGATGTGAGTTCAGGTAGCCCTCGGAGCCGTTGAAGGCGATGGCCTGCTGGAGCCGCATCATGATGGCGTCCGAGAAGCCGCGCAAAAGCATGACGAGGCCCAGCACCATGTACATGATGCCGATCTTCTTGTGGTCGACGCTGGTGAACCATTCGCGCCACAGATAGGTCCAGAGCTTGAAATAGGTGATCGCGCCGAGAAGCGCGATGCCGCCGAGCGCCACGGCGACGAAGGTGGCGACGACGATGGGTTCGTGCAGCGGCAGCGACTCCAGGGTGAGGCGGCCGAAAATGAATTTGGTCAGCGTATCGGGCATCGGCTGTCTCTCACAATTCACGCCGCAGCAGGCCGAGAGGCGGCGTATCCGCCTCGGCGCTGCGGCTGTCTGTTCCTGGCCGGAGCAGCCCCGCCCCGCGAAGCGGCGACAGGTTCTTCGCCGGCCAATAGCTCGGCCAGGCATCGCGCGACGCGCGTGAGACGGCAGCCGCCTCTTCCGCCGTGCAGATGCTGGCGACATAGGAGGGATCGCTTCCGAAAACCGCGCCGCGCCGCGCGAGCTTGTCGTATTGCAGCGGCAAGGTGTTGCGCACACCGGCAAGACCGAGACCACCCTTGGCGTCGATCGACATCATCTCGTTCATGCACATCTTACCGCGCTCGACGCACAGATTGAGGATGGCGCCATAGAGGTCGGGATCGACGGAGGCGTAGTGCCGGACCGGTTCGTTCTCGCTCGGCTTTTCGAGTTCGAGATAGCTGTCGCGGTTGAGCGCCGCCGACGCGGTCCTGGCCTGTGCCACCCACTGGTCGAAGGCCTGGTCGGACAGGCCGTGGAAGGCGAAACGCATGCCCGAAAAGCCGGCGCCGCTGTAGTTGGCGGAGAAACCGCTATAGGTGCCCGGCCGGTTGATGACGGCGTGCAGCTTCGTCTCCATTGCCGGCATCGCGTAGATCTGTCCGGCAAGGGCTGGGATGTAGAAGGAATTCATCACCGCCGACGAGGTGATGCGGAAATCGATCGGCTGGTTGACCGGCGCCGCCAGCTCATTGACGGAGGCGATGCCGTAATCGGGATAGATGAAGAGCCATTTCCAGTCGAGCGCCACGACCTCGACCCTGAGGGGCTTGTGAAGCTGAGTGACCGGCTGGCCGGGTTCGATCCGGTCGATGCGGCGGTATGGGTCGAGCAGGTGGGTGCCGAGCCAGGTCAGCGCACCAAGGCATATGATGATGAGGAGCGGTGCCGCCCAGATCACCAGTTCCAGTTTCGTCGAATGGTCCCAGTCCGGCGCATAGGTCGCCGAGGCGTTGGATTGCCGGTAGCGCCAGGCGAAAAAGACCGTCAGCGCCATGACCGGCACGATGATGATCAGCATCAGCAGGGTCGAGACCACCAGCAGGTCGCGCTGCTGGGCCGCGACATCGCCCGCCGGCGCGAGCACGACCATGTCGCAGCCGCTCAACAGCCCGGCCAGGGAAAGCAGAAGCAAGGCTCCAAATCGTTTCATCAGACACTGCCCTCGATGGATCGCCGCAGCGCGTTGCGATGTTGCAGTGCGGTATCGACAGAGGGCTACTGCCGGCGACGGCACGGTGACATTGGACAATTTGTCCAATGCCCAGCCGGGCCGGGTCTGGCGCAGTGTGCATTGCACAATGGGATTGCTACAAATGCGTCCCGGGTATTTCATCCACGCGGTGGCGACGGACAAGATGGCTCAGACTTCGACTGCCGAAACAAACAGCGAGTTGATCGGCTCGCATCATGGCCAGGTCAGCGCGGGCGATATCGCGGTCGGCGTGATCGTGGGCAGGACGTCGGAATTCTTCGACTTCTTCGTCTATGCGATCGCGTCCGTCATCGTGTTCCCCAAGCTGGTGTTTCCGACGCATGATCCGCTCGTCGGAACGCTCTACTCCTTCGCCATCTTCGCGCTGGCCTTCATCGCCCGTCCCTTCGGCTCCGTCCTGTTCATGGCGGTCGATCGCGCCTACGGTCGCGGTGCGAAACTGACGATCGCGCTGTTCCTGCTCGGCACCTCGACCGTCGCCATCGCGTTCCTTCCCGCCTATGGCGATATCGGCGCGGTCGCGATCTGGCTTTTGGCGCTGGCACGCATCGGGCAGGGCGTGGCGCTCGGCGGGACGTGGGACGGCCTGCCCTCGCTGCTGGCGCTGAACGCGCCACGGAGCCGGCGCGGCTTCTATGCCATGATCCCGCAACTGGGGGCTCCGATCGGCCTCATCGTGGCCAGCGCTCTCTTCGCCTTCTTCGTCGCCAACCTGTCGGCCGACGACTTTCTTGCCTGGGGCTGGCGCTATCCATTCTTCGTCGCGTTCGCCATCAATGTCGTGGCCCTGTTCGCCAGGCTGCGCATCGTGGTGACGCCCGAATTCTCGAAACTGTACGAGAGCGGCGACCTCCAGCCGACGCGCATAAGGGACACGATCAGGGCCGAGGGCCGCAATGTCGTTATCGGCGCCTTCGCGCCGCTGGCGAGTTTCGCCCTGTTCCACATGGTGACGGTGTTTCCGCTCTCCTGGGTGTTCCTGTTCACAAATGAGGGGCCGGCGCGCTTCCTGGCGATCGAGGCGGTGAGCGCGCTGTTCGGCATCGCCGCCATCGTCGCGTCAGGCCCGCTCGCCGATCGTGTCGGACGCCGCGCGCTGCTCGGCGGTTCGGCGATCGCCATCGCGACGTTCAGCGGCTTTGCCCCGCAGCTGCTGGATGGCGGCACCGTTGGCGAGGCCCTGTTCATGGTGCTGGGCTTCATCCTGCTGGGGCTGAGCTTCGGGCAATCGTCGGGTGTCGTCGCATCGAGCTTTTCGCGACAGCATCGCTATACCGGTTCGGCGATAACCTCGGATCTCGCCTGGATGTTCGGCGCCGGCTTCGCGCCACTCGCGGCATTGCTTTTGGCCGGCAATTTCGGCCTCATCGCCGCGGGCGCCTACCTGCTTTCGGGCGCGGCCTGCACCTTGCTTGCCTTGTGGATCGATGGACGGCGTTCGGCCGCGGACCGTCCGACCGACTGAACGCTCTATGGCGGCGAGGGTCAGCGAGCGTCGCAGGGCGGCTGCCCCGCCGGTCAGCGGAACATCGAACCGCCATCGACGTCGAGCGCCGCGCCATAGACGAAGCTCGCGGCGTCGGAGCACAGGAACAGGATCGCGGCGGCCATGTCGTCGGGCCGGCCCATCCGGCGTATGGGCAGATTGGCCGCGATGCGGTCCTTGAGGGCCGGATCGATGTGGGAATGCATCGGCGAATCGGTCGGCCCCGGATTGAGGGCGTTGATGCGCACCGCCTTTCCCGCCAGTTCGCGCGCGACCGACTTCACCAGCGACAGCGTGCCGGCCTTCGAGGCCGCATAGGCCGTGTCGGCGATAAGGCCGCCACCGCCATGCACGCCGGCGTCCGATGCCACGCAGACGATGTTTCCCCCGCCGCTGCCCTGCATGCGCTGCACCGCGCCCTGGACCGTGAAGAAGGTGCCCAGCAAGTTGACGCCCAGCACGCGCTGCCAGTGCGCCCAATCCTGGTCGGGGATTCGCTTGGCGGTGATGATCGCGGCACAGGTGACGACATTGTCGAGCCGCGCCAGCCTGGCATCGCAATAGTCGAACATGCGCCCGATGCTGTCGGGATCACCCATGTCGGCCACCACCTTGTGCGGCGTCCCGGCCATCCCGCCCAGCTCGTCATGGCGCCTTGCAAGGCCTTCCGCATCACGGTCGCACATCACGACCTCGGCCCCCTTGGAGAGGAATGCACGGGCGGTTTCGAAACCCATGCCGCTCGCGGCACCGGTCACCAGCACGGTCTTGCCGGCAAAGCTGTCCGGGGCAAATGTGGCGTATACGTCGATCATGATTTCTCCATGAGATCGAAAGAGGGATGGCCAGCCGTAGGCGAGGCCTGTGACGTTGGCGCGAGCCGGTTCAGGCCTTCAGGTGCAGCGTCACCAGCACGGTGCATTCGGCGCCGCTGTCGAACCTTGCCGCGACGCGCAGCCAGTTGCCGAAATGGGCTAGCCGCGCCATCGCCACGGCGTCGCGCTCCTTTGGCATCGGAAACTCGGTGCCCTCGCGCAGCCAGTGCATGCCGTCCGGCGAGACCTCGACCCATGCCGTGGCGATGGGGCCGACGGGTTGCTTGAGTGCCCGCACGAAGAAGATCGCCTCGCGCGCCCATCCCGCCTCGTAGGGCTCGCTGGCGGCTTCGCCACGCCAGCACTCGTTGCGGGAGACGACCGCGGTGATGTTCTCGGGCAGCATCAGAAATCTCCCGAAATGCAGATGGAATCGACGTAGAGGAAGGCCCGTTTGGCGACGTCGGTTTCGGCGAAAAGGCCGAAGTTGAGCATGCACCACAGGTTCTTCATCGCCGGGAGGCGGATCGAATCGAAGCCCGAGAGATCAAAGCTGCGATCGTTGCACCTGAGCCCGAGCGCCGTCATCGTTGCCAGATCGAAATCGAAGCACAAATACGTCCAGTTCACCTTGGTGGGGATTTCGTTGTAGCAGAGACGCTGCGATCCGCCGGGAAGATCGACCCAGCCTTCCGGCGACAGATGGTAGTGGCTGATCGTCTTGTTGTCGGTGCCGATCGGGGTGATCCTTTCGGTCTCGCGCTTGTACTGCCATTTCTGCAGATGCTGGCCGTCGAGCGCGTTCAAGAAGCGCAGATGCGGCATGACGCGATCGTTGTTGCCGTCCTGGTCCCCACCCTGCAGATCGAAGAGGAGGCCGACGGAGCGCACGTCGGTTTCGGACAGCTTCAGCGTGTTGGCCTCCGGCTTGAAGGTAAAATAAATTTCGAAACGGATCGGCCCGCGTTTGCGGAATGTGTGGCGTTTGATGGCGACGTTGCGGGCGCCCGCCACCGGTCGTGTCGCGATCTTGAGGGCATAGGACGAATCCATCCCGCCATGCGAGCCGGCGTCCCAATGGGCGAGCGTCGACAGCATCGCGCTAGTGTGCTGCGCGTAGCCCGGCAGCATGGTGTCGAGATCGTCCTCGTAGTTGCCGACAAGCTGCGACCAGCCGCAATGACCGCGCGCGAAATTGTCGAACGACAATATCCGCGGCAGCGGATCGAAACGGCTGAGCGCGGGGTCCGCGCGCAGCAGCGCCAGGCGCATCGCCTCGGTCAGGTCGCCGGTCTGGTCTGGAGTCTGGTTCTTCATCTGGTCTTCGGCCTCATTCGGCTTTCAGTTTCTTGACGGCTTTCCAATCGATTTCGATGCCGAGTCCGGGTTTTTGCGGGACATCGAGCGTGCCGTTCTTCTGCCTGACGCAGCCGGGCGCGAGATCGGCCAGATGCGTCTTGAACGGGCTGGCATCACACTCGCATTCCATCACGCCGAAGTTCGGCATCGCGGCAGCCATGTGGACGCTCGCGGTCTCGCAGACGATGCCGGACATGCCGATATGCGGAGCGTAGCGGACGTCATGCGCGGCGGCATATTCGGCCATGCGGCGCGTCTCGGAGATGCCGCCGGCGCGCGCCACGTCGGGCTGCAGCACCGACAGTGTGCGGTTGGCGATCAGGCGTTGCGCCTGGTCGAGGGTGAAATTGCTCTCGCCCGCGGCCAGCGGTACGTCGCAGCGCCGACGCAATTCCTCATAGCCCTGCTCGTTCTCCGGCTGCAGCGGCTCCTCGAACCAGAAATAGCCATTTGCCGAAAGCGCGCGGCCAACCTCGACGGCCTCGTCCAGATTGTAGGCCCAGTTCGCATCGACACAGAGCCCGATCGCGTCTCCGGCCCGCTTGCGGATGCGCTCGATGCGCTTGCAAGCGTCGCGCACAGGACGCGCCATCTTGACCTTGACGCGTGTAAAACCCTCGGCGACGTAGCGGTCGAGTTCAGCGTCGGCGGCTTTGTCGTCAACCCAGTTGACGGCCGCCGCGTAGACGTCGATGCGATCACGTCCGACGCCGCCAAGAAGTTTGGCGATCGGCTGTCCGGTTGCCTTGCCCAGTATATCCCATAGCGCGATATCGACGCCGGCGATGGCCTCGATCAGCATACCGCCTGCCTTGCCCGACAAAGCGCGGCGCATCGACTGCCACAAGGCGCCGATGTTGCGAGCGTCCTGGCCGAGCAGGCGCGGCCTGAGTGAACTTTCGATCAACTCGACATAGGCCTTGGGTGAAAATCGCGCCAGGGTTTCGCCGACCCCAACAATGCCGTCGGTCGTACGCACTTCGACCAGAACCAGCGACACCTTTTCGTAGACGCCCCATGACGTGACCGTAGGCCTGGGCAGCGTCTGACTGAGGGGATGGGCTATCACCTCGGCAATCTTCAGCGGCCCGGCCACGGTTGGATCGCTCATGCGCATCGATACCAGACTTCCCTCGTCCCTGCGGATGGCTCGTCATAACGCTCACTTATAAACTTAGCAACCAGAAAACTTAGTTGCTATGTTTGGGGCAATCGTGCTAGGCAGCCAAAAGAGGATCCCGAATGGCCACAGAAGCAGCACGCAAATCGATTTTCGCCGTGAAGCCCTCGAGCCCATCACGCCTTGCGGATGGGGTCTCCGATGCAATCGCAGCGGCGCTGTTCGACGGACGCATCGCCCCTGGCGAGGCGTTGCCGCCGGAAGGCGAGATCGCCCGGGAGTTCGGCGTCTCCAAGCCGATTGCACGCGAGGCGCTGCGCCAGCTGACCAGCGCGGGCCTGGTGTCGACGCAGCAAGGCAAGGTCGCGCGCGCGAAGGCGCTCAGTGGCGAGCCGATGGACCGCATCTATGCCTATGCCGTCCGTTCAAGCCTGACGCGGCTTCAGGAAGCCAACGAGATGCGCCGGGTCATCGAGGTCGGCATCGCCCGGCTGGCCGCCGAGCGCCGCGATCCGCGGGGGCTGGACCTGATGCGCCAGGCTTTGCTCGACATGCGGGCCGGCATTGGCAAACCGGGTGATTTCACACAGGCCGACATCCTGTTCCACCTCGGCCTCGCGACAGCCACTGGAAATTCCATGATCCGCATCCAGATGGAAGGGATGCGTTCGGTCCAACGGGAGGTTTCGGAGCTGTTCTCACGACGCTCCAATCGCACCGAGGCGGATTGGCGCGCCACCGTTGAACGGCACCAGGCAATCCATGACGCGATCGCGGCGGGCGACACCGACCTCGCGGACCGGCGCATTCACGAACACTTCGACGCGGCCGACATCGCTTCGTTCGAGGTCGCCGACAAGCTCGGGGAGCCGTCGCCTTGAGCCAGGACCGTTTTTCCCTTGCCGGTCGTCGAGCGCTGGTCACCGGCGCCAGCTCCGGCATCGGGCGCGCGGTTGCGATCGCCCTTGCCCAGCAGGGGGCCACGGTCGCGCTGCACCATTTCGGCGACGCCGCCGGAGTGCGCGACACGGCTGCGGCCATCGGTCCCGGCACCGCGGTCCTCGAGGCCGACTTCACCGACAGCAGGGCAATGTCGGCCTTCGCGTGCGAGGTCGCGGACGGCGCCATCGACATCCTGGTCTCGAACGGCGCGATCGAGCGACGCCGTGCCTGGGACGAAGTCGACGAAGCGCATATCCAGGCACATGTCGCGGCCAACTTCACGGCCCTGTTCACCTTGGCCACGCGGCTGGTTCCAGCCATGGCAAAGCGCGGATGGGGGCGCGTGGTGGCGACCGGCAGCGTGATGGCGAGGCGGCCGCGCGCCGAAACGATCGTCTACGCGTCGCTGAAGGCGGCGCAACTGACGGCGGTGCGCGCCATGGCGCGTGACGTCGCGCCGCACGGCGTCACCATGAATGTGGTATCGCCCGGCGCGATCGAGACGGAGGCCACCGCCGAGCGGTACCGGGACGCCGCTTTCCGCCAGGCGGTTGCGGCGAAGATTCCCGCCGGACGCCACGGCCAGCCCGACGACGTCGTCGGCGCTTTCGTTTTCCTGTGCAGCGACGCCGCCCGCTACATCACCGGTGCCGACATCCCCGTCGATGGCGGTTGGACGATCGGTGACGCGCCCGGTGCCTTGCCAGGAGCGACAGCATGACCACACGCCGCCGGCCGGGCCATTGATATCGCGCCCACAGTTGTTGAGTGACCATCAGCGTTTCGGGAGGAAATCATGAAGACCGCAATCAAGCTCGCACTATCGGCCGTGGCGCTGTGCGCCCTATCGGCACAGTCGATGGCCCAGGAACTCCGGATGACGGTGTGGACCGGCAACGAGGCCCATCTCAAGATGCTGAACGGCATCGCCGCGGGTTTCATCGCCAAGCACCCGGGCGTCACGGTGAAGTTCGAGACCGTTCCGGTCGCCGACTATACGCAGAAGCTCACCTTCCAGGTCGCCGGCGGTAATGCCCCCGATATCGCCTGGATGATGGAAGATGCCGCACCGGCCTTCGAGAACGCCGGCCTGCTCATGGACATCGGCCCGACGCTGAAGGCGACCGAGGGATACAATTTCGAGGATTTCTCCGAGCCGGCGATGGCGCTCTGGCAAAAGGACGGCAAGGTCTACGGCATGCCGTTCTCGACCTCGCCTTTCCTGATTTACTACAACAAGGACATGTTCGACAAAGCGGGTCTCGAAGATCCCAACCAGCTTGCCGCGAAAGGCGAGTGGAACATGCAGAAATTCCAGGAGGTCGCCAAGCAGGTCACCGACGCCAATCCCGGCAAATGGGGCTTCGAGTTCAAGGACGGCGAAGGCTATGCATCGCGCATGACGCACGCCTTGCTGCCACCCGTGCGCGCCTATGGCGGCGATCTGTGGGCCAACGGCCAGTGCGGCCTGGACAAGCCGGAAGCGGTGGCCGCCGTCAAGCAGCTCCACGACATGGTGTTCAAGGACAAGTCGATCGTGCCGCCGGGGGAACAGGGCGACTATTTCTCCGGCAATTCGGCGATGACCGTGAACCAGATCTCACGGGCCTCGAAGATGCCCGAGGCGGGTTTCAAATGGGGCATTGCTCCGCTGCCTTCGGGACCGGCCGGCGAGGCTCCGGTCATCGGCCAGGCCGCGCTGACCGTCTTTGCATCGGGCAAGAACACGGAGCTCGCCGCCCAGTTGGTCGCCGAGATGACCAGCAAGGACAATGTGGCTGTCATGGCGCAGTTCTTCCCGCCGGCCCGCAAGAGCGTTCTGGAGAGCGACGCCTTTGTCAATTCCAACAAGCTGATCCCGCCGGAACAGATGAAGAGCGTGGCCGCCGCGATCGTCAACGGCCGCGTCCATCCCTCGCATGAGCATGTGCCGCAGATCTTCGCGGCGATGGCGCCGCGCGTCGACGCATTGTGGCGGGCCGACGCCAATGTCGAAGAGGCGCTGAAGGGCGTCTGCGCAGCCATCCAGCCGCTGCTCTGACAGGGGCTCCGCTTCGTGGCCGGCAAGGCATTCCGGGACAATACGGCGCGCGCTGCGGGCGCGCCGTGGCTGACCTTGAAGACCAGGGAAATGCTGGAAGCGTGGCTGTTCGTCAGCCCGACGCTGATCGGCTTCCTGATCTTCTTCCTCGGCCCGCTGGTCGCCATTTTCTACTATTCGACGACCGAGTGGAACCTGCTCAGCCAACAGGCGACGTTCGTCGGGCTCCGCAATTTCCACAACGTCCTGCTGGAGAACCCCGACTTCTGGCATGTCGTGCGCAATTCCGTGATCTTCGCGCTGGGGCTCGTGCCCCTGAACATGGCATTGGCGCTCTCGCTTGCGCTGGCGCTGTCGCGGCCGTTCTTCGGCGTCGTCTTCTTTCGCACGGTATTCTTCGCGCCGGTGGTCACGTCGGCGATTGCCTGGGCGATCGTCTGGAAATTCATGCTGCAAGGTGAAGGCGGCGCCGTGAACCAGATGCTGGCCTGGATCGGCATAAACGGTCCGAACTGGCTGCGCGAGCCCAACTGGGCGATGGCGGCGGTCATCGTCACCCGCGTCATCAAGACGGTCGGGCTCAACATGATCCTCTACATCGCGGCGCTGCAGTCGATACCGCGCGACTACGAGGAAGCGGCGACGCTGGAAGGCGCTTCGCGCTGGCAGGTCTTCCGCATGATCACCTGGCCGCTGCTTGCGCCAACGACGCTCGTCATCATGGTTCTGACGACGATCGGGTCGTTCAAGGTGTTCGACCACATCTACCAGATGACCGGCGGCGGCCCGGAAAACGGCACGCTGGTACTGGCGTTCTACATCTACCAGCAGGGCTTCAAATTCTTCAACGTCGGCTACGCGGCCGCACTGGCGCTGATCATGTTTGTCATCGTCATGGCGCTGACCCTGGTGCAGGTGATGCTGCGGCGGAGGGATATGGATTGACCGCGCGCCGGACCGAAATCCTCTATCGTATTTGCTGGACCGTGGCCCTGCTGCTGCTGGCGGTACCCTTCGTGTTCCCGTTCCTGTGGATGATTTCCGGTGGCTTCAAGAGCACCACCGAAATCTTCGGCACGCCGACCTTGATCCCGCGCGTCTGGCGCTTCGAGAATTTTGTGGAAGTGTTCACCTATCAGCCCTTCGCGCGGCAGTATTTCAACTCGCTCTACATTGCCGCGACGGTGACGGCGTTGACCCTGTTCATCGCCTCGCTGGCGGGCTATGCGCTGGCGCGCATCCGTTTTGCGGGTGCGGGCCTTTTGATGCTGTTCCTGGTGATGGCGCTGATGGTGCCGGAAGAGGTCACCATCATCCCGAACTTCTTCCTGATCCGCGCCATGGGCCTGATCGACACGCACTGGCCGCTCATCCTGCTGCCGGTCTTCGGCCCGCAGGGCGTGGTGGCGACGTTCCTGATGCGCCAGTTCTTCCTGGCGCTGCCCAAGGAACTCGAGGACGCCGGCAAGATGGACGGGCTGTCGCGCTTCGGCGTCTGGTTGAAGATCGCGCTGCCCATGTCGCGGCCGGCGCTTGCCGCAGTCGCGATCATCACTTTCCTGCATTCGTGGAACCTGTTCCTCGAACCGCTGATCTTCCTCAGTTCGCTGGAGAAGTTCACGCTGCCGCTGGCGCTGTCCAATTTCAACGACAGCTACGGCCTGCCGCTGTGGAACCTGCAACTGGCGGCGACGAGCCTGGCGGTGGTTCCCATCCTCATCATCTATCTGATCGCCCAGCGCCAGATCATCGAGAGCTTCGCCCTCTCCGGCGTCAAGGGATAAGGGACGTCATGACAAAGGTTCTGCTCAAGGACATCCGCAAGAATTTCGGTACTGTCCAGGTCATCCGCGGCGTCGATCTCGAGATCGAGGATGGCGAGTTCGTGGTCTTCGTCGGTCCCTCGGGATGCGGAAAGTCGACGCTGCTGCGGCTGATCTCCGGCCTTGAGCACATCAGCGACGGCGAACTCCACATTGGCGGCCAGTTGGTCAACGAGGTGCCGGCGGCCAGGCGCGGCGTGGCCATGGTGTTCCAGTCCTACGCGCTTTATCCGCACCTGACGGTCCGCGACAACATGGGTTTCGGCCTCAAGGTCCGCAAAGTGCCGGCCAGCGAACGCGCCCGCCGTGTTTCGGAAGCCGCCGCGACGCTGAAGCTCGAACCGTTGCTCGACCGCTTTCCTCGTCAGTTGTCGGGCGGACAGCGTCAGCGCGTGGCCATCGGCCGGGCCATCGTCGGCAATCCGGACGTCTTCCTTTTCGACGAGCCGCTCTCGAACCTCGATGCCGAACTGCGTGTCCACATGCGCTCCGAGATCGCGGCGTTGCACCAACGCCTGTCGACGACGATGATCTATGTGACCCACGACCAGATCGAGGCCATGACGCTTGCCGACAAGATCGTGGTGTTGCGCGACGGCAGGATCGAACAGGTCGGCTCGCCCCGCGACCTCTACGACAGCCCGCGGACCATCTTCGTCGCTCAGTTCATCGGCAGCCCCAAGATGAACATTCTGCCACTTGCCGACGGACAGCCGATCGCGCTTGGCGCGTCGGTCCCTGCGACGGCCACGTCGGTCGGTATTCGACCCGAGCACCTGTCGCTGGGCCAGTCCTCGAACAGCACGTTGCGCGGCAAGGTAAGGCTGGCGGAATATACCGGCGCCGTCACGCTCCTGCATGTCGAGCTGGATGGGGGCCAGACCTGCCTCGTCATCCACAATCAAGGACCGGCGCCCGAAACCGGCGCCGAGGTCGGCCTGCGGGCCGAACCCGGACATCTGCATTTCTTCGACAAGGAAGGACGGGCGGTCTGATATCTGCCGCGCGATCAAGCAGCGCGACGCTCCTGCGATCCGTGCCTTACGATCTATCCCGCCGCCAGCGCCGTGACTTCCCGCCGAAACGGCAATGCGTCGCCGATGTCGGGTTCGTCCAGCTCGCGGGCGAAGCGGTGGCCGGCATAGGTTGCCCATGCGATGGGCCCCGGTGCTTCGGCGTCGCCGATGACCTTGACCGAACGGATGCCATTGTCGGCCCACTCGTTTTCCCGGACCTTGAGATCGCGCCAAACGGCGTCGTCCTGATTGCGAGAGGTGACCAGGACGACGGCGTCCGCCGCCAGATTCTGCGTTGCGCCGGTGTAGACGCAAGCCGTCACGACACCGCCTGAAGCGACACTCACGACGCTCCTGTTGAGCACGATATCGACCCCGAGCTCCGCCAGGCGGCGGTGGATGGCACCCTGCTCCAGCGTGTTGAGGGTCCAGTCCGAGACATAGGCCGATGGCGTCACCAAGGTCACCTTCGTTCCCTGACGGGCCATCAGCTCGGCGAGTACGCCGCCCATGTAGTAGTGGTCGTCGTCGAACAGCACGACCTTGCCGCCTGGTACCTTGCCGGCCATCAGATCATCGGGCGTATGAACCGACATCGCGGCGTCGATCGGCATCGGCACGACATGGGCACGCGCGACGCCATCGCGGCGCCAGGTCGATCCGGTGGCGATGGCGACGTTCTGGAAGCCGAAGGACAGGATGTCATCCGCCGTCAGCCGGCTTTCGAAATAGATGTCGACATCAGGCATCTGGCCGAGCTGATGCTGCCGATAGTCGCGCACCCTGCCCCAGGCGGACAGGCCTGGAAGTTTGCTTTCGCGCGCCACGCGCCCGCCAAGCTCGGTACCTGCTTCCGCGATGGCCACCTTGTAGCCGCGCATGCCGAGCGCACGCGCGGCCTCCAGTCCGGCAGGCCCGGCGCCGACGATCAGCACGCTGTCGCTGTCGCCCTTGGCCTGCATGCGCTCCGGATGCCAACCCTTGCGCCATTCCTCCATGAAGGTCGGGTTTTGCGTGCAGCGCGAGATCGACATGGTCATGTCGCCGGTGATGCAGATGTTGCAGCCAATGCATTCGCGGATGTCCTCGATGCGGCCCTCCTCGACCTTCCTCGGCAGGAAGGGATCGGCGATCGACGGGCGGGCGCAACCGATGAAGTCGAGCGTGCCTGACCTGATCATTCTCACCATCACGTCGGGCGAGGTGAAGCGGCCGACGCCGACGACCGGCTTCGAGGTCAGCTTCTTGATGCCCGACACCAGGTTTTCCTGCGCCGCCTCTTCCTTGAAGCGCGACGGGCCGGAGCAATCCTCCCAGGCGCCGTGCGCGAGATCCCACAGATCGGGCAGGTCGGCATGCATCTCGATCATGTCGCGGACTTCCGAATTGGCAAAGCCGAGCTCGCCGATCATCTCGTCCAGCGACAGCCTGAGCGTCAGGCCGCAGGTGTCGCCGATCGCGTCGCGCCCTTCCTCGATCAGCTCGCGCATCAGCCGCGAACGGTTTTCCAGCGAGCCGCCATATTCGTCGCCGCGCTGGTTGGTGGCCGTCGACAGGAAATGCTGGATGATGCCGAAACCGTGCGCGCCATAGAGGCACACCAGGTCGAAACCCGCCTGCTTCGCGCGTTTGAAGGCATTGCGGTGCCAGCGACGCAGGTCGCGGATGTCCTGCTTGTCCATGGCGCGTGCCTGCACCGGATCGTTGGTGAAGGTGCGGATCGGCAGGGCCGACGGCCCTCGCGGCACCTCCTTGGTGTAGAGGTTGGGACCGTTGATCCCGGAATAGGCGAGCTGGATGCCGGCCAGCGCGCCGTGCTCGTGCATGGCTCTCGCCATCTTGGCCAAGGCCGGAATGTCGGCGTCGTCCCATAGCCGCAATTCGATGAAGGGCGTGATCTCGGAAGTGTGGTGCATCTCCGTCTGCTCGGTGAAGATGACGCCCCATCCGCCTTCCGACTTGATGCGGCGCATCTCGGCCGCGGCCGACGGATCTCGATAGCCGCCGCCATTACAATGCGGAACCTGATAGAAACGGTTCTTGGCCGTTACCGGACCTATCTTCATCGGCTCGAACAGGATGTCGTAGCGTTGGTCGCGCATGGTGCTTCCTCCGTGCCGGCCCGGCACTGCCGGTCCCGCCGAGACTACTCATAGATTGGAGCCGGCGCGGGAAAACTACGGATTTCTTCTGCGCCGATTAGGACGCGCCTAATCGCGCGCGCCGGCGCGGATTAGTCTGTGTTGAACCGGGGCTGAGCGAAATGCGACTTCAGGGCATTGGCGGCATGGTGCTAGACAGCCAGGACCTCACAGCGAGACTGGAACATGGACAGTATCAGGATACTCGAAAGGCTGATTGCATTCCCGACGGTGAGCCGCGACTCGAACCTCGACCTGATCGGCTATGTGACCGACTTGCTCGAAGCGAACGGCGTTGCCTGCCAGATCGTCCGCAGCGCGGACGGACACAAGGCCAACCTCTTTGCCACCATCGGCCCGGCCGACCGGCCCGGTGTCATGCTGTCGGGCCACACCGACGTCGTTCCCGTCGACGGCCAGAACTGGACGCTGCCGCCGTTCGAAATGACCGAGCATGACGGCAAGCTTTATGGACGCGGCGCTGCGGACATGAAGGGTTTTGTGGCCTGCGCGCTCGCGGCCTGCGTCAAGGCCTCCAAGATGGCGCTTCGGACGCCGCTGCATCTGGCGCTCTCCTATGACGAGGAAGTCGGCTGCCTGGGCGTGCGCGACCTGATCGAAATGCTGAGCGCGGCGCCGCAACGCCCGCTGCTGTGCATCGTCGGCGAGCCAACCAACATGCAGGTGGCGACCGGGCACAAGGGCAAGCTTGCCGCTCGCGCCATCTGCAGGGGACGCGAAGGCCATTCGGCGCTCGCCCCACTGGCGCTCAATGCCATCCATCTCGGCTGCGATTTCGTGCGCGCCTTGCGCGACGAACAGGAGCGGCTGGCCCGCGACGGCGCCCGCGACGGCGACTACGACATTCCCTACACGACGGTGCATGTCGGCAAGATCAATGCCGGCGTCGCGCTCAACATCGTGCCCAACCTGTGCCAGGTCGATTTCGAGATCCGCAACGTTGCCGCCGACAATGCCGCCGGCATTCTCGACAGGCTGCGCATTGCTGCGGCGCGCATCGCTGAGGACGCGGCTTCGATCGCGGCCGAGGCCGCGATCGAAATCGAGATCACCAATACCTATCCGGGCCTCGACACGCCGGCCGCATCGGCGGCGGTGGCTTTCGTCAAATCGCTGACTGGTGCCAACGACACGATGAAAGTCGCGTTCGGCACGGAAGGCGGCTTGTTCAGCCGCGATCTCGGCACGCCTGCCGTCGTCTGCGGGCCGGGCTCGATGGCGCAGGGACACAAGCCGGATGAATTTGTCAGCGTCGAACAGCTGCGGCGTTGCGACGGGATGCTGGACAGATTGCTGGAACGGCTCACGGACGGCTGGCCGTGATGCGAATGGCAGCCCTCACTTCACGATGCGTTCGGTGCCGAAGACACCCTGCTCGACGACGAAGCGGCGGCAGTGGTCGATGAAGGCCTGCACCGTCAGCGTGCGATGCTCGGCGTTGGGCAAGGCAATGCCTATGGTCAGCGGCCTGAGGTCCCCCAGCAAAGGCACGAAGACCAGCAATTTTCCGTCCGGCGACATGGTGTTGAGCGGCCGCATATTGGCGATACCGTAGCCGAAGCCATTGGCAACCATCGAGCGCATCACGGCGATGTCGCCGGTGCGCTCGACGATCTTGGGCCGCAGGCCCCTGGGCTGGAAAGCCGACAGGAAGTATTCGCGGCTGTAGGGCAGATCGAGCAGCACCATCGGCTCATCGACCAGTTCCTCGGGGGTGATGCCTGCCTTCGCCGCCAGGCGATGCGCGGCCGGAAGCATCACATAGGCCGGCAACTGCATCAGCGGCTCGAAGGTCATGTCCTGCGACAGCTCCAGATCGTAAGTCAGCGCGGCGTCTATCTCGCCACGCTGCAGCATCTCGAACAATTGGCCCTGGTTGCGTTCGAATTGCCGGACGCGCACATCGGGATAGGCATCCTCGAATTTCTTGCGCAGCGCCGGCAGCACGATCTGCGCGAAAGTGAGCAGGCAGCCGATCGCCAGCGGTCCGCGCACCTTTTCGGCGATGTCGCCGGCAATGTCGTGCAGCGCGTCGGCATCATTGAGCAGCCGCGCGGCTTCCTTGAGAAACAGGCGTCCGCCCGCGGTGAGCGCCAGGGCATGCGAGTGCTTGCGCACGAAAAGCTGGACACCGAACTCGGCTTCGAGCTGAGCGATCGACGCCGAGATGGACGGCGGCGAGACATTCACCTGCTCGGCCGCCTTGGCGATCGAACCCGCTTCGCCAACGGCGACGAAATATTCGAGCTGTCTGAGCGTAAAGCGGAGCGGCATGGTTCTATGTTGCCGGTTTGCGGCTGGTGATCAAGTCGCGGCCACTCCTCAGTACTTGATCCAGGTGGTCTTCAGCGCGGTGTATTTGTCCAGCGCGTGCAGCGACAGGTCGCGCCCGAAACCGGACTGCTTGAAACCGCCGAAGGGAGTCATCGGGCTCAGCGCATCGACGGTATTCACGGAAACCGTGCCCGCGCGCAGCCTTTCCGCGAGGCGATGCGCCCGCGACAGGCTGTCGGTCCACAGCGATGCAGCCAGGCCGTAGACACTATCGTTGGCGATGCGAAGCGCCTCGTCTTCGGTGTCGAAGGCGATCACCGACAGAACCGGACCGAAGATCTCGTCGCGGGCAAGCGGGTCGTCGGGCGACACGTTGTCGAAGATCGTGGGCTGCACGAAACTGCCGCGCCCATCGACGGCGACCCGGTCGCCGCCGGTCACCAGCCGTGCCGACTTCCTGCCGCCATCGATGAAACGCATGACGGTCGCGGCGTGGCGCGCGTCCACCATCGCACCCATCCTGGATGCTGGGTCGAGCGGATCGCCGGGCTGGGTCGCGGTTGCGCGCTCTGCCAGTTTCTCGACCAGCGCATCCTTGATGCCGCGTTCCACCAGAAGCCGGGAATTGGCCGAGCAGACCTGTCCCTGGTTGAAGAAGATGCCGAAGGCGGCCATGTCGGCGGCCGCATCCAGATCGCCGCAATCCGCGAACACCAGATTGGGGCTCTTGCCACCGGTCTCCAGCCAGACCTGCTTCATGTTCGACTGGCCGGAATATTGCAGGAACATCTTGCCGACAGCGGTCGACCCCGTGAAGGCGAGGCAATCCACATCCATGTGGCGGCCAAGCGCCTGGCCAGCCGTCTCGCCGAGGCCGGGCACGACATTGAGCACGCCGGCGGGCAGGCCCGCCTCCATGGCAAGCTCGGCCAGCCTGAGCGCCGAGAATGGCGATTGCTCGGCGGGTTTCAGCACCACCGAATTGCCAGCGGCTAGCGCGGGCGCGCATTTCCAGGTCGCCATGTCGAGCGGAAAGTTCCACGGCACAACGGCGCCCACGACCCCAAGCGGCTCACGCCGCACCAAGGCGAGGTCACCCCGGCCCGTCGGCGCCACCTCGTCATAGACCTTGTCTATCGCTTCGGCGTACCACTGGAAGATCGCCGCCGACCCCGGCACGTCGATTGTCGCCGCGTCCTTGATCAGCTTGCCCATGTCCAGCGATTCCAGCAGCGCCAGCTCCTGCAGGTTCTCGCGCAGCAATTCCGCCAGCCGCAGCAGCACCTGCTTGCGATGCTGAGGGCTCGCTCGCGACCAGACGCCAGCCTCAAAACTGCGCCGCGCCACAGCGACCGCGAGGTCGATGTCCTCTTCGCCGCAGGAAGCAACCTCGGCGAGCGTTGCGCCCGTGGCCGGATTGATGCTGGCGAAGGTCCGGCCAGAGCGGGCGGGCACCGCCTTGCCGTCGATGAACGCCCTGTCGCGAAAGCGGATCGCCGACGCCTTGCCGATCCAATCCTTATGACTGAGTTCGCTCATGCTGGCTCCAGATGTCGGACTATTCGTCACCGGGAACGCCATAGCTTGGCGCACCGGACGGATTGAGAGCGCGCGTGACATAGGCGTCGAGCTGGGGCTTGTAGATCTCCCACAGCGCCGCCAACTGCTCGATCGGGCAGTCCTCGGTCCAGTCGCAACGCAGGTCCGCGACCGGCCATGAAACATCGCGCACCAGCTTCATGCCGGCGGAGCGGACAGGTCCCGCCTCCCCGCCTGCATCGAGCGCGGCCCGCATGGTGGCGATCAGCCGGTCGCCGAGATCGCCTTCGGAGGCGAGAAAGGCGTCGACCATGGCTTGCGGAACCCTGTCGCTGGCAAGCAGATTGCCGCCGCAGGCGACGTCCTCGCCGCGCGCCTCGGCCCAGATGCCGAGTGCTTTCGGTCCCGAATGGATTGCGCTGCCGCCGGCCGCGTCGACCGCCAGCACCTGCCGGTATTCGCTGAAAGCGGCCGTGCGCTTCAGAATCGCGACGGCTTCAGCGGCGGAGGCACCTCGCGCCATCAGCTCCAGCGCCCGTGGCCCGAGCGTCGGGTCCGTGACGTTCTGGCTGGCAACCGCGCCGACGCCGGCCTGCGCGTAGGCGCAGCGGGCCGCGACGGCGGGAGACGACGAGGACACCGCCACTCCGAACATGCCTGTGCGCCGGCACCGCGCGACGATGGAGAAGGTCATGGCCTAGTCCGGGATGATGGCTGTGCATCATCCGGGATTACGGCGGTGCCGTCGATCTCGACCAGCCATTCCGGCCGCGCCAGGGCCGATACGACAAGGCCGGTCGAAACCGGATGCACGCCTTTGATGTATTCGCCCATTGTCCGGTAGACGGCTTCGCGATGGCGCACGTCTGTCAGATAGATCACCACCTTGACCAGATGCTCCATCGTGCCGCCGCATTCCTCGATGAGCTGCTTGATGTTCTGCATGACCTTGTGGGTCTGCTCGACCGGATCGTGGCTGCCGATGTTTTTGGCGGTGTCGAGATCCTGCGGGCACTGGCCGCGCAGATAGATCGTGCGGCCACCTCGCGTGACGACCGCCTGGCACAGATCGTTGTCGAGCTTCTGCTCGGGATAGGTATCCTTGGTATTGAAGGTGCGAATTCGCGTATGCGCCATATTGGTCTCCATCAGGTCGGGCTCGCGGCGGTCGTCGGCTTTGGTCAGGCGTCCACTGGCTCGCGCTTCGCGGCGGCGTCGTAGGCCAGATATTTGCGCTGCGTCGAAATACGGTCGGCCACGTGCTTGGCGTCGTGCCAGACGCCCCAGATAAAACTGGAACCCCTTCTCGATTGCCAGGGCAAGCCCAGGAAATAGATCCCTGGCTCGGTCGAGACGCCGCGGTGGTGCCTTGGCCTTCCCTTCTCATCAAAGGCATCGACCTTCAGCCAACTGTAATCGGCGGCAAAACCCGTCGCCCAGATGATCGCCGCCATCCCCGCCTCGGCCAGGTGCAGTTCGCGGATCGGATTGGTCATGCATTCGGGATCCGGTTCGATCCGGCGGGCAGCGGGCTCTTCGGGAAGGTCGAGACCGTTGCGCGCCACATAGGCGTCGGCCTCGTCCAGCAGCGACATCAGATTGGCATCACCGCGGGCAATGTTCTTCGCAAGATCAGGCGCGAAGCTCATCAGCCCGTCCTGATAGGTCCTTGTCATGCCGACCAGGGTGAGCCCTTGCTTCGCCAGTCGGCGGAAATCGATCGTTTCGCCGCCGCGCGCGCCGCTCACCGCGATCGTCACATGTTCCGTGCCGGGTCCAGGGGTTTCGAGGTCCCATTTGCCGAGAACGCCCAGCCACCAGCAGAAATCGCGCCCGCGATAGGCCCGCGGCGGGCGATCGTGCGGGCCGACCGAGAGGTAGACGCGCTTGCCAGCGCGCTGAAGTTCGTCGGCGATCTGCACGCCCGAGGATCCCGCACCGACCACCAGGACCGCGCCCTTTGGCAGCTGATCGGGGTTGCGGTAGGCACTGGAATGGATTTGCAGGATGCCTGCCTCCTTGGGGACGAGAGGCGGGATGACGGGGACCTGGAAGGGTCCGGTCGCGGCGACGATGCTGTTTGCCTCGATCAGGCCATCGGACGTCTCGACGCGGAATCCGGGCCGGCCGACATTTCTTTGCACAAGCCTGACCTCGACGCCGCTACGGATCGGCGCATCGATCTGCTTTGCGTAAGCGACAAAATAGTCGGCAACCTCCTCCTTGGAGGGAAAGCCATCGGGACCCGTAATCGGAAACTCCATGCCCGGGAAGCGGTCGTGCCAGGCCGGGCCATTGGCAACCAGGGAATCCCACCGCTGCGAGCGCCAGCGCTCGGCAATGCGGCCGCGTTCTAGAACGAGATGAGGCACCCCGCACTTGCTCAGGTGCTCGCTCATGGCCACCCCCGCCTGGCCACCGCCAACGACAAGCGTGTCTATCGTCTCAACCGACATGCCCAGTCCTCTCCTGACCATCCGACAGCTCCTGCCGCACGGGACGAAAGCCGATTTCCGGCGGCTGGCAGACGCAGCCTAGGTGATCCATTTCGCCGTGTTCCGGACAAGCCGCTTGCGCCATCCGGTCTCCCTATTGGCGCTCACAAGTAGCAGCACGTGGCGGTGGGCGCCCATAACGAATCTCCGAAGTCACGCGTAACCATTTCCGAATTTCTCGCGCCGACAGACGCATCTACAGTTTCAGCGATCGGGTCCGCGGCGCCGCATGAGGTGGCGGGCGAAGCCGGGCACGGGTCGGCACGGAACTGGTTGCGGAACAGGATGCGCTACCGCGGCGGCCCGTTCCGCAATGCCTCGCGCGCCGGCATTCTCGAGGGGCTGCCATGAAGGCTGAACGCTATGATCACATTGTCGTCGGCGCGGGTTCGGCCGGCTGCGTGGTGGCCAATCGGCTGAGCGCCGATCCGTCGGTCAGAGTGTGCCTGATAGAGGCAGGCGGCAGCGACAACAGCCTGCGGATAAAGGTGCCGGCAGGCATTCTGGCGCTCTATGGCAACCCGAACTACGACTATTGTTTCGTCGGCGTGCCACAGCCCCATCTCAACAACCGCAGCATTCCGGTAAACCGGGGCAAGGCGCTGGGTGGATCGAGCTCGATCAACTCCATGGTCTATATTCGCGGCGCCGCGCAGGATTATGACGAATGGGCCGGGCTCGGCTGCGCCGGATGGGCCTACAGCGACGTGCTGCCCGTGTTCAGGAAACTGGAGCGCAATCTGGTCGCCCAGGACCCGCGCTACCACGGCACGGACGGCGAGCTTATGGTCGACAATCCGCGCGATCCAAACGTGCTTTCCCGCATGTTCGTCAAGGCCGGTGAAAATGCCGGCCTGCCCGCCAACGAAGACTTCAATGCCGAGGGCCAGTTCGGCCTCGGCATCTACAACGTCACGCAGAACCGGGGCCAGCGCTTCAGCAGCTTCACCGCTTTCATGCGTCCGGTGCTCGATCGCAAGAACTTGACCCTGCTCAGCGCATGCGAGGTGATCGACCTTGTCATCGCCGAAGGGCGCGCGACTGGACTGCGCGTGCGCCATGACGGCCAGGAGAAAATGCTCTCGGCCAGCCGCGAGATCGTGCTCTGTGCCGGAGCCATCAACTCGCCCAAGATCCTGATGGCGTCCGGCATCGGCCCGGCAAGCGAACTCAAGCAGATCGGCATCACGCCGGTTCTCGACCTGCCCGGCGTCGGCAAGAACCTGCAGGACCACATAGACGGCATGATCACCGTGCGCTCCAGGAGCACCAGGACGCTCGGCCTGTCGCTTGCCAACCTGCCCCGCATCGCGGCAGCACCGTTCCAGTATTTCGCGCGCCGCAAGGGCATGCTCACCACCAATTATGTCGAGGCTGGCGGCTTCGCGAAAACCAGGCATGCGAACGGCCTGCCCGACATTCAGTTCCACTTCGTGCCGGGCTATCGCAGCCACCGCGGCAGGCTCATCGAATATGGCCATGGCTATGCCATTCATACCTGCGTGCTCAGACCCAAAAGCGCGGGCGAGATCAGGTTGTCACGCGACAGTTCTCGGCGCGACGTTCTGATCGACCACCGTTTCTTCACGGATGAAGAGGACGCCATGGTGCTTGTCGAAGGCATCAAGATCGCGCGCAAGATCCTCGCCGCATCCGAGTTCGATCCGGTGCGTGGCAAGGAAGTGCTCCCAGGCGAGGATGTCCGCAGCGACGACGAGATCCTCGCCTATCTGCGCGCCGAAGCGCTGACCGTCTACCACCCTGTCGGGACCTGCAAGATGGGGACGGACGCGATGGCGGTCGTTGATCCGGCGACGCTGAAAGTGCGCGGCGTGGATGGGCTCCGGGTCGCGGATGCGTCAGTCATGCCGAAGCTGATCGGCGGCAACACGAACGCGCCAAGCATGATGATCGGACAGAAGGTTTCCGAGATGATCCTCGGCTCGGGACATCGCGGTGGCAAGTAGGCCATCGCTGTTCTGGTGAACCGTCGCAAACGTCCAGAATTGTCTTAAGCCCTCCAAACGTCGTCATTCTATGGCGGAGCAAGGAGCGAAGCGACGCGCGCAGACCATAGAATCCATTCCGTTACGCTAAGGCGTTGCTACCGTGCAGAATTCTGCTCCGCTGCGTCGCTCGGCCAAGGTCACGGAATGGATCCTCGGGTCTCCGCGTCCGCTTCGCTCCCGCTCCGCCCGTGGATGACGAAGCAGAGAGGCTTCGGCCAATTCCCAGCATCCGCGCTGAAAGCCTGCAGCCTTTTCAGAGGCCCCATGTCGAGAGACTGGTTCAGTGGTCCTCGTCGATCTCGTCATGCAAGAGGCCGAGGATGCGGCGCTTGAGCGCGATGAACTCGGGTTCGAGGATCACGTCCATCGAGCGCGGCCTGGGGATCTCGACCTTGATCTCGGCCTTGATCTTGCCGGGCCGGGCCGTCATCACCAGAACGCGATCGCCCAGGACAAGCGCCTCGTCTATATCGTGGGTAACAAACAGCACCGTCTTCTGCTGCCGCTCCCAGACGCGCAAGAGCAGTTTCTGCATGGTGCCGCGCGTCTGGCTGTCCAGGGCGCCGAAGGGCTCGTCCATCAACAGAACGGCCGGGTCGTTGGCAAGGGCACGCGCAATCGCCACGCGTTGCTTCATGCCGCCGGAAAGCTGAGCGGGGTAGTGGTCGGCAAAGGGCGCGAGGCCGACCTCGTCGAGATACTGGTCGACGATCTGCTTGCGCTGCCCCGCCGGCAGACCCTTGCGCCTGGGCCCATATTCGATGTTGGCGCGCACCGTGAGCCAGGGAAACAAGGTGTAGCTCTGGAACACCATGCCTCTGTCGGGGCCAGGCTCGATCACTTCCCTGCCATCGACCTTGATGCTGCCCGAAGTCGCGTCATTGAGGCCGGCCGCAAGGTAGAGCAGGCTGGATTTGCCGCATCCCGAAGGGCCGACGATGACGCAGAATTCATTCCTTGCCACCCCCAGCGACACATCGTCCAGCGCCAGCACGCCGTTGGCGTCGCCGTAACGCAATGTCACGTCTTCGATGGCCATCGTCGTGCCGGTCGGGCGCGGATCGCCGGTCGTCGAGGCCGTGCCGGCCAGATTTTTCGCCTTGATGGTTTCGGTCATTGCCATCCTTGATCCGACTGCGGTTTGCGAGCTTGCGTTCAAAATCAGGGTGCCCATGGCGCGACCCTCGCCCGGACAAGACGGAACGCCGTGTCGGTTATGAGGCCGAGAAGGCCGATGGCGGCGATCGCCATGAAGATCACATCGACCTGAAAACCTCGCATCGCCTTCAGGCTGATGTAGCCAAGGCCGCTCGACGCGGCGACGAGTTCGGCCACCACCAGATAGGTCCAGGCCCAGCCCATGGTGACGCGAAGCGTGTCGAGGATCGCTGGAAGCGCTGCGGGGAAAATGACGTGCCACACGGCTTCGCTGCGCTTCGTGCCGAGGGTGTAGGAGGCGTTGACCAGATCCCTGGATACGCCGCGCGCGCAGTCGGAAATCATCACGAGCTGCTGGAAGAAGGTGCCGAAGAAGATCACTGCTATGCGCTGCTCGATGCCGATGCCGATCCAGAGGATGAACAGGGGCACGAACGAGGTCACGGGCAAGTATCGGATGAAGTTGACCAGGGGCTCGAGCGGCGCCTGCACCACCCGGTAGGTCCCCATCCACAGTCCCAGCGGCACCGAGATCAGCGAGGAGACGATGAAGCCCAGGATCACCACCTTGGCACTGGTCAAGGTGTGGTAGAAAAGGCTGCCGTCCAAAGACATGCGATAGGTCGTCTGCAGCACGGTTCCGGGCGTCGGCAGGAACATGTTCGGCACGACGCGGCCATAGGACAGCAAAGCCCAGCCGCCGATCACGACCACCCACATCGCCAGGGCCAGCGTTGTCGCCGTGCTGGCGGGAATGTTGGCGAATGGGGTCGTCAGGCGCGTCCACGCCGTCCGCCTCTGTGCCATGGGATGGTCTCCGTTGATCTTCTGAAGCGCGAAGTTCTGGCCTGTCGGAAACCGGGTTCGGCCCACACGGACCGACCCGGCTTCCCGAAGGCTCACTGTTCCCTGATGAAATCGGTGTCGAGGATTGTCTTCGCGTCGATCGTCATCTTGAGCTTGCCGGCCTTGCCCCAGATGTCCTGCGCGAAGTTCACCAGGTCGGACGCCTCGCTCTTCTGCGGCGTGCCGAAGAATTCCAGGTTGCGATCGCGGTCGTAATAGCGCACGCCCTTGGCGCCGGCGGCGAAATCCTCGGGCTTTTCGAGATAGCCGCCAATGCCCTTGGCCATGATCTCATAGGCCTTTTCCGGATTGGTCTTGATGTATTCGACCGCCTTGTAATAGCCCTTGACGAGGGCCTTCACGTCTTCGGGATGCTTTTCGATCAGATCGCATTTGAGGGCGATCACATCGACGATCAGGCCGGGGGTGGTCGTGGAATCGATCAGCACCTTGCCCTTGCCGCCCTTGCGGACTTCGGTGAGGTGAGGCTCCCAGGTCACCGCGGCGGGAACCTGGCCGGCGATGAAGGCGGTCGCCGCGTCATCGGCGGTCATGTTGGTGATGGTGACGTCGTCCTCGGTCATGCCTTCCTTTTTCAGGAGCACGTTGAACCAGAATTCGGAAACGGAGCCCTCGTTCAAGGCCACTTGCTGGCCCTTCAGATCCTTGAGCGCCTTGACGTCGGGCTGCGTCACGACGCCATCACCGCCATGGCTGTCGTCCAGCGCCAGGACGTATTTGAAACAGAGATCGTCGGAGCGGTACTTCATCAGCTCGTCGACGGTGGAGGCGGCGCCATCGAGATCGCCGCCGGCGACCGCCGCCATGTAAAGTGCTGATTCTTCTATGATCTTCAGGTCGACATCGACGCCGGCCTCCTTGAAGTAACCAAGGTCGCGGGCAAGAAACAGCGGCCCGTAGCCCACCCAGGTCGTCATGCCAAGACGAATGGCGCCTGCGTTGGCTGGCGCCGCAAGCCCCAGGCCCAGCAGGCCTGCGCCGACCGCGCCCATCAGGCAATTTCGGAATGTCTTCATTGTCGTCGTTCCCCTATGGCTGTTGCCGACATCGGCCTCATGCAAGTGGCGTATGCCGGCTGTGTTTCGGCAGCCGCTCTTGTTTGGGCGTCGCCTCCCAGCGAGCCTTGCGTGTTTTAAGGTCCGCAAGAGAGCATCCGGACCGGATCGCAAAAAGAAGTCTTTTTCTGCCCATTGCTTCGTCGAAACCGAAGCGCGGTCGATAGCCAAATCGGCGACCTAGTGCCGGTCTTCATGCATGGATTGCGGGAGCCAGCCGTTTGGTTATTTTCGTACAAATGTTTTTTCGTGACACGCTGGGCGGGTGGTTTTATGAATCCGGTGATCGATCCGCGCGTCCGGCATGCCTTCTGGTGCGCAATGCCTGATCGCTTCGGGCCGGTTCGAGACCAAAGGTGACGACCATGCGGGAATTGCCGAAAGACATTGACGCCGATGTGGTGATCGAAATCAGCAGGTTGCTGGACGACAGCGCTCTTTTCGCGCCTGTCCGGGTTCATGAACTCACAGCAAGGGTAAGGCAGAAAGTGAAGACGGGTTTGCCGGACCGTTCAATTGAAGAGCTGATCGTGGAAATGGCCTCCTTGCGTCGGTTGGCCATGGCCTTCGAGCTGCCTGGATCGGAAAATGTGGTGCAAATTCCAGAGCGACTCCTACGCTGACCGGGTCACGCGCTCCACAAGGCGGTCAGGACAAGCGACGCCTCGAGCACCTGGGCACCGGTCTCATTGCGCACCTTGACGGTGATCTTGACCAGGTCGCGATCCGGCATTTCGTCACGGGCGACATCCTGCAAAATGCGAATGGCTTCTGCTCTCGCTTGTTCTCGCGATTCGAACGGCTGGCCATCGTCGTCCGGCACGAGGCCATCGCCGTTATAAAGATCGAAATGATACCGTTTCATTTTCGGGCAGCCTTGGACATCTCTAGCGTGCTAAATACTTGGCGACGCTGGAGGTTCCCTGTCGGCTCTGGCGTTTGCGCCAGAATGGGCGCAGGCTGTCAAATGATAGTGTCCGCCATCTTCCGAAGGCCTAGGGTCCGAGCGCTATCCTTGCGTCCGAGACAGTTGGCGATCGGCGTTTCAACCCCGATCCCTTCGAGGCCATCATGTTAGAGTCTCTCTATCTGCAACTCGGCCAGCACGACACAGTGTCGGACGAAGAGAAGGCCTTGTTGGCCGAAACGGTTTGTTTCGGACGGGAGTTCGAAAAGGGGCAGGATCTGGTCAAGGCGGGGTCGCGGCCAACCTATAGCACCATGCTGCTGGATGGCTTGGCGGCACGCTATAAGGTGCTCGAGGACGGCGGCCGGCAGTTCACGTCCTTGCAGGTGCCCGGCGACTTTGTCGATCTCCACGCCTTTTTGCTCAAGACCATGGATCACGGCATCGTCGCGCTGTCGCCTTGCCGGGTGATGTTCGCGGATCACAACAAGCTGAAAGCCATTACCGAACAGGCCCCTCACCTGACCCGGTTGTTGTGGCTGGACACGCTGGTCGATGGCGCCATTCATCGCGAATGGATCGTGGCGATGGGCCGCCGTTCCAAGACCTCGCACCTGGCCCATCTCATGTGCGAATTGTTCGTGCGCCTGCAGGCGGTGAAACGCACCAACGGCATGAGCTTCCATCTACCGCTGTCACAGGCCGAAATGGCCGACGTGCTTGGGTTGTCGGTCGTGCACATGAACCGGGTGATCGGGGGCTTGAAAAAGATCAAGGTGATCACCTGGACGAACCATGTGGTCACCATTCTGGACTGGGACCAACTTGCCAGGCTTGCCGAGTTCGATCCCACCTATCTGAGCATCAACAACGAACCGAGATAAACAGGCTTGGCTCAATTTGCGGTGCTGCTGTTCTCGTCAAAAAACTGAATGCCCCGCACAGCAGCCTTCTTGGTGATCAAGCCTTTCAGATCCGCATCCGATCGCTCTGTGCCGGTCCGCTCCCGCAGCATGGCTATGGCGGCTTGCATCGACGAAAAGGGACGGTCCTGCAACTCGTCGAGGATGGCGTCCACCGACGCCGCGACGTTTGTCGGTTCGGGATTTATCGACATGGCCTTACGTCCGACTCGCCTGCCTAATCGGCATGGCAGGTGTTTAAAGGCGCTTGATACCACCCAGCTTCAAGCGAAGCCTTTGGCCCTCGGCATAGGCCAGGGCAAAGGATTCGAGGTCGAATTGGCAGGTCGTTTCCTCACCGCCGCCGATCACACGGACGAACCATTCACCGCAGCCTTCGACGACCTCGATCCGGGTTCCGACTTTGCTTTTGTGCTGGGTATCGTGCACGGCTTTCCTCGCAAGCATCAGCCAACGCGGGATTCTCGCACCAGAACGAGGTTCCGTCATTTAAATTTGATGTCTTTGCGCTGTACGAGTTTTGCCAAACCGTGCCGAGCCAATCTGTCGCGCCGGCGGCATAAAACGCGGCTCGCACAGGATTAGGCTCGGGAGCCCTAAACAGAAGATCCAATAGCTTGGCAAAGCCGATGGTACCGTTGGCTGGGATCGAACCAGCGACCTCCGGATCCACAATCCGGCGCTCTAACCATCTGAGCTACAACGGCACGTCTTAACGTTGGTAGCAGGATCGAGGTGGAAGGTTCACTCTCCGCGATCCGCTCTGTCGTTCGGCGATGCGTCCATACGGGCTTATGGATTCTAATTCAAGGCTTTTGCAAAGCAAAGGCCACTTCCCCACAGCGGTGCAGCTTTCGCCGGGCAAAGAAAAAGGCCGGCGGGAGGAGGTGCCGGCCTTTTCCTGTTACGAGCCAGCGGGAGGAGGTGCTGGCTGGTCACCCCGGAGGTGGAGGGAGGAGGTTCCACCCGCCGGGTATTCGCTCGACCGTCACTATCTCACATCTATTTGTCCGACAAAATGCGACCTTTTGTTGCATCCGCGGACGATGCGCAATTATTAGGCGGCCTTGATTTCCTTGATCGCCTTCTCGAAAGCGGTCTTGATCGGCTTCGAGACATCCTCGGCCGCCTTGGAGGCGACAGCCTGGAAGTCCTTGGCCTGCTCGACGGTCAGTTCGACGCGCTTGCGCAGGAAGGCGGTCTGCAACTCGACGACTTCCGACAGCGACTTGGCGCCGATCAGGGCTTCGAGATGCGAGAAGCCGGCCTCGGCATTGGCGCGCAGCGCGGCAATGGTCTTGAGCGACAGGTCGCTGGAAACAGTCTTGGCGGTCTCGTAGGTCGACTCCAGAGCCTTCTGGGTCTCCTCGGCACCGGTCTTGAGCTTGGCGTAGGCCTCTTTCGATTGCTCAACGCCCTTTTCGGCGAAAGCGCGCATCTGGTCGGTGGCCTTGGAAGCGTCGAAGCTCGGGAATTCAACGCTTTCGATCGTCTCGGCAGTCTTGGTCCTGGACATTTTCCATCCTTTTCAGCGGCAGCGGCTTTGACAGAAAGCCGTCTCGTTCATGTATGATGGCAATATAAAGGCAAATTTTGTGCATTGCAATATCCTTGTTGCAGTGCACAAAAAAATGTTTTTGGCCGTTAACCAAACAGCCAGAATTCAGCCTTTGCACGTTCTGGCTTGTGGACCTTCGTGGCTGCGGCTTTTATTAACAAAGCGTTAACTGCAAATCGCCGCTCCGTAAGGGTCCGCCAAGCGCATGCCGTCCGAATATTCCTTCCTCGACGTCGCCGTGCTCGACGCGGTCCGCCAGCGGTTTGCCGCCGGCGACGCGATCGCGATCCTGTCGGTGGACCTCGAGCAGGTCATCTGGGCCAATGGGCCGGGCGCCGCCATGTTCGGCTATCCCGATATCGAGGCGATCATCGGCGCCTCGGCGCGGCTGCCGCTGGTCGCGCGCCGCCAGATCATGGCGACCAGCGGTTTCCCGCAGATCGGCGGCGATCGCTCGATCACGGTGCGCCTGGCGACCGGCATGACCAGCCGCGCCGTCGGCTTTCTTGCCAGTGCCCTGACGCTGCCCGATGGCGAGCATGCCATCATGCTGGCCGTGCCGGCGGCGCAGACCGGCTCGCGCAGTGCCGCCGAGATCGCCAACCGGGCGATCAGCGGCCTTACCGAGGACGGCCATTTCATTGCCTTTATCGATGCCAAGGGCAATGTCGAGGCCGCCTCGCAGGGATTTTCGGCACTCGGCATCCAGCCCGCGACACTGGCGGCCCTGGTGGCCGACGTCGCGGCCGAGGGCGAGCGCATCGTCAAGCGCCTCGTTCCGGGCGGCAGAACCTCCTACCCGGCGGGCCTCGCCCGGCTGACGCCGGAGCGGCATCTGCTGGTGGTGATCGACGAGGATCAACTCGAGGACAGCGCATCTGGCGCTTCGGCGGACGGCTTGTCCGCGGCAACGGAACGCCCTGCCAAGGAGATTGACCGCACAACGGAGGCGGCGGAAACCGCCACGGTCGAATCCGGGTCTCGGCAGAACAATCAGCCGACGGCCGATGTTTCGCGGACGGAGGCGACCAAACAGCCCGCTGCCGCTGCCGAGACCGAACAGGCGCCCGCCCCTTCCGGGCCCGTGGCTGACGATAGGCCGGAACAGGCAACGCGGGAGATCGAGGAACCGACAGGCCCGACACCGGTCGCCGCCGACAATGATCAGCCGGCGGCGGGCACGCCGGCACAGCACGATCATTGGTATTTCCATGCTGGGGAAGACGACGCGTCAACCGCGCCGGAACCGAAAGGCGGGACCGAAGCGGTTGGCCCCGAAACTTCAGCGGACAGCGTGAAGCAGGCCATCTCGCCTACGGCCCCGGCCGCAACCGTGGCCACCCGCAGGATAGACCGCTCGGCGGCACCGTTGCGTTTTGTCTGGCGTACCGACGCCGAGGGCAAGTTCAGCGCGCTGTCGCCGGAATTCGCCGATATCGTCGGCCATCCGGCAGCCGACGTGATCGGTCGACGCTTCAGGGATGTCGCGGCGGCCTTCGGTCTTGATGCGTCCGGCGAGATCGCCGGCCTGCTGGAGCGGCGCGACACTTGGTCCGGCCGCTCGGTGCTGTGGCCGGTCGTCGGCACCGACCTGAAGATACCCGTCGACCTGGCGGCATTGCCCGTCTATGGCCGCAGCCGCGCCTTCGAAGGTTTTCGCGGCTTCGGCGTCGCGCGAACCGGGGATGCGGTCGTCGATCCGGAAGCGATCGGCATGGCACTGGTGCCCAATGGCGCAATGCCGGCGGGACCGAAACCCGAGGCCGTGAAGACGGCGCCTGAACAACCCGAGGCCGAGGGGCCGAAGGTATCGGACCCGTTCAAGGGCGAAGTGCCGGCGCTGACCATCGTACCGAAACCGGAGCGGCGCTTTGCCGACAAGGTCATCCGGCTGGCCGAACACCGGCAACCGGCCAATGACAAGGGACTGTCGACGCTGGAACGCAGCGCGTTCCGCGAGATCGGCGAGCGGCTGAAGAAAGAAAGTTCGCCGGAGGCTGAACCGGCCGAGCCGGCAAGGCAGGCGGACCCAGATGCCGGGACAGGCCCTTTGTCGGAGCCGCACCACGCGACCAAGCCCGCGACCGATGCGACGCCGCCGGCGGACATCGCCACCCCAGATACCAAACCAGCAGACTCGAGCCAGGAACCGGCGACCGGCCAGGCGCATGGTATGCCAACGCCTGATGCGCAAGACGCACCGGACGCGGGCGAACCCTCCCTGAGCGATGCCGAGGATCAAAGGGATCTTGCGCGGCTCGACGGTGCGCAAGCGGACCAGGTCGAACAACAGGCGCCGAGCTCCGAATCCTCGCCGCCGGCGGCCTCGGGCTCCCTGCTCGACTACGCCGATAAAGAGGACAAGCCTGCTGATGTCGCCGACGGCAGCGACGAGGCCACAGCGCCCGAGGCACAAGAGATAATCGCGACGAAAGCGATGGCCGAGGATCGCGAGGCGCCAGCGCAGGCAGGATCCGCCAAGTCACCGCCAGCTGATGACGACGACATGACGGCGGACGATTTACGCGACGCCGAAGACAATGAGGATTGGACCGACGAGGACGCGACTGCATCCGGCGAGGAACCGATTGCTGCCCCCGGCCGAAGCGGCGGCCCGGATGATGCGGCCGGGACATTTGCCGAGCGGCCACGCCTGCAAGTGCCACCACTCAAAACCGAAGGATTCATGCCGTCGGCCTTTTCCGTCGGTAGCGAAAACAAGACGCCGGATACATCGCTGCTCGGCAAGCTGCCCGTGCCGCTGATCATCCATTCGGGCGACCAGTTGCACTATGCCAACGACGAATTCCTCGACCTGACCGGATACGAGACGCTGGAGGACCTGGAGGAAGCGGGTGGCCTCGGCGCTTTGTTTGCCGATCCTTATGCCGATGACGGCGCTTTCGACGGCAGCGACCGGGCTCTGCGGCTGAAGACGCGCGACGGACAGGAATTTCCTATCGACGCCATCCTGCGCTCCGTGCCCTGGCGCGACGGCAGGGCGCTGATGCTGGTCGTTCGCCGTTCCGGCGAGGATGATGCCCCCGCGGCGGCGCACGCGATTGGCGAGGGGCCAACGCAGCCCGACATTTCCGAGCTCAAGGCACGCATCGCCGAGATGCGTACCATCATCGACACCGCCACCGACGGGGTCGTGCTGATCGGCAGCGACGGCACCATCCGTTCGATCAGCCGCCCAGCCGAGGCGCTGTTCGGTTTCGACAGCGACGAGGTGACCGGCAAGCCTTTCGCCTCGCTGTTTGCCATCGAGAGCCAGCGCGCGGCGCGCGACTATCTCACCGGCCTGTCGGAGCCTGGCGTGGCGAGCGTGTTGAATGACGGCCGCGAGGTGATCGGCCGCGAAGCACAGGGGCGCTTCATCCCCCTGTTCATGACCATCGGCCGGCTGCCCAACGACAGCGGCTTCTGCGCCGTGGTACGCGACATCACACAGTGGAAGCGGGCCGAGGAGGATCTCACCCAGGCGCGTGCGGTGGCCGAACGCGCTTCCTCGCAGAAAACCGATTTCCTCGCCCGCATCAGCCACGAGATCCGCACGCCGCTCAATGCCATTATCGGCTTTTCCGAGCTGATGGTCGACGAGAAGTTCGGGCCGGTCGCCAATGACCGCTACCGCGACTACCTGCGCGACATCAACCGCTCGGGCAACCACGTGCTCGACCTAGTCAACGATCTCCTGGACATCTCGAAGATCGAGGCCGGCCAGCAGGAAATGGCTTATGAGGCGGTGTCGCTCAACGATACGCTGGCCGAAACCGTGGCGATGATGCAGCCACAGGCCAACCGCGAACGCGTCATCATCCGCTCCAGCTTCGCCTCGCGGCTGCCGGAAGTGGTGGCGGATTTGCGCAGCGTGCGCCAGATCGCGCTCAACATCCTGTCCAACGCCGTCCGCTACACCCAGGCCGGCGGCCAGGTGATCGTCTCGACCGCCTATGAGACCTCGGGTGACGTCGTCATGCGGGTGCGCGACACCGGCATCGGCATGAGCCAGGCCGAGATCGAGCAGGCGCTGAAGCCGTTCAAGCAGATCAACGCCCTGAAGCGCGGGCGCGGCGACGGCACCGGCCTTGGCCTGCCGCTGACCAAGGCGATGGTGGAAGCCAACCGCGCCCGGTTCACCATCAATTCGACGCCCGGCGAAGGCACGCTGGTCGAAGTCGCCTTCCCGTCGACCCGGGTGCTCGCCGAGTAAGGTGAGCCTCCGCGGCAGCGGTTCTGCCGCAAGCTTTGCAGTTTCCGCGCGGTGATATTGGCTGCCCGCCGAATCCGGGACCGTCGGGAAAATCGTTCGGCCGCCGGAACAAAGCCTGCAGGCGCTTGTTAGGCACACAGCACGATGTGTGCCTAACAAGGATCTATTCATGAAAAATCGGCTGTTACTGGCCGCGCTCGGCGCGGCCACGGCAATCACCTTTGCCATGCCTGCCCTGGCCGCGGACAAGGCGCAGGACTTCATCGACAAGGCGGCGTCCGGCGGGATGTTCGAGGTGGAATCGAGCAAGATCGCCGAAGGGAAGGCGCAGGATCAAAGCGTCAAGGACTTCGCCCAGAAGATGATCGCTGATCATGGCGCGGCCAATGCTAAACTCGAGACGATCGCCGGCGAGCAGAAGCTGCAGGTGCCGTCGGCAACGGACGCCAAGCACAAGAGCGATATTGACGCTCTGCAAAGCGCGAAGGATCCGGTCGACAAATCTTACGTGCAGATGCAGCGCGATGCCCATGCCGATGCGGTGAAGCTGTTCGACGGCTACGCCAAGGACGGCGACAACGCGCAGTTGAAGACGTTTGCGCAGCAGACCTTGCCGACGCTCAAGATGCATCAGGACATGATCGAGAAGATCGCTTCCACGATGGATGACAAGTCTTCCGCGACGGGTTCGACGACCCCTGCCGTCACCACGACCGACACGGCAAATCCGTCCGCCCCGGTGCCGGGCGCCAACAGCTTCACCGAAGATCAGGCCAAGAGCCGCATCCAGGATGCCGGCTTCTCGGATGTGTCCGCGTTGAACAAGGACGAACAGGGCATCTGGCGCGGACAGGCGACCAAGGACGGCAAGAAGACGGCCGTCGCGCTCGACTACCAGGGCAACGTCGTTGCCGGCACCAACTGAACAGCAAATCTGGAGATCTTGACCATGAAAACCGTGACCGGACTTTTCGACAATTATGATGACGCTTCCGATGCTGTCGGCGAGCTGGAGGCAAGCGGAGTGCCGCACGCCGATATCAGCATCGTCGCCAACAATTCGACCGAATGGTACGACGGGGATGACGACCGCTCCAATGCCGCCGAGGATGCCGCCAGCGGCGCGGGTGTGGGTGCCGTCATCGGCGGTGCGGGTGGCTTGCTGGCCGGGCTCGGCATCGTGGCCATTCCCGGCGTCGGCCCGGTGGTGGCCGCCGGCTGGCTGGCCGCCACTGCTGTCGGCGCCGTTGGAGGCGCTGTCGTCGGCGGAGCTGCCGGCGGAATCGTCGGGGCACTGACGGAGTCCGGAGTCCCAGAAAGGGATGCCCATGTTTATGCGGAAGGTGTGCGCCGTGGCGGCACGCTGGTGACAGCCAAGGTCGATGATCAGTTGGCTGGCCAAGCCGAGCGGATTCTCGGACAAGCCAATTCGGTCAATCTGGAAGACCGCCGCAGCGCATACGAGGCCGACGGCTGGACGGGTTTCGACAGCAACGCCAAGGCCTTCACACCCGATGAGATCGAAAGCGATCGCGGGCGCTACGCCAATCGCCCTTGATCCCCTCGCCCGCCGCCAAAGGCGGCGGGGGAAAGTCTGCCGCGCGCAAGCCCGCATCGAAGCTCGAAGGAACACGCTAAATGGCCAAGGCACCACGCCGCAACGGCAACACCGCCGCTATTCACGATCAGACCTTGACGAGAGGTGATGGCGGTGAATTGCACCAGCGCGCCGAAAGCGACGGCGCGGTATTGACCACGGCCCAGGGCGGACCGGTCTCGGACGATCAGAACTCGCTGAAGATCGGACCGCGAGGACCGACGGTCCTCGAGGATTTCCACTTTCGCGAAAAGATTTTCCACTTCGACCATGAACGCATACCCGAGCGGGTCGTGCACGCGCGCGGCTACGGAGCGCATGGCTATTTCGAGACCTATGACTCGCTCGCCAAATACACCCGGGCCGACATTTTCCAGCGCGCCCGCGAGAAGACGCCAGCCTTCGTCCGGTTCTCGACGGTTGCCGGGTCGAAGGGCTCATTCGATCTGGCGCGCGACGTCCGCGGCTTCGCGGTGAAGCTTTATACGAAGGAAGGAAACTGGGACATTGTCGGCAACAATATACCGGTTTTCTTCATCCAGGACGCGATCAAGTTTCCGGACATGGTGCATGCCGTCAAGGAAGAGCCCGACCGGGCGTTTCCACAGGCCCAGTCCGCACACGACAATTTCTGGGATTTCATCTCGCTGACGCCAGAGTCCATGCATATGATCATGTGGGTCATGTCGGACCGCGCGATCCCGCGTTCCTTCCGCTTCATGGAAGGGTTTGGGGTGCACACGTTCCGGTTTTTGAACGCCAAGGACGAATCGACATTCGTCAAATTTCACTGGAAGCCGAAATTCGGCCTGCAGTCGGTGGCCTGGAACGAGGCGGTGAAAATCAACGGTGCCGACCCGGACTTCCATCGCCGCGACCTCTGGCAGGCCATCCAATCCGGCAATTTCCCGGAATGGGAACTCAGGGTTCAGCTCTTCGACCAGGATTTCGCCGACAGCTTCGATTTCGATGTCCTGGATGCGACCAAGTTAATTCCGGAAGAGGTGCTCGAGCCGATCCCGGTCGGCCGCCTGGTGCTCGACCGCATGCCCGACAATTTCTTCGCCGAAACCGAGCAGGTGGCGTTCATGACGCAGAACGTCCCGCCTGGGGTCGACTTTTCCAACGATCCTTTGCTGCAGGGCCGGAACTTCTCGTATCTCGACACGCAGTTGAAGCGCCTGGGCGGCCCGAACTTCACGCACATCCCCATCAACGCGCCGAAGTGCCCGTTCAACCACTTCCAGCAGGATGGGCATATGGCCATGCGCAATCCTGTGGGCAGGACAAACTACCAGCCAAATTCATTCGATGAAGGCCCGAGGGAATCGCCTCAGCGCGGCTTTCGTTCCTTCGCCGACGCCGAAGCCGGACAAAAACTACGCCTGCGCGCCGAGAGTTTCGCGGACCATTACAGCCAGGCGCGGCAGTTCTTCAACAGCCAGACCCCGCCCGAGCAGCGGCACATAGCGATGGCTCTGACCTTCGAGCTGAGCAAGGTCGAGACACCGGTCATACGCGAGCGAATGGTCGCCCATCTCATGAATATCGACGAAGGACTTGCCGTAACCGTTGCCGACAGGCTGGGCATCAAGGAATTGCCCAGACCGGCGGACGCCGCAATCGTGCCGAGGAACGATCTCGCACCGTCGCCGGCGCTCAGCATCATCCAGAACGGACCGGAAAGTTTCGCGGGCCGCAAGGTCGGCGTGCTTGTCAGCGCGGGCGCGGATGCCGCGCTTCTGAAGCGGCTGCAATCGGCGGTCGAGAAGGAGGGAGCCACCATGGAAGTGGTCGCCCCCAAGGTCGGTGGCGTCGAGGCCAGCGATGGAAGCTGGATCGAGGCCCGGCATATGATCGACGGCGGTCCCTCCGTCCTGTTCGACGCCGTCGCCCTCGTCCTGTCGGACGAGGGGGCGCAACGGCTGACCGGCGAGGCAGCGGCGCGCGACTTCGTCGCCGACGCATTCGCCCACTGCAAGTTCATCGCCTTCACGGCCGCTTCTGTGCCGCTGCTGCAGAAAGCGGGCGTCGACCCGAAGGCCGATGAGGGCATGATTGACCTGACCGACCCCAAAGCTGTTGCCGGCTTTGTGGAATCATGCCGCAAACTCCGTCTCTGGGGGCGGGAAATGGCTGTAAAACTGTGATCAGCCTGCGCCCTTCTGCGAGCCGAGTGCACCGACGAAGCCTTGGGAAGAGACTGCTCCGGTAAAAGAAAAGGCGCCCAAAGGACGCCTTAAGAGATGGGATTGCTGTCACAACGGGGGCTTGAGCTGAATTCAGCTCCTCGGGGGCTGAGGAACGGGATTTCTCCCTCAAGTTACATGCGACTATCGACGCCGGCCCTTAACAAGTCCTTACCGGGTCGCCAAAAAATTTACGAATGTGTACCACTCGTGAAATCTAGGTAAATTCGCGCGACATATTTCGTTAACCATGCCGGTTGCGGTCACTGCGCAAGTTGCGGCAGGTTCCTGAATAGCTCCAGCGCTTCCGGGTTGGCGAGCGCTTCCTTGTTCTTGATGGCGCGGCCGTGCACGACATCGCGCACCGCAAGCTCGGTGATCTTGCCCGACTTGGTGCGGGGGATGTCCGACACGGCGACGATCCGGGCCGGAACATGGCGCGGGCTGGCGCCGGTGCGGATCTTGGCGCGGATGCGTTTTTCCAGATCCTCGTCGAATTGGACACCAGCGGCCAGCCGCACGAACAGCACGACGCGCACGTCATTGTCGAAATCCTGGCCGATGCACAGCGCCTCCAGGATTTCGGGCATCTGCTCGACCTGGTTGTAGATTTCCGCCGTGCCGATGCGCACGCCACCTGGATTGAGCGTCGCGTCCGAGCGGCCGTGGATGACCATGCCGCCATGACCGGTCCATTCGGCGAAATCGCCATGGCACCAGACATTGTCGAAACGCTCGAAATAGGCGGCTTGGTATTTCTTGCCGTCGGGATCGTTCCAGAAGCCGATCGGCATGGACGGGAAAGCCTTGGTGCAAACCAGTTCGCCCTTCGCCTGCCTGACCGGCTTGCCGTCATCATCCCAGACGTCGACGGCGAGGCCGAGGCCCGGCCCCTGGATCTCTCCTGTCCAGACCGGCTCGATCGGCACGCCGAGCACGAAGCACGAGACGATATCGGTGCCACCGGACACCGAGGCCAGGTGCACATCCTTCTTGATGCCGTCATAGACGAAGCGGAAATCCTCGGGCGAAAGCGGCGATCCGGTGGAGGAGATGGCGCGCACCGTCGACAGATCATGGCTGCGGATCGGCTTGAGACCGGCCTTGCGCACCGAATCGATGAACTTGGCCGAAGTGCCGAAGAAGGTCATCTTCTCGGCATCGGCGAGGTCGAACAGCACATTACCGTCGGGATAGAAGGGTGAACCGTCGTAGAGCAGCAGCGTGGCGCCGGAGGCAAGACCCGATACCAGCCAGTTCCACATCATCCAGCCGCAGGTGGTGAAGTAGAAGAAGCGGTCGCCATCACCGAGGCCGGCATGCAGCCGGTGTTCCTTGGCATGCTGGATCAGCGTGCCGCCGGCCGAATGGACGATGCATTTGGGAATGCCGGTGGTGCCGGACGAAAACAGGATGTAGAGCGGATGCGAAAACGGCAGCCGCTCGAAGGTGACTGGTTTGACGGCGAAGGGCGACAGCGCCTCTTCCATCGCCACGGCCTTGTCGATGGTATCGGCAACATCCGCGGATGTGCCGAGATAGTCGACGAGCAGAACCTTGCGGACGCTGCCGAGCCTGGCCGCGACCGCCTTGACCTTGTCGGCGACCTCGATCGCCTTGCCATTGTACCAATAGCCGTCCGGCGCGATGAAGACGACAGGCTCGATCTGGCCGAACCGGTCGAGCACACCCTGCTCGCCGAAATCAGGAGAACAGGATGACCACACCGCCCCGATCGAGGCCGCGGCCAGCATGGCGGCGACGGCTTCGGGCATGTTGGGCATCATTGCCGCGATACGGTCACCCTTCTTCACCTTAAGCGACAGGAAAAGCTGCTGCAGGCGCGAAACCAGGCCATGCAATTCGTTCCACGACAGCCGCCTCTCGACCTTGTCCTCGCCGCGAAAGACGATTGCTTCGCCGGCACCGGTCTTCTTCAGAAGGTTTTCGGCGAAATTCAGCGACGCGTCCGGGAAGAACGAAGCGCCGGGCATCTTGCCGCCATCAAGTAGCAGTCGCTCGCCCTTGTCGCCTTCAAGTCCGCAGAAATCCCAGACGAGATCCCAGAACGCCTCCCGGTTCTCGACCGACCAGCGATGAAGATCGGTATAGGACGAGAACGGACTGCCGGTAGTCGTTGCCGCGGCCTTCATGAAGGCGGTCAAGGGGGAGGCATCAATCTGGTCTTGCGTCGGGGTCCAGAGCGGTACTTCGCCAGCCATGATCGATCCTCCCACGGTCGCCATCGCTTATGCATATCGCAGCGCAGCAGAGCAAGATTTTGTTGGGCCGATGCGCCCAGGTGTGCGCAAATGCCATCGCTGGGCCATAAAGACTTGAAATGCGTCAGCCCTAAGTCGTAGTGACGACAGGGTTACACCCGTCGGACGATCGGTTTTTATCGGAATGGAAGCATACGGGGCTATATGCCATCATCCTTGATCCGCCGCGGAGTGTGGGCGATCGGCGTTGCCGCCATCGTCATCGCGCTGGTGGTCGCGGCCCTGCCGCTGATCGCCTCGACGCGGATCGTGCGTGACCGCATCGCGTGGGAGTTAAGCGCCTGGAGCGGCTTTCGAGTTGCCATCGAAGGGTCGCCGCGCATCGAGGTCTGGCCGAAATTCCGCGCGATCCTGACCGATGTGACACTGTCGAAGTGGACCGACGGCGATGCCCCGCCGGTCGTCGAAGCCGAAAGGGTCGAGGTTGACCTCTCGGCCATGGCGGCATTGCAGGGCGATGTGGCGTTTTCCACGGCACGGCTGGTGCGGCCGACAATCCGGGTGCAGCGCACGGCGGATGGCCTGTTCCTGCCCACGGCGCCGACGGGCGGGCGCATCGCGCGCTCCATCGACGCGGCTCGCGGCGTGGTCAATGCCGACCCCGCCAAGCCCGATCTCGACAAGCTGCCAGCCGACACTTTCGGCACCGTCGAGTTCAGGGATGGCCGCATGGTGGCGTCCGTCAACGGCAAGGATGTGGAGATCCTGAGCAGTCTTAGCGGCCAGGCCACCTGGGCGGCGATGAACAGCAATGCGACACTGTCCGCGACCGGGATCTGGCGCGGCGAAAGCGTGACGGTGGATGCCGCCTCGCCGAGACCGCTGGTGCTGTTTGCCGGGGGCACGGCGCCGCTCACCCTGTCCTTCAAGGCAGCGCCCGCCACCTTCTCCTTCGACGGCACCGCCAGCATGTCCGAAAACGCCTATTTCGACGGCCAGGTGAAATTCGCGGCCCCATCGCTGCGCCGCGTACTGGAATGGTCGCAGGCCGGCATCGCGCCGAGCGCGGCAATCGGCTCGGTCAGCATTTCGAGCAAGGTCACGGCGTCGGCCGGCCGCATCAAATTCGAGAACACGGCGCTGGCGCTGGACAATAACCCGGGCATGGGCGCGCTGGACGTGTCGCTCGGCGAGACGCAGCCGGTGATTTCGGGCACGCTTGCCTTCGACACGCTCGACCTCAGGTCGTTCCTGTCCGCCTTCACGCCACTGGGACCGGCGACCAGCGCCGAGCCGGGCCAGGTCGACACGAGTTTCGCCGACCGGGTCAACCTCGATCTCAGGTTGTCGGCGGCCCATGCCACGGCGGGAAGCATCCAGCTTGCCGATGTCGCGGCCACCGCCCAGGTCAAGGACGGTCTTTCCGTCTTCGATATCTCCGACGCCTCGGCTTTTGGCGGCAACGTCCAGACCAGCCTTCGCTTCGACCGCAAACCCGAAGGCACCCAGGTCGAGATCCGGCTACTGGCCTCCGACGTCGATGGCGGCGCGTTCGGTACCGCGGCCGGGATGACCCGGCTGGTGCCGGTTGGCACGGGCACCGTTTCGGTCATCCTCAAGGGACCGGGAAGGACCTGGGATTCGATCTTCGAAAACGCCGACGGCTCGGTCTCGGCGACCTTCGGCCCTGGCGCACTCAGCAAGTTCAACCTGCCGGCGTTTCTCAAGCATACCGAACAAGGCGGCTTCTTCGCGCTCGACGACGTCTCGGACGGGACGCTGCCCATCGATGGCGCCGAAGTGAAGGCAACCATTTCGAGAGGTGTGGCGAGACTCGACAAGGCAGAGGCCAATTCGGCGAAATACAAGATCTGGCTTTCCGGCATCGCATCCTACGCAGGACGCGGACTGGCACTGTCGGGCGGTGTTATCCAGCCGGATCAGCCTGCAACGCAAAAAACTGGCCAGCAAGGCCCCAACCAGTCGTCGTTTTTCGTCGGCGGAACGTGGAGCACGCCGTTCATTTCACCCATCAGCCGTGGCGTTTCGGGCGAATAAGGCATTGCTCCTGAAGCGCCGCTCCTAGAGAGGTTCAGCGTTTGATAGAATCGCCGATCCGCTCTAACTCTTTGTTTTCACGCAATTCCCAAGGGGAAGCGCTCCGCACTTCTCCCGGGAAAACCGTTGCACCCTTTTCCCGGAATTGCTCTACCCGCGTTGCGCGGCCCGCTCGTCAAGCTGCCGCTGCACCTCGCGTCGCTTGTTGGCGACCGAAGCGATGATCACGCCAACCGTGACGATCGCGATCAGGATGGTGCAGGCGGCATTGATCTCCGGCGTCACGCCGAGACGGACCTGGCTGTAGATCTTCATCGGCAGCGTGGTGGCGCCAGGGCCCGAAGCAAAGCTGGCGATGACCAGGTCGTCCAGTGACAGCGTGAAGGCCAGCATCCAGCCGGACACGATCGCCGGCAGGATGACCGGCAGCGTGATCTGGAAGAAGGTCTTCACCGGCGGCGCGCCAAGATCCATGGCGGCTTCCTCCAGCGAACGATCGAAGCTGACAAGCCGCGACTGCACGACGACCGCGACAAAGCACATTGTGAAGGTGATATGCGCGAGGATCACGGTCGTCATGCCGCGATCCATGCCGATGGCGACAAACAGCAGGAGCAGCGACAGGCCGGTAATGACATCAGGCATGACCAATGGTGCGAAGATCATGCCCGAGAACAGGACCCTGCCCCGGAAGCGTGTGTAGCGGGTCAGCGCCAAGGCGCCCATGGTGCCGAGAACCGTGGCCACGGTCGCTGAAATCAGACCGACGCGGATGGTCACCCATGCGGCGTCCATAAGGCCCTGATTGTGGAACAGCGACACGTACCATTTGGTCGAGAAGCCGCCCCAGACGGTGACGAGCTTGGACTCGTTGAAGGAGAAGACGACGAGCAGCACGATCGGCAAATAGAGAAAGGCAAAACCGAGCGTGATCGAGGTGATGTTGAAGCGGCTCCAGGTGGTGTTCATTTGTCCTGCTCCTGCGCGCGGGCCTGGGCATGCTGGAACAACACGATCGGTACGATCAGCAGCAATAGCAGGATGACGGCAACGGCCGACGACACCGGCCAGTCACGATTGGCGAAGAACTCGTTCCACAGCGTCTTGCCGATCATCAGCGTCTGTGAGCCGCCGAGCAGGTCGGGGATGACGAACTCACCGACGGCCGGGATGAACACCAGCAGGCAGCCGGCAATGACGCCCGGCAGCGACAGCGGGAAGGTGATCTTCCAGAAGGCAGCTGTCGGCGGGCAGCCGAGGTCCTTGGCTGCCTCGATCAAGGAATAGTCCATTTTTTCCAGCGACGAATAAAGCGGTAGCACCATGAACGGCAGGTAGGAATAAACGATGCCGATGAAGATTGCCGTATAGGTGTTGAGGATCACCAGCGGCTGGTCGATGATGCGCAGCGCCAGGAGCAGCTGGTTGAGCAGGCCCTCGGGCTTCAGGATCCCGATCCAGGCATAGACGCGGATCAGGAACGAGGTCCAGAACGGCAGGATGACCAGCATCAGCAATGTCGGGCGGATCGTGGCCGGAGCGCGCGCCATGCCATAGGCGATGGGATAGCCAACCAGCAAGGTCAGCACCGTCGAGACGGCAGCGATGACGACGCTGGTGAGGTAGGCCCTGAAGTAGAGTGCGTCCTGCGTCAGCCAGGCATAGTTGTCGAAGTTGAGGTCGCGAAAGCCGGCGAAGAAGCCGGAAACGCCGTCGCTGAAATCGAGCACCGGCGTATAGGGCGGCATGGCGATAGCCGTCTGCGACAGCGAGATCTTGAAGACGATGATGAAGGGGACGAGAAAGAAGAACAACAGCCAGAGATAGGGAACGATGATGACGAGCCGGCTGACGAAGCCGGCACCCAGCCGTATCAGGAACGGCTCGGCGGCAGTCGATGGCGCGGCGGCATCGGCGACGGCGACATTGGACATGACCGCCCCCCTACCGTGCCAGCACGACGCCGGCGTCGGGCCGGAAGGACACCCAGGCACGGTCGTTCCAGGTCAGCGGGTCCTCGGTCACACGGGCCGCGTTCAGCGCGCTTGCCCGCACGATCTGCCCGTCGTCCAGCCTGACGTGATAGACCGTCATGTCGCCGAGATAGGCGATGTCGTAAACCTCGCCCTCCAGCGCGTTGACGGCATCGGCCGGCTTCTTCGACGAGACCCTGATCTTCTCCGGCCTGATGGCGAAGACGATATTGGCATCGGCCTTTGCATTCGCGCCACCATTCTCGACGACGATCTGGGCCCCGCTTGGACCTGTGATGCGCGTCGTGTTGGCCGACTGTTCGGCAACCTTGCCCTCGAACATGTTCACGTTGCCGACGAAATGGGCGACGAAGCGCGACGTCGGGGCTTCGTAGACTTCCGGCGGCGTCGCCACCTGCATCACCTCGCCCTTGTCCATGATGGCGATGCGGTCGGCCATCGTCATCGCCTCTTCCTGGTCATGGGTGACGACGACGAAGGTGAGACCAAGCTCCTGCTGCAGATCCATCAGTTCGAACTGGGTTTCCTCGCGCAGTTTCTTGTCGAGCGCGCCGAGCGGCTCGTCGAGCAGCAGCACCTTAGGTCGCTTGGCGACCGAGCGAGCAAGCGCGACGCGCTGGCGCTGGCCGCCGGAGAGCTGATGGGGCTTGCGCTTGGCGAACCGCTCGAGCTTGACCAGCTTCAGCATGTCGGCGACGCGCTTTTCGATATCGGGCTTGGCCATGCCTTCCTGCTTGAGGCCGAAGGCGATATTCTTCTCTACCGTCATATGCGGGAACAGGGCATAGGACTGGAACATCATGTTGACCGGCCGGCGATAAGGCGGAATGCCGCGCAGATCCTGGCCATCGAGCAGGATGCGGCCGGCCGTCGGTTCCTCGAAGCCGGCAAGCATCCTGAGCAGCGTCGACTTTCCGCAACCCGAGGCGCCAAGCAGGGCGAAGAACTCGCGCTCGAAAATGGTCAGCGACAGATTGTTGACGGCGGTGAAGTCACCGAACTTCTTGGTGACGTTGTCAAACTGGATATATGGCTTGGCGTTCGGGTCGTTCCATGGCGCGAAGTCCCTGCGGATGCTGCCAAGCGATTTCATATCCCACTCCGTGTTTTTATATTCCCCAAAAACAGAAAACGACCCCGGCAGTTGGCTGCCGGGGTCGCGTCGGATTGCCTACTGGCCGGTGACGATCTTGGTCCAGCTGCGCGTGACGATGCGTTGGGTCTTGGGATCGTAAGGCTGGATGGTATAGAGCTTCTGCAAGGTCGCGGCGTCCGGATAAACCGAAGGATCGTCGAGCAGCGCCTTGTCGACGAATTGCTGCGATGCCTTGTTGCCGTTGGCATAAAGGACATAGTTCGACGATTTGGCGATCACTTCCGGCGTCATCATGTAGTTGATGAATTCGAGCGCCTCGGCGACATGCGGCGCATCGGCGGGGATCGCCATCTGATCGAACCACATCTGGGCGCCTTCCTTCGGCACGGAATAGCCGATTTCCACGCCTTGCTTGGCCTCGACCGCGCGGTTGCGAGCCTGGAACACATCACCCGACCAGCCGACCGCCAGGCAGATGTCGCCATTGGCAAGCGCGTTGATGTATTCGGACGAGTGGAACTTCCTGATGTAGGGACGGATCTTGAGAAGAGCTTCCTCGGCCTTGGCGATATCGTCAGGCGAGGTGCTGTTGGGGTCCAGACCGAGATACTTCAGCGCCGCTGGTATGATGTCGGACGGAGAATCCAGCACATAGACACCGCAATCCTTCAACTTGGCCAGGCTGTCCGGATTGAAGAAGGTATCCCAGCTGTCGATCTTGTCGGTGCCGAGCGCTGCCTGCACTTTCTTGGTGTTGTAACCGATGCCGACCGTGCCCCACATGTAATTGACCGAGTATTCGTTGCCGGGGTCGTATTTGGCGGTGCGCTCCGTGACCGTATCCCACATGTTGGAGAGGTTCGGCAGCTTAGACTTGTCGAGCTTCTGGAACACGCCGGCCTGGATTTGGCGGGCGAGGAAACTGCCGCTCGGCACGACGACGTCGTAGCCGCTGCCGCCGGCGAGCAGCTTGGTTTCGAGGATTTCGTTGGAATCGAAGGTGTCGTAAACGACCTTGATGCCGGTCTTCTTGGTGAAATCATCGATGATCGAACTGTCGATATAGTCCGACCAGTTGAAGACGTTGACGACGCGGTCCGCGGCGTGACCGGCTGGCATCGAAAGCGCCAGAAATACCGAGGTTGCCGAAAGCCAGAACGCTTTGCGGATCATGCTATTCTCCTTTGGTGAGTGTTCCATTGCCGGCGCGTCGCGACATGCTCGCGCGGCCGGGCATTTGCTTCAGACTATTGAGCTTTCCGGGGGCCGACAAGCGCCAACCGGCACGCCGCCCGCGGCCACCAGGTTGTTCGGGGCGGGAAGGAATTGCGGTGCCGTCAGAAGCTTTCGCCGCCGCGCGGACAGAGATACAAGAATGTGGTCCGGTCTCGATCGAGCCGCCGGGGAGACTTGGCAAGATACGCCTGTCTTGTTGTTGCCGTAGTCCCAGCCTGCCCGGGCGGCAGCGACATTGTCAATGGGCAAAGCTTCGGCGCCGGCATCAATTAGGCGAAGGCACTCCGGTGACCCCAGCCCGCTGCGGCCGCGCCTGGCGTTTGAATTCGAGCCCGATATGGACAAGCAGCGCCGTGACCACCACCGCGCCGCCTATGATGGTGCGCCCGGACGGCACCTCGGAATGGATGAGCCAGACCCATATCGGCCCCAGGATCGGCTCGAACGTGCCGAGCAGTGCCGCGATCGCCGCCGGGATCAGGCGCGCGCCGGTGGCGAAGAAAGCAAGGCCAAGGCCGAGATTGACCACACCAAAGACGAAGAGAAAGCCCATGTCGCCGGCCGATGCCGTGAAGGTCGAGGCCTGCGAGGCAGCGAAGCCCGCGGCCAGGATCGTGCCGAGACAGGTCGCCGGCGTCATGCGCACGCTGGAGAAGCGCCGGGTGATGACGGTGGCGGTCGAGAACATGAACGCGATCAGCAGCGCCAGTCCATCGCCCATGGGCGAGACGGAGCCGTCAAGAGATTCAGACACCATGATGGCGACGCCGGCGATGACGGCGGCAATCGCCATCCAGGTTGCGACGGTTACTCTTTCGCGAAACAGCGCCCAGGCAAACAGGGCCGCCAGGAGCGGCACGCCAGCCTGCATCAGGAGGATATTGGCGACTGTGGTATAGGCAAGCGCCACGACGAACGAGGTCGACGCAATGGTGAAGCAGAATCCCACTGCAATGCCCGGCAGACCCATGTCCCGGAACGACTTCACCATGCCGCGCCAGCCGTCACGCCAGGCCATGAAGCAGAGCAGGAAGGCGGCAGCCCAGACGGAGCGCCAGAAGATAACCGTCCAGCTGTCGCCAACGCTGATGAAGCGGGCGATGGTGCCGCCGAAACTCCACATCAGCGCCGACAGGAAGACCAGCAGCATGCCGACGCGTTCCTCGCGCGGCGAGACTGTCGAGGTGGCAAGGCCGGGCGATGATGCTGTGTCTGTCATGGCGCGACTGTCGAGCTTTTGTGGACGGGACGATGCGCAAGGGGCGACAAAAAACTGCTCTGTTCGCGTAACGCAAAGACTTGGGCCGCGGGTGATCCAGAGACCGGCGACGATTGTGGCACCTTTGCTGCAGCGTTACTGGAAATCGAACGCGCTCAGGCCGGTCACCATCTCGTCGAGGCCGAGCGGTCTGGTCACCGGCGGCTCTGCGCGCGCCAGGCAGCCGACACGCTCGCAAAGCCGGCAGGCCGGGCCGACTGGCGTCGCCGCGATGCCCGCCCCTACCTTTGCACCGACTGCCGTGCCGGGCAGGGCCGCACCATAGACCATGTCGTCGCGAAAGCCGATGTCGCAGCCGAGCAGCAGTGCCGTGCGGCGCGGGCGTTCGGAGAACGCTCCTTGCGGCCCCTCCAGGGTGCGGGCCATGCATAGGAACTCGGCGCCGTCGGGCATTTCCACCGCCTCGACGAAGATCTGGCCGGGCTGGGTGAAGGCGACATGCACGGGCAGCTTGGGACAGCCGCCGCCAAACCGGCTTTGCGGAAAGCCCTGGCTGCCGGCCTTGCGAAAGCGGTTTCCGGCATTGTCGACCTCCAGCATGAAGAAGGGCACGCCAGAAGCCCCTGGCCGCTGCAGCATGGTCAGCCGGTTTGCCGCCTGCTCGAAGGAAACGCCAAAGCGCGAGCGCAGGACGTCGATGTCGTAACGTGAGCGAATAGCCGCCGCGTGAAAGGGCTGATAGGGCATCATCAGCGCATGGGCGGCATAGCGGCCGAGTTCGAAGCGGGCAAGGCGGCGCGCCTCGTCCGTGGCCAGTCTCAGCGCCTGAATCTCGCCGGCGACCGCGACCGTCATGCGGATCAGGCAGGCCTCCATCGCGACTTCACGCAACTGGTCGAAAGGCGACAGGCGCTCGGAAAGGAACAGGCGCTGCGAATGGCGGTCGTAGCGACGGCGCCAGTTCGGCATGGTGGCGACCGGCAGAACCTTGACCACGATGCCGTATTCGCGCTTCAGCCATGCCTTCAAGGCGCCAGACAGGTCGTCACCGGGATCAAGCACCGAGGTGAACGCCTCGGCCTCTTCCTCGAGCGAGGAAAAATGGTTCGGTCGCCGCTCGAAAATCTCGTGCACCTCGTCGATCGGCAGGCGGGCGCCGGAGAGCGCGGTCGCCCGCCCTTCGCGCGCCAGAAGCTCGTTGAGGTCGGACAGCCGCTCGGCCTGCTCGCGATAGGCGCGGAACAGTTTTATCACCGCGGCGGAGGCATTGGGCGCCGCCTCGGCAAGCTCGATCAGTTCCTGGTCTCCCGGCAGTTCGCCGACAAGCAACGGATCGGAGAACACCTCCTTCAGGGCAGCGACCGAGCCCCTCGCCTCGCCCTGCAGCTCATGCGGATCGACCTTGTAGACGGAGGCCAGCTTCAGGATCAGTTGCACCGTCAGCGGCCGCTGGTTGCGCTCGATCAGATTGAGGTAGGACGGCGAGATGCCGAGCCCCTCGGCCATCGCCGTCTGGGTCAGGCCTTTGGCGCTGCGGATGCGGCGAATACGCGGCCCGGCGAAAATCTTCTGATCAGCCATCGACTATCCTTGACAAGATTTACACGATATCCGCCGCAATCCCAAAGCCGCTTTCCTTTACAGGATTGACAAATTTACAGTGCCTTCCTGTCAAACACAACACAGATTTTCTCTTATATCCGACCGGTTTTCCTAATTTTTCTGGCTCATCTCGCGCCGAAATGTAAATTCAGTCACATAGAAGCGCCCCCAACAAATTGGCGCGCAGACATCATCCAGAACCCTCCGGAGTGACCAATGACTGATTTTTACAACCTCGTTCCCTCGGCGCCTGAAGGTCGCTTCGACGGCATTGAACGCCCTTATTCGCCGGAGGACGTGAAGCGGCTGCGCGGTTCGGTGCAGATCAGGCAGAGCCTTGCCGAAATGGGGGCCAACCGGCTGTGGAAACTCATCCACGAGGACGACTTCGTCAACGCATTGGGCGCCATGTCCGGCAACCAGGCGATGCAGCAGGTGCGTGCCGGGCTGAAGGCGATCTATCTATCGGGCTGGCAGGTTGCCGCCGACGCGAACACTGCCTCGGCGATGTATCCCGACCAGTCGCTCTATCCGGCCAATGCGGCGCCCGAACTGGTCAAGCGCATCAACCGCACGCTGCAGCGCGCCGACCAGATCGAGACCTCCGAGGGCAAGGGGCTTTCTGTCGAGACCTGGTTCGCGCCGATCGTTGCCGACGCCGAAGCCGGCTTCGGCGGTCCGCTCAATGCCTTCGAGATCATGAAGGCATTCATCGAGGCGGGCGCCGCCGGCGTCCACTATGAGGACCAGCTGGCGTCGGAGAAGAAGTGCGGCCATCTCGGCGGCAAGGTGCTGATCCCGACCGCAGCGCACATCCGCAACCTCAACGCGGCGCGGCTCGCGGCCGACGTGATGGGCACACCCACACTGGTCGTGGCACGCACCGACGCGGAGGCGGCAAAGCTGCTCACCTCCGATATCGATGAGCGCGACCAGCCCTTCGTCGACTATGATGCCGGCCGCACGGTGGAAGGCTTCTACCAGGTCAGGAACGGGATCGAGCCTTGCATCGCACGGGCCATTGCTTACGCGCCCCACGCCGACCTGATCTGGTGCGAGACCTCGAAACCCGACCTGGCGCAGGCCAAGAAATTCGCCGAGGGTGTGCGCAGGCACCATCCGGGCAAGCTGCTCGCCTATAATTGCTCGCCGTCGTTCAACTGGAAGAAGAATCTCGACGACGCCACGATCGCCAAGTTCCAGCGGGAACTGGGCGCCATGGGCTACAAGTTCCAGTTCATCACGCTGGCCGGCTTCCACCAGCTCAACTACGGCATGTTCGAACTCGCCCGCGGCTACAAGGCGCGGCAGATGGCGGCCTATTCCGAGTTGCAGGAAGCGGAATTCGCCGCGGAAGCCAATGGCTATACCGCGACCAAGCACCAGCGGGAGGTCGGCACCGGCTATTTCGACGCCGTCTCGATGGCGATCACCGGGGGCCGGTCATCGACCACCGCCATGCATGAATCGACCGAGCACGCGCAGTTCAAGCCGGCAGCGGAGTGAGTTCGCAAAAAGACGACCAACAGAGGAACGCCCGAGAGGGCAAGGACATAGGAGAAGACCAATGGCATCGATAAGCCGTGTCAAGGAACGGGCGGAAGAGCAATCGACCACGATGAGCGTCGACCAGCAGGCGACGATCCGCATGCTGGCCAACGATCTGCACAGGCTGAACCAGTCGGTGATGAAGGCCGTCGAGGCGGGCGTCTCGGTGGAGCTCGTGCGCTCTGCAAGGCACCATGGCGGCGACGGCAATTGGGGCGATCTGCTGATCCCGGTGATCGTCACGCAGCAGAGCCACAGCTGATCGGAAATGGTCCAGGCGACCCTTCACCTGCGCAATGTATGCGCAGGTGAATTTTATTTTTACGTAACCAAGCCATGGACAGAGCAGTACAGTACTGTTGCTTGAATCCACTGTTGTGGAGAGTGCCATCCGGTTCTTTTATTTCAACTTGACATAGGGTCCGATCTCACGCCAATTGTCGCCCAGATTCAACTCTGCATTGAAATAGGGGCGAACTTCTTGGCCGACTTGGGTGCCCCGTGAAACGAGACGGCGAGACCGCAAAACATGTGAATCTGGTGACCCGGGATTCAAGTACCGAGACGATCCACGATCTCTCCCGGGTGCTTGTCGTCGGGAAGTCGCCGATCAACCGGGTCGTGGTATCGAAGATCGTCGAGCGATCCGGGCTCAGACCAATCTCGGAACCGCCTGATATCGCGGCGAAAACCTTGCGAACGCTGGTGCCGGGAGCGATTGTGCTCGACGGCGGCCCCGACAACAAGGATTGCGACAACCTGATGCCCGGCATCGAAAAATTGCGCCGGGCCTCGGGCAAATCGCTTCCTCCCGTGATCCTGCTTTCAACCAAGAACGGCACGCCGGAGAGCCTTGGCCTGGCGAATATCATCGATGCGGTGGTGGCCAAGCCGATCACGCCCGAACGGCTGCAACCGGTGATCGATCGTCTGATCAGCCGCTGAGGCAATTGCGGGAAAGTCGTGCAGCGGTTTTTCCCTCCGGAATTATGCAAAAAGCAAATAATCGAAGTCGCGATCAGCCCGGCTTCGCGATGCTTTCTATCAGTTCCGGCAATTGGCCGAGATCCGATATCTGGCGGAAACGCGGCTCGGCAACTGGCGCCTCGACGTGTTCGAGCACCCAGGTCAGTTCGTGTGGCACATGGACACCCCAGCCGCCGGCCTCGATGGCGGGCACCACGTCCGACTTCAGCGAATTGCCGACCATCATGCTCCTTGCCGGACCATCGCCATGGCGGTTGAAAAGGCGCGCATAAGTCGCGGCGGTCTTGTCGCTGACGATCTCGACGGCGTCGAACAGGTCGCCCAGACCGGAGCCGACCAGCTTGCGCTCCTGATCAAACAGATCGCCCTTGGTGATCAGGACGAGGCGGAAGGTGCCGGCGAGTTTCTCGACCGTCTCGCGTGCATGCGGCAACGGCTCGATCGGATGGCGCAGCATCTCGCGGCCGGCGTCCAGAATCTCCGCTATGACCGAAGCCGGTACGCGCCCGTCGGTGACCTCGATCGCCGTTTCGATCATCGAGAGCGTAAATCCCTTGATCCCGAAACCATAGATCGCAAGGTTGCGCCTCTCGGCCTCCAACAGCCGCGCCGATATCTGCTTTTCCTCGCCATGATCGGCCAGCATGGCGGCAAAGCGCTTTTCTGTCGTGCGGAAGAATTGTTCGTTCTGCCAAAGCGTGTCGTCGGCATCAAAGCCGATTGTGGTCAGTTCGCTGCTGGTTCGCATCGCCGGCTTCTCGATTGCGGGAAGGCGCCAAACCTAAGCCGACCGGCAGGCGGTTTTCAACCTGCACCGGCAATTGCCGGCGGCGGCTCCCCTTCCCTTCCATCACGCGGCACGGCTATACTCCGAAATCCGCAACCCAATCTGGTGAATGATGCCGCCTGCAAAAAAGGAAGTCCGTCCGTCGAGCCGCGGAGGACGGGCGCGCACGCCTGCCTTTGTGAAAAACCTGCGTGGTGTGAAGAACTGGAAGGAAGTCAGCGATTGGCTGGAATGGCGCGGCATCGAGGATATCGAATGCATCACGCCTGATCAGGCCGGCGTGGCGCGCGGCAAGATGATGCCGTCGAAGAAATTCACCTCCAACACCTCACTGGCGCTGCCCTCGGCCGTCTTCATGACGACGATTTCCGGCGGCTATCCAGAGGACGGCAACGGCTTCCACTATCCGGAAGACGACGGCGACCTCAAGCTGATGCCGGACCTGTCGACGCTGACAGTAGTGCCATGGGAAGAAGACCCGACGGCGGCCGTCATCTGCGACCTCGTCCACCAGGATGGTCGCTCGGTCGAGTTCACGCCGCGCAATGTGCTGAAGCGCGTCATTGCCGCCTACGACAGACTTGGGTTGAAGCCGGTCGTCGCGCCCGAGATCGAGTTCTACCTCGTGCGCAAGAATCCAGACCCGGACTATCCGTTGACCCCGCCCGTCGGCCGCTCCGGGCGCGCGATCGGCGGCGGCGCCGGCTATTCGATCGCCGGCGTCAACGAGTTCGACGAACTGATCGACGACATCTACCATTTCTCCGAAAGCCAGGGGCTGGAGATCGACACGCTCATCCACGAAGAGGGCGCCGGCCAGCTCGAGATCAATCTGCGCCATGGCGACCCGGTCGAACTTGCCGACCAGGTGTTCATGTTCAAGCGCACCATCCGTGAGGCGGCTCTCAAGCACGAGATCTACGCGACCTTCATGGCCAAGCCGATCCAGGGCCAACCGGGCTCGGCCATGCATATCCACCAGTCGATCATCGACAAGAAGACGGGCAGGAACATCTTTTCGGCCGAGGATGGTTCCGAAACCGAGGATTTTTTCCATTTCATCGGCGGCATGCAGAAGCACGTGCCGAACGCGTTGGTAATGTTCGCGCCCTACGTGAATTCCTACCGGCGGCTGACGCAGGCGGCATCGGCTCCCGTCAACAACAAATGGGGCTACGACAACCGCACCACGGCGTTCCGCGTGCCGCGTTCGGACCCCGCGGCGCGGCGCGTCGAGAACCGCATTCCGTCCTCCGACGCCAATCCCTACCTGGCACTTGCAGCCTCGCTCGCCTGCGGGCTGATCGGCATCACCAGGAAGATCAAGGCCGAGCCACCGGTGCTGACGACCGCCAACGCCGACGAGATCGACCTGCCGCGCAGCCTGCTCGAAGCGGTCGACCTGTTCGAAGGCGACGAGGAACTCTGCGCGTTGCTGGGCAAGTCCTTCGCCGCCACCTATGCGGCGATCAAACGTGCGGAATTCGAAACGTTCATGGAAGTGATCAGTCCGTGGGAGCGGGAGTATTTGTTGCTCAACGTCTGACCAGTCATGAACTATCAATCCCCAATTTCTCCTGGTCGCTCCTGGTATGAGGACACGGCCGGCCCACGGCCTGAATATCCGGTGCTCGATGGCGACCGGACCTGCGATGTCGTCATCATCGGTGGCGGCTTTACCGGCCTGTCGGCAGCGGTTCATTTGGCCAAGGCCGGAGCGGACGTGGTGCTGATCGAGGCGCATCGCTTCGGCGATGGCGCTTCCGGGCGCAATGGCGGCCAGCTCGGCACCGGCCAACGCGCCTGGGCGGAGGATCTCGAGGCCGAATATGGCCTTTCCCGCGCCAAGGCGCTGTTCGATCTTGCCGAAGAGGCCAAAGCCCACCTGCTCGAATTCGCCGCCATCAACCAGATCGATATCGACTACATGCCGGGCCAGCTTTCGGTTGCGCACAAGCCGCGCTATGTCGACGACTACAAGGCGCATGCCGAAATCATGGCCGGCCGTTTCTCCTACCCGCACATCTCATTCATGGATGCGAAGGAGACCGCGGAGCGGCTGGGTTCGAGCGCCTATTTCGGCGGCACGCGCGACACCGGCACCGGCCATATCCACCCGATGAAACTGGTGATCGGCACGGCGCGGGTAGCGGCACAAGCCGGCGCGCACCTGTTCGAAGGGACGCCATCAACCGGCATCATCTCCGCCGGCGGCAAGGTCAGGGTTTCCACGCCCAGAGGTACGGTGACGGCGGAGAAATGCCTGATCGCGGTCAATGCCTATGGCGGAACGCTCGAGCCGGTGAGTGCCGCGCACATCATGCCGATAGGATCCTTCATCGGCGCGACCGTGCCGCTGGGGTCGGAGTCGAAAGTGCTGCCAGGGGGCGAATCGGTCGACGATTCCCGTTTCGTCGTGCGCTATTTCCGCAAATCCCGGGATGGCCGGCTGCTGTTCGGCGGACGCGAGGTCTATGGCGTCAACGATCCAAAGGATATCCACATCCATATTCGCCGTCAGATCGCAGAGCTCTATCCGGCGCTGAGCGATGTCGAGATCACCCATGGCTGGGGCGGTTATGTCGGCATCACGGTGCCGAGAAAGCCGTTCGTGCGCGAAGTGATGCCGAATGTGATCTCGGCCGGCGGCTATTCGGGTCACGGCGTGATGCTGTCCAACTTCTTCGGCAAACTCTATGCCGAAACCGTCACAGGTAACCGCGACCGGCTGAAGCTGATCGAGGACCTGAAAATTCCGCCCTTTCCTGGCGGCCGCCGGTTCCGAGCGCCGCTGCTTTTCCTGGCGCTCAACTGGTTCGCGCTGCGCGACAGGATTTAATGCGTCGCGCAAAAGTGCCCTCGCCCAGGACGAACGACGAGCATCAAAACAGATCTAAAGTGCGTTGTTATAAGTCCGGTTCGAGGCGACGTGCTTCAGGCAGGGATCGGATCGCCCTCATCTGATGCGATCACGATCTCATGTAATATTGTAATATCCATGTAACATTTGTTGCCCGGGCGACACATTGCGGAATTGCCGGCGAAGGCGCAGAATCCTCGGTAATGGCGTACTGATGCCACAATCGCGGACGAAAGGTCCGCATCTGGGCGATTGTTCGGGGATTGTTGCGGGCCTGCCCGCGTTTTGGGACCGATGCTGATCGAACGCACGATTTGCGAGATTTGATCGAAAGAACACCGGCCCGCTTATGGAGGTGGCAAGAGTGAGAGAGCCCTTCAGTTTCGGTGCTCCGGAACGTCGGCGCTTTGCCATGCAGTTCGGCTATGACATGCGCCCGTCATTCTGGCAGGGTGTCCGTTCGAACTCGCACCTGGTCATTGCCGCGGTCGGCACCGCCGCACTGCTTGGCGTTGCCGCGGTTGCACTCTGGCTGGCATTGCCGACCAGCGAGAGGCAAGCGGCCGCCAGCCCCGAGCAGAGCATTCCGGCCATTCCAGTGAAGACGACGAAAGTTTCCCCTTCGGGGACTACGGTCACCGCAGCTGCCGTGACACCGCAGGCGGAGCGCAAGTCCAGCCAGGTGTCACCGATCATGGCAGCGGCGGCGGGCAACATACAAGCGCTTGCGGCCAATGATCCCCGCTGGACCGGGGCACAGTCAAAGGCTGCCGCCGCGGCAGCTGATCCCGATCAAGCGGCTGCCCCCAGCCAGATAGCCAAGCAGCCCGAGCCGTTGCCTGACAAAACAGCGGCATTCGCCCAATCGTCTACCGATACCGATGCCACCGACGAGCTTGCCAAGGTCGCAGCGCCGAGCCCGCCTGCGAACAGCAGCAATCCCGATGGCGCGCAGACCGCCGGCATTCCGGAGACGCAGCCGCAAGTACCGGAACAAAAACCTGCAAATGCACAAGGCGAAGATAACGCAGCCAAGGCGAAGCCGCGCAAGGTGGCTGCGGCGGGCAGCGGCCGTATTCTCAGGACTGTCACCATGCGCAGTGCTCCGAAGAAGGGCGCAGCCTCCATGGGCACGGTGCCTGCCCGGACTTCAGTGCAACTGATGGGCTGCAAGCAGTGGTGCGAGATCGTCTACAATGGCAAGCACGGCTGGGTGTACAAGAGCTACGTCAAGCCCGACGCGTAATATCCGACGATCGCCGCATTCAGATGCAGCGCCCGCCATCGACTTCCAGCGCCACGCCGGTGATGAAGGCGGCCTCGTCCGAGGCCAGCCATAGAGCCGCATTGGCGATATCGAGCGGGGTCGACAGCCGGCCGAGCGGAATCGAGGCGCGGAATGTCTCGCGGATTTCGGGCGTATCGGCGCCCATGAATTTCTCCAGCATGCCGGTCTCGCCGGCGACCGGGCAGAGGCAGTTGACGCGGATATTTTTGGGCGCGAGTTCCACTGCCATCGATTTGGTGGCGGTGATCGCCCAGCCCTTCGAGGCATTGTACCAGGTGAGGCCAGGCCGTGGCCGCAGGCCCGCGGTGGACGCCGTGGTCAGGATGACGCCGCCGCCCTGCCGCTCCATGATCGGTATGACGGCAAGGGCGGCGTGATAGATCGCCTTCATGTTGACTGAGGTGATCAGGTCGAAGGTTTCCTCGTCGACCTTGAGCATATCGCCGTTGCGATGGGTGAACCCGGCATTGTTGACCATGATGTCGATGCGGCCGAAGGCGCTTTTGGCCGCATAGACCATCTCGTCGAACTCGGAGCGCAACGAAACATCGGTCTGCGTCCAGATCGCCGCCGCGCCGATCTCGCCGGCGACACGTTCCGCCCCCTTGGCGTTGAGATCGGCAACGACGACCCTGGCGCCCTCTTGCGCAAAGCGCTTGGCCATGCCTTCGCCGAAGCCGGATGCCGCACCGGTGATAATGGCGACCTTGTTTTCCAGACGCATGCGTCTACCGCTCCTTGGGTTCATCGCGCAGCCTGCACGAAAGAGCTGACAGCCCGGCCGGTGCCGCGACGGGATACAGCCCGATTTCTCCCTTAGCTTTCGTCACATTCACGTTCTATGCTGCAACTGCGAAAGCTTCCGGAGTCTTCGTTCACGACAAGCCTCCCGGCGGCGCCAGTGTCAAGCGCACAGGTGGATCCAATCAATATCCAGCGATTGGTCCTCGATGTGACACCATGGCACTGGAAAATTTAAATCGATTAGAATATATCAGCCGCGTACTCGCGACCGGCGTCAAAGCGGACAGACCATGACCAGCCAGATTATCCCCGTCGACCCTTTCGACTTCATTATCTTCGGTGGTACCGGCGACCTGTCGGAGCGCAAGCTGCTGCCGTCGCTCTACTACCGCCAGCGCGACCATCAGTTCTCGGAGCCGACGCGCATCATCGGCACGTCGCGCTCGAAGATGAGCGACGAGGAGTTCCGGGCCTTCGCCAAGCAGGCCATTTCGGACCACGTCAAGCCGGCCGATATCGATGCCAAGGAGTTGAAGACCTTCCTGGCACGGCTTTCCTACGTCCCGGCCGATGCGACGAGCGGCGCCGGCTTCGACAAGCTGAAAAAGGCGATCGGCGAAAGCGACCACATCCGCGCCTTCTACCTGGCCGTGGCGCCGGCGCTGTTCGGCGACATCTCGCACAAGCTCAAAGAGCACAATCTGATCACGCCGAATTCGCGCATCGTGCTGGAGAAGCCGATCGGCCGCGACCTGGCCTCGGCGCGGGCGCTCAACGATCTCGTCGGCGACGACTTCCACGAAAGCCAGATCTTCCGCATCGACCACTATCTCGGCAAGGAGACGGTGCAGAACCTGATGGCGCTGCGCTTTGCCAATGCGCTCTACGAACCGCTGTGGAACTCGGCCCATATCGACCACGTGCAGATCACCGTCGCCGAGACCGTCGGCCTGGAAGATCGCGTCACCTATTATGACAAGGCCGGTGCGCTGCGCGACATGGTGCAGAACCACATGCTGCAGCTGCTTTGCCTCGTCGCCATGGAGGCGCCGTCGTCGATGGACGCCGACGCCGTGCGCGACGAGAAGCTGAAGGTGTTGCGGGCGCTGAAGCGCATCAACGGCAACGAGGCGCCCAAGCACACCGTGCGTGGTCAGTATCGTGCCGGTGCGTCGGCCGGCGGACCGGTGAAAGGTTATGTCGAGGAGCTCGGCAAGGACAGCAACACCGAGACCTTCGTCGCCATCAAGGCCGAGATCGGGACCTGGCGCTGGGCCGGCGTTCCCTTCTATCTCAGGACCGGAAAGCGGCTGGCGACCCGAGTTTCGGAAATCGTCATCGAGTTCAAGCCGATCCCGCATTCGATCTTCGGCGACAGCGGCGCGGGGCCGATCTTCGCCAACCAGTTGGTCATCCGGCTGCAGCCGGACGAAGGCGTCAAGCAGTTCATCATGATCAAGGATCCTGGCCCGGGTGGCATGCGGCTGCGCCAGATCTCGCTCGACATGAGCTTCGCGCAGTCTTTCGACGGCCGCGCGCCCGACGCCTATGAACGACTGATCATGGATGTCATCCGCGGCAACCAGACGCTGTTCATGCGTCGCGACGAGGTGGAAGCCGCCTGGAAGTGGATCGACCCGATCCAGAATGCCTGGGAAGGCGCCAAGCAGGAAGCACAGGGCTATACGGCAGGCACATGGGGGCCGTCGGCCTCGATAGCGCTGATCGAACGTGACGGGCGGACATGGCACGAGAGCAATTGAACAGCGCCAGCTACAACTGGAATGCCTTTCCCGACCGTCCGCAACTGGCCTCGGCGCTGGCTGCGAAGGTGGCCGATCGCCTCACCAAGGCGATCGCCGGGCGCGGCACGGCGGTGCTCGCTGTCTCCGGCGGCACGACGCCGGCAAAGTTCTTTGCCGCGCTCTCCACGGCGCCGATCGCCTGGGACAAGGTGATCGTGACGCTGGTCGACGAACGCTTCGTGCCGGCCTCCTCGCCGCGATCCAATGCCGGGCTGGTTACCGCAAACCTGCTGCAGAACGCGGCCAAGGCAGCCCGTTTCGTTCCGCTCTACCACGAGGCATCAGGCATCGAGGATGCCGCGGCTTCCGATGATGCGGCATTGCGATCCCTGCCCTGGCCGCTCGATGTCGTGGTGCTCGGCATGGGACCGGACGGCCACACCGCCTCGTTCTTTCCCGACGCCGACGATCTGCCGAAGCTGCTCGACCCGGCGTCCGACAGGATGATCCTGCCGGTCCATGCCAAAAGCGCTGGTGAGCCGCGGCTGACCCTGACGCTCGCCCGCATCATCGATGCGGGTTTCCTCGCCTTGCACATAGAGGGCGAGGAGAAGCGCATCGCCTTCGACAACGCTGTCGCGCCCGGACCGCGCAAGCCGATCCGCGCCGTGCTCGACGCATCGCCCAGGCCCGTGGAGGTTTTCTGGGCGCCCTGACTTCAAGTTTACAAGTGGTCCCGGCAACGGCGGGAGGATGTTTCCGGGACCTCGCCTGAAAGGACCTGATGCCATGACCGCAAGACGCGACATCGAAGCCATCACCGAGCGGATTCGCCAGCGCTCCAAACCGAGCCGCGAACGCTACCTCAGCCGAATCGCCGAAGCGTCGAACCAGACCGCCAACCGGTCGGTGCTGTCCTGCGGCAACCTCGCCCACGGCTTTGCGGTGTGCAGCCCCTCGGAAAAGCTGGCGCTGGGCGCCGACAAGGTGCCCAATCTCGGCATCATCACCTCCTACAACGACATGCTGTCGGCGCATCAGCCCTTCGAGAGCTTCCCCGCCCTGATCAAGGAGGCCGCGCGCGAAGCCGGTGGCATCGCCCAGGTCGCCGGCGGCGTGCCGGCGATGTGCGATGGCGTGACACAAGGCCAGCCGGGCATGGAGCTGTCGCTGTTCTCGCGCGACGTGATCGCCATGGCGGCCGCGATCGGCCTGTCGCACAACATGTTCGACGCCGCCGTCTATCTCGGCGTGTGTGACAAGATCGTGCCGGGACTGGTGATCGCCGCGCTCACCTTCGGCCATCTGCCGGCGGTTTTCATTCCGGCCGGCCCGATGACGACAGGCCTGCCCAACGATGAGAAGGCCAAGGTCCGCCAGCTCTATGCCGAGGGCAAGGCAGGACGGGCCGAACTGCTGGAAGCCGAGTCCAAATCGTACCATGGGCCGGGCACCTGCACCTTCTACGGCACGGCCAATTCCAACCAGATGCTGATGGAGATCATGGGCCTGCACACGCCGGGTGCGTCCTTCGTCAATCCAGGCACGCCGTTGCGCGATGCCTTGACCCGCGAGGCGACGAAGCGGGCGCTGGCGATCACCGCGCTTGGCAATGCCTATACGCCTGTCGGGCGGATGATCGACGAACGCTCGTTCGTCAACGGCGTCGTCGGCCTGCACGCCACCGGCGGGTCCACCAACCACACCATCCACCTGATCGCCATGGCGGCGGCCGCCGGCATCGCGCTGACCTGGCAGGATATTTCCGATCTTTCGGAGGCAGTGCCGCTGCTGGCACGGGTCTATCCGAACGGGCTGGCCGACGTGAACCATTTCCATGCCGCGGGCGGGCTCGGCTTCCTGATCCGCGAGCTGCTCGACGAAGGCGTTCTGCACGAGGATGTGCAGACGGTGTGGGGCGAAGGCCTGCGGCCATATGCGGTCGAGGCAAAGCTCGGCGCCGACGGCAGCGTGGTGCGCGAGGCGTCACCGCGTGCCAGCGGCGACGAAAAGGTGCTGGCGCCGTTCAACAAGGCGTTCCAGCCGACCGGCGGCTTGAAAGTGCTGTCGGGCAATCTCGGCCACGCGGTCATCAAGACTTCGGCCGTCAAGCCGGAGCGACGTCTCATCGAGGCGCCGGCCAAGGTGTTCGACAGCCAGCAGGGACTGAACAACGCCTTCAAGGCCGGCACGCTCACCGGTGATTTCATCGCCGTCATCCGCTTCCAGGGGCCGAAGGCCAACGGCATGCCGGAACTGCACAAGCTGACCACCGTGCTCGGCATCCTGCAGGATCGCGGCCAGCGTGTCGCGCTGGTCACCGACGGGCGCATGTCGGGCGCTTCCGGCAAGGTGCCGGCGGCGATCCATGTGACGCCGGAAGCGGTCGAGGACGGGCCGATCGCGCGGATCCATGACGGCGACATCATCCGCCTCGACGCCGATGCCGGCACGCTGGAGGTGCTGGTGCCAGGGACCGAATTCGCGCTGCGCCGCACGGCCGAGGCCGACCTGATCGGCAATGAATTCGGTTTCGGCCGCGAGCTGTTCGCTGGTTTCCGCCAATTGGTGGGCCGCGCCGACCACGGCGCCAGCGCCTTCGGCACCGCCTGACGCGTTATGTGCGGCATGAAAAGGGCGGCTCATGGCCGCCCTTTTTTCGGGTCGAAATCGCAATCCTTATTGCACCGTCAGTTCAACCCGCTCTCCAGCCTTCACGGTCACGGTGCCTTCCTTCTTGCTGTTGTCCGGCTTCTCCGAGACCACCGCGTAATCGCCCGCCGCTATCGCGGCCTGATACTTCTCGTCATAGGCGTAGCCGATCGACTTGCGATTGCCATTGATGTCCTTCCTGGTCTCGAAAATCTCGATCTTGGAGGTGCCGGGCGCCGTGATTGCCAGCACGCCGGCATTCATGGCGACCTTGAGGTCCTGGAACTCGCCGACCTTGACGCTGAAAGGCTGTTCCATGACTGCGAGGTCAACCGTCGCGATCAACACATAGTCGTCGGGCGGCAAATCGAACTTGCTGTCGGGGCCATAGGCATACGTGACCTCGTCGCGGGTGCCATCGATCTTCTTCTTGGCCTTGAGCACCTTGAAGCCGACGCCTGAACCATCGGCCTTGTCGCCGCCGGCCGCATAATAGGCGTTGGCAACGACATGGCCGACGCCAACGATGATGTCCTTGTCTATCACCCGGCCGGCAGCGAGCGGGATCGTTTCGGTGACCGCGCCCTGTCCGATCGTGACGGTCACTTTCTGGTCGCCGGCCGGCAACACGGCTTTCGTGTCTCCATAATAGGTCGGGGGGTTGTCGGCCCCCGGATAGGCGATCACGACAGCCGCCCCGCTGGCCACATCGGCACCTTGGCTGGGACGCGGATGCAGGATGAGCGTGCCGGCATTCAAGGTGAACTGCGGCTTGTAGACCTGGCCTGCCTCGATCTTGATCTTCTGCTCCACCTTGGCCTCGCCGTCGCGCGCGACGATGACGTAGTCGCCGGGTTCCAGATTGGCTTTGTACTTGCCGTATTCGGTGGTGATGTTGTCGCCGCGCGTGCCGTCCGATTTGGCCTTGTAAACTTCCCAGGCATTGCCGTCAGTGACGGGATCGCCGCCCTCGGCCAGCACCACGGTCGGCATGAAATTGAACTCGGGCTTGGCCGGCTCCGGCGCTGGTGCCGGAGCGGGGGCCGGTGCCGGCTCGGGCGCCGGTGCCGGCGCTGCGACGGTCTCGACCAGCGCTTCCTGCAGCGCCTTCTCGTCGGAAGCCTGGATGTATTTGCCGCCGGTGCTGTCGGCGAGGCAGGCAATCTGCTTGCCTTCGTCGGCGGTCAGGCCGAAGCCGACGACGTCGGCGGTGAAATCGACGCCGGAGGCTTCGAGTTCCTTGCCAAGCGCACAGGGGTCGCCGCCGCAGGTTTCGAGCCCATCGGTGATGAGGACGACCGTCGCCTTGTCCTCGGTGTATTTCAGCGCTTCGGCCGCCTGCTTGACGGCTGCCGTCAGCGGCGTCTTGCCGAGGAATTTCATACTGTCGGCGGCTGCCGAGATGGCGCTTGCCGAGCCAGCCTGAGGCGGCACGATGAGCTGGATGTCGTCGCAGCTGCCCTTCTCGCGATGGCCATAGGCCATAAAGCCGATCTCGTCGTCTGCGGGAACCGATTGAAGCACGGTCCTCAGTGATTCACGGGCGATTTCCAGCTTGGGCTTGCCATCGATCTGCGCCCACATCGATCCCGACGCGTCGAGGATGATGATGACCTTGTTGGCGGCAAAGCCGAATGTCGTCATCGACAAAAGGAGGATCGCCGCAGCGACGCTCCGTGCAAGTCCCGCCATCGAAATCTCCTGAGTTAGCCCCCTCGTCGGCACGTGAAAGCTATTTGACGGGGCGTCGGGACACAAGCCCGCAGGCATGGCGCCGGCATGCCCGACCAGGCAAATCACTCAGTATGTCGTGCGGCGCTCTTCCGAGGGCGGGCGGCCAAATTGCAGCCGATAGCTCTGGGCAAAATAGGAATGCGAGGTGAAGCCGGTCGCGATCGCCACGTCGAGGATCGGCATGTTGGTCTGACGCAGCAATTCACGCGCCCGCTCCAGCCGCAGCCGCATATAGTAGCGCCCGGGCGTGACGTTGAGATGGCGCAGGAACAGCCGCTCCACCTGGCGCACCGAAAGGCCCGCCGACTTGGCAAGCTGTACCGCCGACAGCGGCTCGTCGAGATGGTCGGCCATCAGTTCGACGATGCGCCTGAGCTTCTCCGACTTGCCCGTCAGGTCACGCTCCGGGCCGACGCGCTGGCGGTCTCCGGCTGAGCGGATGCGCTCGTGCTGGAACTGGTTGGCGACGCCATTGGCGAGGTTGGAGCCGAAATCGCCACGCACGATCTCCAGCATCAGATCGATAGAGGTGGTGCCGCCGGCGCAGGTGTAGCGCTTGCGGTCGATCTCAAAGACATTGCCCGTGCAGTTGATATCGGGAAAGCGCTCGACAAAGCCGGCGCGGTTTTCCCAATGGATGGTGCAGCGATAGCCTTCGAGCTGGCCGGCCTCGGCCAGCAGGTAGGACCCGACCGACAAGGCGCCAAGCGCGTTGCCGCGCCGGCCCCAGCTGCGCAAGGCCGCCAGAACCTTGCTCTTGCCCGGAAATTCCGTCGTCAGGCCGACCGAAACGAAAAGAATGTCGACCGGCGGCAGGTCGGCGACGGCGTAGTCGATCTTGAGCGGCAGGCCGTTGGAGGCCATCACCGGGTCGCCATCGGCGGAGACCGTCGTCCAGCCGTAGAAATCGCGTCCAAGCAGGCGGTTCGCCGACCGGAACGTGTCGATCGCGGCCGCCAGCGAGAACATGGAAAACTTGTCGACCAGCAGGAAGGCGAACTGCCGGCCACCTTGAACGGGATCATTCGTGACCGGCCGTTCCGGGGAAATAGTGGGATTCGGCAAAGCTGCGGCTTTCAGGGTCAACCCGGGCTCAGAAGGAAGGCCGCTTCAATCCGGCCGCAAGGTAGGCCGAAGCTAACGTATTGGCCATCAGCATGGCAATGGTCATCGGACCGACACCGCCGGGCACCGGGGTGATCGCGCCCGCCGTCTTGGCCGCTTCGGCATAGGCGACATCGCCGACGAGACGCGACTTGCCCTCGCCCTTCTCGGGCGCGGGAATGCGGTTGATGCCGACATCGATGACGGTGGCGCCAGGCTTGACCCAATCACCCCTGATCATTTCCGGCCGGCCAACGGCAGCGACAAGGATGTCGGCCGTGCGGGCAAGCGCCGGCAGGTCCTTGGTGCGGCTGTGAGCGATGGTGACGGTGCAGTTGGCGGCAAGCAGCAGATTGGCCATCGGCTTGCCGACGATGTTGGAGCGGCCGACGACGACGGCGGTGAGGCCCGACAGGTCCTTGCCGCGCACACGCTCGATCAGGAGCATCGAGCCGGCCGGCGTGCAGGGCACGAAGGCCGTGTCCAGTTCACCAGTGCCAAGCTTGCCGACATTGATGAAATGGAAGCCGTCGACATCCTTCTGCGGCGCAATGGCCTGGATGATTTTGCCGGCATCGACATGGGCGGGAAGCGGCAGCTGAACCAGGATGCCGTTGATGGCCGGGTCAGCGTTGAGCTCAGCGATGAGCTCGAGCAGTGCCGCCTCGGACGTCTCGGCCGGCAGCGTGTGCTGGAGCGAATGAAAGCCGCATTCCTTGGCGGTGCGGGATTTGGAAGCGACATAGACCTGGCTGGCCGGATCCTCGCCGACGATGACCACGGCGAGACCCGGCTTGGCCTTGCCTTTGGCGACCAACTCGGCGGTCAGCGCCTTGACCGATCGCACCACGTCTTCGGCAACGCTCTTTCCGTCAATCATTTCGGCCATGGACCACCCTCAATATCGTTCCGCTCAACGCTGCCTTCGGAAAACACAATGCAGCGGCGCAGGCAATCTGCAGCGCGGCATTGTCATGAAAATTCAAGTTCGCAATCCCGTCAAAGCGCCGTTCCATGCCGTTTACGTGAAACCGGCACGGTTTTGTTCGGCCTCCACACCCTATCTGGTGACTCAGAAGTAGCGGCGACGGGTGCGGTTTTCCGTGAGTTCGCGGACCGCTTCGCGGAATTCACGCAGGCTGGCGCGAATCTCTTCGACCGATGACTGTTCGCCCCCCTCCTCGACCGACCTGGCATGGGGAGCGGCTGGATCGGCCGGTGGCTGCGTCGGGACGGGCGGCGGCGGGTACGGCATCGGCGCCGCATAGGGTTCCGCCAGCGCTTGCGTATAGGGATGACCCGCCTGTGACCGGGGCTGCGCCGGGGGATAGCCCATCGGCTGCGCATAGGGAGAGGACGGCAAGGGCGGAGCCGGATACATTGCCTGTTGCGGCATCAGGGGCGAGCGCGAGAGCGACGCCATTTGCCGCCCATACCCGGCCTCGGCGCCTGGCTGGAAAGGTGACTGCGAATAATCCAGGCCGGCCGTCTGCCGAGGCCCGAAACCGGGCTCCGGATAGCCAGGGAATATCGGAGCGTTGGCCGGCCGTCCGTTGTCGGCAAAGGCGGGTAAGGCGAACTCGCTGGAGATGTCGTCGTCGGCTTCGGCCGACGGCTTGCGGGACATGGCCTTGCGCAGTCTCGACATGAGTGCGCCGATCCTCCCGGAGCCTTCGGCGGGAGCGGCTTCGGTCCTCGTGGCCGGCGGCGGCGCGGGAGGCGGCGGTACGGGCGCTGTCGGCATTGGCGGAGCGGGCGGAGGCTCCGGCCGGAATGCCTGCGCCTCAAGAGGCGCCCTCTGTTCGTCCAGCTTGCGCTCGTCCAGCTTGCGCTCGCGGCGTGAGCGCGAGCTTGCCGTCTCGCGCAGGCTGTCATAGGTCCCGCGCAAGGCGCCGAGACCAACACCCGCGCCAAGGCCAAGCAGCAGCCCGGCCAATGCCACCAAGGCCCGCGAGGGTCCATTTGGCTCAAGTGGAGCTTGAGCGGAGGTGATCACGTTGATGTTGGTCGTGTTGATACCCGTCTGTTCACCGGTCTCCTTGGCGCGCAGAAGATATTGCTCGTAGACGGAACGCTTGGCGGTGGCCTCGCGCTCCAGTTCGCGCAGGGCAACCAGGTCGCTGTTGACGTCGCCGCTTTGGACCTTGGCCTGAGCCAGCCGAGACGCGAGGTCCTGTTCGAGCTGGACCGCGCGCTTCAGGTCGACCTGCAGCGAAGAGGCGATGCGGCGCAATTCATTGGCAATGCGCTCGCGCGCGCCGGCAATCTGGGCGTCGAGAGCCTGGAGCTCGGGATGGCGCGGCCCCAGCCGAACCGCGGCACGATCGGCCTCCTGCTTCAGCGTCGCATATTGCGAGCGCAGATCGCTCATGGTGTTGGAGTTGATTTCTTCCGGCAACGTGCCGGTCAGAACGGAATTGACGTCCAGCGAACGCGCCGACGCCGCCCGGGCATTGAGTTCCAGCGTGCGGGCGCGGGCGACGGAGAGCTGCTCGTTGAGCTTCAGCATCTGATCGTCGCTGATCAGATGGCCTTGCGCGTCGACGAGACCATGCGTGGCCCTGAAATCCTCGACCTTGCGCTCGGCCGCCTCGACCCCCTTGCGCAGATCATCTAGCTTGGACGTCAATTCGTTCGTCGCGCGTCCGGCCATGTCGGACTGGTATTTGGCGGCCTCCTGCTGAAAGACGGTCCTCGTCGTATTGGCGATGAGCGCCGACTTCTCGCCGTTCTGGGTTACAGCGCTGACGGAGATGACAAAAGTCTTGCCGGTGCGTTCGACCGACAGGCTCTTGGCCAGATTGCCAACGGCCAGCGCCTGGCGGCGAACCTCATCGACACCGCCCGGCCCATCGTGGCGTGACACAATCGAGCGGATAAGCGACATGACGCCAAGGCCGCCGGAACCCTGGCCGTTGAACTCCGGATCGTTGACTAGATTGAGATTCTTGACGACCTGATCGAGAACGGTGCCCGAGGTGAGCATCTTGATCCGGGTTTCGACGACGGCCAACGCGGCGTCGGGCTGGCCCACCGGTTGCGTGAGATCGCGATCGGAGAGCTTCAGGTCGCCCGGCTCGATGATCAGTTCGGTCGTGGCTTCGTATTTCTTCGGCATCGACAAGGCGATGGCAATGCCGAGCCCGGCGCCCAGTATCGTGGTCGCGACGATCAGCAGCTTCGACCTGGCGACGCCGCGAACAACCAGCATCGGATCGATCAATGGCTTCCATTGCTGACCGTCCGCACCGCCATCGGAGGAGGTATCGGCTCCGTCCGTGGCGCGGGATCCGATTGCATCACGAGCGCGACCCGTCCCTGAAGGTTCTTCCGGCGCCGGCCTTGCGCGCGGCATGTCGGGAGGAAGATCGCCGGCGCCGGTCTCCGCCCGGGAGCGCCAGGCGTCGTCGGCTTCAAACGGCTGCTCCCCGTCAAGAGGGAACGGCGCGGCGTCACCGGCGGCAAGCGGCGACGGGCTCGCCTTGGTCTCGCGCCGGGAACGGGCCAGGCGATGGCGCGTGGCGGCATCCTCGCGCCATGAAGGATTCGCGCGATCTCCTATCGACACCAGCGAAGCGTCGTCCTCGCCACGCACGGCCTCGCCAAGCGCCAGCAAGGAGCGCTCGCGCTTCCAGTCCTCACGGTTTTCCCTGTCGACCATTATCGTGGAGCTTTACTCTTGGCCGCTTGGGAGCGGCGGTCGGCCATTCGTTAAGCCACGCTAAACAGGCATAGGAAACAAAAGGTTAATTTCCGGAAGACGGTGGCAGGAATTCACGTCATGATTGCAAGAACTTTCAACACAACCGAAAGGTTCAGAACGGCACGTTAAACTTTCCGGCCTATGCATTTCCTTGACCTATGACTGAGGCGAGCGACATACCGCAAAGGCGGACCTTCGCGCGGATCGGCACCTTCATGGCCGAACGACGGGGGCTGGTGCGCGACTATTTTTCGGCGATCAGCGGTGCCGGCGGGCGACTGGTGTTTTCACTCGCCTATTTCATCGCGCTCGCCAACACACTTTCGATCGCCGAATTCGGCATGTTTGCCACCGCCTCGGCGGCCGGCGTCATGCTGTCGCGAATCCTCGCCTTCGGGTTCATTTCGGCGCTCTATCGCACCGCTACCATCCGACCCAATCTGATCGGCACCTTCACCGCCGGCTTCCTGGTGCTCGGCGCCGCCTCGCTGCCGCTTTTGGCCGCCGCCTCGTTCGGCGTCTACCTGACCTTCTTCGCCGGCACCGTGCCGCTGTCGGTGTTCACGGCGATCGTCTTCGCCGAGGCGCTGCTGTGGCGACCGGTGGAAGTGGCGCTGATCGTCAACAACGGGCTGGGCAAATTCGGCCGCGCCGCCATACTGGCGATCCTGGCCACGGCACTGCGGGCGCTTGGTGCGGTGTTATTCATGGTCTCGGCACAGCACGGCATCTGGGTGTGGTCGTGGTTCTACATCGGCGCCAACGCCGCCTCGCTGCTGCTCGCGTTTGGGTGGTTTTATCCGCGCCAGAGGCTGCGGCTGCGCGTCGAGCTCTATCTGCGGCGGCTCGCCGATTCCATCTATGTGGCCGGCGCGGAGGTGCTGTTCTACCTGCAGATGGAGTTCGACAAGCTGCTGGTGCTGGCGATCGGCGGTCCGCATCTGGCCGGCATCTATGCCATCATCATGCGACTGGTCGACCTGACGGCGATTCCCATCCGCACCTTCTCCATGATGCTCGTGCAGCGCATGATGCGCGCGCCCGAACTCCTCTCACGGCTGGCGGTCAAGAGCGGCATCGAGGGCGGTGTGTTCGCGGTCTCGACGCTGGCGCTGGCGGCGCTCGGCATCGTGCTGCATTTCTTCCCCAACGCGCTCGGCAGGAATGTCTCCGAGGCCGCGCCCCTGGTGGCGCTGGCGATCTGCGTGCCGGGACTGCGCAATCTGGTCGAATACCAGGCCGAGCTTCTGTTCGCGCGCGGCCAGACGCTGGTGCGGGCGCTCAATCTGGGCCTGCTCGCCGCCCTCAAGGCGCTGCTGCTGACCTATGTGCTGACCACCATTACCGAGACATCTGATCTGGTGCTGTCGCTCAACATCGTCTTCCTGCTGCTCTATCTCGCGTCGATGCTGCTGACCTATTCGGCGCTGCGCCGACCGGCGAAGGCAATCTAGGACAAGTCAGCGATCAAGCCCGATCAGGCGGCGGATGCGGCCGATATCCGTGCCGATAAAGGACTGCATGCCGATCGCCACCTGCTCCGGCGCCATGCTGGCGACGAAGCGGCGGAACTCATCGTCCGACAACGCCTCGCCCGTCCAGTGGACACGGCAGAATTCCTCCGAACCGTGGAAATGGCCGGCTCCGTCCAGCAGATCATCGACATAGCGGCCGTAGATCATGCATTCGGAGAATTTGCGCGCCGAGCCGATGACCTCGACCCAGTCGCGACCATGGACCTTTTCGATCCGGCCGCACATGGCCAGCACCGTGTCACGGCGCCAGGCGATCAACGTCGAGATATAATCATGGACCGACGCCTGGGACCGGTCGATGCCGAGTGCGGCGCCGGCATTGCGCGACCACACGCGATGCTCGTCATGGCCGTCATCGGCGAGCACGCCATCGCGGCGGAACAGGCGCGCGCTGCCATCGCGCCAGAAGACACCGCAATCGAACGCCTTCAGGAAAGCGACGTCGGAATCGCAGAAGATCAGCACGTCTTCCCCGGCGTGCGCCGATATGGCGATACGGCGCAGTTGCTGCACGTGCCAACCGCGCAGCGGCTGGGTCTTCATGCTGAGCCAGACGCGCCGGCGAAACAGGCTGAACGGATCGTCGAAGGCTCGCAGCCAGCGCGGCAGGAGATCCCGCTCATCGACGATCGAGCGGCGGCTGGTCGCCAACTGACGGAAAAGCGCGAGGTCGCGATGTTCGACCAGAATGTAGTGGTGCGCGGCGCCTGAGACATGGCGGTCAAGCGTTTCGCACAGCAGGCGGCAGCGCTCGAAATCCGGGGCGTAGCTTGCCGTCACCACCGCCGCCGTTGGCGTCTTCGGCAACAGGCCCGGGCCGGCCAGCGGGTCTGGGACGAAGCGCTTGTTCAACGAAACTCTCCGGGAGCATCTGCGGCGGCCTCGGCGCCGCGCGACCATTTCTGCTTGACGACCCGCCAGAGGAACAGGGGGTTGCCGACCACGTAGCGGCGCCAGAGCCGGCCGGGCTCGACCGCCAGCCGGAACAGCCATTCCAGCCTCAGGCGGCGCATCCATAGCGGGGCGCGCGGCACCGAGCCGCTCAGGAAATCGAGCAGCGCGCCGACCGCGACGGGCAGCGTGCAATGACGTTCGTCGATGTGGCGTTCAATCCACAGCTCCTGGCGCGGCACGCCCATCGCGACGAGCAGCATGTCAGGTCGCAATTTTGCGATCCGACCGATGATCTCCGGCTCCTGCGCGGCGGAGAAATAGCCATCGTGAACGACCACGAAGCTGTGCTGCACGGCAAGCGCCGCCAGCTTCAGCGACGCCGCCTCGGCGTTGACACGCGTCGCACCGAGCAGCCCCACGGTCAGCGGCCGCTTGGAAGCCTGCAGGAATGCGGGCACGAAATCGGTGCCGTTGAGATTGTCGGGAAATGCCGCGCCGTAGAGAAGCTTCGCGGCGAGATCGACGCCGATGCCATCCGGCAGGATGAGGAAATCGTCGAGCGCCTCGGCGAAGACCGGGTCGGTATAGGCGATGTTGGCATTGTGAGCGTTGAGGAAGCTGACCTTGGTGAAGCGCTTCTCGGCAAGCAGGCGATTGAGCAGGGCGATCGCATCGTTCCAGCGGATGGCGAGCACCGGGATGCCGAGGATCATTTTCAGACTGTCGAGCCCGAACGCGGCGCGGGTGGCGTGCATGTTCATGCAAACACCTCCCGCCGGACGGCGCCGATTTTTTCGAGACCGACACGAACCGCGGCGTCGAGCGCCTTGACCTGCCGGCGATGGAAGGTGGTGCCATCGACATCGTCGATATCGGCCGCGGCAGCCTCCAGGGCCTGGGCGAAGCCGGCCGGATCGTCGGTGACCACGCAATTGGCCGGGCGGTGGTCGATGCCGCGCAGCGAACGGCTGGTGGCGACCGAGGGCAGGCCAAGCTCGAAGGTCTCGATGGTCTTCAACTGTACGCCGCTGCCCGCGGTGCTGATCAGCGGGATGACGGCCGCGCCACAGACGAAAGCCCGGGCATCCGGAACGCGGCCGACGAATTGGACGCCCGGATGCGTCGAGGTGACGCCGGCAGGCATGTGGCCCGCAATGCGGATGCGGAAACCAGGCCGCAGGTGCGGCACCACCTTGCCCAGGAACCAGTCGAGGCCGATGCGGTTTGGCTGCCAGGTCCAGGTGCCGATCAGGGCCGCGTCGCAGTCGATCTGGCGCCGGCCTTTCCGGACCGGCGCCGTGTCCCCGGTTACCAGCGGCAACACGGCCGAGCGGTCATCGGAGGCGACGCCGAGCGCCACGCGATCTTCCTCGGCCAGCGTGAAGACGAAGCGCGCGCGGCGGCAGAGACGCTCTTCGACGAGCTTGAGCAGCCTTGCCTCGCGCCGGAACAGCAGACGCTGGAAAATGCCGCCGGCGGCAGCGGCATTCTCGCGGGCCGAGAGATGCTCGACATTGTGGGCGACGAAGATCGAAGGCCGGCCTTCGAAGAGCTTTTCGAAAGCACCGGCGAACTGCACGGAATTCAGCACATAACCATCGAATGGACCGGCGCGTTCGATCGCGGCCTGAACGTCGTGGTCGGACACCGCACGCAACTTGACCGACGCGAAGGTGAGGCCCGAAAATATTGCCTTGCCGACCCAGACGAGTTTTTGCAACGGCGAAGCACTTTCGGTGCGCACGTCGATCGCACCAAGCACCACCGTATTTTCGGGATCTATCGCGGTTTTCCCGGGCCAGGTGAAGCCGATGACCGTCACGCGCGCGCCGGCGCGCCGCAAGGCGGCGATGATCGCGGCATTGGCGATCTCGTAGCCCGAGGCGAGAGCACCGTCGGGCACGATCGATGTGGCGAACAGCAGATGCATCTCACTATCCTGTGGTGTAGCCGGTAGCAAAGCGCGGTGAAGCCTTGATTAAACGAGCACGATCAACGCCCCAAAGCCCATGCCTGGCGGGCCACTCCGTGCAAGGTGATTAACGAAACCTTATCATCGTGGTGCTACCAGAACGCGACTCAAGGCGCGGCTGGATACGGATGATCCCTTTGCCATCGGACGGTTCGGTATCGATCGCGGGACGGTCTCCCCGGCTCGACGCGGAGGCCGTCGAAGCGATCGTCACCTTGCCGACTTTCAAGCGGCCCGAACAGCTGCTGGAGACGCTGGCGTCGCTGCGCCAGCAGCAAACCGGCAGGCGCTTTGCCGTCATCGTCATGGAGAACGAGGCCGAGGCGCGTGAAGGGGCCAAGGCCGCGCTGCCGCTGTTCGAGCGCGGCGAGATACCGGGCATGGTCATCATCGCGCATGAGCGCGGCAATTGCAGCGCCTACAATGCCGGCTGGCAGACGGCGATCCTGCATTTCCCGAACTTCAGGCATCTGCTGGTCATCGACGATGACGAGATCGCCGATCCGCAATGGCTGGAGCGGATGTGCCGCGCAGCCGAAACGCTCGGCGCCGATATCATTGGCGGCCCGCAGGTTCCCGTCTTTGCCGATCCTGCCCACGCGACATGGGCCGAGCATCCCGTCTTCGCGCCTCCCTACCGGGAGACGGGACGGGTGCCCGCACTCTATTCGTCCGGCAATCTTCTGATCGGGCGTAACGTGCTGACAGCGATGGGGCCGCCCTTCCTAGACCTGAAGTTCAATTTCATGGGCGGCGGCGACGCCGACTTTCTCAGCCGGTCGGCGCAAAGGGGCTTCGTGCTGGGCTGGTGCGCCGAAGCCAAGGTGCGGGAGACCGTTCCGGCCCGGCGCGTCGAGACCGACTGGATCCGCGCCCGCAGCCTGCGCAATGGTGTCATCTCGACGCTGGTGGAAAAGAAGAAGCGCGCCGGCACGCCCTTCGCCGGTGCCAAGGTGTTCGCCAAGAGCCTGGCGCTCCTTGCCGCCTCGCCGCTTCGCGGCATGATGCGGCTGGCGCGCACGGGATCGCCGGCGATCGCCATCTATCCCGTCCATGTGGCGCTCGGCCGCGTGCTGGCCGAATTCGGATATGCAAATGAGCAATACCGCCAGCCTGAGAAAAACTGAGCGCGCCCCGCTCAGCGCCGCGTTCACGCGCGACGGCGTCGCGACCGCGATCGCGGCGCTGCTGTTCACCGTCATCATGGTATCCTTCCGCCCGTTCCAGCCGGCCGGCGCCGAACTCACCGGCGAAGGTGGCGACATCGTCAATCAGCTCGGCTTCGGTTCGCTCGGCGCGGTTTCGATCTTCGCGCTGATGGCCTTCGCCGATCCGCGCGTCGTGCGCTCGCTGCTCAGCCCGTCCTGGATGCTGATGCTGGGCTTCTTCTTCCTGTCGGTGGTGCTGGCAACCGATCCGCCCTCGGCGATGCGCGCGGCGTCCTTCACCATGATCGGCATCCTGACGATGGCAACGATCCTGGCGTTGCCCCGCGACGCCGAGGCTTTCGCCAGGGTCATCATCTTCACCGCCGTCGTGGTGATGGGCCTATCCTATCTCGGCCTCATCGCCTTTCCGCACGAGGCAATGCACACCGCCGACTCGCAGGAGCCCGAACATGCCGGCCTGTGGCGCGGCGTGTTCACCCACAAGAACATCGCCGGACCGATCATGGCCTGCTTCAGTTTCGCCGGCCTTTATCTCTATCGGCGCGGTCAGCGCTGGTGGGGCGCTGGCATCTTCTGCGCGGCGATGATCTTCATGCTGCATACCGGCTCCAAGACCACAGCCGGGCTTGTGCCGTTCTCGATCCTGATCGTGATGTTTCCGAGCCTGATGGGCATGCGGCTCGGCACGCCGATCCTGTTTGCGCTGGCGATCATCGCCACGGCGGTCGGCACGCTCGGCATCGTCTTCCTGCCGCCGATCAAACATCTGGCGGCGATCTATTTTCCCGACATGACCTACACCGGCCGCACCACATTGTGGGAGTTCGCCGGCTCGATGCTGGCGAAGAAGCCGTGGACCGGCTACGGCTATGAGAGCTTCTGGGGCACGCCGCTGCTGTTCAACCAGGACCAGCCCTTCGATCGCCCCTGGGACATCAGGACCATCGTGCACGGCCATGACGGCTATCTCGACATTGCCGTGCTGATGGGCATCCCTGCCCTTTGCGTGGCGGTCTACACTTTCCTCATCGCACCGCTGCGCGACTACATGCGCATTCCGCAGCGCAAGGAAAACATCTTTCTCGGCGACTTCTTCATGATGGTGGTGCTGTTCACCGCGCTCAACGCCTTCCTCGAGAGCTTCTTCTTTCATCGCGGCGATCCGGTCTGGCTGTTCTTCGTGCTCGGCGTGCTGGGTCTCAGGCAAGTGTCGCTGCGGCCGATCGCGATGCGCACGCCCGTCCAGCGGTCCTGAGAGGGCTTCCCCACCGATCCGCGAGCGTCTATGTCATGGCCTTTCCTCGGAGGGCTCTCGATGACGATCAGGCTTGTTCTCGCCGGCTGCGGCAATATGGGTTACGCCATGCTCTCGGGCTGGCTGAAGTCCGGCAAGCTCGCACCCTCAGCGGTTTTCGTGGTCGAGCCCAACGCGGACCTGCGCAATCGGGCCGCCGCACTCGGCTGCGGCACCGCGGCGGAAGCCGAAGCCATTCCGACGAATGCCGTGCCTGAACTCGTCATCATCGCGGTGAAGCCGCAGGTGATCCGTGACGTCACCGCCGCCTACAAGCGCTTCGGCGACGGCCGCACCACTTTCGTCAGCATTGCCGCCGGAACGCCGTCGGCCACCTTCGAGCAAATCCTCGGCAACCGCGCGCCGATCGTGCGCTGCATGCCCAACACGCCGGCTGCCATCGGCAAGGGCATGATGGTGGTGTTTTCCAATCCCCTGGTTTCCGACGACGCCAGGCGTTTCGTCGCCGACCTGCTTTCGGCCAGCGGCGAAGTGGCTACCATCGATGACGAGAGCCTGATGGATGCGGTGACCGCCGTGTCCGGATCGGGTCCGGCCTACATATTCCATTTCATAGAAGCGCTGACCGTGGCCGCCGAGAAGGCCGGCTTGCCGGCGGCGACCGCCAGGCTGCTTGCCATGCAGACCGTCTACGGCGCCGCGTCGCTTGCAGCGGAAAGCAGTGAGGACCCGGGTGTGCTGCGCCAGCAGGTGACCAGCCCCAACGGCACGACGGCGGCCGCGCTTGGCGTGCTGATGGGCGAGGACCGGCTGACCAAGTTGCTCACCGACGCGGTGGAAGCGGCGCGGCTAAGGTCGATCGAACTGGGGAAATAAGCGGGGACAGCTCGGGGTGTGTCAGGAATATCCCCACATGTCGCTGATCTCGTCCTTATCCATAGTTCGGCCACCCGCTCCTGCCTTGGCTCTAAGATCGTGAGCTATGATGGCAAGCCTTTTGGCGAGCGAGAGTTGCTTTCGCTGCAGTTCGGATTCAAGCGCTTTGAAGACCGCCTTGGCCATCGACGTATTGCGCAAGTCTGCAAGCCGTCTCGCCAATTCGCGTGCGCGCGGATTTCTGATGTAGAGTTTCATCTGGGTCCTCGACGCTATGATTTTGACAGAATAGAAGCCTGAGCGGTAGTTCCTAACGTCGTCATCCTAGGGCGAAGCAGGAGCGAAGCTCCGTCGCGGAGACCCTAGGATCCATGCCGGGAGCTCAATGGAAGGGCGCAGCGGAGCAAAATTCTGCCACCGCTGCAACGCCTCTAAATCACGGCATGGATCCTGGGTCTGCGCCGCGTCGCTACGCTCCTTGCTTCGCCCCAGGATGACGAAGTTGCGGTTACCGCTTTCCCGGCAATGCGAGGCTAGCTTCCGTAGAGCATTTCATCCTGCAGACGGCGCAGCGCAAACAGCCTGGTCGTCTGGTCGGGCGCGGCATTGTCGGCCGTCAGCAGATCACCTTTCCTGACTGGTTTCAGCACCTTGCCGCCCTCGAGCAGGCCGACCGGGACGGCGCGCTGAGCGCGGGCTTCGCGAACGGTCATCGTCCAGGAGCGATAGCAAGTTTCGCCGATCGCATCGAAGGTCTCGCCGACGGCGAGATCGCGCTTGGCAACGGCGCAGACCTCGGCAACCGGCCGCGGCAGCGGCACCATGTCCGGTTTGCCGAACAGCACGATGCGGGCGGCGGTGAGCGGCACTTCGAGCGACGTCAAATGGTAAGGCCGGAACAGGCTGTAATAAGGGCCGTGGCCGATATGCAGGTCGTCCATGCGTTCGATGATGCGCGGATGCGTCGCCTCGACGATGACGAAGACGCCGGGCGCCACACCCTTGCCGATGGTGTAGTCGACGACGCCCTTCTTCAGCAGGAGGCCACCGTCCTCGCGCGGGATCAGCACCTTGACGAGGTCGTCGCGGTCGGCCTTGGGACCATGCATGCCGGGCACGTCGGGCACCAGCCCGGTGGCGTTGGCGATGGCGCACATCTCGACCATGGTCTTGGAGCCGTCGATGAACTCGACCAGCATGCGCGGGTTCATGTTGCGACGGATCGCTTCCTCGCGATAGTCATCGGGCACCGCATCATGGTTGAGCGGGTTGTTCTTGCCCTTGCCGGCCGAGACGATGGTCAGGCCGAGGGCGGAGGCGAATTCGATCAGTTCCATGCAACTCGACGGCTCATCGCCGGCGCCGACCGAATAGACGACGCCAAGCCGGTCGGCCTGCTGTTTGAGATAGCAGCCGATGGTGACGTCGGCCTCGACATTCATCATCACCAGATGCTTGCCATGCTCCATCGCCATCAGGTCGAAATCGGCGGCAACGCCGGGCTTTCCCGTGGCGTCGATAACGACGTCGATCAGTGGATTGGTGACCAGCATCTCGTTCGAGGTGATGGCTATTTTTCCCGCCTCGATCGCAGCAGTGACTTTCGAAGCGGCATCGGCTTCGACCGCCATCGCCTCGTCACCATAGGCGATGCGGATGGCATCGCGCGCGGTGTGCGGGCGGCGAGTCGAAACGGCGCAAACCGCAATGCCCGGCATCAGCATGCCTTGCGTGACGAGGTCGGTGCCCATTTCGCCGGAGCCGATGACGCCGATGCGCACGGGGCGGCCCTCGGCGGCGCGTCTGGCGAGATCGCTGGCAAGTCCCGTCAAGGCGACATTGGTCATGCAGGGATGTCCACAGCTTCTTGATTCGAGGCCGGATTAGCAGGGACGGGTCCGCTGTGCCAATGAAACCGCTCGCGGCCGGCGATTTCCAATGGAATCGCCGGGAAACGGCGCATTCGCCGCGAATTATTGGCCCAAAGGGTTGCCAATTGACATTGTCGTGAACAGCCACAATAAAACATTCGTTTTCTAGCAAAGGCAAATGTTCACTCCGAAACACCGCTCGGACGAGCATTTCGCCTCTCGTTAGATTTGGGGAGGCCTTTGCGCCAAGGCGGCAAAGGCGTGGACGAGACAACGGAGCATCCTCGGGCAGAGCCCGTGGCTCCAGGGGAGGAAGAATGGATACTCTACTTGCTGGCCTCAAGGGGGCCATCGACACGCTCGGCGCGACAATCCTGCTGCCGATCGTCATTTTCATCATCGCCGTGGTTTTGGGCGCCAAGGTCAGCAAGGCCTTTCGCGCCGCCGTCACCATCGGCGTCGCCTTCATCGGTATCAACCTCGTGCTTGGCCTGATGTTCACGTCGATCGGCGACGTGGCCAAGGCCATCGTCACCAACACCGGCATCCATCGCGACATCATCGATGTCGGCTGGCCCTCGGCGGCCGCGATCGCCTTCGGCTCATCGGTCGGGCTTTGGGTCATCCCGGTCGGCATCCTGGTCAACATCGTGCTGTTGCTGACGCGCATGACGCGCACGCTCAATGTCGACGTCTGGAATTTCTGGCACTTTGCCTTCGTCGGCTCGCTTGTCGTGGCCGCCACCGACAATCTGGCCTACGGCATTGCGATCGCGGCGCTCGTCGCGGCGCTTTCGCTGCTTTTCGCCGACTGGTCGGCGCGCGCGGTGCAGCAGTTCTACGGCGTTCCCGGCATTTCGGTGCCGCATCTCGCCTCGGCGCAGATCCTGCCGATCGCCATCATCCTGAACTGGATCATGGATCGCATTCCCGGCATCAACCGCATCAACATCAACACCGAAACCATCGAGCGCCGCTTCGGCGTGTTCGGCGAACCGGTCGTGCTCGGCCTCATCATCGGCCTCGTGCTCGGCGCCATCGCCTTCTACAATGCGGGCGATCTCAGTGTGGTCCTGGCCAAGGTGCTGGGCACCGGCATGACGCTGGCCGCGGTGATGCTGCTTCTGCCGCGCATGGTGAAGATCCTGATGGAAGGCCTGCTTCCGGTTTCCGACGCGGCGCAGGAATTCGTGCGCAAGCGCACCGGCGACCGCGAGCTTCTGGTCGGCCTCGATTCGGCGATCCTGATCGGCCATCCCGCGGCGATCTCGTCGTCGCTGATCCTGGTGCCGATCGCGATCATCCTGTCGGTGATCCTGCCCGGCAACCGCGTCATCCTGTTCGCCGACCTGGCGGTCATCCCGTTCATCGTCGCCATGACCGCGCCGCTGGTCAAAGGCAATGTGTTCCGCATGGTGGTGATCGGCACGGTGACCTTGGCGATCGGCTTCTATGTCGCCAACGCGCTGGCGCCGCTGTTCACCAGTGCCGCCGTCGCATCGGGCTTCAAGCTGCCGGCGGATGCGCTGCAGATCACCTCGGTGGTCGACGGCTTCCTGTGGGTGCCCTACGTGATCATCGAGGCGATCCAGGGGCTTGGCCTTATCGGCATCATCATCATCGCGGTGGTCATCGCAGCGCTGTTCGTGCTCTACCGGCGCAATACGCTCGGCTGGGAGCGGGCGGCAGGCGCCGAGGACGAGCCGGCCGAACACACCGCCTGAGCCTTGGCGGCTTCAATCTGAAACGATCGTGCGCCCTCCCGGGGCGCACGATTCATCGACGGAGCAAGACATGTCCGACGGCCTCATGCAGCTTCTGGATCCCGAGGCGATCGTGCTCGGATCCGATGCCTCGACCAATGAGGAGATCATCCGCATCCTCGCCGGGCGGCTCGAGGCGCTTGGCTATGTCAAAAGCTCCTATGCCGACGCGGTCGTGCGCCGCGAAATGACCATCCCGACAGGGCTGCCGCTGGAGCGCGCCGACAATGTCGCGGTGCCGCACACCGATCCCGAGCATGTGCTGAAGCCCGGCATCGCAATGGGCACGCTGAGAAAACCGGTGACCTTCGCCAACATGGAAGATCCCGACGAGAAGTTGCCGGTCGGCTTCGTCTTCCTGCTTGCCATCAATGACAGGGACAAGCAGATTGAAGCGCTGCAATCCGTCATGGAGACCATCCAGAACCCGCAGGCATTGGACGGCTTGAGGTCGGCCAGCAACCTCGACGACGTGCGTGCCGTGCTCGGCTGATAACCAAGGAGGAGCAGCAAATGTCCAAACAGAAAACCATTCTCTTTGCCTGCGGTACAGGGATCGCCACCTCGACGGCGGTCAACGTCGCCGTCACCGAAGCGATGAAGAAGCGCGGTCTTACCTTCAACGCGCAGCAGGCCAAGGCGACCGAAGTGCCGGGGCTGGCCGACAGCGTCGACTTCATCGTCGCCACCACGCCGATCTCGGCTTCGGTGACCAAGCCGGTGATCAAGGGCCTCGCCTTCCTCACCGGCATCGGCAAGGACAAGGTGCTCGACGAGATCGAGGCACAACTGCGCAAGTAGGGCGCGGACAACGCGGCCTTCGATGGCCTGGCTTCAAACCACCCTGACGTAGCTCGTCATGCCTGATTTCTGGTGCTCGATGATGTGGCAGTGCAGCAGCCAGTCGCCGGGATTGTCGGCGACGAAACCAAGGCTCACCTTCTCATTGGGCTGGATGAGGTAGGTGTCGGAAATCAGCGGCTGAACCGCGCGCGTCGACGACGACAGCACCTTGAAGCTCATGCCGTGCAGATGCATCGGATGCGATTGCGGCGTCAGGTTCTCCATGTCGATGATGTAACTCTTGCCGAGCTTCAATTCGGCCAAAGGCGCGGTCGGATCGGATGTATCGCCCGGCCACGGCACTTTGTTGATCGCCCAGAAACTGTAGCCGAGCGAGCCGCATATGCCGTCGCTCGGGACGTTCTCCGCCGTGGCGCTGAGCGTCAGCGAAATATGCCGGGCAGCGGTGAGATCGACCTCGGCCACCGGATTGACCTCCAGCGGTGCGAGATCGCGAACATCCCGCTTCAGCGAACTGCCCGTCGCGCGCAACGTCGCGAGCACCTTGGGCTTGGTGCCCCTGACGTCTCGCAAGCTGACGATCGCGCCCTCTTCGTCGGGCATGCGGATGGCGAGTTCCATGCGTTGGCCCGGCCCCAGCAGCAAGGCATCGGGCGAAAAGCGCAGCGGCACCGGATTGCCGTCCAGCGCGATGACATCGGCCTCGGCGCCGTCGACGCGGAAAGCATAGATCCGGGTCACATCAGTGATCGCCAGCCTGAGCCGCACCAACCCGCCGGCCGGCGCGTCATATTGCGGCTGGTCGAGCCAGTTCGCGGTGCGCACCGTGCCGTAGGTGCCGGTTCTCGCCGCATCGCGCGGCCGGAACTGGTCGATGAACTGGCCGTCGTCGCCAAGGCGCCAATCGCGCAGATTGAGGACAAATTCGGCGTCGAATTTCGGATCGTTCGGGTTTTCGACCACGATCACGCCAGTCAGGCCGCGCCCCATCTGCTCCAGCGTATTGCAATGCGGGTGATACCAGAAGGTGCCGGCATCGGGCGGGGTAAAGGCGTAGTCGAAATGATCGCCGGTGTAGACGTAAGGCTGCACCAGGAAGGGCACGCCATCCATCTTGTTCGGCAGGCGAATGCCGTGCCAGTGGATTGTCGTCGGATCGTCGATGGCGTTGATCAGGCGGGCGGCGAAGGGCTCGCCCTTCTTCATCCTCAGCACCGGCGGCATTCCAGCGTTGCCATAGGTCAGTACATCCCTGGTCGGGCCAACATCCATCAGCTTGGCCTGGATTTTTGCCGTCCGCAGCACCACCGGCTCGGGCGTGGCCGCGGCCGAGCCGCCAATCCTGCCGACCGCGGCAAGCCCGACACCGCTCGCGCCAGCGATGGCGGCGGTTTTCAAAAGCCTGCGGCGTGTGATTAGGGTCATTCAGCGCTCCAACTGCAGGGTGACCCGCATCCAGTGCGCCTTGGATCACAGGCGAGCCACCGGCGCAAACGTCGACACATTGCACATTGGCGATTGCTTGCGCCATCACTTCGAAACCGAAGTCGGTTTCGTGCCCTCTGACACCAGGGCCGAGTCATTGCCTCCCCAGGATCCCGACGACTTATGCCTGATCGACGCTCGCCAGGAAACGAGCGAAGACAGGGTTGAAGCGGTCGGGCGAATCCCAGAACGGCGCATGGCCCGATTTGTCGAGCAAATGCGCCTTGCCTTCCCACAGGTTGGAAAACTTGACCGCCGCGACGAAATCGGTGTTGACGAAAGGCTCGTCGATGCCGTTCAGAACGGCGATCGGCGGTGTCTTGCCGGCGACGATCTCGCGCTGGTTGCGGCCGGTGCCGGCGGCGAATTTCTCGAACATCAGGCGTCGCGCCCGCCCGTCGGTGCGCGCGACCGTGTCGATGAGGAACGGCTCGAACGGTTCGCCGCAGGTGCTGCGCGCATAAGCCTCGACGTCGGCGGCGGTGAAGACCTCCTGTCCGGCAAGGTGCATATGCGGGCTCGGCTTGAAGCCGTTGCCGACTTCCTCGGGCGACACCGGCGGGGTGCCCGTTATCATCAGGCCGAGCAGGCCAGGATACCGGTCGATCATCTCCAGCCCGATATGGCCGCCGAGCGACCAGCCGAAGACGATGGCCTGGCCGACACCGAGCAGGCCGAGCACTTCGGTCATCGCGTCGGCGTAGCCCTCCATGCTGTAGGAGCGGTCCGGATCGATGGCATCGCCGGACGCGCCGTGCCCAGGCAGATCGGGAGCGATGAGGTGGTAGCGCTCGCCGAGCGGGCTCTCGAGCTGGTTGCGGAAGACCGCGCCGGAAGACGAATTGCCGTGGATCAGCAGCACGGCGGTGCCTTTGCCGTCGGTCTCGCGAACGGCGATCCTGCCGTGGCTGGTTTCAAGGGTGTTCTGCGAGATCGTCATCTTTGGCTCCGTCTGAAATTGCCCTGTTTCGAGGCAGTTGCACAACAAAGCGCCGCCACCTCCCCTAGCCCTGCCATAACATTTTCCCGGTCTCATGCCGTTGAAAAATCCTTTTCAAATAAGAACAATTATGCGTAGATTGTCAATTATCCAACTCCCGATGAACGGGAGGAAAACAGGGAACGGCACGATGAAATCCAAATCCGCAGGCAACAGAATCCGCCATATGCTGATGAGCACAGCGCTGATCGCAGCGTTTGCCACGGCGAGCGCACCGGCCTTCGCCGATGTCGTCAAGATCGGCCTGCTGGCGCCGATCACCGGCCCTGCCGCGGCGGACGGCCAGGAATTCCAACGCGGCGTGCAGATGGCGATCGATGAGGCGAACGCCGCCGGCGGCGTTGCCGGCAACACGTTCGAACTGGTGGTCGGCGACGTCAAGGATCAGTCCGCCGGCAACGTCACCAGCGCGGTCGAACGCCTGCTTGGCGATCCCGGCGTGCAATTCATGCTCACCGGCTACGCCAGCCTGACGAATTTCGAGATCGACAACATGGCAGAGGCCGAGATGCCCTACATGCTGGCGGCCACCTCTCAGCAGACCAGGGACATCATCGCGCCGAGCCCCGACAAATACATGTGCTGCTGGTCCCTGACGCCATCCTTCGACGCCTACAATACCGACGTCACCCTGTTCGTCGAGAAGCTCGCGGCCGACGGCAAGATCACCTTGCCGACCAAGAAGGTCGCCATCATCTCCTCCGACAATGCCTATTCGAAGACCATCTCCGAAGGCATGAAGAAGACCTTCAAGGAGAAGGGCTGGACCATCACGGTCGACGAGATCGTGCCGTTCGGCGAAGTGACCGACTGGCGCCCGATCCTGGCCAAGGTGCGCGAGAACGTTCCCGACGTCGTCATCAACACCGACTATCTGCCGGGCAATTCGGCGTCCTTCCTGAACCAGTTCCTCGAGCAGCCGACCAAGAGCCTGGTCTTCCTGCAATATGCGCCGAGCGTTCCGGAGTTCGTCGAACTCACGGGCAAGAAGTCGAACGGTGTCATCTACAATCTTCTGGGCGGTGCCCTGACGACGCCGAAGAACCCGCGCGCCGACGAGGTAGCGGCCAAATTCAAGGCCAAATACGGCGTCGAAAGCGGCACCTATGGTGTCGGCCTCTATGAAATGACCAATGTCTATTTCGACGCGGTCAAGAAGGTCGGCGGCGCATCCGACCATGCGACGATCATGAAGGCGCTGTCGGAGACCGACAAGCAAGTCGCTGAAGGCCGGCTGAAATTTGATCCCGCCACGCATCTCGCGACGCAGGGCGACGACTATATCCCGATCACCTTCTTTCAGATCTGGGACGGCCAACGCACGCTGATCTCGCCGGAAAAATACGCCACCGGCGCCTTCAAGCCGCAGCCCTGGATGCAGTGAGGCATGGCTCTGCTTGAACTGGACGACGTGTCGAAGGCCTTCGGTTCGCTGAAGGCCGTCGACGGCGTGTCGTTCAAGGTCGAGGCCGGCGAAATTTTTGGCATCGCCGGTCCGAACGGCAGCGGCAAGAGCACGCTGTTCAACATCATCACCGGCATCCCGTTCGGGCCGGACAGGGGCCACATCCGTTTTGACGGGACCGCGATCAACGGCAAGCCTGGACATGCCATCGCGCGCCTTGGCCTTGCCCGCACCTTTCAGCGCGAGACCAGCTTCGACGGGCTGACCGTATTCGAGAACGCGTTGATCGGCGCCAGCTACGGCCGGCAGGAGAAAGCGGCGGCCGCCGCCCGAGACGCGGCGGCCGAGGCATTGGAATTCGTTGGGCTGGGGCCTGCGTCCTTCGGGCGGCTGGCCGGCGAGCTTTCCGTCTTCGAACGCAAATGCCTAATGCTTGCCACCGCCATCGCCATGAAGCCCCGCATGCTTCTGCTCGACGAGCCGGCGTCGAGCCTGACCAAGCCCGAGATCGAGACGTCGATCGGGCTGATCCGCCGCACCGCCGAGCGCGGCATCACCATTCTCCTGATCGAGCACGTGCTGACCTTCCTGATGAGCCTGTCGCGGCACCTTCTGGTGCTCAACAATGGTCGCGTGCTCGCCGCCGGTGAACCGGAGAGCGTGATTGCGAACCAGCGCGTCATCGAAGCCTATCTCGGAACCCGGAGGGCGGTGGCGTGAATCCCATCCTCACCGTCGAAGGCGTCACCGCCGGCTATGGCCGCGTCACCGTGCTGCACGACATTTCGATGGAGGCCGGCCGCTTCGGCAATGTCGGCCTGTTCGGCCCGAACGGCCATGGCAAGACGACGCTGCTGCGCGCCATCTCCGGTCTCCTGCGGCCGAAGAGCGGCCGCATCCTGTTCGACGGGCAAGACATATCAGGCCTCAGCGCCCGCGCCATCGTCGGCACCGGCCTGATTCATGTGCCGCAAGGCAACCGGCTGTTTCCCGACCTCTCCATCGCCGACTGCATGAAGCTGGGCGCCTATTCGCCGCGTGCCCGCCCACATGAGGCGGAGAACCGCGAGAAGGTGATCAGGCTGTTCCCGAAACTGGCGGAACGCTGGCGCCAGCGCGTGCGCACGCTGTCCGGCGGCGAGCGCCAGATGGTGTCGATCGGCACGGCGCTGATGAGCCATCCACGCCTGCTGATCCTCGACGAGCCGACGCTTGGGCTGGCGCCCAAGATCAAGGACGAGCTCTGCGCCTCCGTCATGGACATTTCGCGCGGCGGCGTGCCGCTCATCGTCGTCGAGCAGGACATCGAATTCCTGCTGGAGCTGACGCAGCAACTCTACCTCGTCAACCATGGCGCGGTGGCGACCGAGATCAAGCCGGGCGAAAGCCTCGACCACGGCGAGATCATGTCGGTGTATTTCGGACACTAGGAACGTCGAATGAGCGCATTGGCGGAAATCCTGTTCGGCGGCCTGTTCCAAGGCTCGCTCTACGCCATGATGGCGGTCGGTCTGGCTTTGGTCTGGACGACGATCGGCGTGTTCAACTTCAGCCATGGCGTGTTCATGATGCTGGGCGCCTATATCGCCTGGCAGTTGGTCGAGCTCGGCCTGCCCGCGGCGGTGGCCTTTCCGATCGCTGTCGTCGTCATGGCCGGCGTCGGCTGGATCCTGCAGGCGAGCGTCGTGCGGCCGCTGATCGGCCGGCCCAACATCGTGCTGGTCGTCGTCATCACCACCCTTGCCGCCGGATCTCTGATCGAGAACGGAGCGCTCACCATCTGGGGGCCGCGTTCCAAGCAGATCCCGGCGCTGATCGACGGCAACGCCACCATCGGCGGCGTCGGCGTTTCGCTCCACCAGATCGCCATCATCGTCATCACGCCGCTGATCCTGGCGGCACTGTGGATGTTCCTCAACCGCACGCGGCTCGGATTGGCGTTGCGTGCGGTGGCGCAGAACGAGGATGCCAGCCATCTGGTCGGGCTGAACGTCACCGCGCTCTATGGGCTCGCCTTCGCCATCGCCGCATCGCTGGCGGGGCTCGCCGGCATCTTCATGGGCGGTTATCGTTTCATGTCGCCCGTCATGGGCAGCGACCCGCTGCTCAAGGCGCTGATCGTCGTCGTGTTCGGCGGCATATCGAGCATATCGGGACCGATTTTCGCCGCCTATCTGATCGGCTTCTTCGAGGCCGCGTGCAGCTATTATTTCGGCCTCTACTGGACGCCGGCGCTGCTGTTCGGCGTGCTGATCCTGACCCTGATGGTGCGCCCCGAGGGCATTTTCGCCAGCCGCTCACGAGGCCTCGCATGACCGACATGACCTCACCGATCACCCAGATCCGTACAGCGGCGGCAACCCCGATCGCACCCGGCCGCACGCCGTGGAAGCACGAAGCCGTCGGCTTCGTGCTCGGTTTCGTCGTGCTGGCGCTGCTGCCGCTCGTCTTTGGCGACACCTATGCCCGCCACATCCTGATCATGGCCTTCATCTACGCCATCGTGGCGTCGAACTGGGACCTCAGCCTCGGCTATGGCGGCGTCTTCAATTTCGGCCATCTGGCGCTGTTCGGCATTGGCGTCTACGCCTACAGCCTGCTCACCAAGCTGGCCGGGTTCGACCCGTGGATCGCGCTTCTTGCCAGCGGCATCATCGCCACGCTTGCCGCGATCGTGGTGACCATCCCGATCCTGCGCCTGAAGGGCATCTATATCATCCTGGTCACCTTCGGCTTCGCGCAATTGGTCATGCAGGTGATCCTCAGCCAGTCCGACATCACCGGTGGCACGCAAGGGATCGTGCGTATCCCCGGCCTCTACTGGTTCGACCACAACATGGTCCGCGACGCCAAATTCGCCTATTTCTACATCGCGCTGGCGCTGCTGGTGGCGAGCACGCTGTTTCTGCGCGTGTTCGTGCGCTCGCGCGCCGGCGCCAGCATCGTGGCGTTGCGCGACAATGAGGAATATGCCATCAGCCGAGGCGTCTCGATCGTTCGCCAGCGCATGCTGACGCTGGCGGCAAGCGCCTTCTTCACCGGCATTGCCGGCGCCTTCTACGCCGCCTACCAACGCAATGCCTCGATCGACGTGTTCGGCATGAGCCTGGCGACCATCATCCTGTCGATGGTGCTGCTGGGCGGCACCAGCACCATCTACGGTGCCGTCGTCGCCTCCTTCGTGCTGACGATCTTCGCCGAGTGGATGGCCGATTTCGGGGCATGGCGCCCGATCATCACCGCGGTGCTGATCATCGGCGTCATGCTGGCCTATCCCAGCGGACTGGCAGGCATGATCAGGTCGGCATGGGGTGCGGTCGCCGGGCGGATCAAACGCCCGGCCTGACTGCCTGGAACAATAGCTCCGCTCAGCGCACGCCGCACCAGTCGATCACCGAAGCGGCAATCACCTTGGCGGTCTCGACCACCGATTCCACCTCGACATATTCGTTGGCGCCATGGAAGCCGTCGCCCGACGGGCCGAAGATGACGCCGTCGACGCCGGCGCCGGCATAATGCGCGGCATCGCACACGGCGACGAAGCCGCTTGCCTTCGGCGTCTTGCCGATAGCGGCCTTGCGTTTCATCAGCGACCTCACCAGCGGATGGTCGACCGGGGTGTTCATGGGCGGGAAATGCAGCCCGCCGAGTTCCCACTGGATGACAGGCGGGTTGTCGCGCAGCCAGGCGTCGGCCTCGGCGAAATGATGGACGAACTCCTCGAAGTCGCGGCGGTATTCCGACGAGTTTTCGTCCGGCAGGAATTTCATGTCGAGGTCGAGCACCGCGACATCGGGAATGATGGCCGGATTGGTCATCACCGTCGGCAGGCCATGTTCGCCAAGGCCCGTTCCGCCATGCATGACACCGATGTTGATCGTGTTCATGCCGACCGGCAGCAGCGGATGGGACTTCGCCCGTGTCCGGTCCAACTCATATTGGCGGACGGCGGCGATGAACCGCGCCGCGATCTCGATCGCGTTGACGCCCGGCTTCAGCCGGCCCTTGTCGTGCCTCTGCGGATAGATTTCGTTGTAGCGCAGCGCCGAATGCGCGTTGCGGCCACGGATCGTCACCCGCGCCCACTCAAGCCCGCCCTCGACCGGCAGGACATCGCCCCAGGTCGGCTCGGCGACCAGCACCGCCTTGGCGAGCTTGCCCTTCTTCACCGCATCCATGGCGCCGAAGCCGCCGGCCTCCTCGTCGACGACGGAGTGGATCGCCAGCCGCCCCTGCAGCGTGATGCCTGCCTTGCGGATCGCGTGCGCGGCGGCGACGCAAGCCGCGACGCCGCCCTTCATGTCGACCGCGCCCCGGCCATAGAGCCGGCCGTCAGTGATCTCACCGCCGAACGGATCGACCGACCAGTCCTTCATCTCGCCGACCGGCACGACATCGATGTGCCCGCACAGGATCAGGCTGCGGTCTTCGCTTCCAGCCCATTCGCCGACCAGATTTGGCCGGCCGGGCAAGGCGTCCCACTGCTCGGTCTTGAAGCCATCGTGCTTCAAGATCGGCTCCAAGAGCGCCTGGACGTCCGCCTCGCGATTGATCGCCGGATTGGCTTCGAATTTGGGATTGACCGAAGGGATGCGGACCATGTCGCGGACCAGGCCGATCAGCCAGTCGCGGTCGGCCTCGATTTCAGCCTGCGCGGCATCGATGATGGTCTGGATATCGGCCATGATTGTTCCTTCCTCGCATCGCCGCGCCGGGCGCTTCGACGCTATTTCCTCGGGGTTCTTGGTTTGGTGGTTTCGGTGTCGAAGGGCGACAGGCCGGCATCGAGGGTAACGGCATTGGCGCTGCGGATCTTCTCGATGTCCTCGATGCGCTTGCGTACCCCGGCGCCATGGCCTTCCAACGCATGGGCAAAAACGGTTTCCATCTGCGCGACGGCGGTCGCCAGCGTGTCGAAGGGCGAGTTGGCGTCGATCGCCGCCACCATGGTCAGGTCGGCCACGTCAGCGATCGGCGACAGCCACACATCGGTGAACAGCAGGACGGAGACGCCGCGTTCTTTCGCCTGCTGTGCAAAACTCACCACGTCCGACTGGTAGCGCCGGTAGTCGAACACGACGAGAAGGTCGCGCTTGCCAAGATCGATCAACAGGTCGAAATCGGCGGGGCTCAACGAACCGATGTCGCGCACGCCGGAGCGGAACTGCAGAAGGTAACCCGCAAGCATGGAGGCGATATGGCGGCTGAAACGGCCGCCCAGCAGCACGACCTGGCCCTTGGTCTCGAGCAGCAGGTTGACGGCGCGCGTATAGGCCTGCAGGGGCACCGCCGTTCGCGTACGCTCCAGACTGTCGGAAACCGAATGGAAATAGGCCAGTGCCGTGCCTTCGCTGGAGCCGCCCGGGCGCTTGGCCTCCATCATCAGCAGCGGCGAATGCAGCCGGGATTCCACTTCCGTGAGCAACCGCGCCTGGAAATCGGCAAAGCCGACATAGCCGAGCTTGGTCATCAGCCGCGTCACGCTCGGGTCGCTGACGCCGGCGCGACGCGCCAGCCGGGTCGCTGTTCCCAACCCCGACATCGGATAATCGGCAAGCAGGACCTGAACGATCTTTTCTTCCGCCGACGTGAACGCCAAGGTGGCGTTGGCCAGTTCTTCGCGGATCGACATGGTCATCGCCTCTCGCCGGGGAAAGACGATTATCTTACAATTTCATGCCTGATTGTCAAATTTGGATAATATCTTACAGGCTTGCAGAGTCGACCTATCTGAAGCTGGCGATGGGCAGGAATTTCACCGCGGAGCCGGTGAAGCGGCGGTGATCGGACGTCTTTCCTCGTGGCTGGAATCCATCGAGATAAACCTGCTCCGGCGCCGTGCGGATGAAATTGGCGGCAATGACGGGCGCCGCCATCGAGCCGGCTCCTGCGCTGCCGCGACCGCTTTCACGCGGACGGCCGGTCAATGCCGCGGGTACAATGACGGCGGTGCCCTTGGGGTCGAGACGTGGCTGGACACGGTCGGCCTTGGGGCTTGTCCTGGCACGATCTTCGGGTTTCGACGCCGGGACCGCAATCGGCTGGCCAGCCAGCGGATCGAGATTGTCATCGGCGTGATGCGTGGCGAGCAAGGCGCCGATTGCATCGGCGGGTTTGGCCGCCTCCGGCTGTCGCGCAGGCCCCGTCCGGCCTTCGGGCCGCCATGTCGGGACAGGGATGTTGAGCGCCACCATGTCCGGACCGGCAATCGCGAGAGCGGCGCCAGCCTTGCCCGAGGCAGTTTCGGCGCCGGCCGCCGGTTCAGCCCGCGCCGGAGATGCGCTGGCTACGCCGAGCGGCACGGTTTGCGGGGTTGGAATGCCTGCAGCGAGCCCGGTGCGCGGTGCGAAAGCGGGTACCGGCACCGTGCCGGGCGCCATCGCCATGACGATCGCTTCGGGCGTCTTCGCGGGCGTTTCTTCGGGGGAAACCATCTGAATGTCCGCCCGCTGGGCTGCCTCCGGCGCCACGATAGCGATGCCCTGTCCGGCCAGCTTCGGTTCAACGACCGTCTTGGGGTCACCGGCCGTCTTGGAGTCAACCGGCTTCGCCGGCTTGCGTGGCGCAGGCGCCACTTCCGCGGCATCGTCGGCTTCGTCCGTGCCGCGCCCACCCAACAGCGACGCCAGCAGGCCGCGCGCCGGCCTGCGTTGGCCGCCGTCGGCGCTTGCCAGTTCGATGTTGGGCGTGCCGGCGGCCTTGCGCGATTTGTAGGCGGCAAACGCTTGATCGTAGCCGGGCAGCGGCTTGCCGTCGCTCGGCACATGGAGCGTATTGCCGTTGGGGAAGACCCTGGCCAGTTCCTGGCGGCTGATGCCCGGCCAATGCCGCACATTGCCGACGTCCATGTGGATGAAGGGCGAACCGGAAGTAGGGTAATAGCCGACGCCGCCGCCCTGCATCTTCAGGCCGATGTCGCGCAGCTTCTTCAGCGGCACATCCGGCAGGAAGAAATCCATGGCGCGGCCAACCATGTGCTGGCTTTCGCGGGCCACCCCTTTCGAACGGCCGCGCAGCATGGCGTTGGTCGCCGGCGAGCGATAGGCGCTGACCACATGGATATAGCTGGTCGAGCCGCTGGCGCGATAAGCCTGCCAGACCAGGTCGAGCAGACGCGGATCCATCCTGGTCGGCTCGTTGCGGCGCCAGTCGCGCAGCATGAAGTTGATCTTCTTCAGGCCCGCCTGATCGTAACGCCCGTCGCGCTTGAAGACGATCTCGGCCTTCTCGCCCGTATGGAGATGCTGAATTCGCAGGGCGCGCGTTTCGGCGAACGCATCGGTGATGCACATGCAAAAGAAAGCGGCCATGAAAGCCTGCAACCGGGTCCAGAAGCGGAAACCGCCGGGCGCGTTCTGTTGGCTTTCAATCACGTTCATGCCTTGCACATCGTTCCTGTTTCGGGCGATTTGACGTCCTCGCCGGAGGCGGAGCCTTCTTTTCAGCACCCTTCCCGGCGCTGCTGACCAGGCGGACAGGCCAGACTTGACCAGGCGGACAGGCCAGCCATTCCACAACACGTCATGTCGAAGAACAGCATCTTGGTTAACGAATCGTGTCAGGCGGCTTTTCGACTGGAGGTTGCCGCCCCCCGCCTTTGGGGAAAGCCACGTTGTCTTCCGGCTGAACGCGCCAACACAGGCAGGCCGACCGACAGGAAACCTTTCATGCAAGTTGGCCGTTGTAGCTGGAAGAGAGGAGAAGTTGAATGGCATCCGTCCGGTACATCGTTTCGAACGTCGACAAGGCGGTCGCGTTCTATCGAGACAATCTCGATTTCAAGACCGACAAGCACAATCCGGGCAAGTTCGCCGCGCTGTTGCGCGACGACTTGACGCTGTATCTCAGCGCCCCAGGTGCGGGGAGCGGTGGTCAGGCGGGCGGCGATCCAAAGCCGGGCGGGTGGAACCGATTTATGATCATTACGACCGAGATCGATGTCCTCATCGAGCGGTTGCGCCGCACTGACGCAAGATTCCGCGGCAAGATCAGCGACGGCGGTGCCGGCCGCGCCATCTTGCTCGAAGATCCCTCCGGCAACGTTATCGAGCTATTCGAGTTCAAGAAGGATCGAGCCTGATTTAGAGCTGGTGGCGACGCTGGTTTTGATCGCCTTCGCCGTGCTGACAATGTCAAGCTTATGTGTACCACCCGGCGTACCAGGCGGCAAAAAGACCAAGGTAGGGGTTCCCAATCAATGGGATAGACTGGTGCTGCGAGAGAGGATTGAACTCTCGACCTCTCCCTTACCAAGGGAGTGCTCTACCACTGAGCTACCGCAGCCGCCGATGGCGGGGCTTCTGCCATATCGAACCGGCAAGCGCAAGGCCAAGAACAACGCTTCTGTGAAAGCCTTTGCCGGATAGCTTTCTATGACATGGCGGTGCCACAATGTTGGCTATCCCTGAATGGCGGGTTGGCTGGCTGCCAGCCGGGGCAGGACGATGAACGACAAGACAAATCCACCGAAAAACAGCGGAACGACCCGCAAGAACCGGCTCGCCGAGCAGTTGCGAGCCAATCTCCAGAAGCGCAAGGCGCAGTCGCGCTCGCGCCGTAGTGGCGACGCCGACAAGCGGCGCGCCGGTGAGGCCGACCAGCGGCCCGACGGGCTCGGCGCGGCAAAGGAAATGCAGAAAGATTAACTCAAATCGGCCACTCTTGGACGGGATGCTCGGAAATCCTATTTCTTGAACCATACCGGCCAATGGTCTAGACGGGCCGACACTCAAACGATTGAACCGGCCTTTTCTGGCCGAGAGGGACATTCTCCAATGGATCGCATCAGAATCGTCGGCGGCAACAAGCTTGCCGGAAGCATTCCGATCTCGGGCGCGAAAAACGCCGCCCTGCCGCTGATGATCGCCTCGCTTCTGACCGACGACACGCTGACACTCGAAAACGTGCCGCATCTGGCCGATGTCGAGCAACTGATCCGCATCCTCGGCAATCATGGCGTCGACTATTCGGTCAATGGCCGCCGCGAGAAGCAGAATGAGGGCTATTCGCGCACCATCAACTTTTCCGCCCGCAACATCGTCGACACGACAGCTCCTTACGAGCTGGTGTCCAAGATGCGCGCCTCGTTCTGGGTGATCGGGCCGCTGCTGGCCCGGATGGGCGAGGCCAAGGTGTCGCTGCCCGGCGGCTGCGCCATCGGCACGCGCCCGGTCGACCTGTTCCTCGAAGGCCTGCAGGCGCTGGGCGCCGATATCGATGTCGACACCGGCTATGTCATCGCCAAGACCCGCAATGGCCGCCTCGTCGGCAACCGTTACATCTTCCCCAAGGTCTCGGTCGGCGCAACCCATGTGCTGATGATGGCGGCATCGCTCGCCAAGGGCGAGACGGTGCTGGAAAACGCCGCCTGCGAGCCCGAGATCGTCAATCTCGCCGAATGCCTCAACGCCATGGGCGCCAGGATTTCCGGCGCCGGCACGCCGACCATCACCATCGACGGCGTCGAAGCGCTGTCGGGGGCGCGCGTGCGCGTCATCCCCGACCGCATCGAGACTGGCACCTATGCCATGGCCGTGGCGATGACCGGCGGCGACGTCGTGTTGGAAGGCGCACGGCCGGAGCTGCTGCAGACCGCGCTCGACGTGATTTCGCAGACGGGCGCGGAGATCACGCAGACCAATTCCGGCATCCGCGTGAAGCGAAATGGCGCCGGGATTTCGCCGGTCGACGTGACGACGGCGCCCTTCCCGGCCTTCCCGACCGATCTGCAGGCACAGTTCATGGGCCTGATGACCATGGCCAAGGGCAAGTCGCGCATCACCGAGACGATCTTCGAAAACCGCTTCATGCACGTCCAGGAACTGGCGCGGCTCGGCGCCCACATCACGCTTTCGGGCCAGACTGCGATCGTCGACGGCGTGGCGAAGCTGAAGGGCGCGCCGGTCATGGCGACCGATCTTCGCGCTTCGGTCTCGCTGGTCATCGCCGGTCTGGCCGCCGAAGGCGAGACCACGGTCAACCGCGTCTACCATCTCGATCGCGGCTTCGAGCGGCTGGAGGAAAAGCTTTCCAATTGCGGCGCGGTGATCGAGCGGATTTCTGCCTGACGATCCGCGGTCGCTTGGCGAAATCATCTGCAAAGCGTTCCTTCTCCCGTCACCATACGGGGAGAAGTGCCCGGCAGGGACAATGAGGGGTGCGCAAAACCTGCGGCAAATGCCTCTGGCGGTATTCCTGTCGCGGTTGCACCGATCGGAAAGACCGCCTAACAGAAAGGCTGATTGCCAACCTCTGGGTGTGAAATCCGCATGGCCTTAAAACTCATTGCGCTCGACGATCAGGATCTGAGCATCGTCTCGGCCCATCTCCAGGACGCCGTGATGAAGGTCTCGGACCTCGAATTCCTGCCCAAGGCCAAACGGTTCGTGCTGACCATGAACCGTTTCGTGTGGGAGGCCAAATCCGGCCTGTTTCGCCAGCACAATGAGCGGCGGCAGGCGGTGCTGCATTTCGACCGGGTGCTGGGCGCCAAGACCAACGGCATTGCCCGCGACAAGCCGGCCGAAATCCTCTCCCTGCTGGCGATCAGCTTCATCGAGATCAGCAAGCCGGCCGGCATCGTCGAACTGATCTTCTCGGGTGGCGGTACCATCATGCTCGACGTCGAATGCATCGAGGCCCGCCTTGCCGATATCGGCGGTGCGTGGGAAGCCACGTCGCGCCCCATCCACAGGGCTTGAGCATACAATGGCCATCACGCTTCGCCAGTCCGACGCCGATTTCGAGCAGCGTTTCGCCGCCTTCCTCATGACCAAGCGCGAGGTATCGGCCGATGTCGACGCCGTGGTGCGCGACATCATCGCGCGCGTGCGCGCCGAGGGCGACACGGCACTGATCGACTACACGCAGAAATTCGGCGGAGGCGACCTCGCCGCGCTAGGCATTGCCGTCTCGGCGGAAGACATCGCCGGCGCCTATGCCGAGGCCGATCCGGCCACGGTCGAGGCGCTGAAATTCGCACGTGACCGCATCCGGTCCCATCACCAGCGGCAAAAGCCGCAGGACGAACGCTACACGGATGCCGCCGGCGTCGAGCTCGGCTCGCGCTGGACCGCGATCGAGGCGGTCGGACTCTATGTGCCGGGCGGCACGGCAAGCTATCCGAGTTCGGTGCTGATGAACGCCGTGCCGGCCAAGGTAGCAGGCGTCGAGCGCATCGTCATGGTCGTGCCGGCACCGCACGGTGTCGTCAACCCGCTGGTGCTGGTGGCGGCGGATATATCAGGCGTCTCCGAAATCTACCGCGTCGGCGGCGCGCAGGCGATCGCCGCACTTGCCTATGGCACGCAGACGATCAAGCCGGTGGCCAAGATCGTCGGTCCCGGCAATGCCTATGTGGCCGCGGCCAAGCGGCGCGTGTTCGGCACGGTCGGCATCGACATGATCGCCGGGCCGTCGGAAGTGCTTGTGGTGGCCGACGGCGGCAATGATCCAGAGTGGATCGCGGCGGACCTGCTTGCCCAGGCCGAGCATGACGTGTCGGCGCAGTCGATCCTGATCACCGACGATCCGGCATTCGGCGAGGAGGTCGAACGGGCGGTCGAGCGTCAGTTGCAAAGCCTCTCGCGCGGCGATACGGCGGCGCAGAGCTGGCGCGATTTCGGCGCCGTCATCCTGGTTCCGACGATCGAAGCGTCGTTGCCGCTGGTCGACCGCATCGCGGCCGAGCATGTCGAACTGGCCATCGACGATGCCGAAGGCTTCCTCGCGAAGATGCGCAATGCCGGTGCCGTCTTCCTCGGCCGCCACACGCCGGAAGCCATCGGCGACTATGTCGGCGGCTCCAACCATGTGCTGCCGACGGCGCGCTCGGCGCGCTTCTCGTCGGGCCTGTCGGTCCTCGACTTCGTCAAGCGCACCTCGGTCCTGAAGCTTGGGCCGGAACAGTTGCGCATGCTGGCACCGGCGGCGATCGCACTCGCGCGGGCGGAAGGGCTCGACGCGCATGGCCGCTCCGTCACTATCCGGCTGAACATGTAGGCCGGCATGACGGGCTCCGATCAAACCCGCGCAAAACTGATCGATGTCGAACTCGATGAATCGATCGGCCGTTCGACGCCCGATGTCGAGCATGAGCGGGCGGTGGCGATCTTCGACCTGATCGAGGAGAACCATTTTCAGCCCGTCAACGACAGCGGCACGGGTCCCTACCGGCTGAAGCTGTCGCTGGCCGAGTCCCGTCTGGTCTTTGCCGTGGCACGCGAGGACGGCGCCGCCGTCGTCACCCACATCCTGTCGCTGACGCCGCTCAGGCGCATCGTCAAGGACTACTATATGATCTGCGAGAGCTATTACGACGCCATCCGCTCCTCGACGCCGAGCCATATCGAGGCGATCGACATGGGCCGCCGTGGCCTGCACAATGAGGGCTCGCAGACGCTGATGGATCGGCTCTCCGGCAAGATCGACATCGACTTCGACACGGCGCGACGGCTGTTCACGCTGGTCTGCGTGCTGCACTGGCGGGGCTGACCCTGGCCCCCGGCGCCCTGCCCCGCTCGGTCCTGTTCCTGTGCGGCATGAATGCCGTGCGCTCGCCGATGGCCGAGCAGCTGGCGCGCCGGATGCTGCCCCCCACCATTTTCGTCGCCTCGGCCGGTGTGCGCGCCGGCGAACGCGACCCGTTCGTCGATGCCGTGCTTGCCGAGGACGGCCTGACGCTTGGCGAACGTCATCCACGGACGCTGGACGATCTCGAGGACGACTATTTCGACCTGATCGTCACACTGGCGCCGGAGGCGCACCATGCCGCGCTCGAACTCACCCGCTCGCTTGCCGTCGAGGTGGAATACTGGCCGACGCCGGACCCGACCGATGCCGGCGGCACGCGCGAACACATCATGGCCAGCTATCGCGACGTCCGCGAGCGGCTGAAGTTGCGCATAGGCCGACGTTTTTTGCTTCCAGGAGCAAAAAACGCGACGGATTAAGCGTGTTCACAAGCGAACGATTATCATATAGGTTCCGCCGAAATTCCGGCCAGAGTCGGAAGTAGAGCATGATCCGAAAACCGCTTCACACTTCTCGGCATCATGCTCTAGGCGCCGAAACTGCCATCCAAGCAAAGGTATCGAATGCCGAAGGAAGAAGTCCTCGAATTTCCGGGTATCGTCACGGAATTGTTGCCCAACGCGATGTTCAGGGTGAAGCTCGAAAACGAACACGAGATCATCGCCCATACGGCCGGCCGCATGCGCAAGAACCGCATCCGCGTGCTGACCGGCGACAAGGTTCTGGTCGAAATGACACCATACGACCTGACCAAGGGCCGCATCACCTACCGTTTCAAGTAAGATCAAGACCCGAGCGCGATGAGCATTTTGCAGAAGCTGGTGCTTGCCTCGGGTTCGCCGCGCCGCATCGAACTCTTGCAGCAGGCCGGCATCGAGCCTGACCGTATCCTGCCAGCCGATATCGACGAAACGCCGCTGCGTGCCGAGCATCCGCGCTCGCTGGCCAAGCGCTTGTCGAAGGAAAAGGCCGAGAAGGCGTTTGCGTCGCTGAAGACCGAGACCGACTATGCGCCGAGTTTCGTGCTGGCCGCCGACACGGTGGTTGCCGTTGGACGGCGCATCCTGCCCAAGGCCGAAACGCTGGACGATGCCGCCAACTGCCTCGGGCTCTTGTCCGGCCGTTCTCACCGGGTCTATTCAGGCATCTGCCTGATCACGCCGGGCGGCAAATTGCGCCAGCGGCTGGTCGAGACGCGGGTGCGTTTCAAGCGGCTTCCGCGCGAGGAGATCGACGCCTATGTCGCCTCGGGCGAATGGCGCGGCAAGGCCGGCGGCTATGCCGTGCAAGGCCTCGCCGGCTCCTTCGTCGTCAAGCTCGTCGGCTCCTACACCAACATCGTCGGCCTGCCGCTCTATGAGACGGCGGCGCTGCTGTCGGGCGAAGGTTTCAGGACCCATCAAAACTGGTCGTCCGCGCGACCATGAGCCTGGACGACAAAGTCACGCCGCTGCGGCCCAAGCGCCCGTGCCCCGAATGCGGCAAGCCGTCGGCGCGCGAGACCTATCCGTTCTGCTCGAAGCGTTGCAAGGACATCGACCTCAACCGCTGGCTGAAGGGCGCCTATGTCATCTCGGCCCGCGACGACGAGGAAGAACCCGACGCCGACGAGCCAAAATAAGGCCAGGCCATCAGCGCGGGCCAGACTTTCGATCAGGCTTCTGGCGAGCCCGCAGGGCCATTGGAGTCCGACTGCAAAAAGAATCTGTCGAGGAGGGGAATGCAGGCCGCCCCAAGGCCGGCTGCCTGCCGGTCCGACGTGCCCTCCCTGACGAAGAGAGACGCAAGATCGCTGGCGCCGATGGCCGTGAGCTTTTCCCTGATCTCCCTCACCAGCTCGGCTCTCACCCATTGCGGCATGAGGCCGTCCAGAACAATGCCCCTGAATGTGGCAAGCGCCGACGCCGAATGGACCGCCAGCGATATGCTGGACGAGGTTGCCTCAATCCATTTCCTGAGTTGCGGGTCAGGGGCGCGAGACCCTGGCGCCAGGCCGACATCGTCAACCGAAACCGATGTGCCGAGCGGTGCCACGCCGCCGGTCGCAGATGGCACCAGGATACGTCCGATCCCAGGCCTTGCATCGCGGCGCGAGAAGCCGAGCCGACCATGTTGGACAATGCCTCCGTCAAGCGAATGCCCGATGAAGATATAGAGGAAGTCGGGCGCGCCTCCGGCCAGCCCATAGGCCAGTTCCGCGCTGCATGCCGCCACCGCATCCCGGTCGAGATAGATCGATAGATGTGTTTCCTTGCCCATCTGCAGGGCCAGGTCCTCAAACTCGGCCCACGCGCTCTCCGGACCGTCCGTGCCCTTGCCGTTGGCAACCGCCGCAAGAATATCCGAAGCTACCGCTATGCCGATGTCCTCCAGCCTCGCGTGCTGGGCTGAGGTCAGGCGCGAGCGCATCTCGGCAATCGCTGTATATGCGATGCGTGCTATTTCACCCATTTCGCCCGCGCCGTACGACAGCCTTCGCTGCTCCAGGACCCCGCCGACAAAATCGACCAGTGCGATGTCCGCATGGCGCAGCCCCAGCCGCAGGCCTAGAAACAGCGCTCCCTCGGGATTGATCGACATCGGGACCGACGGCTGTCCGACCTTGCCTTTGATGGGCCTTCCCGCCACCAGCAGTCCTTCCGCCTCGAGGGAGCGGACGATGACGGACGCGGTCTGCTTGGTAAGCCCGGTGATCTCGGCGATCTGAGCTTTGGACAGTTGACCGTGTATCCTGATCAGCGACAGGGCAAGACGTTCATTCGACGCGCGGAGGCCGACCTGGTTCGCGCCCCTGTAACCTGAATAAATACCGTTCGGGCTCGTTCGGGCAGAGCTTGCGCCACCTATACGTCCGGTCACAGTGATACCCCAATAAGGACGCGCCCGCCGACCTTGGTGTTGGCGGACGCAGATACGACCCTTGGCAAGGATTTGCAGGAGGAGGGCAAATAAGTCAATCGAAATTACCTATTGACTTGGTGTGCGACCTGAAAGTAGCTGGCATGGACCAAAGACGAGGGAAGCGAAGATGATACGCGGCGACTGGATCGCAACATGGACTGCCAGCCCTATGAATGTCTGGGGCGCCGACATGGTGATCCCAGGGTTCTACAACCAGACGGTTCGCGAGATTGCCCGCATCAGCGTCGGAGGCCGGCGGTTAAGGATACGGGTGTCGAACGAGTTCGGCAGCGCACCGATCGTCATCAACGCGGCGCACGTCGCACTTGCGGGCGAGGACGGAGCCATCCAGCCCCTGACAAGCCGCCCCCTCACCTTTGGCGGCGAGGCGACCGCCTCGATTGCGCCGGGCGCTCCACTGTTCAGCGATCCCGTGGAACTGGCAACGCCCGCGCTGTCCCGGCTTGCCTTGAGTTTCTATGTGAGCGGCCATCTTCCGGTGGAAACCCATCATTACGAGGCGCAGCAGACGGCATTCATATCCATACCGGGGAATTTCGCCGCCTCCGAACTCCTGCCGCTTCAGCAAACCACCACCAGCCGCTACTTCGCTTCAGCCATCTATGTCGACGCAAAGGAAGGATCGCGCGCGATTGCCTGCTTCGGCGACTCCATCACCGACGGCTACGGCTCGCAGATAGACGGCGACAGGCGGTGGCCGGACATTCTGAGCGAGCGGCTCAGCGCCGGCACCGCGACGCAGGACCTGGCCGTGCTCAATCTTGGTATCGGCGGCAACCGGCTTCTGAGCAATCGCCGCGGCACGAAGGCTTTGGAGCGGTTCGACCGCGATGTGCTCAGCCTGCCCAGGGTGTCGCATCTCATCATTCTGGAGGGCGTCAACGACATAGGCTGGCCCAACACCGCGCTTGCGGGCGCCGATGAGGCCGTAACGGCAAAACAAATCATATCGGCGATCCGGCAGCTTGCCGTGCGCGCCGAGACTGCCGGCATTCGCGTCATACTGGGGACCCTGACCCCATTCGAAGGAACAACATCGGAATCGCCGGTCGGCGATTTCTACACGCCCGAGAAAGAGAAGGTTCGCGGCGCCGTCAATGCATGGATCCGAAAGGCCGAGGGCGTTTACGGCTTTGTCGACTTTGATGCCGCCGTTCGCGATCCCGGCCGGCCAACCAGGCTTCTCCCAGCCTATGATTGCGGCGATCACATCCACCCGAGCGATGCAGGCTACAGGGCCATGGCGCAAGCCATCGACATGGCCCTGTTCGAATAGGCGAACAATTAGTAAGTCATTATGACTTATTATTGACACCCGCCATTGTTTGTTGCATAACGTCCTCGAACGCTGGCGAGCCGTGACTGCAAGCGTCAATGGGAGGATTTCATGCGAACCAATAGTCTGCGGTTGTCGCGCATAGCGCTGGCATGCACATTGAGTGCCTTCACCGCCTTCGGACCAGCGGCTGCTGGAGCGGCGGACCTTTCCTCGATCCTTTTCGTCAACCCGCTGCCCAAATATCCGGCGTGGCGGCTGATCGGCGACTGCGTCGCCAATCGGGCGAAGGAGCTGAACATTCCCACGACCGAATCCGGTCCGACCACCGGCAATCTCGATGCCACCGTCATGATTCAGCAAATTCAGCAGGGCATCGCCAACAAGGCGGGAGCGATACTGACTTTTCCGGCGACGGCGGGATTTGTTCCCGTGCTCCAGCAGGCGGGGAAGGCCGGCATCATGGTCGGCACGTTCTATGGTGCTTCCGGAACGGAATCCGGTTCGAACGTGAACATCGGTGCGAACTTCACACGGGTCGGCGAAATCTTTGTCGAAGCGATAGCAAAGCGCGAGGGGCCGCAGCATGTCGGGCTGATGGCGCAGGGACCAAGCGGCGCGGCCAAAGCCTTCGTCGACGGGTTCACCGCGGCGGCCGCGAAGACCCAGAACGTCACCGTGTCCGCTGTGGTCTACACCAACGACGATGCCAGCAAGGCGCTTGACCAGGCCAATGCCCTTTTGACGGCGCATCCCGAGGTCAACGTCATCGCCTCGCATATGGGAACCGCCACGCAGGGCGGGACCGCTGCCATCAAGTCAAAAGGCCTGACCGGCAAGGTCGTATTCGTCGCCAACGGGACGGCAGGTGGGGGCGAGCAAGGACTTGCCGACGGCACCGTCTACAAGTTGATGCTGCAGGATCTCTGCACGGCGGGTTCCAAAATGGTCGATTCCGTCGCGGCCATCGCTCGCGGCGAGGCGGTTCAGCCGCAGATCGATGTTGGCGTGCGCATGTTCGACGCGAGCGACTACAAGGCGTATCTCGCCAAGGGATGGCAGTGATGGCAATCGCCCAGCCGGACATTCCGGCACCCGCGCTGGAGATGCGCGGGGTGGGCAAGTCGTTCGGCAACGTCAAGGCGTTGTCGAATGTCGATATCACCGCCGGGGCGGCCGAAATCCATGCCATTGTCGGCGACAATGGCGCGGGCAAGTCGACCACGCTCAAGATCATGTGCGGGATTTTCCGTCCGGATCAGGGGCAACTGCGACTGGGCGGAAAGTCGGTTGAGATACGGGACGCGTCGGCGGCCCATCACCTCGGCATCTCGGTTGTTCATCAGGACCTCGCCCTTGTCGAATGCCTGGACATCGCCACGAACATGGCTTTGGGAGCCATTCCGCGCAGGGGGCGCTTCCGGCTGGACCGTCGCCGCATGGAGACGGAAGCCGCCAAGGTGCTGGACGACCTGAAGATAAGGGTCGGCTCGGTCCGCACGCAGATCGGGCTCCTTTCTGGTGGCGAACGTCAAATCGTCGCCATAGCCCGTGGGGTTCGGATGGATCTTCCGATCATGCTTCTCGACGAGCCGACTGCGGCACTGGGAGTCCGGGAGACGGCCCATGTGGGAGAAATCCTCGGCGAACTCCGGCAGCAGGGGAAAGCCGTCATCTGCATCAGCCACGACATGGATTTCGTGTTCCGCAACAGCGACAGCATCACTGTCATGCGGCTGGGGCGCTCGGTCGCGACGCGACGCACCAAGGATACCAGCCGTGATGAAATCATCGGACTGATTACAGGTGCGATCCAGGGCGACACTGCCAGTTCCGATCCAACTTTTGCCTGAACGAGGGAACCAGACCGTGGCCAGCGAACAGGCAGAACACCAATCTTCGACAGCCTCTCAAGGTGTCCTTTCGGAATTGATGTTGCGTCAGGAAACGACATTGCTGGCGGTCATCGTGGCGGTTGGGATCGTTGCCACGCTTCGCAACCCCGCATTCCTCAACCCGGCAAATCTCACCGACATCGCCCGCGCGGCGGTGATCTATTTCGTCATGGGCTGCGGCGCTTCACTGCTCATGATCGGAGGCGGGCTCGATTTCTCCGTGGGCGCCGTCTTTACGCTTGGCGGCATCATCTGCGCGTGGTTGTTGGTGTGGGGAGCGCCCTGGCCGCTCGCCGTCCTGGCGGGCGTGGCGGCTGGTGCCGCCGTCGGATACGTCAACAGCGTGATCATCGAGCGGCTGCACGTGCCTCCGATCATAGCGACGCTCGGCACATTCTTCATCGTCGGCGGGCTATGTGTCCAATTCACTGGCGGAGAAGACATTGTCCCGCTGCCCGAAACGTTTCAGGCCCTGGGTCAGGGAGCCGTGCTCGGCGTCCCCTACATCGTTGTCTATGCCATCGCGCTGGGACTGCTTTTCTGGTTCGTGCTCGAGCAGACGCCGTTCGGTGTCGAGACACGCGCGCTGGGTGGCAATCGCAAGGCCGCGATCGCCAACGGCCTCAAGGTCAACAGGCTCGATACGATCCTCTACGTCACCGCCGGCGCCACCGCCGGCCTTGCCGGTGTCATCTACGCGGCGCGCGTTGGAAGTGGCCAAGTTGCCGCCGGCGGACCCGCGGTCACACTCTCGGTCGTCACGGCCGTGCTCATAGGGGGTATAAGCTTGCTCGGAGGCTTGGGCACAATCACCGGCGTTGCGGTCGGGGCCCTCCTGCTATCGGCGATCGATAACGCCCTCATCGTTGCCAGCGTGCCGCCCCAATACAACAGCATCATCATCGGCGCGATCCTTATCTGCGCAGTGGCGGTTGATCACATGCGCAGGGAACGTCTGTACAAGCGCCGCCGGTGAGGTCTTCCCGGAGTTGCCCTGCTCAGGCCGCGTGGGTCTTGCGGCTTGTCCGCGCCCAGGCCGGCAGCCAGTCGCCGTGGGCGGCCAGGAGATCATCGACCAGCGACCAGATCTGGTCGAGGTCGAGTTCGGCCGCCGTGTGCGGATCCATCATCGCCGCGTGGTAGATGTGTTCGCGGTTTTCCGTCATCAGCGCCCGCACCGTCAGTTCCTGGACATTGATGTTGGTACGGATCAGCGCCGTCAGTTGTGGCGGCAGGTCGCCTATATAGGTCGGCTGAATGCCGGACGCGTCGACCAGGCACGGCACTTCGGCGGCGCAATCGCGGGGCAGCGAGGTGATGCAGCCATTGTTGCGGACATTGCCGTAGATCACCGACGGCTCGCCGGTCCAGACTGAATTCATGATCGAGGAGGCATACTCCCTGGACTCCTCGACCTCGATGCGCTGGGCCGAGCGGTAGGCCTGTGCCTGGTCCTTCCAGCGCTCGATCTGCTCGACGCAGCGCTTGGGATATTCATCGAGCGGAATGCCGTATTTCTCGATCAGATCGGGGCGGCCGTCCTTGATGAAATAGGGCGTGTATTCGGCGAAATGCTCCGAGCTTTCGGTGACGAAATAGCCGAGCCGGGTCAGCATCTCGTAGCGTACCTTGTTGGGGCAGCGCGGGTTCCAGCCGGGCTTCGGCGCGCGGCCCTCGCGATAGGCGCGCACCAGGTCGGGATAAAGATCGCGGTAGGATCCGTCCGGCTGGCGATGCTCGAATTTCAGGTAGAAGGCCATGTGGTTGATACCAGCCGAGCGGTAACGAATCTCGTCGTAGGGAAGGTCGAGGTCGTGCGCCAGCTCCATCGCCGTGCCTTGCACCGAGTGGCACAATCCGACCTGCCGGATCTCGGGATATTTCTCCGATATCGCCCAGGTGTTGATCGCCATCGGGTTGACATATTGCAGCATGATCGCCCGCGGGCAGACGGCGAGCATGTCCTCGCAGATCTTCCACAGATGCGGCACGGTCCTGAGGCCGCGCATGATGCCGCCAACTCCGAGCGTATCAGCGATGGTCTGGCGCAGGCCGTACGTCTTCGGCACCTCGAAATCGGTGACGGTGCAGGGCTCATAGCCGCCGATCTGGAAGGCGACGACGACGAAATCGGCGCCCGCCAGCGCCTTGCGCTGGTCCGTGTAGGTCTCGGCCTTCGCCTTGACGCCAAGCGTGGCGATCAGCTTGTTGACGACGACCGCGCTTTCTTCCAGCCGCTGCGGGTTGATGTCCATCAGCGCGATCGTGGCGCCCGAAAGCGCCGGCCGCTGCAGCACGTCGCCGACGATGTTCTTCATGAACACCGTCGAACCGGCGCCGATGAAAGTGATCCTGGGATGTCTTGCCACGTTAACCTCCGGCATGTGTTCAGGCCACGTCGAAAGCGGCCCTGACGAGCCGTTCGGTGTAGGCGGTCTTGGGATTGGTGAGGACCTCGTCGACGGGTCCCTGCTCGACGATCTTGCCGTGCTGCATGACGATGACGCGGTGGCACAGCGCGCGCACCACCTTCAGGTCGTGCGAGATGAACAGGTAGCTCAAGCCGCGCTCGTCCTGCAACTTGCGCAAGAGATCGATGATCTGCGCCTGGACGGACAGGTCGAGCGCAGATGTCGGCTCGTCGAGCAGGATGAATTCGGGTTCGAGCGCGATGGCCCGCGCAATCGCGATACGCTGGCGCTGGCCACCGGAGAATTCATGCGGAAACCGCGACAGGATATCGCCCGGCATGCCGGCGCTGACCAGCGCCTCGCGCACCCGCTCGACCCGCTCGCGCCACGTGGCGCCGATGCTGTTGACGATCAGCCCTTCCTCGATGATCTGGCCGATCGTCATGCGCGGGTTGAGCGAGGAGAACGGGTCCTGGAAGACGATCTGCATGCGCGAGCGCAGCGGCCGCATCTGCGTCCGCGACAGGCCATGGATCGGCTGGCCGTCGAAACGGATCTCGCCGCGTTTGGCGTCGGTCAGCCGCAGCAACGCCTGGCCGAAGGTGGTCTTGCCGGAACCGGATTCGCCGACCAGTCCCAGCGTCTCGTGGCGGCAAAGCTTGAGATCGAGATCGTCGACCGCGACCAGTTCACGCCAGTCCGGTTTGAGAAACGTGCCATGGCGCAGCATGAAGCAGACGCGCACGCCATCCGCCTCGAGGATGGTGCCTGAGCCCTCCGGCAACGGTTGCGGGCGTCCCCTTGGCTCCGAGGCAAGCAGCCGCTGGGTATAGGGATGTCGCGGATCGGCGAACAGCCGTTCGGTGACGTTGTGCTCGCACATTTCGCCATGCTGCATCACATAGACATAGTCGGAAAACTTGCGCACCACGGTGAGATCATGGGTGATCAGGATCACCGCCATCCGCAGCTCTTTCTGCAGATTGCGGATCAGGTTGAGGATTTGGGCCTGCACCGTGACGTCGAGCGCGGTCGTCGGCTCGTCGGCGATCAGCACGTCGGGATTGTTGGCGAGCGCCATGGCGATCATCACGCGCTGGCGCTGCCCGCCCGAGAGCTGGTGGGGATATTGCTTGAGCCGCGCTTCGGGTTCGGGGATCTGCACATGCCGCAAAAGTTCGAGCGCCCGCGCCCAGGCTTGCTTGCGGCTCACCTTGCGATGCACCCTGATCGCCTCGACGATCTGGCTGCCGACCGTATAGATCGGGTTGAGCGAGCTCATCGGCTCCTGGAAGATCATCGAGATGCGGTTGCCGCGCAGCTTGCGCCGGGCGCTCTCGGGGAATTTCAGGATGTCCTGTCCGTCGTAACAGATGCTCGATTTCGGCGACACGGTGGCCCGCCGCGACAGCAGGCCCATGACGGTGCGCGCCGTCACCGACTTGCCGGAACCGGATTCGCCGACGATCGCGATCGTCTCGCCGCGATAGAGCTGGAACGAGATGTCCTTGACCGCTTCGACCACGCCGTGTTCGACCTTGAAGGCGACCTCGATGTTGCGGGCGTCGATGACGGGCTCTCCCTGGCGCCCATCATGGTCGAGGCGGAAGGCTGGTGCGAAGGGCTCGGCGAGTACGATGGTCATCCCGGTCCCCTCAATACGGATCGACGGCGTCGCGCAGGCCGTCGCCCAGCGCGTTGAAGGCGAACACGGTGACGAGCACGAAACCGACCGGTGACAGGATCCAGGGATAGGTGCCGATGACCGAATAGGTCGCGGTGTCCTGCAGCATCAGGCCCCAGGAGATCAGCGGCGGCTTGACGGCGAAGCCGAGGAAACCGAGGAAGGATTCCAGCAGCACCACCGTCGGGATCGCCAGCGTCACGGCGACGATCACATGGCTCATCACATTGGGGAAGATGTGCTGCAGGATGATGCGCTGGTCGGTGGCCCCGACCGCCATGGCGGCGCGCACATATTCGATGCGCGCCAGCGCCAGTGTCTTGCCGCGCACCTCGCGCGACATCTGTGCCCAGCCGAGCGCCGACATGACGATGATGACGAAGGCGAGGAACACATTGGTCGGCGCGGTGACCGGGATCAGCGTCGTCAGCGCGAGATAGAGCGGCAGTTGCGGGAAGGCCAGCACCAATTCGACGAAGCGCTGCATCCAGACATCGAACCGGCCGCCGAAATAGCCTGACACCATGCCGACTGTGGTGCCGATGACGGTGATGATGAAGACGACCGTCAGCGCGATCATCAGCGAAACGCGCGAGCCGTGGATGGCGCGCGACAGCACATCGCGGCCGAATTTATCGGTGCCGAGGAAATGCACCGGCTGGCCGTCCGTCGAAGCGAAGAAATGCCGGTTCGCCGGGATCAGCCCGAAGAGCCTGTAAGGCGCGCCCTCGACGAAGAAGCCAAGCAGCCTTGGGTGGTCGTAGTCGGGACCGACGATGGGCTGAAAGGTGACCGGATCGAGGTCGGCTGAATCGGCCAGCGCATAGACCCTCGGCCGCGCGACGAAATTGCCGTCCGTGTCGTGGAAGGAAGGCAGCTGCGGCGGGGCGAAGCCGACATCGGTCGCCTTCGGATCCATCGGCGCCAGGAATTCGGCGAACGCGGCCATGACCAGGAGCAGCACAACCAGCCAAAGCCCGGCCATACCGGTCCAGGAGCGCTTCAGCCTGCGCCAGACAAGCGCCATGTAGCTCTCATTGCCACGCGCGGGTGCCACTGTGGCTCGCTCGGGCGGCAAGAGTGGCGGTGAAGGGTCGCGCGCCAGCATCTAGCCCTCCCCGAACTGGCGCACGCGCGGATCAAGCAGGACCAGCAGCATGTCGGCGATGATGTTGCCGACGATCAGCGTCGCCGACAGCACCATCATGAAGGTGGCGGTGACATAGACATCGCCGACCGCCATCGAGCCGACGATCGCCGGACCGACGGTCGGCAGCGCGAAGATGATCGCCGTCTCGATCTCGCCGGTCAGCATATAGGGCAGCACCACGCCCTGATACATGACCAGCGGGTGCAGTGCGTTGGGCACGGCGTGGCGCATGACGACGGCGCTGCCGGTCAGGCCCTTGGCCTTGGCTGTCTCGACATATTGCGCGTTGAGCGTGTCGAGCAGATTGCCGCGCATGACGCGCATATTGTAGGCGAGGCCGCCGAAGGTGGCGATCGCCACCACCGGCCAGACATGCTTGACCAGGTCGACGAACTTGGCCCACGACCATGGCGCGCCGCCATATTGCGGCGAGAAGAATGAGCCGATCTCCGAGACGTTGAACTGGAAGACGAGGAGATAGACGATGATCAGCGCCATCAGGAAGCGCGGCACCGTCATACCGAGGAAAGAGATGGCCGAAAGCGTCGAGTCGATCCAGGTGTATTGCCGGGTCGCCGCCCATATGCCGAAGGTGATGCCCAGCACCGAGGCGAGCAGATGGCAGACCAGCGCCAGCAGCAGCGTGCGCGGCAGGCGCTCGCCGACGACCTCGGCCACTGGCTTGTTGTAATAGAGGCTGTAGCCGAAATCGCCGCGGGTGACGATGCCGCCGATCCAGTTGAGATACTGGACGGGCAGCGGCTTATCGAGGCCGTGTTCGACGCGATAGGCCTGGGCTTGAGCGTCGGCCTCGGCGAACGAGGCCCCGCCCTGGTTGATCAGCTGCGAGCGAATGTAATCGGCGTAGTCGCCAGGCGGCGCCTGGATGATGGCAAAGGTGACGAGGCTCAGAATAGCGAGAACCGGTATTGCCGACGCTATGCGCGTGAGCAGGAATCGCAACATCGACGGTCCGCTTCCTCATCTCGCCGGACGCTCCCCTGGAGGGGCGCTCGGAGGGTTGGTTTGTCCCGGCCGCGCCAGCGGCGCGGCCGGGTTTCTCTCAGTCAGGGAGGTAAACTTACATCGGGCCTTTAATCTTACATTGGACCCTTGTCTCCAGGCTTGCCGGGAAGCTCTTCCGGGAACAATTCATAATTCGCCTGCTTGTCGGCCGCGACGAAGACCCGTTCGCGGATGATCGAATCCTCGGCCCAGTTGAACATGAAGATCGGCGTGCCCTGCGGAATGTTCGAGAAGCGCTTGTTGACGATCAAGGCGCCGGGATATTCCGTCAGGCCGATATTGTAGACGTGCTCGGTCGAGATCTTCTGGAAGTCCCGCATCAGACTGGCGCGCTGGTTGTTATCCGCCGACGAGACGAATTTGTTGACGATGTCGACGAGGTCCTTCTCGAAAGGCATCAGATCGACCTCGCCGCTTTCCGGCGCGCGATGATCCCAGCTGGTCTTGGGGCCGACTGGAGCGAGCTGCACGGTGTTCTGCACCACGGAGGTCAGCTCCTGCTCATTGCGCCGGATCAGCCAGTCGAAGCGGCCTGAATATTGGGTGGCATCGCGCTGCGTGCCGTTAAGCCCGTTGAGCACGATCCGGAGGCCAAGCTTCTCCATCTGCGCCACCACGCCTTCGGCGAGGCTCTTGTCGGTCGTGTAGTCGTTGTTGACCAGCATCACGATTTCGACGTTCTTGCCGCCGGCGGTGCCGGCTGGAAAGTTGACGAAGCCGTCGCCGTCCGTGTCCTTCAGACCGGCCTTGGCGAGTTCGGCCTTGGCGCCCTTGAGGTCGAAAGGATAGTAGACAGTGGATTTGCGGTCGTAGAAGCTGGTGCCCGAGGAGAGGCCGCCTGGATAGATCGCGGTGAACGGCCCCTTGACGAGGGAATCGCCCAACGCCTTGCGGTCAAGCGCCATGGTGACGGCCTTGCGGAAATCCTCGTTGCGGTTCAGTTCGCGGATCGCCTGACCGCGCTCGTCGGGGTTGCCCCAGCCATTGGCGGAAAAGTTCAGGCGCAGATTGTAGCCGATCAGCCGTGGGCCGAAGGCCAGACGCGCCGGTGCATTCGGCTCGGCCGCGCGCTTCAGGGAGGCAACGAAATTTTCCGGCTGCTCGAGATTGGAGAAATCGCCCGCGCCGGCGACCGCCTGAACGTCGCGGTCGGCCCAGGTCGACAGTTTGTAATGCAGCTCGTTGAGATAGGGCAGCTGGTTGCCCTTCTCGTCCACCTTCCAATAGTAGGGATTGCGCCGCATGACGATGATGTCGTCGGCTCGATATTCGACCGGCACCCAGGCGCCCATGACAGGCATGTTCATGTATTCCGGCGGGAAGGCGTTCTTGAACTGGTCGTAGGTGTTCTTCGAATATTTCGGGTGCTGCGGCTTCAAGATGTGCGCGGGACCGGGGCAGAACGTGCCATAGGCCATTGCATAGAGGTGCTGTTTCGGGAAGGCGTCCTTGAATGTCCACTCGACGGTGTAGTCGTCGATCTTCTTGAGCGTCGTGCCGACGCCGAAGGTTTCCTGGGTGGCGCCATTGAGCGGCGAGACGTTGGGATCCATGACCTCGTCGTCCCAGTAGAACATGACGTCGTCGGCGTTGAATGGCACGCCGTCGGACCATTTGGCGCCCTCGACGAGATGCATGGTCAGCTTGTGGCCGTCCTTAGACCAGTCCCAGCTTTTGGCGAGGTTGGGCAGAGGCTCGGTGTCCTTGGCCTCGACCTGGAACAACGGCGCGGTGCGCGTCAGGCACTCGGAAAGGCCGATGTCGATGCCGCCCCAGCCCTGGGTCTGGCCGGCGCCGTAGTTCCAGCCTTCCGGCCGGCCGCCGATGACGTGGCGCATGGTATCGCCATAGACGCCGATACCGTCCGGCATGTTGGCGGTCTTGAAGACCAGCGGCTCTTTCGGCAGCCGGTCTTTCACCGGCGGCAGCTTGCCGGTCTTGACGTATTTTTCCGTGACCCAGCCGGGCTCGTGATACTCGGGCAGCGCCTTGAACTCCAGGACGGAGTCGCGCGCCACGTATTTGATCTTGCCCTCGGCCGGAAACGTCGCCGGGACCGGCGGGACGGTCGGTTCGGAAGCGAAAGCGTTGAGCGCCGGAACGGAGACGCTCAGCGCCAGTCCAGCGGCAATGCCAATGCTGCGTAGGTTCCTCATTGTCTCCTCCCTCGTGTTCAGACGTCTGCTGCTGCTCGTCCTGTCTAGGCCTCGACGCAATTCCGGACGAAGATTCACACTTCTCCTGGAATTGCTCCGGCACGGCTGACTGCGGTGGACCTGCCTCCCTGGATCCGCCGCCGCGCCCGGTTTTCAGCCGGCCTGTTTCAGCGCGGCCTTTTCGGCGCGCAATTCCTCGATCGAACGCACGCTTCGCCGCGCGGCACCCGCCCATTCGCGGGTCTTGACCGCGGATTTCGACAGTCGCTCCTTGGCCGCCGGAACCGCATGGGCATATTGCGGCAGCCATTGCGCCTGGGCGACGACCATTTCGTCGACCATCTGCCAAACCTCCTCGGGCGTCGACACGGCGCCGACCAGCGGATCGTGCAGCACGGCAAGCTTCAGAAGATCGATGTCGCCAGATATGGCAGCATGGACCGACATGCGCTGGACGTTGATCGAGGCCATGCAAGTGGCGGCACAGGCTTCCGGCAGCGTGATGCCGGCGGCCATGTTGATGCCGAAGCGGTCGACGAAGCCGGGCGACTCGATGATGGCGTCGCGTGGCAGATTGGTGATCACGCCGTCGTTCTTGACGTTGAAGTGGCCACGATAGACGCGGTTGGTCTCCAGCGCCTCCAATATGTGGCTGGCATGCTCGTTGGAGCGCTTTTGCGGATCGATCGGCTTCGACGCCGCTTCGAGGAACTGCGGATATTCGGTCTCGAACCAGTTGCGGGTTTCCGTGGAATAACGGAGGTAGCCGCCGGTCTCGCCGTGGATCCAGTCCGACATGTCGATCCAGCGGGTGATCTCGTCGGGACGCTTGCGGTACCAGGGCAGATATTCGGAGAGATGTCCGTTGCTTTCGGTGGAATAGACGCCGAAGCGCTTCAGCACATCGATGCGCAGCTTTTCCTGCCGGGAATAGACCGGGTGCGCCTCGAAGGCGGCGACCAGTTCGTCCTTACCGATTTCACGCCCGTTTAGCCTGAGCTCGATGAACCAGGTCTGGTGGTTGATGCCGGAACAGACATAGTCGAGTTCCCCAGGCGATTTCGCGCCCAGCACCTCGGCGATCTGTTCGGCGCCGTGCTGGACGCCGTGGCAGAGCCCAACCGTGTCGACCTTGCCGTATTCGATCGCCGCCCAGGTGTTCATCGCCATCGGGTTGGCGTAGTTGAGGAATTTCGCGTTCGTCTCGGCAACCTCGCGAATATCCCGGCAGAAATCCAGGATCACCGGAATGTTGCGCTGGCCGTAGAGGATGCCGCCGGCGCAGATCGTGTCGCCGACGCACTGGTCGATGCCGTATTTCAGGGGAATGCGGATATCGTCGGCATAAGCTTCGAGGCCGCCGACCCGCACGCAGCTGATGATATAGCGCGCGCCCTCGATTGCCTTGCGGCGGTCTGTTGTCGCGGTCACCCTGGTCGGCAATCCGTTCGCCTCGACGATCCTGTCGAGGATCGCCTTGATCATCCCCAGATTGTGCTCGCTGACGTCGGTCAGGGCGAATTCAATGTCCTTGAATTCCGGCACACACAGAATGTCGGTGAACAGCTTCTTGGTGAAACCGACGCTGCCGGCGCCGATAATAGCGATTTTGAAACTCATCACCTTCACCTCGATCCAATCGAATGCTAGGCAAGGAGCAGCAAGGGAGGAAAATGGCCACACGCCTTGGTGTGCATGCCATTCAAGCCGGAATCCGGCTTTCTTTCCTCCCGCCCGCTCCTCGATCGCGGGTTGTTCGCGTTCTTCGAGGCGGGATTATGCGCTTATTCGCGGTCACGGCCAGAGAAGGATTATGCTTTCAGGGGTAATTTTGTGCTGCGTGATTTGATCGCCAACGGACAATCGATGCGGACGGTCTCGCTGCCGCGCGGCCGCCAGCGCCTGCATGCCATGCCGACGAGCACAGGCTATGAGTTACGCGAGGACGTGACCTATGACTGGGATGGGCGCAAGCGCGGCCAGACGCCGTTCACCGTGCTCCAGCACACGATCAGCGGCACCGGCCGGCTGCGCTACGAGAACCGCGACTACCGCCTGCAGACGAACGACACGCTGCTGGTGCTGGTGCCGCACAACCACCGCTACTGGCTGGCCAAGGACGAGCGCTGGGAATATTTCTGGATCTCGATGAACGGCGAGGAGGCGTTGCGCATCCACAAATCGATCCTCGACGTGTCGGGGCCGGTCTTTCGGCTGCAGCCGGCGACGATCGACCATCTCGCCGATTGCAGCCTGCGTCTCATCAAGGGGGCCGCTTCGCCAGGTGCCGCTTCGGCCATCGCCTACGAGGCGGCGATGGCGCTCTATGACGATGTGTTCGGTTCGCACGCTTTTGCCGAAAAACAGAGCGCCATGCAGCCGGTCATCGATCACATCAACGCCAATCTCGACAAAGCCCTGCCGGTGGCGGACCTCGTCCAGATCAGCGGGCTCAGCCGGGCTCATTTCTCGCGCTGCTTCGCCGAGAGCGAAGGCCTGCCGCCCGCCGAGTTCGTGCTGCAGCAGCGGCTGCAACGGGCGGCGAAGCTTTTGACGAAAGCGGACTTCCTGCCGGTGAAGGAAGTGGCCATCCTGTGCGGTTTCGAGGACGCGAATTACTTTTCGAAGGTCTTCCGCCGGCTCTACGGCACGACGCCCAGCCAGTTCCGCACCACCGGCATGTATGCCAGCTTGCAAACCCCGGCCAGGCGCGGCGCCAGACTGTCGGACGACGAGATCTGACGCCGCTTCGAGCCTCGTGCCATCAGGCCGCGTGCAGGCTGCCGCCGTCCAGCCACTCGCGTTGGGCGGGCGAAAGCGCGATGTCCAGCGCCCGCAGGCTGTCGTCCAGTTCGCCCAGCGTGCGCGGCCCAATCAAGGGAACCGACGGGAAAGGCTGATTGAGCACATAGGCCAGCGCAATGTGGATTGGGCTCTTGCGCAGCCGGGCGGCGAGTTCGATCGCGCGGTCGCGACGACCGAAATTTCGCTCGGAGTACCAGACCCGTACCAGTTCCTCGCTCTCCAGCCTGTCGCGCCCGGCGCGGTCGGTGAAGAAGCCGCGCCCCTGGCTCGACCAGGCGAAGTTCGGCATCTGCCTGGATGTCAGCCAGGCCTTCCAGTCATCGGTAGAGGAGGTGATGCAGCCGGCCCAGATCGGCTCCAGCATTTCGGCCAGCGAGAAATTGTTGGAAAGCGCGCCGGGCTTCTGCTTGCCGGTGCGCTCGGCATAGGCAATCGCCTCGTCCATGCGCTGCATCGTCCAGTTCGAGCCGCCGAACGGTCCCCGGATGCGGCCGGCCTTGACCTCGCGATCCATCGCGTCGACGAACTCGCCGACCGGCACGTCCGGATTGTCGCGATGCATGAAATAGATATCGACATGGTCGGTCTGCAGACGGTCGAGCGACTGGGCTAGCTGCTTGCCGATCACGTCGGGATAGCAGAGCGGCGAATGCGCGCCCTTGGCGATAACGACCGATTGCTCGCGCACGCCACGGCTTCTCAGCCATTGGCCGAGCAACGTCTCGGTGTAGCCGCCGCCATAGACATAGCCGGTGTCGAACAGATTGCCGCCGGCCTCGAAGAAGGCGTCGAGCAGGATCGACCCGGAGGAGAAGCTGCGGAAATCCTCAAAGCCGAGCGCCACCACCGAAGCCGGCTTCGCCACGCCCGGAATGGTGCGCTTGCCGATCGCCGTGCCGCCCGAACGCAAGGGCCGGCCTGAGATGGTGTTGGTGCGCAGCGAGGCCTTCTCGATCTCATATTCCAGTCCCACGGCCGCACGCCATCTGTCGAGCACGCGCAAGGTGCCGAGGCTGTCGGCCCAGCCCATGCCCGGCCAGGCGAATTCCTGCCGCCCGGCGCGGATCGCCTCGCCGGCGGCATCGACCTCGAAGGAATAGACGTGGCGCTTCTCGTTGACGCTGATGGTCTCGCGCGTACCGTCGGCGCCGATCACGTCGATCCGGCCGAGGCCGACATCGCGGTCGCCGCCGGCGAACCAGAAGTCGGGAACCTCAATACGCCCCTTTGTGCCGAAGATACGCAGCACATTGTCCTGGTTGAGCGAGATGCTGCAGGAAACTTCCGCGACGATACCGCCTGGAAAATGCAGGACAGCGGAGGCCCATTCGTCGACGCCGGATTGACCAAGATGGGCGGTGCCGGCGACCTTGTCGGGTTCGGCGAATGGCTCTCCCGCGGCGGCGCCGGCAATGAGGCGCACCATCGAGACGGGATAGCCGCCGACATCGAGGATGCCGCCGCCGGCAAGATCGTTGGCATAGAGCCGATGCCCCGGCATGAAATCAGGCATGGCAAAGCCGAAGCTCGACTTGATCATCCGGATCTCGCCGATGGCGCCCGACTTGACCAGGTCCACCAGTTGCAGCGTCTGCGGGTGCAGCCGGTACATGAAGGCCTCGCCGAGGAAGGTGCCGGCTTTACGCGCCGCATGCATCATGGCGTCGGCCTCGAAGGCGGTCAGCGCGAGCGGCTTTTCGCACAGCACGTGCTTTCCGGCTTCCGCGGCCCTGATCGCCCATTGCGCGTGTCCGGGATGCGGTACCGCGATGTAGATGGCGTCGATTTCCGGATCGGCAAGCAGCGCTTCATAGCCTTCGAGGATGCGGGCGCCAGGGAAGCTCTCGGCCAGGCCCGGCTTGCCGGGGTTGCGGGCGCCGATGGCGACCAGTGTCCCTGTGCGCGACCCGGCGACGCCGCCGGCAAAGGCCTTGGCAATGCCCCCCGGCCCGAGGATGCCCCAGCGAATGGGCGTTGATTCAGTCATGTCATTCTCCTTGCGGGCTTGGAAAGGGGCGGCCAGTCAGCGCAGCCGCAGCCCCTTTTCATCGAACAGGTAGGATTTGCGGATGGAAACGGTGACCTCCGATGTCTCGGGGACCCTTGCCGCGTCGCGCTGGATCACCACGTCCTCGCCATGGGTCGTCCTGGCGTAAAGGAAGCTCGTGCCGCCGAGGTGCTCGACCACGTCGATGGCGGCGGTGAGGTCGGCATCGCCTTCACCGGCGCTGCCAAAATGTTCGGGCCGCACGCCGACGATGACCTTGCTCCCAGGTTCAGGCGCGGCAACCTTCAGGGGCTGCGTGATGCGGGTTTTCTCCTCGCCCGCCAGCTCGACCACGACGCCTTTTGCATCACGCCCGACAATGTGGGCCTTGATGAAGTTCATCTTCGGCGAACCGACAAAGCCGGCCACGAAAATATTGTCAGGATTGTCATAGAGATCGAGCGGCCGGCCGATCTGCTCGACATGCCCGCCGCGCAGCACGACGATCCGGTCGGCGAGCGTCATCGCTTCGGTCTGGTCGTGGGTGACATAGACCATGGTGGCGCCGAGTTCCTTGTGCAGCCTTGAGATCTCGACCCGCATCTGGACGCGCAGTTCGGCGTCGAGATTGGAGAGCGGCTCGTCGAACAGGAACACTTGCGGCTCGCGCACGATGGCGCGGCCGATGGCGACGCGCTGGCGCTGGCCGCCGGAGAGTTTCTTTGGGCGGCGGTCCATCAATTCGCTGATGCGCAGGATCTCGGCCGCGCGCTTCACCCGCCGCTCGGTGTCGGCCTTGGGGTTGCCGGTCATGCGCAGCCCGAAGGAGAGGTTCTGTTCGACGCTCATATGCGGATAGAGCGCGTAGGACTGGAAGACCATGGCGATGCCGCGATCGGCCGGCTCGACATCGTTGACCACCTTGCCGCCGATGGCGATCTCGCCGCCGCTGATGTCCTCGAGCCCGGCGATCATCCTGAGCAGCGTGGACTTGCCGCAGCCTGACGGGCCGACGAAGACGACGAACTCGCCATCGGCGATGTCGATGTTGGCGCCGTGGACGACCTCGAAGGCGCCGAAGCGCTTGGCGACGTTTGTGAGCGTGACGGTTGCCATTCTGCTCCCTATTTGACCGCGCCGGCGGCAATGCCGGCGATGAAATGACGCTGCAGGAGCACGAAGACGACGAGCATCGGCACGGTCAGCATCACCGCGCCCGCCATGATGCCGCCCCACGAGACTTTGGTCAGGCCGATCAGCGTGCCGAGCGCCACGGGTGCTGTCATCGAACCCGGCTGGCTGTTGATGAGCAGCGGCCACAGATAATTGTTCCAGGAGGCGAGGAACAGGATGATGCAGAGCGCGGCCAGCATCGGCCGCGCCAACGGCAAAGCGATGAAGACGAAGATGCGCCACTCCTTGACGCCCTCGACGCGGGCGGCATCGAACAGGTCATCGGGCATCATGGAAAAACTCTGGCGCATGAACAGCACGCCAAGCGAATTGAACAGCGGCGGCACGATCAGCGCCACCCACGTGTTGGCGAGCTTGAAGTCGCGCGCCACCATGATGAATTGCGGGATCAGCACCACCGCATAGGGCAGCGTGATGGTGCCCAGGATGATGGCGACGACCACGCTTTTGCCGAAGAACTGGTAGCGGGCCAGCGCCCAGCCGGCCATCGAGGTCAAAAGCACCGACAGGACGGTATAGGTCACCGCCACGCAAACGGAGATGATGATGGCGCCGACGAAGTCGGTGTCATGCTGCAGATTGTTGAAATTGTCGATGAAATTGCCGTGCGGCAACAGTTCGATGCCGGGGCTGAAGATGCCATTGTCGGGCATGGTCGAGAACACCACCATCATCCACAGCGGAAACAGCCAGATCAGCGCCAGCGGCGTCAGGAAGAGGTGCAGCGCGATGCTTCGTTTCAGTCTTGCCGATGAGAGCGAGCTCATTTCGGTTCCCTCGTCAGCCACAGCTGCACCAGCGTGATGGCGATCGCCAGCCCCGCCATGGTGTAGGCGACGGCCGAGGCATAGCCGAAATTGAGCGAGCGGAAGCCCTGGCGGTAAAGCAGCAGGCCGAGCGTCTCGGTGCCGCCGCCCGGCCCGCCGCGCTCGGTGATCAGGAACGGCTCGGTGAACAATTGCATGGTGCCGATGATCGACAGCACGGCGCAGAAGACGATGACCGGCTTCAACAGCGGCAGGGTGATGTGGAAGAATTGCTTGAGCTTGCTCACCCGGTCGAGCGTCGCCGCCTCATAGACATCCTCGGGAATGGATTGCATGCCGGCCAGCAGGATGATGGCGTTGTAGCCGGCCCAGCGCCAGGTGACCGCGATCATGATCAGCGCCATGGCCGGCGTGACGTTGGAGAACCAGTCGACCTTGGGCAGGCCGATGCTGTTCAGGAGCTTGTTGACGATGCCGAAATCGAGGCTGAACATCAGCCGGAACACAGCGGAATAGGCGACCTCGCCGACCACCACCGGGGCGAAGAAGGCGAAGCGGTAGAGGCCGCGCGCCTTGAGCAGCGGCGAATTCAGAAGCACCGCCATCACCATGGCCAGCGCGATCATCACCGGAACCTGGATGACCAGGATGAGCAGCGTATTCTTCAGCGCGTTGAAGAAGGCGGGGTCGCCGATCAGCCGGCCCCAGTTGAAGCCGGGCGCGAAGCGCCAGGGCACGGTGCGCGTCGCCTGGAACGAGATCAGGAAAGAGGAGATGATCGGCCACACCCAGAAGATGGCGAAGATCAGGAGATAGGGCGTGAGAAAGCGATAGGCCGTCGCATTGCGGTTGCGCATCTTTTCTCCTCCTCCTTTCTGTTTTTCCGGTTAGTGAGGCAGCAATTGCCGAAGTAGGCGCCGCCCCTCATCCGCCTGCCGGCACCTTCTCCCCGTATAGTGACGGGGAGAAGGAAGCTGTCAGCACCTCAGGACTTGACCGGCAGCCCGGTCGCCGAGGCGATCTGGCTGGCGGCATCGTCGAGTGCCGCCTTGGCGTCGGGATAGCCGCCGGCGAGATATTTGGTCTGCACCGCGCGCACGATGATCTCGGCATCGCTCTGGAACTGCGTGCCGCGGCTCGGAACAACCTTGGGCAAGGTGCCCAGAATATCCTTCCACACCGCCTGGCCACCCCAGTAGGGCAGGCCCTGGCCGACATAGGGGTCGTTCAGCGCCGAGACCAGCGAGGGGACGAGGCCGAACTCCTTCAGCATGGTGATCTGGCCTTCATTGGTGCCGAGCGTGTATTTCAAATACTCGTAGGCAGCTTCCTTGTTCTTCGACGCCGAGGTGATGGCGAGCGAGGAGCCGCCGAGATTGGCCGCACGCGGGCCGTCCGCGGTCAGGCTCGGCATCAGGTAGACGCCCCATTTGCCGTTTTCGCCCGCCGATTCGGTGCGGATGGTGCCCTCGTACCAGCCGCCATAGACCTGGGTGGCGACGGTTCCGGCGGTGTTGTTGGTGATCTTGGTGCCCCAGTCGGCCGACGAGACGATGCCGGCGTCCTTCATCTCCTTGAGCTTGGTCATGGCGTCGACGCATTTGGGCTGGTTGACCGTGATCGACTGGCCGTCCTCGGCGAAATAGGCGCAGCCCTGTTCGTTGGCGATCATGCGGAAGAATTCACTGTCGCCGTTGAAATCGGCATTGGTCATCGAGACGCCCGGATTGGCGGCCTGGATCTTCTTGCCGGCGGCGATGAAATCGTCCCAGGTCTTGATCGATGCCGGATCGACGCCGGCCTTCTCGTAGAAGTCGCGACGATAGAAGGCGGCGACCGGACCGGAATCCCACGGCATGGCATAGGCCTTGTCGCCGACTTCGAGTTCGGTGCGCTTGAAATCGGGGAATTTCTTCTGGTCCTCGGCCGTGTAGCCCAGCGTGTGCAGGTCGACGAAACAGTCGGGGAACTGGCTCCAGTAATTCTCGGCCTCGCCGTTCTCGATGGTGACGACGTCGGGCAGGCCAACGCCGCCGGCCGCGCATCCGGCGATCGACTTGTCATAGGTCGGCTGGTTGCCGAGATCCTGGACGGTGACCTTGATGTCGGGATGCAGCTTGTTGAAACCGGCAACCGTTGCCTTCAGCGACGAGGCGGCGACATTCCAGCTCCAGATCGTGATTTCGCCGGATTGCGCGAAGGCCGGGGCTGAGCCCAAGGCAAGCGCGAGCACGGCGCAGGACAGTGTGATGCGCATTGAAATCCTCCCATTTCATTTGCTCTCTCTGCGAGCCTGGCTAGACTAGGCACCGGCAAGGGCCTGTCCCCGACAAAGGGAATACGAAATTGGCGGAAAGTAAGATGCCCGAACGGCCGTTTTACCAGCCTGGTGCCAGCAGCGTGGAAGGCCTGCCGTTGCTGCTGCAGATGTTCCACACCAACCCGCTGGTGATGCTGAAGCCGCATTGGCATGCCCAGGTCGAGGTGAATTTCATCGTCCGCGGCTCCGTCCACTACCGCATGAACGAGCACGAAATATCGCTTTCGGCCGGCGAGATGTGCCTGTTCTGGGGTGGCCTGCCGCACCGGATGGACGATTTGAGCGACGACGCCGTCTATGCCGGCGCGCATCTGCCGCTGGTGCATTTCTTTCGGCTGCACCTGCCCGCGGACATACGCCACCGGCTGATGACGGGTGCGACGCTGGTGACCAGCGCCACCGATCAATCCGACAACGACAATTTCGCCCGCTGGAACCGCTATGCCCGCTCGGGCGATCCGGCCAAGGCCGAGCATGCCGTCAACGAACTTCTGCTGCGGCTGGAACGGGTAAGGTTCGAGCCCTACCGGCTGGTGCCGGTAAACACCGCCGGACAGGAAGCGGGCAACCCCTTCGACCAGCAATCGTCGCGCAATGTCGGGCGCATGTGCGATTTCATCGCCGAGAATTTCCTCTACGACATCGATTGCGTGAACATAGCGGCGGCCGCCGACATCCACCCCAAATACGCCATGAGCCTGTTCAAGAAATCGACCGGCATGACGCTCAACGAATATGTCAACCTGTTGCGGCTGAGCTATGCGCAGGCACTGTTGATGCACCAGGACGCCAACGTGCTGCGCGTCGCCATGGACTCCGGCTTCGGCTCGCTCAGCGCCTTCAACAAATCCTTCCGCAAGCTGGCCGGCATGACCCCATCCGACTTCCGCAAAGGCCTGGCAGGCGCCAGATAGGCGGGCGCACGGCATGCAAACCGGCCCATCGGGCGGCATTTCTTTTCCTGCGGGAAATCCACACCTGGGCGCTGGACAGGCCGAATTCCCGTGCTATAACCCACGCGCTTTCAAGGGGCGCCCACGGTGCCTTCATGAAATCCGGAACACGACTTTTCGTTAGCCGGAGCAGGCCCAGATAGCTCAGTTGGTAGAGCAGCGGACTGAAAATCCGCGTGTCGGTGGTTCGAATCCGCCTCTGGGCACCATCCCCTGTTCTCCCGATAATCTCCTTCGCCGAAGCTTCTACGCTTCTGTTTCTGCAAGCAGCGGAAATCGTTGCCGATTTTGGCACACAAGGTGCAGTTGGTCGGGTCTTGTAGAATTTCGGGGTAGTTGGTCCAACGAGGCGGAGGGCTGGTATTTCTGCTGGTATTGGACATTCTGATGGTATCGTCCAGCCAAATGGAGCCCCGAAAATGGCCCTTTCCGATGTGAAATGCCGAAATGCCCGACCCACTTCCAAGCTCATGAAATTGTCTGACGGTGGTGGGCTCCAGCTTTGGGTGCAGCCTACCGGATCTCGCCTTTGGCGCCTCGCCTATCGTTTTGGCGGCAAGCAGAAACTTCTGGCGTTGGGCAGCTATCCCCTAATCTCCCTCGCTGAGGCACGCGAGGCGCGCGATACGGCCAAACGCCTACTCCTTCGTGGCATCGACCCGGCACAGGAGCGTAAGTTGCAAAAGTTCCATTCGGCAAAGGACACGTTTCGCTCAATCGCGGAGGAATATGTCGACAAGCTGAAGATGGAAGGACGTGCCGATCGGACCATCACCAAAGTCAAATGGTTGCTCGATTTTGCCTATCCATCCTTTGGCGACAAAGGCGTCCGGGAGATCGATTCGGCCACAATTCTTACCGCTCTAAGGAGCGTGGAAGCTCGCGGTCGATACGAGTCGGCCAGGCGACTGCGCTCCACCGTCGGGAGCGTGTTGCGGTACGCAATCGCGACCGCACGCGCCGAGGCAGATCCGACTATCGCTTTGAGGGGCGCACTCATCAGCCCGACAGTCACGTCGCGTGCCGCAATTACCGATCCTAAGGCCTTGGGAGGCTTGCTGAGGGCGATCGATACATTTGACGGACAGGCTACAACCCGAGCCGCCCTGAAGCTGATGGCGCTGCTGTTTCCCCGGCCCGGCGAGTTGCGCGCGAGTGGATGGGACGAGTTCGATTTCGAAAGCTCGGTGTGGACCATCCCTGAAGGACGGATGAAGATGCGACGGCCGCACCGCGTATCCCTTTCAAGGCAGGCCGTCAGCGTCCTGACCTCACTTAAAGAAATCTCTGGTGGTGGATCGCTGCTGTTTCCTAGTGTTCGATCGGTTTCGCGTCCGATTTCCGACAATACGCTTAACGCCGCCCTGCGCCGTATGGGCATTGGCAAGGAAGAAGCTACGGCGCACGGTTTTCGAGCAACGGCATCAACTCTGCTAAACGAATGCGGGAAATGGCATCCGGACGCCATAGAGCGTCAGCTGGCCCATATTGAGAACAACGACGTTCGTCGTGCGTATGCCCGGGCAGAGCACTGGGAAGAGCGGGTCAAGATGATGCAATGGTGGGCCGATTATCTGGATGAACTGGAGAGCAAAAACGCGCGAGTGATCTCAATCGGGAACCGTGACATCATTAACTGAAGGCTCAGTTGGAGAAGGGAAGTAGCAGCCAAACTGCATGCGCAATGATCTCGCCAGGAAAACGATGGCGGCGATAGAGCGGATCTCGAACAATCTTCAACATCGTGACCTGATGCGGTGGACGGCCTCCGCTCCCGGCATCGCAATGTGCCAAAGTGTGGCTGTCGAAAGTCACATAAGGGAGAGCCGTCCATGGAGAAGGTTAGCACAGTCGGTTTGGATATAGCCAAGCACGTCTTTCAGATCCGCGGCGTAGAAGCGTTGGGCGTGGCAGTCCTCCGCCGAAAGCTGCGTCGTGACGATGTCGCTGGTTCCTTCAAGGTGTTGCCGCCGTGCCTGATCGGAATCGAGGCGTGCGCGACCGCACACTACTGGGCTCGGGTCCTAATGGCGCTGGGTCACGAGGTTCGGCTCATGCCGGCGTCGTACGTCAATGTGAAGAGGCAGAAGAATGAGGCGATGGATCCCGAGGCGATCTGCGAAGCGGTTGAGCCGTCTGCTCGATACAACTCCTCGAATAGGTCCAATCACTGCAAGCGATCGCTGCGACCGTAGCGGCGAAACTCATCGGGTGGTAAAGACCGCCTCGGCAGGATCAGCAAGCAGGGCGATCCATATCTCCGTCGTCTACTCGTGGTCGGTGCCCACGCCGTGCTCCGATTCAGCGCAAAAAGCAAAGTGGCGTCTACCCGCTGGGCTACCGAACTGCTGGCGAAGAAACCATATAACGTCGTCGCCGTCGCCTTAGCGAACAAGATGGCGAGGACCGTCAGGGCGTTGATGGCGACCGGCCAACGCTTTGAGGCTCCCGGTCGCGAAGGATTCAGAGATTGGTGAGGTGCTGATGGTGTGATGGCGAACCGTCGAGCCGGGGTCGGACTAACCCGCTCAGTGGGTGCCGCTTGAAAGCGCGTTAACCTGTCTGGGATCCGATCAGCGGACTACATCAGGGCCAGCGACATGAACGAGCCGCACTCAAAGGCCGAATACATGCCTGCACCAGAAGCGCCGAGAAAGCCCTTTAAGGTAGAGTTTCCCGGCTTTCTCACGATGGCGGGCTGGCGGCGCCATTGGCATGAAGCAACGAGATCGGGGCCTTGTGCCCGATCGCCACATGCGGGCGCACCTCGTTGTAGTATCTGCGCCAATCCTTCGGTCGCGTCGGCAAGGGTCAGGAACCAGTGGGCGTTCAGGCACTCCGCCCTGAAGCGGCCGTTGAAGGCTTCGATGTAGGCGTTGTCGGTGGGCTTTCCCGGCCTGCTGAAGTGGAGCGTCACGCCTTTCGCCTAGCCCATAGGTCGAGGTCGCGGGAGACGAACTCAGAGCCTTGGTCGACGCGGATCGTCTTCGGATAGCCGATCTTCGGACAGACCTGTTCCAGTGCCCTGACCACATCCTCCGCCCGATAGCCGAACCGCGGGTCGAGCACAGGCACATGGCGGGAGAACGTGTTGACGACCGTCAGCACACGGATCTTCTTGCCCGTCGCGAGCTGGACGAAGTCCATCCCCAGACGTCGTTCGGCCCGACGGCTTCCTCCCGGCCTTCCCGCAGCTTCGCCTTCACACGCCGGCTCGGCGTCTTGTTCCTGAGCTGCAGACCCAAGTCCCTGCAAGTTCGATAGGTTCGCTTCATGTTGATGTCCCAGCCCTCGCGCGTGAGCATCACGTGCACGCGCCGGTATCCCTAGCGGACCCGTGTGGCGCAGATGTCCTTGATCCGAGCTTCGATGCCGGCCTGACATCGCGGCGGCGGGACTTGTAGTGATAGGTTGACGTGTCGAACTCCAGAACCCGGCATGCTCGCCGGATCGACACGTTCCACTCATCACACGTCTCGGCCACCAGCTCGCGTTTGCGACCAGGCCTCACAGTGTTCGATTGACGTCCTGCAGCATCTCCTTGTCCAAGGACAGATCGGCCACCAGCTTCCTGAGGTTGCAGTTCTCGTCCTCAAGCTGCTTCAGCCGCTTCATCTTGGTGGGCAGCAGTCCGTCGTATTTCCTCTTCCAGTTGAAGTACGTCGCCTGGCTGATCCCGCCCTACGACAGATCTCCGCGACGGGGATTCCGTCCGGCCCCTGCTTCAGAATGAACGCCTACTGCGCGTCCGAGAACTTCGATGCCTCCATCGCCTTCAGCTCCTCCCAGCCAAGGGATGTTACCGCGGAAACTCCACTTTGAACGATCCAGTTTTCAGGGATCAGAGAGTCAGAGGAATCGCTTTACACCGCAGATTTCCCTCAGTTTTCAGTTAACGTTGCGGTGCCCTTGGGAGGCCTTACACCTTAAGCGTTTCTCTGAGTGTCGAGCCCGGATACTCCCTGCGGAAGAGTCCACGCTTTTGGAGGATGGGCACGACTGATCGAGTGAAGGCCTCAAAAGAGCCGGGCATTTCAGTGGGCGTGACGATGAACCCATCGCAGCCCTTCTTCTCGAAAAATTCCTGGAGTTGGTCGGCCACGCTCTCGGGCGTGCCGACGAGTTGAGGACAGAGCTCGCTTGTGGCGAAGCGCTTCGCCGCCTCTCCGAGCGTGAGATTGCCGGCCTTGGTCCCCTGCAGGATGACATCGAAGGAGCCACGAGAGCCGGCCTCTGCCGGAATGTCGCTAATCGGCTTGTCTATCGGCCATTGTGACAAGTCGAGTCCGGTATGGGCTGACATTAAGGGGATCCCGATGCGAGGTTCGACAAGTTCATTGATGTAAGCCTGCTTCTCGCGCGCAATCGATTCCGTTTCGCCGACGATCGGGTCCACCGAGACCAAGATAGAGCAATCGTCCGGATTCCGCCCCCCGCTGTCGAGGCGATGCTTCATGTCAGCATAGAACTCCTGCATGTCCGGCAACGAATGCTGGAGCGTAAAGACGAGCTCGGCGTAGGTGGCGGCAAATTTGCGTCCGCGCAGTGACGATCCGGCCTGCATGATGACCGGATGCCGCTGAGGGCTCGGTGGAACGGTGAACATGCCACTCGCACCGACGAACTTCCCGGCGATCTCGGTGCGGCGCATCTTCGCTTCGTCAATGAAGTCGCCGCTTTCCTTATCGATGACGAGGGCGTGATCGGACCAACCCGTCCACATGTCAAGACAGACATTTAGGACCTCCTCGGCGCGGTCGTAGCGTTCGTCGCGCCCCGGGAGCGCATCCTTGCCGAAATTCTGCGCCGCCCGGTGGTATGAGGAAGTCACGATATTCCAAGCGATGCGGCCGCCGCTCAGCACATCGAGCGATGAAAGCACTCGGGCTATCGCATAGGGCTCTTGGAAGCTTGTGGAAATGGTCACGCCGAGTCCAATGCGCGACGTCGCTCGCGCCATCATCGCGATAAGAGGGACAGGATCAAGTAGCGACATCTGCCCTCCCCGAGCCATAGCGTTTTCGCTGTGGAAGCACAGGGTATCGGCAAAGAATAATCCGTCAAATCTGCCGACCTCAAGGGTTCGAGCCAGCGTTTCCCAGAATGCCGGGTCGAGAAACCTGTTTTCTGTTTCTGGATGACGCCACATGCCGTGATGATGGAAAGTTGGCCCGGCCATGAGAAACGCTACGAACTTCATTTGTCGTGACATTCTGCTTTCCTCTTCATTTTTTAATTTATGTATACGTGCTAACGAAGCAAGGGTCGCGCCAATCTAGAACTCCTACTGCTACGTAGCTGTTTTAGATTCATTTTCTTAAGCCACTAGAGGGCAGAGCCAAACTGTCCCGCAAGGCGCAAGATATACCCCAGCTATTGGCGGATTAAGGACATTGTGATGTCCTTTGCGATCAGGCCCGCGATAGGATCAGAGAAGTCAATTTGTATGCGATCATGCCTTTTTTCTCGCCTCGGACGGTTTCTTTGGGTGAACACAATCGATATTGCGAACCATCGCTCGAACTCGCCAATACGCCTTGATCGAATTCACTGAGAGCTCGGCGGAGACCAGCGTCGAGACCTCGGTTGGGAGCGTCGGCAATTTCCTTGACAACGCTCTGTCGTAACGACTACCGCTCTACACAAGGCCGAGGTGATCCCTCCATGCGGACCATGGCGTTACGTCGAGGCCGTGGCGTTCGCGACGCTGGAATGGATCGACTGGTCCAGTAATCGCCGGCTGCTGGAGCTTATCAGCAACATCCCGCCGGCCCTTAGGGGAACGCTACTAGGCCATACTCGAAAAGCTAGCCATGGCGGCGCGTCTCAAAGCAAACAGCCTCCGAAACCTGGCGCGGTTCATACAGCTTGTCATCTCTACCTCTTGACTAAGCCCAGGCTCCATGACGAAATCGATTAGCTTTATGTGATCACCTCACCCGCGTTGAGCATGCCATGCGATAGAGCGAAATCGCAGGCTGGCCGGCTGCCACCTTCGAAACGTCTCCGCAATCATTTGCAGTATGGAATTCCAATGCTCAGGTGAGACTTGACTCGGGATATCATGTCTCCCAGCCCAAAACTTGACAAACCGCTCTTCGCTCATGGATACAGCTTCGGTGCTAGCGAGAGAGATGCAGTTGCCCAGATTGGGATATTGATTGAGGAGCGGTTCGTAGGTTCCCATTTGACCGACGAGTGTAGTAACCGCCCGTCGCAAAGCGGGTGCCATATCGCGTATCCTATTTTCGATTTCAAGTTGAAAGGGATCCCTCTCAAGATCTGCAAGAAGGGTCACAATGGTGAAAAACCCGCGAGGCCGCAAGATTCGCATGCTTTCGCGAAGTGCTTCGCGCGCGTTCGTCAAATGGAACGACAGGCTGTAGCAAACCCAATCTAGCGATGCGTCGGCGAGGCCCGTGCTTTCTCCCGGTGCATTGATCCAGGAAACGGCAGGATAAGTTGGGCCTAGCTTTCGCCCCACCTCAACCATCTGACTATCAGGTTCCACAGCATACCCTGAAAGTCCCATGTCAGCTAAGGCATAGGCAATTTGGCCAGTACCTGCGCCGATATCCCCGAAGATCGGACGCTCGGCGGAGTGCTTTACTTCATCGAGAAGAGATTGAAGGACTCGCCGGGAAAACGGAGGGAACGCAGGATAAAACTTCGCTATTTCGGAAAAGCTTCCAAAAGACCGCCTACTCGTAACTTCCATCTTCTACTCCACTGCGTTGTTGACTTCTTACATCGGGCCATTCGCTATGAGCCCCGGCAGCCCAGCCGGCGCGCTGCCTTGGAAGAAAGGCTTCAAAAATCGTGCCAACTTGTCTATCGAACTGGTGCGAAGAATTTTCGACCAGTTTGCGCCGTCTACCTGCGGATGAAAAATGAGCCATCGGCCAAACAAGCCTGTCACAGCCGCGACAAACCCGACAATTGTCGCATCGTTCGTCTGAATTGCTCCTGAATAGTAAGTTGTGCCTTCTGTGATTGCTGCCTCTGATACAAGAAGTATCTGAGGCAATGAGGGCGTAGTCGCGTGGCTCTGATAAAGGCCTTCGTGCCTGGCATTTTCAGAGGCCGTTTATGATGATAGCGGGTCCGGTTCGAACTCATTTCCGAGCACGGCTGCTTGGGGGCAACGGCTTTCCTGATCTGGATCTAGCTTACGTCGGCTCGGCTAAGCGAAGCATTCGCCCAGGCCCGCCTTGTGCGCCCAGAGATCCGTGGAACCGTGTGTCGCCCCAGCGCGCTGACCCGGTGCAGCAAAGGTTCGCCGTCTCAGCATCTCGAAGCGCTCCGGAGAACCAACGAACCCTTAGGTGCATTTCCTCAATGCGAACTGCCAAGCTGTCCTTCACGGCGGTGACCCGAGTGGGCAAAGATAGAACACTTCCTAATTGAAACGGTAGGCAGGGACCTCTTCAACGGAGAAAGGGGTAGCGTGCTGAGGGTTCGGCTGAGAGAGGGCGGTCATGGCAGGCTGGTGATTGTTCACGTCACCGATTCCCGCGAAGGAACGCCACCATGACCAAGACAGAAAGTAAGACCGCCAGCGCTGCCGTCAAAGACATTCTGCTTTCGAACCCGGATGGATTGCACGAGGTGATCCGCGCGGTGATGCAGGAGGTGCTCGAGGCCGAGATGGACGAGGCGCTGGGTGCTTCGAAGAGCGAGCGCACGCCGGAGCGTCTCGGCTATCGCTCGGGTTACTATGGCCGTACCCTTGTCACGCGTGTCGGCAAGCTTGAGCTGCGGGTTCCGCAGGACCGGGCGGGCCGCTTCTCGACCGAACTTTTCGAGCGTTACCAGCGTTCCGAGCGGGCCTTGGTGGCCACGCTTGCGGAGATGTATGTGCAGGGCGTGTCGACCCGGAAGGTCAAGGCGATCACCGAAGAGCTGTGCGGCCATGCGTTCTCGGCCTCATCGATCTCGGCCATCAACAAGCGGCTGGACGAGAGCCTGAAGGCCTTTGCCGAGCGCCCGCTTCAGGAGCCCTTTGCCTATCTCATCCTCGATGCCCGCTACGAGAAGGTGCGCGAGGCCGGCATCGTCACGAGCCAGGCGGTGCTGATCGCGGTCGGCATCGACTGGGACGGGCGGCGCCAGATCCTGGCAGTGGAAATGGCCAATCGCGAAAGCCGCTCGGCCTGGAGGGATTTCCTCGTCGCGCTGAAGACGCGCGGCCTCAAGGGCGTCGAGCTGGTTGTCTCTGACGACCATGCCGGCCTGGTCGCGGCGATCGGCGGGGTGATCCCCGAAGCCGCCTGGCAGCGCTGCTACGTGCACTTCCTCAGGAACGCGCTCGATCACCTGCCGAGAAAGCACGGCGACGACTGCCTGCAGGAGTTGCGCTGGCTCTACGACCGGCGCGATCTCGCCGAGGCCAAGGCCGATCTCGCCGCATGGCTTGCCACATGGTCGGGCCGCTATCCGCGCCTGACGAGCTGGGTAGAGGAGACCATCGAATGCACGTTGACCTTCTTTGCCTGCCGCGCCAGCACCACAAGCACCTGAAGTCCACCAAAATGCTGGAACGCCTCAACGAGGAAATCCGCCGGCGCACCTATGTCGTGCGCATCTTCCCGAACGCCGAAAGCTGCCTGCGCCTGGTCAGGTCGCTGGCCGTCGAAACCAACGAAAACTGGATGGAGGCCAACCGCTACATCAACATGGACGACTGCGCGAGCACAAGAAGCTCGCTTTGCGCCAAGCCGCATGACCAGCTTCATGGCCGCCCCTTTTTGCAGAACTTGACGCACACAACCGAAAAGGGCTCGATCACCTGTGTAGGGAGCATGGCGCATTGCATGTAGGAAGTGTGCGCTGGGTCTATGACCGACGCGATCTCGCAGCATGGCTGGCCAAGTGGTCGCCAAGCTATCCCTGAGCTGACGAACGGAGTGGAGGAAGCGGACAACACACGGCTAGACGGCGTCGATCTGGAGGAAATGGCCGGGCCATTTCGGTTTGCTGCCCTTGGGCAGGCGTATGGCGTAGCGCTTGCTGACAAGGCGGAAGCGGCGGCCGCCAAGCTGCGGCGCAAAGACGGGTATAAATGCCGGCCCCTTTAATTGAGGTGAGACACATGTCCGATAGACTACTCGTGCGCAGTGATGAGTACGCGAGACGCATCGACGCACTCCGGAAGTGCATGGCAGAACAATCTCTTGATGCGTTTGTGATCTCAGACCAAGACCACTTTGAATATTTTACAGGCTACAAGTCCCTGTTCTGGATCTCTAAAGCTCGGCCGTACTTTCTGGTCGTTCTGAAAGAGAGCGACACGGTGATGGTCGTGGCAGCCGCTGCCGAAGCGAAGACATTTTCTCAAACGCCCGAGCTGCCTGCAGGTGTGATGCACCGGCAGTATTCCGGCTTCATCGAGGGTGCGGTTGATAAAGTGGTCGAAGTTCTCGGGCAGGCCGACCTTCGCAGAATTGCGCTTGATTATGGATTCGAGAGTTTCGGCCTCGGTTCCCTCAGTTTGCTTGACAAGCTAAACGCCCAATTTCGTGCAGCACAGCTCTTGGAAGGTGCAGATTTCATTTGGCCCATCCGAATGATCAAGACGCCGGCGGAAATTGCCCAGAAGCGGCTTACGCTCGGGATCGCGCATGGCGCGTTCCACCATTGCTTGAACAATTTGACGCTGGGCACGACGGAAAAACGATTCGCCAAGGCCTTGACCCTCGAGCTGATCGAACGTGGCGCCGATTCGGTTCCGTGGCTCCCGGTGCGTTTTGGACGAGAGGATTTCGCTTATAGCCTGCCGCCGAGCGATCGGGCGCTGGCAAAAGATGATTTCATTTGGGTTGATATCGGTTGCTGCATGTTGGCTTCGACTTCAGACGTCAATCGGATTGCGAAGGCCGGCCGCGTCACCGACGAAGAGCAAAGCATTTACACTCAGGTTCGAAACATAACAACCGCGACCTTGTCTGCAATTAGGCCGGGCATGACCGGTGCCGATGTCTACGGCGCGTTCGAAGCGTTTGCCAAGCAAACTGAGTTGGGGTTGCCGAGCGCAACTGCGTCCCGGATCGGCCATGGGTCCGGACGCAACCTGACGGAGCCACCCTCGATCGCGGCTACCTCGAAGGAGGTGATTCATGAGGGGATGATCATCCACGTCGAGCCGAAATACGAAATGTGCGGTGGAGTATTCCAGTTGGAGGAGGTTGCCGTGGTGACAAAGAACGGCGCAGAATTCATTACAACGCTTTCTGCAGAACGATTTCCCGAAATTTTGCTCTAATTGGAATTATTCATTCGGAGAATAATCGACGCGGATTTACCGCCTTCTTCGCGAACACTCTGGTCTTGCGGTGAGCCGACACAAAGATAGGCCCCTCTGAGCATGTCTCAGCTGCGAAGCGCGCCGTCGCTTCAGCGGGCAATGAGCGAACGGCGGGCGTGTAAAGCCATCGGCTGTTGCCGCATGACGGTTCGCTACGAGACCAGCAGGCCGGACGACCGCGAGCTTCGCGAGCGGATGAAGGCGATCGCGCAGGAGCGTCGCCGGTTCGGCTACCGGCGTCTTCTCGTGATGCCGCAGGAAAGCGGCCCTCACCGTCCTCGATACGAGCTTCTGATCCAGGCGGAAGACCCGAGATTATCTACAGGGTCATCGAAGCGATGCCCTTACGGCTAGCTGACAGAGGTTCTTCCACCTGGCACCCGCCCTTCAACGACGAAGGGCCGGAAGTCGGAACCACCTTTGACGACAGCGTGCACGACGCGGGCCATCTTGGCGGTGATAGCGGTCATTGCCTTGCGGCGTAGATCGGGATTGTCGCGATCGCTCGCAATGTAGCCTTCGAACTTATGACGGAAGCCATTCTCCCGCTGGCGGATCGCGACTTGTCCGGCGATCCACAGGGTAGGGCGCAGCCGAGCATTGCCGAATTGAAAAGGCGGGTCTGGCCCCGATATTGGCCTGACTGCTGTGTCGAGAGGTCCAGCCTGCAGAACTTTAGAAACTGGCGACGATGAGCGAAACGGCGAAGATCGCCGGCTTCGGCAATGATGGTCAATGCGTTGATCGGTCCAATGCCCGGGATTTGTCGCAGGAGCTGATAATCCTGGCTGTGCCGCAACAGCTCGTCGGCCTGCGCTTCGATCTCATTGCGCAAGCATGCGATCCGAGTGCTCCGTCAACGCGCGTCGAAGATACCTGGCAACAAGAGGCACAGCCTTCGCTACGGCGGCGATGTTCGCGAAGCGCTCGTGGTGTTTGTGGGAGGCATCGGAGCGGCTGTGTTCCAAACGGCTGCGGCCGTTGATACC